>NZ_JBVHWT010000013.1:0-217076 GCF_055564055.1 Streptomyces sp. NPDC029159
AACCCCCTGAACAGTCGTGCAGTCACCGCACCGTTGGGAACCCCCCCACCCCCGCGTCCCCCCGCTTTAACCTGCGCGGGGAACCCGCCGACGGAGGGAGGTTCGGGGGTGCCCCCCGTTCCCCCCCCCCGGGCCGCCGTCCGGGGCGCCGCACCCGCAGGGCGCCCCGGACGGCATCTCCCGGCGGTCCGTCAGTAGTCCGTCCGGTCCGAGAAGGCGTCCCGGTCGCCCTCCTCCCGGCGCCTCGCGCCCGCGCCCTGCACCACCAGCAGGGCCAGGCCCGCCACCGTGAAGTTGCGGGTCGCCGCGTCCAGCCCGTTCCACTGCTTCGACTGCCACATCGCGAACCACTCACCGCCCACCGCGAGGAACCCGGCGCCGAACAGCAGCAGGACCATCACCAGCCCGGCCACCGCGACCGTCCGCGCCCGGCCGGGGGAATCCCGCCGCAGCCGCAGCGCCCACCACAGCGCGCCGATCGTCAGCAGCGCCGCGGCCAGCGTCTCCCAGACGATGATCGCTATGTATGCGCCGTCCTGCACTCTGCGGGAGGTCACCGCCCGCCACATCAGGTCCTCGTCCCGGAACGTCGTGTCCATCGCCAGCACATGACGGACGAACTCCTGGTTGGTGCCGAAATCCGTGATGTTGCCGAACGCGACGAGCGCCATGTACAGCGCGACGATCCCGGTCAACACGACCGCGGCGACCGGAAATCCGCTCCGCGGGGTCCGTTCGGACATGGTTGCTCCTCTGCTCCGCCGGGCCCCTGCGGCCACGGCCCGTGCAGCCTGCCATGACCGGCGCCCGAACGTGCCCGACCTGCCGTTTCCGTTCCCCGCCCGAAGTCAACTCCCGTACGCTGCTGCCCATTCGACCGGGTGAGCGACCGGCGGACGGCAGCGCGGTGCGCGGCCGCGGATCGAGAGGAAGAGCGGGACGATGAAAAAGGCGTGGGGCGCAGGAGCGGTGGCCGTGGCGGCGGCCGGGATGATCACGGTGGCGGCCACCGCGGGCGCCGAGACGGCCCCGGCGACCTACGCCACCAGCACCTCCGTCGGCGTCCACAATGCCTACGAGAAGGACAAGTACCCCTATCTCGCGGACGCGTTGGACTCCGGTGCCGCACTCGTCGAGCTCGACGTCTGGACCAACGGCTTCGGCCGCTCCTGGCGCGTCTCGCACAGCAACCCGCTCGGCAACAACAGCAACTGCGAGGGCGCGACCACCCCGGCCGAGCTGCGCTCCAAGGGCCGTGACCAGGACTTCGGCGGCTGCCTCGCCGATATGCGCGCCTGGCACGACGCACACCCCGGCCACCGGCCGGTGCTCATCAAGGTCGAGATGAAGGACGGCTTCAACGAGAAGGGCGGCCGTGGCCCCGCCGCCTTCGACGCCCTCGTCCGCGCCAAGCTGGGCGATGCGGTCTACGGCCCCGGCGACCTCACCGGCAAGCACGCCACCCCGGACGAGGCGGTCCGCGCCGGCGGGTGGCCCCAACGGGACGCGCTCAAGGGGAAGTTCCTCTTCGAGCTGATCCCCGGCACGGTCGAGGAGAAGAACCCCCTCGACAAGCTCTGGACGGACGTCGAGTACGCCCGCCACCTCAAGGACCTCGCCGCCCAGGGCGAGCTGGGGCGGTCGACGGCCTTCCCGGCGGTGCACGGCGCGGCCGCCGGTGACCCCCGCAGCCGGTACGAGGACGCCTCGCTGCGCCCGTGGTTCGTGATGTTCGACGGCGACGCCTCGACCTACCTCGCCGACGGTGTCGACACCGCCTGGTACGACACCCGCCACTACCTGCTGATCATGACGGACGCCCACAAGGTGGCCCCGGCGATCGACGGGACGAAGCCCGGCGAGAGCGACGCCCTGGCCCGGGTCCGGCAACTCGCCGGGGCCCACGCCAGTTTCGCCACCGCCGACTGGTATCCGCTGCCGAACGTCCTGAAGACGGTGGAGCCGCGCGGCGGGAAGTGACGGCGGCGCGCCGGGTTCCGCGGGGCCCGGCGCGCTCCTTGCCCGCTACGCCGGCGCGTCCCCGATGCTGTGCCGGATGAGCGTCTCGGCCAGTCCCGTCTCGTTGGGGAAGTCCATCGGGACGATGCCGAGCCCCTGCCAGCCGGCGCCCTCGCCCTCCAGCAGGCTCTTGACCTTCGGGTTGAGGCGGTCCGCGTTGGAGCGGGGCGGCAGCAGCGCGGCGGTGCTGACGTGGTTGACGAAGAGCTTGCCCGGTTCGGCGACCGCCTTGCGGAACTCCGCCTCGATCTTCGGGAACTTCCCGATCGGCTCGGTCATGTAGTCGTCCTGGATGTCGAACAGCTCCGGCGCGCCGTACCGCACCCCTGGCATGGCGTCGGCGTCCGCCAGCAGCACCACCCGGCCGCGTGCCTCGCCCACCGTCGGCAGCCCGCCGTCGAGCCGGAACAGCGGGCGGTAGCCCTTGGTGTCGAGGTAGAGGTCGAAGATCCGGCGGAACTCCTCCGCCGCCACCTCGGAGTACTCCTGCTGCACCCGCATCAGCACCGTCTCCGACGGTTGCGCCGCGAGGAAGTCCCGGCAGGCGTTGAGTACGTCGCCGAACATCAACTCCTGGTAGAACGCGCCGTGGTGGATGGCGAAGACGTCGTCGATGGCGCGGCAGCGGACGTCGAGGTAGCGGATACCGCTCGCCAACTGCTCGGCGACCGAGGTGTTCTGGCACTCCACCCAGGGGCCGCCGTGCCGGGCGCCGGAATCGTGGGTGCCGGGGATCGAGAGCCGCTGGACCGGGGTGGCGTCGCCGACCGCCGCCAGCCAGTTCTGCGCGGAGACCGTCGCCGTTCGGCGGGGTGCGGCCACCGCGGCGCCCGCACCGGCGCCCGCCAGCATGCCGGCGCCGGCCAACGCCGCCGCGCCCTTGAGGAAGCCCCGTCGATCCAGCCCCATCCCCGCCACCCCTGCCCCTGGTCCGTCGTACGCCCGGACCCACCGGTGCGTACAGGTGATCGAGGTATCGAACCACACGGACCCGCCGGGCGGAATCCGCGCGGCGGGCCGGGGAGGGCGGTGACGGGGCCGGATCGGTCAGCGGCGCACCGAGAGCGACAGCGCGAAACGCCCTGCCGCGTCCGTCCACCAATGGGTCAAATCCATCCCCGCGGTGGCGAGTTCGGTGCGGATGCCGTTCTCGCGGAACTTCGCGGAGACCTCGGTACGCAGCTCCTCACCGTCGGCGAACGGCACCGCCAGGCCGAGTGCCGGGATCTTGACCGTCAGCGCCCGGCGGGCGCGCAGCCGCATCTCGATCCAGGAGTCGTCGGCGTTCCACCGGGCGAGGTGGGTGAAGTCGTCCGGGTCGAAGTCGGCGTCCAGCTCGCGGTTGATGACGTGCAGGACGTTGCGGTTGAACGCGGCGGTGATGCCCTGCGGATCGTCGTACGCGGCGACCAGCGTCGCCTCGTCCTTGACCAGGTCCGTGCCGAGCAGCAGCGCATCGCCCGGGGCGAGCAGGTCGTGCAGGTCGCGCAGGAAGACGGCGCGTTCGCCGGGCAGCAGATTGCCGAGCGTGCCGCCGAGGAACGCCAGCAGCCGTGGCCCCGGGGTGTCCGGCAGCGTCAGTCCGTGCTGGAAGTCGGCGACCAGCGCATGGACCGTCAGGTGGGGGTGCTCGGCGAGGAGCGATTTCCCGGCCGCCTCCAGAGCGGACGCGCTGACGTCGACCGGGACGTAGGTGTCCAGCAGCTCCAGCGCGTCGAGGAGATGGCGGGTCTTGTCCGACGAACCGGAGCCCAGCTCGATCAGGGTGCGGGCGCCCGTCGCCGCGGCGATGGCGCCGGAGCGGGTGAGCAGGATCTCGCGTTCGGCGCGGGTCGGGTAGTAGACCGGCAGCCGGGTGATTTCGTCGAACAGCTCACTGCCGCGGGCGTCGTAGAACCACTTCGGCGGCAGCTCCTTGGGGTCGTGGGTCAGCCCCCGCCGGACATCGGCGCGGAGCGCCGCCGTGGTGGCGTCGGCGGGCAGGGTACGGGTGAGGGTGAAGGGGCTCACGGGGTGCGCTCCTTGAGGGGGGAGAGGTGGACGCCGTCGCGGGTGGCCCGCAGCAGGGTGGCGTCGGGCACCTCGGTCCAGTGGGGGGAGTCGTCGTACGGCTCGGAGGCGACGACGGTGCCGCCGCCCGGGATCGGCAGATGGAAGAGGGGGTCGCCCCAGGTCGTGGCGGCGATGGCGGTGCCGTCGGTCATCAGGAACGTCAGCCGCGAGCCGGGCGCCGCCTCGGCCACCGCGTCGACGGTGTGCGCCAGCGCCTGACCCATGTCGTCGCCCCGGGCGAGCCGGTTGCGGATGAGGGCCCAGCAGAACGCGGCGTCGCAGCGGGCCGCCAGCCGCAGCAGATCGGCCGGCGGCAGGGAGGCGGTGAGCGGCGCCAGCGCATCCGGCCAGCCGCGGACCGCGCCGTTGTGGCTGAAGAGGTGGCCGTCGCCGGTGTACGGCGCGGCCGCCGCCTCGGCGTCGGCGCCCGACTCGGTGGCGTCCCGCACCGCGGCCAGCAGCGCGCCGGTACGGACCACCCGGGCGATGCCGGGCAGACACTCATCGGCCCAGATCGGCCCGGCGCGGCGGTAGCGGGCCGGTTCGGGGTCGTCCGGCGCGTACCAGCCGACGCCGAAACCGTCGGCGTTGACCGTCCCGCTCTGCTGGTGGCGGGGCGCCCACGACTGGTGGTGGAGACTGTGCGGCGGATCGAGGACGATCTGCCGCATGGGCACGGGCGGGCCCAGATAGGCGAGATGACGGCACATCGCTCACCGCCCTCCCCGTGGCGGCCCCGGGCGCCTCATGCGGCCTCCGGGGCGGCGTCGCGGGCGGTGCGGAATCCGGCGAAGATCTGCCGCCGCACCGGAAGGTCCCAGTTGCGGAACGTCCCCCGGCACGCCACCGGGTCGACGGCGAACGAACCGCCCCGCAGCACCTTGTACGCCCCGCCGAAGAACACCTCGGAGTACTCCCGGTACGGAAAGGCGGCGAACCCCGGATACGGCAGGAAGTCGTCGGCGGTCCACTCCCACACATCGCCGATCAACTGCCCCACGCCCAGCGGCGAACGGCCCGCGGGGTAGCTCCCGACCCGGGCGGGCCGCAGATGGCGCTGGCCGAGGTTGGCGTGGACGGGCTCCGGGTCCGCGTCGCCCCACGGATACCGCCGGGAGCGGCCGGTCGCCGGGTCGTGGCGGGCGGCCTTCTCCCACTCGGCCTCGGTGGGCAGCCGCCGCCCCGCCCACCGTGCGTAGGCGTCGGCCTCGTACCAACTGACGTGCAGCACCGGCTCGTCGGGCGGCACCTCCTCGGTGACCCCGAAGCGGCGGCGCACCCAGCCGCGGCCCTCGCGCCGCCAGAACAGCGGGGCGCGCAGGCCGTGTTCGCGAACCTGAGCCCACCCTTCGGCGGCCCACCAGCGGGGCTCGTCGTAGCCGCCGTCCTCGATGAAGCGCAGATAGGCGGCGTTGCTGACGGGCGCGGTGTCGAGATGGAACGGTGCGACGGTGCGGGGGTGCGCGGGCCGTTCGTTGTCCAGCGCCCACGGCTCGGTGGAGGTGCCCATCGTGAACGGGCCGCCGGGGACGAGCACTTCGGCGGGGAGCGGTCCGTCGGTGGTGTCCGGGGGCGCAGGCGCGGTGAGGACGGCCGGGCCGCGGCGCAGCTGGTGGGTGATGAGCATCGTCTCGTCGTGCTGCTGCTCGTGCTGGGCGATCATGCCGAACGCGAAACCGGCGTCGAGCAGCGGAGCGCCGTGCAGCGCGGCGCCCTCCAGGATGTCCAGGACCCGGCCGCGGACCTCGGCGACATAGCCGTGCGCCTCGGCAGGGCCCAGCAGCGGCAGGGACGGGCGGCTGGCGCGGGGGTGCGCGAACGCGTCGTAGACGGAGTCCAGCTCCGGGCGGAGGGCGTCGCGGCCGCCGACGGTGCGCAGCAGCCACTGCTCCTCCTGATTGCCGATGTGCGCCAGGTCCCAGACCAGCGGCGACATCAACGGGGAGTGCTGGGCGAGGAGATCGGGCTCCTCGACGCAGCCGGTCAGCAGGTGGGTGCGGTCGCGGGCGGCGAGCAGCGCGGTGGCCGCGCGGCTCCGCAGCGCCTCGGGATCGTGGTTCACGGGCTCTCCTTCCCCGGAGCTGTACCGGCCTCGGGCACACCCGCGGCGGCCACCTCGTCCAGGACGTCCAGATGATCGTCGGCGGGGCAGCGGCCACGGGCGACGTAGCGCGCGGTGAACGCGTCGACGGCGGCCAGCACCTCGGGCCCGGCGCCCAGCCGGGGCAGCGCCTCGCGTGCCGCGTCGAAGCAGATCAGCGCGGCGGCGTGCAGCTCCGGGTCGGTCAGCGCGGCGCGCGCCGCCCGGCGCCACAGCGGATTACGGGGCGCGGGCCGGGCGCCGGCGGTCTCCGCGAGGGGCTTGACCGCGCGGTAGGCGCGCTCGGTGGCCTCGGGGTCGTCGAAGAGCGCGGCGGTGACGGCGAGCGGGACCACCCAGCCGCGCTCCCCGGGCTGCGCGTCGATCATCCGCAGCTCCAGGTGGCCGCGTGGGCGCACCGGAGGGAAGAGGGTGGTGACGTGGTAGTCGAGATCCTCCCGGGTCGGTGGCCGGGGCGCCGCGCCGCGGATCCAGTCGCGGAAGGTGAGGTCCTCGGGGGCGTCCCAGGGGCCGTCCGCGCCGCGGATGCACATCACCGGGGCGTCGAGGACGTACCGGGCCCAGGCGGTGCGCGGGTCGTCGCCCGGCGGCGGGGCGAGGGTGCGCGCCGGGTCGAGCTGCGACCACACCAGCTGCCGGGTGGTGCGGTAGCCGGTGGGACAGCCCTCGCTGGTGGGGGAGTTGGCGAACGCGGCGGACAGGACGGCGCCCAGCAGATGGGCCAGCAGCCAGCGGCGGCCCAGGCCCAGCGGGCCGGGCTCCTCGTGGCCTGCGTCCAGGCAGACCTGCACCGATGCGGTGGCGCACATCATGGAGCGGCCGGCCGGGCCCCAGCGGTCGAAGTACGCCTCCATCGCGTCGTACCGGGGCTCGGCGAGGACCCGGCTGGGGGCGTGCCAGGGGTTGTGGCCGTGACCGGCGAGGCCGAGGCCGTGGGCCCGTACGACGGGCCTGACCTGTGCGAGATCGGCGGTGACCGTCTCGATGCAGGACATCAGGGAGGCCGCGGGCGGCGAGCTGAGCTCCAGCTGACCGCCCGGCTCGAAGGTGAGACGGGACGCGAGGGGGAGCTGCCGCAACGCGTCGGCGGCGGTGTGCAGTCGGGACGGTGCGACGGGACTTCGGGGGGCGCGGGCGTCGTGGACCAGCCACTCGATCTCGACGCCGATCCGGCGGGGCGGACCGGTCTTGAAACAGATTCCGCGCAGATGAGCTTCGAGTTCGGCTTCGCTGACCGCGGGTCGTACGGGCATCGCTTCCCTCTCCCCTCCGGGGCGGCTGGGCTGCCGCCCTCCACCTAAGCCGCTGTGGCGCGTGTGCTCAAGGGGGCTTCGGGCGCCCGCGGGCGGCGGTCGGCGGCCGACGGGCCGGAGCTGCGCGGCACGGCGGGGGCGCGGGGTACCCCCGGGCGGTACGGCCGTCCGGGTGAGGTGGCGTGGCGGCGGCCCCGAGTGCCGTGCCCGGCGGCCGGTCACTGGCGGTAGCCGCCGAGGAAGCGGCCGATGCGGCGGATGGCGGCGTCCAGGTCGTCGGCGTGCGGGAGGGTGAGGATGCGGAAGTGGTCCGGGCGCGGCCAGTTGAAGCCGGTGCCCTGGACGACCTGGATCTTCTCCCGCAGCAGCAGATCGAGGACGAACTTCTCGTCGTCGTGGATCGGGTACACCTTCGGATCGAGCCGGGGGAAGGCGTACAGCGCGCCGCGGGGTTTGACGCAGGAGACGCCCGGGATCTCGTTCAGCCGCTCCCACGCCACGTCCCGCTGGGCGTGGAGGCGGCCGCCGGGCAGCACCAGGCCCTCGATGCTCTGCCGGCCGCCCAGCGCCGCCTGGACGGCGTACTGTGCGGGCGCGTTGGGGCACAGCCGCATGGAGGCGAGGGTGCCCAGGCCCTCCAGGTAGTCGGCGGCGTGCTGCTGCGGACCGGAGACGACCAGCCAGCCGGAGCGGAAGCCCGCGACGCGGTACGCCTTGGACAGCCCGCTGAAGGTCAGGCACACCAGGTCGGGGGCGAGTGCTGCGGCGTGGTGGTGGATCTCGCCGTCGTAGAGGATCCGGTCGTAGATCTCGTCGGCGAAGACCAGCAGCTGATGGCGGCGGGCGAGGTCGAGCATGCCCTCCAGCAACTCGCGGGGGTAGACGGCGCCGGTGGGGTTGTTGGGGTTGATGATGACCAGCGCACGGGTGCGGTCGGTGATCTTGGATGCGAGGTCGTCCAGATCCGGCAGCCAGTCCGCCGACTCGTCGCAGAGGTAGTGCACCGCCTTGCCGCCGGCCAGCGTCGTCACCGCCGTCCACAGCGGGAAGTCGGGGGCCGGGACGAGGACTTCGTCGCCGTCGTCGAGGAGGGCGGTGACGGCCATGGAGACCAGCTCGGAGACGCCGTTGCCCAGATGGATGTCGTCGACGCCGACCTCGGGCAGCCCGCGGCCCTGATAGTGCTGGGCCACCGCGCGGCGCGCGGCGAGGATGCCGCGGGACTCGGTGTAGCCGTGCGCCCGGGAGAGGTTGCGGATGACGTCCTGGAGGATCTCCTCGGGCGCTTCGAAGCCGAAGAGCGCGGGATTTCCGGTGTTCAGCCGCAGCACGCTGTGCCCGGCCTCCTCCAGTGCGTCGGCCTGCTCGATCACCGGACCCCGGATCTCGTAGCAGACATCGGCCAACTTGCTGGACTGCTTGAACTGCATGCGGCGGCCTCCCCTTCGTCGTTCGCCGGGCTGCGGGACGTGGCCGGGGCGCGTGGTGGGCGGTGCCCGCCCGTGCGCCGTGCCGGCCGGTCCGCGGCCGCCGCGCGGTGCGGCGGAACCCGGCTTCCTCACCGTACTTGGTTTTACCAAGCCCGCACTTGGAAAGTCCAACCATATGTCTATGCTGGAGTCATGTCGCGCCGAAGTTATGACCAGTACTGCGCCGTCGCCCGCGCCCTCGATGCCGTCGGCGACCGCTGGACGCTCCTCATCGTCCGCGAACTGCTGGGCGGAGCCCGCCGCTACACCGACCTGCACACCGACCTCCCGGGCGTCAGCACCGACATGCTCGCCTCCCGCCTCAAGGACATGGAGCGCGAGGAGCTCGTCACCCGCCGCCGCCTCGCCCCGCCGGGCGCCGCCTTCGTCTACGAACTCACCCCGCGCGGCCGGGAGCTGCTGCCGGTCCTCACCGCCCTCGCCGACTGGGGCGCCCCCGCCCTGGGCGACCCGCGCCCCACCGACGCGGTGCGCGCCCACTGGTTCGCCGTCCCGCTCCTCACCCGCCTCGCCGCCCACTTCTCCGGCGACCCGGCGGCCCCCGCCGCTCCCGGCATCGGCGTCCTCGACGTCGTCCTCGACGAGGGCACCTTCCACGTCACGCTCGGCGGCGACACCCCGGTCTACGGCGACGGCCCGGCCCCGGAGCCCGACGCCAGCCTCCGGATGTCCACCGCCACCTGCGTCGATGTCGCCCACGACCAGGTCTCCCTCGCCCAGGCGCTGGAGTCCGGCCGGATCGCGGTCACCCCGGCCGGGGAGGCCGACGCCGTGTCCGCGGGGGCGCGGGGAGCGGGCGGTGCGTCATGACGCGGCGTCCCCTGGCGGTCTTCGATCTGGACGGCACCCTCGCCGACACCGGGCACCGCCAGCACTTCCTCGACCGGCGCCCGCGCGACTGGGCCGCGTTCTTCGCCGCCGCGCCCGAGGACCCGCCGCTCGCCGAGGGCGTCGCCCTGGTCCTGGCCGACGCCCGCGACTGCGAGATCGCCTACCTCACCGGCCGCCCCGAGAAGTACCGCCGCCCCACCCTCGACTGGCTCGCCGCCCACGGCCTGCCCGAGGGCACGCTCCGGATGCGCGCCGACGACGGCCGCCGCCCGGCCCGCCACGCCAAGCTCGACCTGCTCCGCCGCCTCGCCCGCGGCCGGGAGGTCTGCCATCTCGTCGACGACGACGCCCTCGTCTGCGAGGCGGTCGCCCGCGCCGGTTTCCCCGTCGTCCGGGCCGACTGGGCCACCCCGTCGGCCGCCCTCCGCGACGCCCAGGAGCGGGAGGGGCGGACGTGAGAGAGGACGCGAGGGCGGTGGGGGAGGGCCGGACATGACGGAGGAGGACGGGGGAGCGGCGGAGGCCGTTCCGTGGAGCACGCACCGGGTGGCGCTCCTTCCGGACCGGGTGATCAAGATGTACCGCCCGGGGCACGGCGACGCCCGGGCGCGTGAGATACGTGCCCTGCGGCTGCTCGCGGTCCACGCACCGGGCCTCGCCCCGGTGATCCTGGAGCGCGGCGCGTCCCGGCCCGGTGCGCTGACGATGAGTCGCCTGCCCGGCGCCCCCTCCGCGGCCGCCCGCTGGGCGCACCGGAGCTGGACGCCTGGGCCGCGGCGCTCCGGACCGTGCACACCGCCCTCCCGCCCGGGGAGCTGGCCGCGCTCCCGTTGCGGCCCGGCCACCAACGGGCGGTGACGGAGCGGCTGAGGCGCTGGTACGCCCGCCCGGCGGACCGCCCGCGCCCGCCCGTGGTGCGCCGCGCGCTCGACGCGGGCCGCGCCTGGCTCGCCGCCGCGCCGTCCGGCGTCACCGGGGACGCCCCGGCGCCCGACGCCGCGCCACCGGGTGGCGGCGTTGCCGTCGCCCGGGCCGCAACCCGCCGGGCGCGACGGAACGTCAGGCCCACCGCCTCCGGGCGCTCCTGGAGAGCTGACGGGCCGTCGGCGCTGAGGCGGCGCCTGCCCCGTACGGCGGAATGTCCGCCGCGTCCGGCGCCGTTCGGCGGAGCCGCCCGGGACGGCTCCGGTGGCATCGGGCATGGCTCGGGGCATGGATCGCCCCTCATCGTCCCTGGCCCGTACCGGAACCGCCCTTCTGCTCGCCGCGGCCGCACTGGCCGGACCGCTCGCCTCCGCCTCGCCCGCCACCGCCGATAAACCCCGTCACGATCCGGCCCGTACCGCCTCCGCCTGGCTGCCCTACTGGGGCGATGTGGACGCCGCCTACCGTGACGCGCTGCGCCACGCCGATCAGCTGCACACCGTCAGCCCGTTCTGGTACGAGGCGACCGGGGACACCGCCGTCACCGCCCATCCGGGGGCCGGGCGCCGCGACATCGTCCGGGGGCTGCGGCGGGCCGGGATCAAGGTGGTGCCGACCGTCACCGAGACGCTCGGCGCGAAGGAGATGGCGGGGCTGATGCTCGACCGGCGGCGCCGTGCCGCACACGTCGAGGCGCTGGTGCGGACCGTGCGCGGCCACGGCTACGACGGCATCGACCTGGACTACGAGACGATGGCGCTCACCGGCGGCGCCGCCGACCACGACCGGGTCGCCACCGGGTACAACGCGCTCACCGCCGACCTCTGTGCCCGGCTGCACGCCCTCGGCAAGCAGTGCGTCGTCACCGTCGTGCCGCAGACCGGCGGCTCCGGCGCGGCGTACGACTACCGGCAGTTGGGAAAGGTCGCCGACCGGTTCCGCATCATGGGCTACGACCTGCACTGGTCCAGCGGCGCGGCAGGACCGCTCTCCTCCCGGCGGTGGTACGACGCGTTCCTGCGCCGGGCCACCGCCACCGTCCCCCGGCACAAGATCGAGGTCGCCTTCCCCGGCTACGGCTGGGACTGGGACCGGACCGCCGGCGGCCGCGCCACCCACCGGACCTGGAAGGAGGCGGAGGCGCTGCGCCGCAGCACGGGCGCCCCGTACCGCTTCGACGCCGCCTCCGGCACCCCGCACTTCCGCTACCGGCGCGACGGCCACACCCACGAGGTCTGGTACCAGGACGCGCGCGGCGTCGCGGCGCACAAGGAGGTGCTGGACCGGTACGGCGTCCGCGGCACCGGGCTGTGGGCGCTCGGCTTCGAGGACCCGGGCAGCTGGGCGGCGCTGCGGGCCCACGCGGTGCGCCACCGTCCCGTGCGCTGAGCCGACGCCCGGTGAACCCGCCGGCCCGGCACGCCCGTTCGCGCCGGGGCGCGGGCGGGTGCGCGGGGCGCCCGGCGGGCCCGCCGGACGGTTTCCGGAAGCGGTTCCCTCCGGGATACCGACCGCTTAGTATGCCCGTGGCGCGCCGGAGCCCCCACGGTCCGCGCGCCGTCCGCGTACCCACGGCCCGGGAGGCAGCTGGTGAAGGCATGGCGCGTACACGCGAACGGCGAACCGCGTGAGGTGATGCGGCTGGAGGAGGTGCCGGAGCCGGAGGCGGGCCCCGGGCAGCTGCTGCTGCGGGTGCGGGCCGCGAACATCAACTTCCCGGACGCACTGCTCTGCCGCGGCCAGTACCAGGTCCGGCCACCGCTGCCGTTCACCCCGGGCGTGGAGATCTGCGGCGAGGTGCTGGCCGTGGGCGAGGGGGCGCGCGGTGCGGTCGGGCAGCGGGTGCTGGCCCAACCGCCGCTGCCGGACGGCGGGTTCGCCGAGCGGGTGGCCGTCGACGCCGCCGCCGTGCGCCCGGCGCCCGAGTCCCTGGACGACGCCGAGGCCGCCGCCCTCCACATCGGCTACCAGACCGGTTGGTTCGGCCTCCACCGCCGGGCCCGGATCCAGGCGGGGGAGACCCTGCTGGTGCACGCCGCGGCCGGCGGCGTCGGCAGCGCCGCCGTCCAGCTCGGCAAGGCCGCGGGCGCCCGGGTGATCGGTGTGACCGGCGGCGCCGAAAAGGCCCGCGTCGCCCGTGAGCTGGGCTGCGACCTCGTCCTCGACCGGCGCGCCGACGACATCGTCGCCGCCGTGAAGGACGCCACCGACGGCCGTGGCGCCGATGTCGTCTACGACCCGGTCGGCGGTGACGCGTACGCCAAATCCGTCAAGTGCATCGCCTTCGAGGGGCGCATCGTCGTCGTCGGCTTCGCCAGCGGCGCGATCCCCACCGCCGCCCTCAACCACGCGCTGGTGAAGAACTACGCGGTCCTCGGCCTCCACTGGGGCCTCTACAACACCAAGGACCCGGGCGCCGTCGACGCCTGCCACGAAGCCCTCACCGAGCTGGCCGCCAAGGGCGCCGTCGCCCCGCTGATCGGCGAGCGCGTCCCGCTCGACGGCGCCGCCGACGCCGTACAGCGGGTCGCCGACGGCACCACCACCGGCCGTCTCGTCGTCCTGCCCGGAGCGGAGGCGGGACGATGACCGACGCCGCCGACCTGCGCGCCCGCACCGCCCGGCTGCTGGCCGCGCACCCGCCCGCCACCACCGCCCCCCTCGACTTCCTGCGGGCCCGCTTCGACGCCGGGCTGGCCTGGGTCCACTTCCCCGAGGGGCTCGGCGGGCTCGACGCGCCGCGCGCCCTCCAGGCGGTCGTCGACGCCGAACTGGCCGCCGCGGGCGCCCCCGGCAACAACCCCGGCCGCCTCGCCATCGGCCTGGGCATGGCCGCCCCCACCCTGCTGCGCCACGGCACCGAGGAGCAGCGGCGCCGCCATCTGCGGCCGCTGTGGACCGGCGAGGAGGTCTGGTGCCAGCTGTTCAGCGAACCGGGCGCCGGCTCCGACCTCGCGGCGCTCGCCACCCGCGCGGTCCGCGACGGCGACCGCTGGGTGATCGACGGCCAGAAGGTCTGGACATCCAGCGCCCATCTCGCCCGCTGGGCCATCCTCGTCGCCCGCACCGACCCGTCGCTCCCCAAGCACCAGGGCCTGACGTACTTCATCTGCGACATGACCGCCCCGGGCGTGGAGGTCCGGCCGCTGCGCCAGATCACCGGGGAGGCCGAGTTCAACGAGGTCTTCCTCACCGGCGTCTCGCTCCCCGACAGCCACCGCATCGGCGAGGTCGGCCAGGGCTGGGAGGTGGCCCGCACCACCCTGATGAACGAGCGGGTGGCCATCGGCGGCGCCGCCACCCCGCGCGAGGGCGGCATGATCGGCATCGCCGCCGCCGACTGGCGCGCCCGCCCCGAACTGCGTACCCACGACCTCCACCAGCGGCTGCTCACGCTCTGGGTGGAGGCCGAGGTCACCCGGCTCACCGGCGAACGGCTGCGCCAGCAGCTCGCCAAGGGCGCCCCGGGCCCCGAGGGCAGCGGCATGAAGCTCGCCTTCGCCCGCCTCGCCCAGCAGATCAGCGGCTGGAACCTGGAATTCCTCGCCGAGGACGGCCTGACGTACGACGACTGGACGCTGCGCCGCCCCGAGTCCGTCGACTTCACCGGACGCGAGGCCGGCTACCGCTATCTGCGCGCCAAGGGGAACTCCATCGAAGGAGGCACCTCCGAGGTGCTGCTCAACATCGTCGCCGAACGCGTCCTGGGACTGCCGCCCGAGCCGCGGACCGACAAGGACGTCGCGTGGAAGGACCTCCCCCGATGACCGCCGACACGCCCGCATCCGATCTGCTCTACGGCGAGAGCGAGGACGATCTGCGCGCCGCCGTCCGCGCTCTGCTCGCCGCCCGCAGCGATCCCGCCACCGTCCTCGCCGACCTCGAAGCGGGCCGCGCCTGCGACACCGGTCTGTGGGACGCGCTGGCGACCGGCATCGGCGCCGCCGGGCTGCTGATCCCCGAGGAGTTCGGCGGGGCGGGCGCGAGCGCCCGGGAGGCCGCCGTCGTCCTGGAGGAGACCGGCCGCTCCGTCGCCCGGGTGCCCTATCTGACCGGCGCCGTCGTCGCGGTCACCGCGCTGCTGGGCTGCGGCACCGGGCAGCCGCCGGTCGGCGCGCTGCTCACCCGGCTCGCCGCGGGCGCCGTCGCCGTCCTCGCCGTGCCGCTGCCCACCGCCCCCGACCAGCCGTTCACGACCGCGCGGCCGACGGTCCGGGCGGAGGCGGACGGCACCCTGCGCGGCACGGTGACCTCCGTCGCCGACGCCGCCTGCGCCGAGGTGCTGCTCGTCCCCGCCGACGGCCCGGACGGCCCCGCGCTGTACGCGGTCGAGGTGCCCGCCGCGGGCGTGGCCACCACCGCGCTCACCCCGCTCGACCTGACCCGCCCGCTCGCCACGCTCACCCTGGACGGCGCCGCCGGGTCGCCGCTGGCCACCGGCGATCGCGCCGTCGCCGCGGTGCGCGGGGCGCTCACGGCGGGCGCCGGGCTCCTCGCGTCGGAACAGCTCGGGATCGCCGAGTGGTGCCTGACCACGGCCGTCGCACACACCGGTACCCGCACCCAGTTCGGCCGTCCGGTCGGCTCCTTCCAGGCGCTCAAACACCGGATGGCCGCGCTCTGGCTCGATATCGCCTCCGCCCGCGCCGCGGCCCGCAACGCCGCCGACGCACTGGCCACCGGCAGCCCGGACACACCGGTCGCCGTCGCGGTGGCCCAGGCGTACTGCGCGCCGGTCGCGGTGCGCGCCGCCGAGGAGTGCCTCCAGCTGCACGGCGGCACCGGCATGACCTGGGAGCACCCGGTGCACCTCTTCCTGAAGCGGGCCAAGAGCGACGAGAGCGCGCTCGGTGCCCCGGGCCGCCACCGCGCGGCCCTGGCCGAGCTGGTGGAACTGCCCGCACCGTGACCGCCCGGGGCGGGGAGCGGCAGACCGCGGCCGCTCCCCGCCCCGGCCCCGGGCGTCGCTTCCCACCGCCGAGACTGATGTCCTGAATACGCCGTTCGGGTAGCGTCGTGGGCATGAAGACCGTCAGCCACCGTGTGCTGCTCCTGCCCCTCCTGGTCCTGCTGGCCGCGCTGCTGGTGCCCGCCGTCGCACCGGCGTCCACGGCGCGGGCGGCGGGCGGGCTCGACGAGGCGGCCGCCGCCCTCCGCAAGGGCCCGGTCTACGTCGACCCGCGCGCCGCCTCCCAGCTGCCCCGCGAGCGGGCCGACGCCCTCGCCAAGAAGATCGAGAACTCCGGTAAGCCGGTCTTCGTCGCGGTGCTGCCCCGCACCGCCGAGTACCGCCCCGACACCCTGCTGCGCGATCTGCGCACCAAGACCGGCATCAGCGGCGTCTACGCCGTGGAGCTGGGCGACGGCTTCAACGCCGGGGCCGACACCCGGGTGATGTCCCGCAGCTCGGTGCAGAACCTCGTCGGCGCGGTGAAGCGCTCCGGGTACCCGTCCGTCGACGAGCGGCTGAACAGCTTCGTCGACACCGCGATCCAGCAGGCGAACGGCCACGCCCCGGCCGCCTGGGAGGGCGACGGCGGCGGGGGCCCGGGCACCGGCACCCTCGTCGGGCTGGGCGTGCTGGCCGTCGTCGGCGGTGGCGGCGCCTACGCCCTCACCCGCCGCAACCGGCGCCGCCGCGCCGAGCAGGAGCGCGCCGCGCTGGAGGACCTGCGGGTCGTCGTCGACGAGGACATCACCGCCTTCGGCGAGGAGCTGGACCGGCTGGACTTCCGGCCCGGTGAGCCCGGCGCCGACGATGCGATGCGCGACGACTACAGCCGCGCGCTCGACGCGTACGAGACCGCCAAGTCGGCGATGGCGTCGGCCGAACGGCCGGACGATGTGCGGGCGGTGACCGAGGCGCTGGAGGACGGACGGTTCTCGCTCGCGACGCTGGCCGCCCGCCGCACCGGCGCCCCGCTGCCGGAGCGGCGTCTGCCCTGCTTCTTCGACCCGCGGCACGGACCGTCGGTGGTCGACGTGGAGTGGGCCCCGGCGGGCGGCGCCGCGCGCACCGTCCCGGTCTGCGCCGCCGACAAGGCGCGCCTCGACGACGGCCGTGAGCCGCTGGCCCGCACGGTCCGCACCGCGGAGGGCGACCGCCCCTACTGGGACGCCGGTCCCGCCTACGCGCCTTGGGCGGGCGGCTACTTCGGCGGCGGACTGCTGCCCGCGCTGCTGATGGGCACCGTGCTCGGCAATCTGATGACAACCCCGCACGCCTACGGCGCGGACCTCGGCGGCACCGAAGGCGGCGAGTTCTCCGGCTCCGACTTCGACCCCGGTGACTTCAGCGGCGGCTTCGGGGACGGCGGCTTCGGCGACGGCGGGGGCTTCGGCGGCGGTGGCGGCTTCTGACGCCGGGGCGCGGCGGCGGCGGCCGAGGGTGAGCCCGGAGCCGCCGCCCGTGCCCGGCGTCAGCCCGTCCGCTCCGCGGTTGCCCGCCCCCTCCCCGTCCGCACCACCCGCTTGATCCCCAACGTCCGCGCATACCGCGCCCGCGCCGCGAACTCCGCGTAGCGCCAGACCGCCGGGCGGCCGACCTCCTTGCACAGGTGCAGCACCCGGTCCGGGCCCAGATGCACCCCGACGTGCGCGCCGTACCCCTCCGGGCGTCCGGCCACCGGCCCGCCGTCGAAGAGCACCAGATCCAGCGGGCGGGCGACCGTGACGCGGCGGGTGGCGGCGGTGTCCGCCCACAGCTCCGACGACCGCAGCGGCGGTGCGACCAGACCGTGGTGGTGCAGCACCGCGTACGCGTAGAGCTGGCAGTTGGCGCCCGCCGACAGATCGGGGGCGCCGCTCCCCTCCGATGACGACCCATCAGGTGACCTGGCTCCCGGATGGCGGGCCGCCGAGTAGGCGATGTCGCGCAGGGCCGCGGGCAGCCCGCCGAACGGGTCGGGGCCGCAGGGCCCGGGGCCGGCGTTCCGCGTGTCGGACGTCATCGGGCCATCCTGCCGCGGTGATCTTGCCCGCGCCGACGGCGGCGGGGTCGAGGAGGCTCGACAGGCCGACGCAACCGACCTGCGAGGAGAGCCTCCATGCACCGTCGCCACCGCACCGCCGCCGTCCGGGGCGCGGCCGCCGCCGTCGTCCTGGCCGCCGTCACCCCGCTCGCCGCCGCACACGCCGCACCGTCCCCCGGCCCGGGCCCGCAGCCCACGAACCGCGCGATGCTCGACGCGATCCGGCGCGACCTGGGCCTCACGCCGGAGGGAGCGCGGGCCCGGCTCGCGCAGGAGACGGAGGCGGCGCGCGCGGCGAAGGCGGTACGCCAGGCGCTGGCCGGCCGCGCCGCCGGCATGTGGTTCGACAAGAAGAGCGGCAAACTCGTCGTCGCGGTCACCCGGGACGCGGACGCCAAGCTGGTGAAGGACGCCGGGGCCGTCGCGCAGCGCGTCACCCACAGCCGCGCCCAGCTCACCGGGTTGCTGGAGCAGATCGACGCCAAGGCGGGCAAGGGCGTGCCGGGCGTGACCGGGTGGGGCGTCGACGAGCGCGCCAACGCCGTCACCGTCCGGGTCGACACCCGCACCCGGACCGCCGCCACCGACTCCTTCACCGAGGAGGCCCAGCAGCTGGGCGCCCCCACCGGCATCGCGGTGCGTGTCGTCCGCGCCGCCGACGCACCGCGCCGGCAGGGCGGCACCGTCGTCGGCGGCGAGAAGTGGACGCCGGGCGAGGAGGGCATCTGCTCCATCGGCTTCTCGGTGACCGGCGGCGGCCGCCGCGGCTTCCTGACGGCGGGTCACTGCACCGAGACCGCGGACCAGGTCGCGTACGGCAAGGACGGCAGCCGGATGGGCACCTCCAACCGCGGCGGCACCCACAGCGTGGACGGCCGCGAGGGTGACTTCGGGCTCGTCGACGTCGATCAGCCGGCCTGGAAGCTCAGCCCCGACGTGGCCGGTGAGAAGGGCGCCCCGGTCGCCGTCACCGGCTCGCAGGAGGGCATCGTCGGCACCTCCGTGTGCCGCTCGGGCGAGGCGAGCGGCTGGCACTGCGGCGAGATCACCGCCGTCGACCAGACCGTGGACTACGAAGGCGGTGTGGTGGTCGAAGGACTGTCCTTCACCAACGCCTGCTCCGCCGCGGGTGACTCCGGCGGCTCGTACGTCACCCAGCCCGGCGACCCGAAGGCGGTCGGCATCCACTCCGGCGGCGGGACCGCGACCTGTAGCACCGGCGGCGACACCATGACGGTCTTCCAGCCGGTCGACGAGGCGCTGACGAAGTGGCAGCTCACCCTGACGACCGCGGGTTCCTGAACCAGCCCTGCGGTGAAGCCAGTTGACGCGGGGGCCCCGGATCCGCGCGGATCCGGGGCCCCGGATGCCTCAGCGGACCTGCACCGTCGCGACGGCCGAGGTCCGCCAGCGCTCGGGGTGCCGGTCGTGCGGTCCGGTCAGCCCGTACGCCACCGCGCGGAACTCCACCGGGCCGCGCCGCGCGCTCCTCGGGTGCGCCACGGCCCGCGCCTCCGGACCGCCCCGATCGACGACGGCGCCGCAGGCCACCTGGTGCCAGCCCTGCCCGCGGCTGCGCTCCTGGAGGCACACCCGCAGAGAGGAGGCGGCGTCGTCGTCCCCGTGCGCGGCGACCGTGAAGGTCTTGCCGACGGCCGCGGTGCGCGGCGCCGTCACCTCCACGGTGCCCTTGGCCTGCGCGGGCGCGGCGGTGAGCGCCAGCGCGGCCAGCCCCAGCGCGGCGGTGACGGCCACCCGCCACCCGCCAGGTGTGTACGTCGTCCGTGTCCCGGTCCTCGTCGTCCTGGTCATGGGCTTCCCTTCCCGCGGCGCGTCCTCCGGACGGCAGCCACGGAGCATGTCGTCGTGCACGCGTGGTGTGACGGTCGAACGGGAGTGGCCCCGTGGGTGGCGTGTCCCGCACCCCTCCAGAGGGCCGGAGTGCGCGGCGGGTTGCGTCCGATGTGGGCGGCATTACGGATTCCTGACCCTTCGCCGCCGCGGCCCGGGCGGGCGGTATGGGCGCGGTCAGCTCGGGACGGTCCCGGTACGCACCGGAAGCCGGTCCTCCGCCCGCTGGAGCGCCCGGAACTCCTCGTACCAGGCCGGGTTGGGCGCGGGCGTGCCATCGGCGGAGGGCTGGACGGTGAGGTTGGAGTAGACGCTGTTCAGCAGCCAGGGCTGGGACGTCGGCCCGAAGCCGTGGACCATTGCGGGCCCCTGCGCGACGCCGTACGCGGCGACCGCGAGGCGCCCGGTGGCCCGGAACCGCTGCATCTGGTGCGTCAGGAAGTCCCGGTGGGAGCCGAACCAGGCGCTGTCGAGCAGGAGGCGCTTCCAGTCGGCCTGCGGGAGCGGGTGCGCGGCGGCGTCCCGGAGCGCCTGCCAGACGGGGGTGTCCGCCGGGATGCCGCGGCTGCGGGCGAACGAGGCGGGCACATGGTCCTTCAGGTGCTGCTTCCAGAACCGCACCAGGGAGAACTCGGTCGCCAGGAAACGCTGTTCGGGGCGCAGACGAGGCAGTACGTACGTCAGATACGCCTCGGTGTCCTCGATCGCGGCGACATGGGGGTGGATGTCGACGCCCTCGATCTCGTGGGTGTCGTGGACGAAGGTCAGCCAGCGGGCGTGCGCGGCGTCGTGGGTGGCCGGATCCTCCAGACGGTTGAGCGCGCCCATGTAGAGCCGGGTCCGGCAGCCGTCGGGGAAGCGCTGTTTGCGCCGCTCGACGATGTGCCGCGCGAGCGCCTCGTAGAAGGCGTTGAAGCGGCCGCGGCGCTGATCGTCGGCGCGGGATTCGAGGAACGGTTCGTTGCCGATGCCGAGGATGTCCACCGTGCCGAGCGTGGCGTCCAGGACCTGGTCGACGCGTTTCAGCTCGGTGTTCATGGCGGCGCTGCCGGGCGCGGGCAGCGGCCGCCCGGTGAAGGGGAACTTCAGCGACAGCACGGTACCCCACCCGGCGTGGCTCGCGGCCAGTAGCGCGGCGATGCCCCGCTGCCGCCCGGCGTGACCGTCCTCGACCTCGGGCATCGGCACGAAACCGCGGACCCAACCGGCCTTGACGCCCTTCAGCCGGTCGAGGGTGGTCCCGCGCGGATCCTCGTTGAAGTTCGCGGCGAGGACCCCGGCGGGGGCGTGGCCGGGGGCCGGTGACGCGGGGCCCGTCCCGCCGTTCTCCGCCGCGCCCTCGCCGTTTCCGGAACACCCGGCGGCCAGCAGGGCCCCGGCGGCCGACATGCCCAGCAGAACCCGCCTCCGTGCCGGTGCCCCGTCCCGCTCGTGCGCCATCTCCGCCACTCTCCTCGTCCGCTCGCCCGGTCGCGATCTCCCTTGCACTCCTGGGGACGTCCGCCGCCGGCGGGGCGGTTTCGGGGAACGGGAGGCGCGCGCCCTGCGGCCGGGACCGGCACCCGGCCCGCCCTCGGTGACCAGCGGTGCGGCGTTCAGCCGGGTGCGGCGCACCGTGCCCGGAGCGGCTGCCGTGGGGGCTTCCGAGGGCCGGGGCGGGCCACCCGCCGGTACCGGCCACTACCAGAAGCGCCCCGCTTCGTCCGCTCACCTTTACGTACGCTTTAATTGCGATGAGCATGCAATAGCGATCCCCACGCAGAGGAGTTATGAGGATGACGGCCCGGTTCCCACGGGGAGTCGCCGCGGTGACGCTGGCGGCCGGTCTCGCGCTGAGCGCGACGGCCTGTTCCACACCGGACGACGGCAAGGCCGCCACCGGACGCACGGACTCCGCGGTGGTCGGCATCGCGTACGAACCGGAGACGCTCAGCCCGCTCCTCGGCTACGGCAAGGACGGCAACTCCAAGATCTTCGACGGGCTGCTCACCCACGACGCCGGGATGCACCTCAGGCCCGCCCTCGCCACCGCGCTGCCCAAGGTCACCGACGGCGGCCGGACCTACACCTTCGACCTCCGCCGGGGCGTGACCTTCAGCGACGGCAAGCCCTTCAGCGCCGACGACGTCGTCTTCACCTACTCCGCCATTCTCGACAGCAAGACCAACAACGCCTCCAAGGCGGAGCTGGACGCGCTCAAGAGCGTCGAGAAGAAGGACGACCACACCGTCGTCTTCCACCTCAAGTACCCCTACGCACCGTTCGCCGAGCGCACCGTCCTGCCCATCGCCCCGCAGCACATCGCGGGCAAGCAGGACATCAACCACGGCTCGTTCACCACCAAGCCGATAGGCACCGGCCCTTACGTCCTCACCCACTGGTCCAAGGGCGAGAAGCTCACCTTCAAGGCCAACCCGCACTACTGGGGCGGCGCGCCGAAGGTGAAGAACTTCACCATGGCGATCATCAAGGACGACGACATCCGCGCCACCCGGCTGCGCTCCGGCGACCTCGACGGCGCCATCCTGCCGCCGGAGCTCGCCGCCACCTTCAAGGGCGACAAGCACCGCACCACCGTCACCGCCACCACCTTCGACTACCGCAACGTCACGCTGCCCACCGGCAACCCGGTCACCGGCGCCAAGGCCGTCCGCCGCGCCCTCGACCTCGCCGTCGACCGCGAGGCCATGGTCAAGGGCATCCTCAACGGCGCCGGGAAGCCCGCCTACGGACCGGTGCCCACCGACAGCCCCTGGTTCGCGAAGGGCACCGAGCGCCCGCACGACCTGAAGAAGGCCGAGCGGATCCTCGACGACGCCGGGTGGAAGAAGGGCCCGGACGGCATCCGCACCAAGGGCCACCAGCGCGCCTCCTTCACCCTCTGGTACCTCTCCGGCGACAAGCTCCGCCAGGAGCACGCCCTCGCCTTCGCCTCCGACGCGAAGAAGGCAGGTCTCGAGGCCAAGGTCGAATCCGGCACCTGGGAGGCGATCGAGCCGCGGATGGCCAAGGACGCCGTCCTCGCCGGTGGCGGCAGCCCCGCCGACCCCGACTTCGACCAGTACCTCCTGCTGCACTCCTCGCTCGCCGGGGACGGCTTCAACAACATGTCGCGCTACGCCGACAAGACCGTCGACGCCAAGCTCACCGAGGCCCGCCGCACCGACGACAAGGCCGCCCGCAAGGCCGCCTACGACGCCGTCCAGCGCCGCCTCGTCGACAACCCCGCCTACACCTTCCTCACCCACGTCGACCACGTCTACGTGATCGCCGACCGCTGGAAGGGCCTGACCACCCAGACCGAACCGCACGACCACGGCCTGGCCTCCGGCCCCTGGTGGAACGTCGAGGACTGGCAGCCCGCCACGTGATGCTCCGCACCTCGCTGCCCTGGGCGGCGATGGCGCGGATGACCGGCCGGCGGGCGCTGCTCGCCGTGCCGGTCCTCCTCGCCGTCACCTTCGGGGTCTTCGCCGTCGCCGCGGCCTCGCCCTTCGACCCGGTCCGGGCCTACGCGGGTGACGCCGGGCTCACCGCCTCCCAGGCCAACCTCGATCAACTGCGCCACAACCTCGGCGTCGACCAGCCGCTGATCGGCCGCTGGTGGCACTGGCTCACCGCCGCGCTCACCGGCGACCTCGGCGACTCCGCCACGCTCCGGGCACCCGTCACCCAGGTCATCGGCGAACGCCTGGGCTGGTCCGTCCTGCTCTGCGCGCTCGCCTTCGTCCTCGCCGTCGTCGTCGGCACCGCCCTCGGCGTGGCCGCCGCCCGCCGCCGCGGCGGACTCCTCGACCGCGCCGTCACCTCCCTCGCCTACACCCTGGAAGCCGCGCCGCCGTTCTGGCTCGGTCTCCTCGCCGTCTGGCTCTTCGCCCTGAAACTCGGCGTCCTCCCGGCCGGCGGCCTCACCGACACCGGCACCGACCTCGCCACCCCCGGCCAGATCGCCCGCCATGTGGCGCTGCCCGCCCTCGTCCTCGCCGTCTCCCAGCTCCCGTGGTTCGTGCTGTACGTACGGCAGGGCGTCGGCGACGCGCTGGAGGAGGACCCGGTGCGCGGCGCCCGCGCCCGCGGCCTGCGCGAACGCACCGTGCTGCTGCACCACGCGCTCCGCTCCGGACTGCTGCCGGTCCTCACCCTCATCGGCTCCCGGGTGCCGGAACTGATCACCGGCGCGCTGCTGGTCGAGACGGTCTTCAGCTGGCCGGGCATCGCCGCCGCCACCGTCGAGGCGGCGACCGCCGTGGACTTCCCGCTGCTCGCCGCGCTCACCGTCCTCGCCACCGCCGCCGTCCTCGTCGGCAACCTCCTCTCCGACCTGCTGTACGGTCTCGCCGATCCGAGGGTGGGCTTCGATGGCTGACTCACACACCACCCGACAGGAAGCCACCGCGGCACCCGGACCGGGCACCGCGCCCGGCACCGGTGCCGCCACGCCGGCCGCACCGGCCGTGACCTGGCACCGGCGCCCCGGCACGGGCCACCGGCGGCGCACCCGCACCGTGCGGGTGTGGGTCAGCGCCGTCCTCGTCGCCGCCGTGGTCCTCGCCGTTCTCGCCGTCCCGCTGCTGTTCCCGCTGGACAACCAGTCCGTCGACCTGGCACAGAAACTCCACGCCCCCTCCCTGGCCCACCCCTTCGGCACCGACGAGGTCGGCCGTGATCTGCTGCTGCGCTGCGTCTACGGTCTGCGGGTCTCGCTGCTGGTGGGCGTGGTCGCCGCGCTGGTCGCCGTCGGGCTGGGCACCGCCGTCGGCGCGCTGGCCGGGGCGCTCGGCGGCTGGGCGGACCGCGCCGTGATGCGGCTCGTCGACCTCTTCTCGTCCGTGCCCCATCTGCTGCTGGGCATCTTCATCGTGGCGATGTTCCGGCCCGGCGTCTGGCCGGTGATCCTGTCCGTGGCGCTGACCCACTGGCTGTCCACGGCCCGGATCGTCCGCGCCGAGGTGCTGTCGCTGCGCTCCCGCCCCCATATCGACGCGGCGATCTCCGGCGGCGCCTCCCGGTGGCGGGTGGCCGTGCGGCATCTGCTGCCCGGCGTGCTGCCGCAGGCCGGACTCGCCGCCGTCTTGATGGTGCCGCACGCCATCTGGCACGAGTCCGCGCTCTCCTTCCTGGGGCTGGGCCTCCCGGCGCACGAGGCGAGCCTCGGCATCATGGTCAACGCCGCCCGCGGCTCACTGCTGGCCGGCGCCTGGTGGCCGACGCTCTTCCCCGGTCTCTTCCTCATCGTGCCGACCCTCGCCCTCGCCGGTCTGGCCGGTGCCTGGCGGGAGCGGATCAACCCCCGCCGCCGATCGGAGCTGATGCTGTGACCGCGCCCCGCACCGCCGCACCACCCGCCCCCGTACTCTCGGTGCGCGAGCTGTCGGTCCGCTTCCGGATGCGCGGCGGACACCACGTCCGCGCCGTCTCCGGCGCCTCCTTCGACCTGGCGCCGGGCAGCTGCCTCGCCCTGGTCGGCGAGAGCGGCTGCGGCAAGTCGGTCCTCGCCTCCGCGCTGCTCGGCCTGCTGCCGGGCAACGCCGAGACGTCCGGCGCGGCCCACCTGACCGCCGCCGACGGCGCACCCGCCGTGGAACTGCTCACCGCCGACGAACAACTGCTGGCCCGCACCGTCCGCGGCCGCCGCATCGGCCTCGTCCCGCAGAGCCCCGCCGCCCACCTCACGCCCGTCCGCACCATCCGCGCCCAACTGGAGGAGACGGTGCGGGAGCTGGGTGGGGGACCGGCTGCCTCGGCGGCGGCCGGAGCGGCGAGCGGCGTTCCCGGCGTACGGCGGCCCGGGCGGCGCGCGGCGCGGGAGGCGCTGCGCGCGGCGGCGGAGCAGGCCGCGGCGCGCGCCGCGTTCCCCCTCGACCACCTGGACCGCTACCCGCACCAGCTCTCCGGCGGTCTCGCCCAGCGCGCGGCGAGCGCCCTCGCGCTGGTCGGCGACGCCCGGCTGCTGCTCGCCGACGAACCCACCACCGGCCTGGACCGGGACCTCGTCGACCGCACCGTCGACGCGCTCCGGGCGCACGCCGACGACGGCCGGGCGCTGCTGATGATCACCCACGATCTGGCGGCCGCCGAGCGGATCGCCGACCACGTCGCCGTCATGTACGCGGGACGGATCGTCGAACACGCCGACGCCGCCACCTTCTTCGGCACCCCCGGCCCCCGTCACCCCTACGCCCGCGGGCTGCTGGACGCACTGCCCGGCCGCGCCTTCGCCCCGATCCCCGGACTCCCGCCCGAGCTGGGCGCCCTGCCGGACGGCTGTGCCTTCGCCGCCCGCTGTCCCCGCGCGGACGCCCGGTGCGCCGTCCGCCCGGAACCGTCCGACGGCGTCGCCTGCCACCATCCGCACCCCGGCACACCGTCGGCCGACGCCCCCGAGAAGTCCGAGGAGAAGGGCGACCGCCGTGCTCGAACTGCGTGACATCACCGCCGGATACGAGCGGCGCCGCCCGGTCGTCTCCGGCATCTCCCTGACCGTCGCGCCCGGCGAGTCGGTCGGGCTGCTCGGCCCGAGCGGCTGCGGCAAGTCGACCCTGGCCCGGGTCGCGGCGCTGCTGCACAGGCCGGATGCCGGCACGGTGACCGTGGACGGCGTGGCGGCCCCGGGCTGGCGCCACCGCGCCCCCCGCGCCCTGCGCACCTCCTTCGGTGTCGTCTTCCAGCAGCCCCGGCTCTCCGCCGACCCCCGGCTGCGGCTCGCCGACCTCATCGCCGAACCGCTGCGCGCCACCGGCCGCCGCGCGGCGGCGCCCGCCGCCGTCGCGGAACTGGCCCCCACCGTCGGCCTCACCGCAGATCTCCTCACCCGCCGCCCGCACGAGGTCAGCGACGGGCAGCTGCAACGCGCCTGCCTCGCCCGCGCGCTGGTGCTGGAGCCGCGCTGGCTGATCTGCGACGAGATGACCGCGATGCTGGACGCGTCCACCACCGCGGCGCTGGTCGCCGTCGTCGAGGCGTACCGCACCCGCACCGGCGCCGGTCTCCTCGCCGTCGGCCACGACCACACGCTCCTGGAGCGCTGGTGCGACCGGACGGTGCGCTGGTCCGACCTGGCCGGTACGGACCAGGCCACGGCGCCGGGGGAGGGGCCCGAGGCGGCGTGAGGCCGCCAGGCCCGGTCTGCTACCCCCGGCCCTCCGCCGCGGCGATCAATATGCGGGTCAGCTCCTCCGGTCGGGAGACCATCGGCCAGTGCCCCGTGTCGAGATCGACGCGGCGCCAGGACTCGTGCGTCAGCAGTTCGGCCACCGTGGTGTTCGGCTCCGGGCCGTCGAGCAGGCACTTGACATAGGTGGCGGGCAGGGCGCCGAGCGGGCGCGTCAGCGTCGCGGGCTCCGACAACGAGGCGCCCGGATGCGGCGTGGCCCCCGCCACGAGGCGCGCGATCTGTGCGTCGGAGAGCCCCTGACCGGCGAGGTCCGCGGCGGTCGGCGGCGCCCACCAGCCGCCGTTCGCGGCGAGCTGTGCGGCCAGCCGCTCCGGCCCCTCCCACCAGCCGGAGACGAACGACCCGCCGTCGACCGGCACTTCGGAGTCGACGAAGACCACCCGGGACAGCCGCCCACCGATCCGCTCGGCCGCCTGACCCACCGGTATGCCCGAGTAGCTGTGCCCCACCAGGACCACGTCGTGCAGATCCCGCCGGGTGATCTCGTCGACGATGTCCTGCACATGGGTCTGCTGACCGGCCGGGACGCCCGCCTTCTCCGCGATGCCGCTCAGCGTCAGCGGATGGGCGCGGTGCCCCGCCGCGCCCAGCAGCCGCGCCACATCGCCCCACACCCAGGCCCCGAGCCAGGCCCCCGCCACCATCACGAATTCCGTCATGCAGGCAACGTAACCGAGGGGTCTGACAACGCCCGCCGGCCGAAGGCCCGCACCCGCTCGACGGCGGCACGGGCCGGGGGCCCCGGCACACGCCCGGATCCCGGCCCCCTACGGCCGTCACCGCAGCTCAACGCCGCTGCGCCACAGCCCTCACGGCGCGACCAGCGGCTCCGCCTCGTGCGCGCGGTGCAGCAGCGCCACGAAGTCCGGTGCCTCGGGCAGGACTTCGCCGCCGATGCGGTGGACGGCGACGGCAGGGGCCCGGGAGTTGAGGACCACCGCCCCGCGGGCCCACCCGGCGAGGCCGTCGGCCCGGACCTCGGCGTCGCGCTGGGCCACGCCGAGCTGCGCCAACTGCCGTTTGACGATGCCCTGCATGACGCCTTCCAGCATCCCGGCGACCGGCCACACCACCGCCGTACCGTCCCAGAACGCGAGGTTCCAGATCGTGCCCTCGCTCAGCCGCCCCTCCCGGTCGACGAAGGCGGCGTCGTCGAACCCCTCCGCCACCGCCTGCCGCAGGAAGAACCGCTTCGCGGGCTCCCCGACGTGCTTCACGGCAGGCTGGAACCGCTCGTGCGCCACCGCCGTCAGCGCCAGCGGGCCCGCCGGCGGCGCCCCGGCGGACGCCGTACGGATCAGCACCTCGGGCTCGCCTGCACCGGCCGCGAACGGATCGCCCGGCCCGTGGACCAGCACCCGCAGCGACACATCGGCGGGGCTCACCGCCAGCGCCGCCCGCAGCTGGGAGCGGATCTCGTCGTCCGGAGTGGCCTTCCCGAACAGTTCCAGCGAGGCGTTGCGCAGCCGCGTCAGATGGAGGTCGAGTCCGCGGATCAGGCCGCCGCGTACCTGCATGGCGGTGAAATGGGAGGGGCTGCCGAACGCGACGGCCGCCAGTTCCTCGGCGGTCGCGTCCCGGCCGTTGCAGTGCACCACATGAGTCGTCATGTGCGGCCAACGCCCCACCCGGTGCCGTGGTTCCCTACGGTGCCCGGAAACGCACCGCGCGCCCCTCCCGGAGGAGAGGCGCGCGGCGTACGGAGGCGGACCGCTCAGCGGCGCCGGACCAGCGGGAACGGCAGCGTCTCGCGGATCGACAGACCGGTGAGGAACATGACCAGCCGGTCCACGCCGATGCCCAGACCACCGGTGGGCGGCATCGCGTACTCCAGCGCCTGGAGGAAGTCCTCGTCCAGCTCCATCGCCTCCACGTCACCGCCGGCCGCCAGCAGCGACTGGGCGGTCAGCCGCCGCCGCTGCTCGACCGGGTCGGTCAGCTCGGAGTAGGCGGTGCCCAGCTCCGTGCCGAACGCGACGAGGTCCCAGCGCTCGGCCAGCCGCGGGTCCTTGCGGTGCTGACGGGTCAGCGGCGAGACGTCCGTCGGGAAGTCCTTGTAGAACGTCGGCAGCGTCGTACGCTCCTCCACCAGCCGCTCGTACATCTCCAGGACGATGTCGCCGCGGCCCATCTCCGGCTTCACCGGCACCGACGAGGCACCGCACAGCCGCCGCAGCACCTGTGCGTCGGTGTCCGCGTCGACCTCCTCGCCCAGCGCCTCGGAGATCGCGCCGTAGACGGTCTTGACCGGCCACACCCCGGAGATGTCGTGCTCGACCAGCCGCCCGTTCGCATCCGCCTTACGGGCGGTCGCGGTGCCGAACGCGGCGACCGCGGCGCCCTGGATCAGCTCCCGGGTCAGATCCAGCATCACGTCGTAGTCGGCGAACGCCTGGTACGCCTCCAACATCGTGAACTCGGGGTTGTGCTTGTACGAGATGCCCTCGTTGCGGAAGGTCCGCCCCATCTCGAAGACCTTCTCCATACCGCCCACGCACAGCCGCTTGAGATACAGCTCGGGCGCGATACGCAGGTACAGGTCGAGGTTGTAGGCGTTGATGTGGGTGTGGAACGGGCGGGCGTTGGCGCCGCCGTGGATCTGCTGGAGCATCGGCGTCTCGACCTCCAGGTAACCCCGGTCGATCAGCCCCTGCCGCAGCGCCTGCACCGCCGTGCTGCGGGCCCGTACGGTCTCCCGGGCGTCCGGCGAGACCACCAGGTCGACATAGCGGTGGCGGACCTTCGCCTCCGGGTCGGTCAGACCGCGGCGCTTGTCGGGCAGCGGCCGCAGGCACTTCGCCGTCAGCCGCCAGTCGGTGACGAAGACCGTCAGCTCACCGCGGTCGCTCGCGCCGACCTCGCCCGCCGCCTCGATGTGGTCGCCGAGGTCGATGTCGGAGCCGAAGCGCTCCAGCAGCTCCTTGCCGGTGGTGTCCCGGGTCAGCGCGATCTGGAGGTCACCGGACCAGTCCCGCAGCACGGCGAAGAGCACGCCGCCGTGGTCGCGGGTGAGCAGCACCCGCCCGGCGATCCGCACCGTCTCCCCGGTGTGCGCGCCCGCTTCCAGCCCCGGATGCGCGGTACGCACCTCGCCGAGCGTGTGCGTACGCCGCACCCCGACCGGGTACGGGTCGGTGCCCTCGGCGCGCAGCCGCTCCAGCTTCAGATGGCGGGTGCGCACCTGCTCCGGCAGCGCGGCCAGCTCCCGCTCCCGCTGCTCCTCGGCGGTCGGCACCTCGCTGACCAGGCCCAGCTCCTCCAGCGAGGGCAGTCCGGCGGTGCTCGCCGGGGCCTGCAGCTTCTTCTTGTGGCCCTTGCCCCAGAGCTTGCCGAGGCTCGGTACGGCGACGAAGCCCTCGGCGATGCCGGAGGCGAGGCCGATCCGGGCCAGCGCACCGGTGTCGGCGTAGCAGAGGAAACGCGGGTACCACTCGGGGGCGTACTTCGCGTTGGAGCGGTAGAGCGCCTCCAGCTGCCACCACTTGGAGAAGAAGAGCAGCAGCCGGCGCCAGAACTTCAGCACCGGGCCCGCGCCGATCCGCGCGCCCTCCTCGAAGGCGGAGCGGAACACCGCGAAGTTCAGCGAGATGCGGTGCACCCCGAACTGCCCGGCCTGGGCGCAGAGCTGCGCGACCATGAACTCCATGACGCCGTTGGGCGCGCTGCGGTCGCGCCGCATCACGTCCAGCGAGATGCCGTCGTCGCCCCAGGGGACGAAGGACAGCAGCGCGATCATCCGGCCGTCGCCGTCGAACGCCTCGGCCAGCAGGCAGTCGCCGTCCTCGGGGTCGCCGAGGCGGTCCAGCGCCATGGAGAAGCCGCGCTCGGTCTCGGTGTCGCGCCAGGCGTCGGCGCGGTCGATGACCTCGCGCATCTCGGCGTCGGTGAGCGCCGAATGGCGCCTTATCCGGCAGGTGGCGCCGGTGCGCTGGACGCGGTTGACGGCCTGTCGGGTGACCCGCATGTCGCGGCCGTCCAGCTCGAAGTCCTTGACGTGCAAGATCGCCTCGTCGCCGAGCTGCAGGGCGCCCAGACCGCAGCGGGCGAACGCCTTCGCGCCCTCCTCGCTGGCGCCCATCACGGCGGGCTGCCAGCCGTAGCGCCCGGCGACCTCCAGCCACGCCTCGATGGCCTGGGTCCACGCCTCGCGGTCGCCGACCGGGTCACCGCTGGCCAGGCAGACGCCCGCCTCGACGCGGTAGGTGACGGCAGCCTTGCCGCTGGGGGAGAAGACGACGGCCTTGTCGCGGCGGGTGGCGAAGTAGCCGAGCGAGTCGTCGCCGCCGTAGCGGGCGAGCAGTGCCCGGATACGGGCCTCCTCGTCGCCGTGGAGCGCCGCCTCCAGGCGCTGCGAGCGGAAGAGCGTGGCGGCGGCGTTGAGCAGCGCGAGGGCGCCGAAGAGGCCGAGCAGGAAGACGATCCAGTGCGGCGGGTGGCCCTCGACGAGGCGGCCGCCGACCAGCCCGCCGCAGACGCGGTTGGCCGCCCACAGCAGCCGGTTGCCGGCGCCGTGCTCCAGCGAGCCGGGGAACAGCGTCACCAGGCCCCAGCCGAGCAGCACCGCGGCGACCAGCCCGGCCGCCAGCACGCCCGCGGCGCGGACGAAGGCGCCGCGCCGGGTGATGGCGTAGAACTCGCGGTGCGAGACGACGAGCAGCACGAGGATGGCGGTGCACACCGCCAGCGAGACGGCGAACTCCCAGTACCCGGCGGCGAGGAACAGCGCGTCGGCGAGGGCGACCAGCAGCATGTAGGCGACGACGAACCAGAGCGCCACCCGTTTACGGGCGGCCAGCGCCGCGCCGACCAGGAACAGGAAGACGGCGTACGCGAAGTTCGGCGCCACGGGGATGGTGAGGGTGTCCAGCCAGTAGACCACCGGGTGGAGCCCGCGCCGTAGCGGTCCGAAGAGCGCCGTGACGGCGCAGAAGAGGCCCAGCACACCGAAGGCGATGGCGAAGCCGTTGGGGATGCGGCGCCGGAAGCGCAGCCACCCCGTGAGTTGATCCTGGTCCTGCACGGTGCTCATTCCGTCACATTAAGCATGGAAAGGGGATATTCGGCTGATACGGGAGCGCACGGTCGCCGTGCACGGCAGGCCGCCTGCCCCACGGGGCGCCGTGGGATGTGCGGGGTGCGCGGTCGGATCATGGTGGTGCTTCCGTCGGCCGGGGGCGTGCGCCGACGCGGATGGCGCCGGGCATATCCGTCGCTAAGACGGCCGGTGCGGAGGCTCCGTTGCCCGCGGGGAAAGTGATCCGTGACACACGATCGCCGGGAATTTCGGGGGCGCGAGCGGTGTGACCCGCAGTGATCACCCGGATGGGGTGCCGTAGTGCGGGTGGGGTTTTGCCTGAAATGCGCCAAACTTGCCACTCCTAGCCGTCCGATCGGGCGGCCGTCGCGGAGGTGCACCCATGGCTCTGACGATCTCGGTCGTCCTGTTGCTGCTCATTCTGACAGCGATCTTCCTGCGCAGTGGCAAGCTCAAGCTCTCGCACGCCATCGTCTGTGCGCTGCTCGGCTTCTACCTGGCGAGCAGCAACATCGCCCCGGACCTGCGGCACAGCCTCTCCGGCGCCGCCGACGTGATCAGCAGCGTCCGCCCGTAACCGGCTCCGGGCCGCACACCGCCGGGCGCGGGCGTCATCCGCCCGTGAACACCCCGAGCGCGTTCGGCACCGGGCGCTCCGCGCCGCCCGACGGATGGTTGCGCACCACGACCTGCCCGCCGTGCGGTGCGCGGGTCACCAGCGTCGAGGAGCCGCCGCCGTCCAGATCCACACCGTCGCGCGCACCGAGCCCGCGCAGGACGGTGGCCAGCTCGGCGAGGGTGAGCCCCGGCTCGCCCGGGGTGCCGTCCAGGGCCAGCAGATACAGCGTGCGGCCGCCGTCCCCGATCCCGGCGCCGGTCCGCACCGCCGGGACGGCGGGATCGGTGCCCGGTACGGTCCGCCCGTCCCGCAGCACCGCGAATCCGCCGACCGCGCACCGCAGCGGCACTCCGCTCCGGCCGGTCAGCCGGTGGCCGATGCGCACCGGATCGCCCGGCCGCAGCGCCGCCAGCCGCCGCGCGCCCTCCTCGCGGCCCAGCAGCACCTCGGCGCCGGGCGGTACCTGGGCGCCGGGCCGGTCGGCGACCGCGGCGACCCGGCCGTGGGCCACGGTCACCTCCCGTACGCGTGTGGTGCACGGCGCCGCCCGGTCCGTGTCGGTGCCGCAGACGGCGCGCGCCCGTGCGGCCGGGCCCCAGCGGGAGGTGTACGCGCCGATGCCGTCCACCGGGAGCGCGTACTGGTTGAGCCCGGTGAGCGGCAGCGTGCCGTGGCCGGTCACCGCGGCGCCGCGCAGGGTGAGCCGGTCCAGCCGCGCCCGCCGGTCGTCGCCGATGCCGAGGACGTCCTCGGGGCTCGCGCCGGGGGGCGGTGCGGGGCCGAAGCGCTGACCGGCGGGGACCGCGGCCTTCAGCCCGTGTCCGGCGGCGACGGCCGGGCCGGACGGGGCGCCGGTCGCCGGGATGCCGGGGTGCTGGCTTTCGAGGAGGTGGAAGAAGTCGCCGTTGACCGCGGCGGTCGCACCGCGCGCCGCGGCCAGCACGGAGACCGGCGCCCGCGCGCCGACCGCCCCGGGGTACAGCAGGTCCACCGTGACGCGCGGCGCCCGCAGATCGACCGTCACCAGGTGGCCGTGGGCGGTGCCGCGCACCACGGCCACCTGGAACGTCGTATAGGTGACGCCGGGCGCCTGCCGGTGGCCGGGCGCGGTGGTCAAGGTGGCGGCGGCGCTCGCCGGAGGGCTGCCGGCCGTGATCGGCAGACTCCAGACGGCCAGCGCCGCCAGTGCCGTGTGTACCGCACCCCATCGACGTCGCACGGTCCCTCCCGAGGTCACACCGATCCTCGCGGTGCCCGGCGTCGTCGCCGTGGCGCGTGGATGTCGGCGCGGCGGACATCTCGGGAACGCCGCCCGGGTGGCGGAGCGTCAGGCGCGGCCCTTGACCAGATCCATGTAGCGCGACCAGTCCCAGTACTGGCCCGGGTCGGTGTGGTCGGTGCCGGGGACCTCGACGTGGCCGATGATGTGCTTGCGGTCCTTGGGGATGTCGTACCGGTCGCAGATGGCCGCGGTCAGGGCGGCGGACTGCTGGTAGAGGGCGTCGGTGAACCACTTCGGGTCGTCGACCCAGCCCTCGTGCTCGATGCCGATGCTGCGGGTGTTGTAGTCCCAGTTGCCCGCGTGCCAGGCGACGTTCTTCTCGCTGACGCACTGGGCGAGATAGCCGTCGGAGGAGCGGACGACGTAGTGGGCGGCCGCCTTGTGGTTCGGGTCCTGGAAGAGCTTGAGGGTGTCGGCGAACGTCTCCTGCGTCACATGGATGACGACCATCTCGACCGGATACTCCGTCGGACGGTTGGCCTCCGTGAAGTTGGCGGGGTCGGCGGCGGCCCAGTGCACGGGCGGATAGGCGGCTGCCCGGGGGCGCGCGGTGCGGGGGCGGGCGGCGGCGCTGCCGGCCGGGACCAGCGCGGCGGCCGCGGCGAGCGCGGCGGCGCCGGTGAGCAGGCGGCGGCGGGGCAGGGAGGTGCGGTCGGACTCCATGCGTACTCCTGACGAGGCCGAGGGGGGACGCGTACATGACACGTGTGGCCGGTGTGTTCATGATGCGCAGCCGTCCCCCGGATGCCAAGGGCCTCCGGATGGTGCCAATGGGCGAACCAAAGGCGGAACTCGCAGGTCGCACAGGCGAGTTGGGTGTGACACGCCGTCACCCGGATGCCGTAGTGATCCCTGGGGCGGCCGGGCGCGTCGCGCGGCCCGGCCCGGGAAGCGGCGGCGAGGCGTCCGGACCGGCCCCGGGGAGCGGCCCGGACGCGTCCCTCACCGCCGCAGCAGCGCGTCCCCGTCGGCCAGGGTGGCCGTCAGCCGCTCCCATGCGGCGGTGTCCCGCTCACGCGGCGGGTACGCGGTGCCGCGGGCGGTGCCCCAGCGCTGCGCCACCGCCGCCGGGTCCTCGCCCAGCAGCAACCCCGCGGCCTGTGCGGCGGCGCCCAGGGCGACCAGTTCGCGGGCCTCGGGCACCTCCACGGGGCGCCCCGACAGCCGCCGCACCGTCTCCCGCCAGGCCCGGCCCCGCGCCCCGCCGCCGATCAGCAGTAGCGGTGCATCGGCCGCCGACTCGGCGTCCAGCACCTGGTCCACCGCCTTCAGCAGCGCGAACACCGCACCGTCGTAGGCCGCCTGCAGCACCTGACCGGGCGTCGTGTCGTGCCGCAGCCCGTGCAGCAGCCCCGAAGCCCCCGGCAGATTCGGGGTGCGCTCCCCGTCGAGGAACGGCAGCAGCACCGCCTCGCCGCCCGCCTCGACCGCCTCCCGGTCACGGCCCAGCAGCGCGGCGATCCGGTCGACGGCCAGCGTGCAGTTGAGGGTGCAGGCCAGCGGCAGCCAGTCGCCGCGGGCGTCCGCGAAACCGGCGACCGTCCCGGACGGATCGGCCGGCCGCCGCCGCGAGACCGCGTAGACCGTGCCGGACGTCCCCAGACTCAGCACCGGCCGGCCGGGCCGCAGCCCGAGCCCCAGCGCCGCCGCCATGTTGTCGCCGGTGCCCGCCGCCACCAGCGCCCCGCGCGGCAGCGGCAGCTCATCGGTCCGTACGGTGCCCACCACCTCCCCGGGTCGGGCGACGCGCGGCAGCGCGGCCGGGTCCAGCCCGATGTGGTCGAGGATCCCGGTGTCGTACGCCTCGGTGGCCGAGGCCCACCAACCGGTGCCGGACGCGTCGCCCCGATCGGTGACCGCCTCCCCGGACAGCAGCTCGGTGAGGTGGTCGTGCGGCAGCCGGACCGCGGCGGTGGCGGCGGCCGCAGCCGGTTCGTGCTCGCGCAGCCACGCCCACTTGGCGACCGTGAACGCCGCGCCCGGCACGCTGCCGACCCGCTCGGCCCACGCGGCGGCCCCGCCCAGCTCCGCCACCAGCCGCTCCGCCTGCGGCGCGGACCGTACGTCGTTCCACAGCAGCGCGGGCCGCACCGGCGCACCCGCCGCGTCCAGCGTCACCAACCCGTGCTGCTGCCCGGTCACCGACACCGCGCCCGCCTGCCGCGCCGCGTCCCCGCACTGCCCCAGCGCCTCGGCGAGCGACGCCCACCAGCGGCCCGGATCGCTCTCCTTGCCCGCCTCGCCGCCGACGGCGTGCGGGGCCCGGCCGCGGGCGACGACCGTGCCGGACGCCGCGTCCACCACCAGCACCTTGGTGGACTGCGTCGAACTGTCCACACCGACGACGAGCGGTCCCGCTGCCTGTGCGCCCATCACGCTCTCTCCCTCCGCCCGGCCGCGGACCGGGCCGTTCGGCCACCGCATGCCCGGGGGAACTCCCCGCGCGTGCCGCATGCTAATGGGGGAGAGGCGCCCCGGACCCGAGGCCCGAGGCGCCCCGGCGGCTCAGCCGAACAGCTCGCGGACGAACCGCAGCTGCTCCGCCCGCTGATGCCCGCCGCCGCTCTCGTGCCCGTTGAACCGCCACACCTGCTGCTCCTTGGGGCCCGCGTAGTGGTGGTACGCGGCGAAGCCGGTGGACGGCGGGGTGTCCGTGTCGCGCAGCGCGGTGCCGAAGTGGGCAGGCGCCTGCGCGCGGACCGCGAAGTTCAGCCCGTCGACGTGGTCGAGGGTGGCCAGCGCCCGGTCGATGTGCAGCCGCTCGCCCGCGAAGTAACGGGCCAGTTCGCCGTAGGGCCCCGCCTCGGTGATCTCCAGCGCCCGCCGGATGTCCGTCAGGAACGGGACGTCGATCAGCGCCCCGGCGACCTCCGGCACCAGGCCCGCCACCGCCAGCGCGCATGCACCGCCCTGACTGCGCCCGGCTACCACGATCCGCGCCGGATCCACCACCGGAAGGGCGCCCGCCGCCTCCACCGCGCGGACCGCGTCCGTGTACAGCCGCCGGTAGTAGTACGCGTCCGGGTCGAGCAGACCCTGCGTCACCTTCCCCGGCACCCCGGGGTGGGCCGCGCCGACCGGGTCCGGGGTGGCGCCCGGCCGGTTGGGGCCGCTCTGCCCGCGCGCGTCCATCACCGGCGTCGCCAGCCCGGCGCACGGCCACAGCAGCCAGTCGTGGAGGTACCCACGCCCACCGCCGTAGCCGAGGTACTGCACCACGCACGGCAGCGGCCCGGCGGCGCCGCGCGGGGCGAGGAACCAGCCGCGGATGCGGTGCCCGCCGAACCCGGCGAACTCCACGTCATAGGTGTCCAGGAGGGCCAGCCCGGCGTCGGCTGCGGTGAACCGTGCGTCGAGGTCGTGGGCGCGGGCCTCCGTCAGGGTCCGCTGCCAGAAGGCGTCGAAGCCCGGTGGCTCGGGGACCGGCGGGCGGTAGCGGCGCAGTTCGTCCAGGGGCAGGTCGATGAACACGTCAAACCTCCGGGCCGTAGGGTGGAGCGGGTGGCTGCGCATCGACCCGTGCCCAATCGCCGGATATTTCAGCCGCCGTTCGTCCCAGCTCTGTCACCGAGTTTCCCAAGACCCCGCAAAGAAGCGATTATCTCTGCCATGAGCTTTCCTCCGCCTCCGCCGCCCCCGCCGAACCAGCCCCCGAACGACGGTCAGGGCGGCTTCGGTCCGCCGCCCGGCGGCTACGGTGCGGGCGGTCCGGTGCAGGGCGGGTACGGGCAGGGCGGGTTCCCGCCGCCGGGAGGGCAGCCGGCCGGCCCGCCGCCCGGCGGCTACGGTCCGGCCGGTCCCGGCTTCGGGCCGGCGGGTCCGGGCGGCCCCGGCGCTCCCGGGGGCTGGCAGCCGCCGCCCCCGCCGCCGTCCGGCGGTGGCAACGGCAAGATCATCGCGGCGATCATCGGCGGCGGTGTACTGGTGCTCGCCGTCGTCTTCGGCATCATCGCGATGAGCGGCGACGGCGACGACGACAGGAAGAACCGCGCCACGCCGTCCCGCAACACCGACGCCTCGCCGAGCGCCACACCGGACGACGGGCCCACCACCGCCGCGGACTTCCCGTCCGACCCCGCGAGCGCCTCGCCGTCGGAGAGCACCATCCCGTTCTTCAAGCTGGAGGTCGGCGACTGCTACGACCTCCCGGCGGACGGCAGCGGCAACAACGACGCGGCGTCCTGCGACGAGGCCCACGACGCCGAGGTCGTGAGCATCCACCAACTGCGCTCCGGCTTCACATCCAGCTCCGACATCAAGGACGAGGCCGCGAAGATCTGCAAGAGCGACCTGGAGAGCAAGGCCGCCCGCCAGCCCTCCGGTACCGCCGAGGGGACCTACGTGCAGTTCCCCAACCTCAAGGGCTACAACCTCGGCATCAAGAGCGTCAGCTGCAGCCTGATGGGCAACCGCTCCGGCACGAAGAAGCTGCACGCCCCGCTCTCCTGAGCGTGACGGGTGCGCCGTCCGGCCCGGGCCGGACGGCACACCCGGGGCTCGGGCGCAGGCCGAGGCCCCGCTGCTCCGGAGCCGTGGGGCGCCGCAGGGAAGCTTTCCGCGGCGGGCGCCCCGCTGGCCATGGGTACGCCCGGCCCGGAGGCCCGCCCGGGAACACCGTGCCCCTCACCCCCGCAACTGCGCCGCCAGCGCCCTGATCTGCTCCGGACCCACCCGGCAGCAGCCACCGATCAGCCGGGCCCCGGCCGCCGCCCAGCCGGTCACCTGCTCCGCACGGAACTCCGGCGCACCGCACCACGTGCGGGCCCCGGCGTCCCAGCTCTCCCCGCTGTTGGGATAGACCACCACCGGCTTACCGGTCACCCGGGCCGCCACCTCGACGGCGCGGTCCGCGTCCGCGGGCGCACAGCAGTTGACGCCCACCGCGACGATCTCCTCCACATCCGCCGCCACCGCGAACGCCTCCTCCAGCGGCTGCCCCGCCCGGGTGCACGCCCCCGCCACGCTGTACGAGAGCCACGCCGGGGTGTCCAGCCCGCGCACCGCCCGCACCAGAGCCCGCGCCTCGTCGGCGTCCGGCACCGTCTCCAGGGCCAGCACGTCCGGATGGGCCGCCGCCAGGACCTCCAGCCGGGGCCGGTGGAAACGCGTCAGCTCGGCCACGGTCAGGCCGTAGCGTCCCCGGTACTCCGAACCGTCCGCCAGCATCGCGCCGTACGGCCCGGCGGACGCGGCCACGTACAGCGGCCCGGCGACGCCGCCCGCCCGGGCCCGCCCCGCCGCCTCCCGGGCCAGCGCCACGGAACGGCCGAGCAGCGCCCCGGCCTCGGCGGCGCCGACCCCGCGCCGGGCGAACCCCTCGAACGTCGCCTGATAGCTGGCGGTGATGGCGACCTGCGCCCCCGCCGCGTAGTACGCACGGTGTGCCTCGATCACCGCCTCCGGGTCCTCGGCGAGCAGCCGCGCCGACCAGAGCGCGTCGCCGAGATCATGCCCCGCGGCCTCCAACTGGTTGGACAGCCCGCCGTCGAGGACCACCGGCCCCGCGGCGAGGGCATCGGCGAACGGCACAGACGTGCGGACCATCGGGAACCTCTCCAGGAGAACTGCGCAGAGGGACGGGAGCCATCGACCCCGTCCGTCCGGATCGTAACGCCGCCCGGTGACAACGGGCCGTCACCCGGAGCCCGGCGGATCCGGTGCGACCCTGGTCAGCGCGGTGTGCAGCCGCTCCAGCAGGCTCCGGACGGCCGGTCCCGGGGAGCCGTCCGACCGCCAGGCCAACGCGACCCGGCCACGCAGCGGCGGCCCGGTCAACTCACGCGTCCACAGCCCGGCCTCCGCCGCGACCGCCGCCGGCAGTGCGGGCACCACGGCCACCCCCAGGCCCCGCGCGGCCAGCTGGGTGACCAGCCCCGGGGACGCCGCCTCGAAGGCGATGTCCGGCCGGAACCCGGCACGGGTACAGGCGCGTTCGAGCACCGCACGCAGGCCGGTGCCGCGCGGCAGCCCGATCAGCCGCCGACCCTCCAGCGCGGCGAGCGGCAGCGCCCCGCCGACGGTGTGCCCGAAGACCGGATCACCGGGCGCGGCGGCCGCCACCAGCGGCTCGTCCACCACGAGCCGGAACGCCACCCCGGGCGGCGGCGCCTCGTCGGCCAACCCGACCGCGGCGATGTCCAGTTCGCCGCGGCGCAGCGCACCGAGCATCCGCTCCGAGGTGTCCTCGGTCAGCGCGATCTCCACGCCCGGATGCCGCTCGTGGAAACCGGCCAGCACGGAGACCACGTCGAAGGAGTGCCCGACGGCACCGGAGATCAGCCCCAGACGGACCCGGCCGCGCAGCAGCCCGGCGAACTCGTCGGCGGTCTGCCGTACGCCGTCGACGGCCGCCAACGCGGCCCGCGCGTAGGGGAGTACCGCCTCACCGGTCTCCGTCAGCGTCACCCGCCGCCCCGAACGGTCCAGCAGCGAATGCCCCAACTCCCGCTCCAACTGCCGGATCTGCGCGCTCACCCCGGGCTGGGCGACGTGCAGCCGGGCGGCGGCGCGGGTGAAATTGGCCTCCTCCGCCACGGCCACCAGATACCGCAGCTGCCGAAGCTCCATAACCACGGATTCTAGTGATCACCACAACTCGTTCTTGGACGTGGGCGACCGGCCCGGACACCCTGGAGACACGGTGCACGGCTCCGCGCACCCCACGAACGCACGGGAGAACGACGATGGACATCAGAGCCCTGATCGCGGCGGAACGCCGGGAGTTGGCGGACGTCTGGGACGGCCTGCCGGACGCCTCCTGGGACGCGCCGACGCTGTGCGCGGGATGGCGGGTCCGGGAGGTCGTCGCCCATATGTCGCTCGGCTTCCGCCATCCGCTCGCCCGGATCGCGCGGGAGCTGCTGGCGGCCCGCGGGAGTCTGCACCGGATGACCGACCGGTGCGCCCGCCGCGACGCCGCCGCCCTCACCCCGCGGGAGCTGGCCGAGGCGCTCCGCACCCATGCGCACCACCCCTGGAAGCCGCCGGTCGGCGGGTACGCGGGCGCCCTGGGCCACGATGTGGTCCACGGCCTGGACATCACCGTCGCGCTGGGCCTGGACCGCCGCGTGCCCGAGGACCGGCTGACCGTCCTCCTGGAGAACGTCACGCCCCGGACCGTACGGTTCTTCGGCGCCGCGCTGGACGGTGTCGCGCTCCGGGCCGACGACCGGGACTGGAGCTACGGCACCGGCGCCCCGCTCACCGGCTCCGCCCAGGACCTGCTGCTCGTCGCCTACGGCCGCAGGCTCCCACCGGGCCGCCTCCGGGGCGAGCCGAGCGAGCGCTTCGCCCTGAGCTGAGAACCCCTCGGCGAGACGGTCCGGCCCCCGCGTCACGGCCGCCTCACCGCACCGCGGAGAACGTGAACGCGAACCGGGCGGGCCCGGGCACCAGCCGATACCGGGGGAGCACACCGGGACCGCAGGAACGGCTGCCGAGGCCGTGCTGCGCATGGTCGAGGTGGAGCCAGACCCGCTCACCGGGCGTCAGATCCGTGGTGTGCCGGGCGGCGTCCAACTCCTCGGTGGTCCAGCGCCGGGCCGTGAGGAAGAACTCCGGTACGCCGTCGATCCGCAGACCGGTGCCGTCGGCCCGGGTCAGCTCCGCCCACCGCACATGGGGCCGGGCACCGTTCTCCTGCGGGCGGACGTACGGCGTCTGCAGCGCGTCGACGGACGACTCCCAGCGCCCCAACCGGGCGGCCGCCCGGCTGTCGGGGTAGCCCTCGCCGGGCCCGCCGCCCCACCACCGCACCTGGCCCAGGCTCCCCGCCACCGCCATCCGCAGCCCCAGCCGAGGCAGCGGAACGTGCCATTCCCCCTCGGGTTCGACGGACACCTCCAGCCGCAGCAGCTCCGCCGCGGCCGTCCAGCGGTGGACCACGCGCAGCGCCGCATCCGTCCCGGCGGCCGCGACCCGGGTGCGTACCGTCAGCGCCTCCGGTGAGAGGGCGACGTCGTCCGTACGGTGGTGCATCCGGTGCAGACCGGCCCGGCGCCAGGCGGCGGCGGGCCCCGGATCCGGGGCGCCGGGCGCCGCCTCGTCGTTGTCGGTCGGCGCCCGCCACACATCGAGCCGCGGACCGCGCACCGCCTCACCCGCCACCGCGGTGAGCAGGCCCGTCGCCGGGTCGAAGAGACCGGGGCCCAGAGTGAGGTCCGCCCCCGGCCGGCGCGGCGGCACCAATGGCCGGGTGGGCGGGCCGGAACGGCCGCCGGGCGCCGGTGCGGGCAGTTGGCCCCAGGCGATCTCGTGCCCGGCCGGTGCCCATGCCGTCGCCTCCGCCAGCACCGCCCGGACCGTCCACCATGCCTCCGGCAGGGACCCGTCGGCGCGCGTCCCACCAGGGGAGGAAGGCACCGGCGGCAGCTCGACCTCGGCCGTCGCGCCCGCCGCGGTGTCCGGGACGGGCAGCGTGCCCGAGGCGTGTGCCACGCCGTCCACCTCGTACGCCCAGTGGAACGCCAGCCCCGAAAGGTCCGCGAAGTCATGGAGGTTGCGGATCACGACCGTCCGCGGCGGGCCGTCGGCGGCGCCGCCCGCCGTGATCCGTACCGGCTCGACGACCTTCTTCAGCTCCGTCAGCCCCGGGGACGGCGTACGGTCCGGGAAGACCAGCCCGTCGCAGACGAAGTTGGCGTCGTGCAGCTCCTCGCCGAAATCGCCGCCGTAGGCGTGGAACTCCGCACCCTGCGGGGTGGTGCGGTGCAGCCCGTGGTCGAGCCACTCCCAGACGAAGCCGCCCTGGCAGCGCGGATAGGTCTCGAACAGCCGCTGGTACTCGCTCAGCCCACCGGGGCCGTTGCCCATCGCATGGCCGTACTCGCACAGGAGGAACGGCAGGTCACGCCGCCGCGCGGCCAGGGCGGCATCGGCCGGCGGCTCCTCCGTACGCCGTCCGATCCGCTCCACCTCGGCGTGGTCGGCGTACATGCGTGCGTACACATCGGTGTCGGCGCAGCTCGGGTCGCCCTCGTAGTGCAGTGGCCGGGACGGATCGCGCCGTCGCATCCAGGCGGCCATCGCGGACAGCCCCTGCCCGGTGCCGCATTCGTTGCCCAGCGACCACATGATCACGCTGGGGTGGTTCTTGTCCCGCTCGACCGTGCGGCGGGCCCGGTCGAGCAGCGCGGGCTCCCAGCGCGGGTCGTCGACCGGGTTGTTCCGCCAGCCCAGCGCCCGGAAGCCGTGGGTCTCCAGATCGCACTCCTCGACGACCCACATGCCCAGCTCGTCACAGAGATCGAGGAACGCCGGATGCGGCGGATAGTGGCTGGTGCGCACCGCGTTGAGGTTGTGCCGCTTCATCATCAGCAGGTCACCCCGCATCGTCCCGCGGTCCAGGGCGCGGCCCCGGTGCGGGTCGAACTCGTGGCGGTTGACGCCGCGCAGCAGGATCCGGACGCCGTTGACCTGCAGCAGCCCGTCCGCCACCCGGACGGTACGGAAGCCGATCCGCAGCGGAATCCGCTCGCCCGGGGTGACCAGCTCGCCGTCGTACAGCACCGGCTCCTCCGCCGTCCACGGGCGGACGGCGACGGTCGCGCTCTCGTCCGTCGCCAGATCCAGGCCGAGCGAGGGCACCGTCACCCGGCCCGGCGGATCGCAGCTGACGCGGAGTGTGCCGAGGCCGGTGGTGTGGTCGTACCCGGCGTGCACGAAGTGGTCGGCGACCGCCCCCTCGGGACGGCTGTGCAGCTCCACCTCGCGGAAGATGCCGGGGAGCCACCACTGGTCCTGGTCCTCCAGATAGCTGCCCGACGACCACTGGTGCACCCGGACGGCCAGGACATTGCCGCGGGGGCGCAGCAGCGGGCCCACCGCGAACTCGTGCGCCAACCGGCTGCCCTTGAAGTGGCCCAGCTCCGTGCCGTTGAGCCACACCCGGGCGCAGGACTCCACCCCGCCGAAGTGCAGCACCGCCGGGCCGTCCGGCCAGTCCGGGGGCAGATCGAAGCGGTGGCGGTGATCGCCGGTCGGGTTCTCGTCGGGCACCCGCGGCGGATCGACCGGGAACGGGTACGCGGTGTTGGTGTACGCGGGCGCGCCGTGCCCCTGGAGCACCCAGTGGCCCGGAACCTCCAGCTCCGTCCACCCGGCGTCGTCGAAATCCGGGTCGGCGAACGCGGTGTCCCGTCCGGCGGCCGTGGGCGACAGCCGGAACCGCCAGCGGCCGTTCAACGACAGCCGTACGGCGTCCGATCCGGCGTACCAGGGCCGGGGCGGCAGCGCACCGCTCCCCGGCGACCGGTCCTCGTGATACGGCACGGTGGTCCGGCCGGGCGCCGGCGGGGCATCGGTCATGGCTCCTCCTCGCTGCGGGGCACCGGCCCGGTGGCGGGCGGCGGTGCGACGGGATCGGTGCGATGGGGATCGCTCCAGCGAAGCACGCCCCGCCGCCCGCCCGCAGGAGGGCGGCGGGGATCGGCCGGGCGGACACCCGGACGCACCCGGGGCGGACCGGCGCGAACGGGGGCGCTATACGGCGGCGTCCGCGCCCGCGCCGTCCCGCGGCTCCGGGGCGTCCGGACCGGATATCGCGGTGGTGAGCGCCGCCGCCGGATCCTGCGCCGCCGGTCCGGCCGGCGCCCAACGGCCCTGCTCCTTGCGGTACGGCCACCAGCGTCCGTCCCGTCCGCGGCGCAGCTGGGCGTCGCCGCCCCGCACCGTCCAACGGGACCGCGACATCCGTAGCTCGGGCTGCGCGGCGTCCGGCCAGGCGGCGGCCAGCTGCGCCCGGGCGCGCACCAGATCGGCCGGATCCGGCACCCGGTCCTCCTCCAGGACGTCGAGCGCCGTCGCGCCGCCCAGCCGCCAGGCGCGCACCGCCAGCGCCATGGCCCGCGCATCGCGCCCCGAACCCGCCGCCAACCGCGCCGCCGCCGCGGGCTCGGGCTCGGCGGCCGCCAGCCGTACGGCGTCCTGCGCGCGGGTGAGCGCGGGCGGCGCCTGACCGGGCCGGGCGGCGAGGGCCCCGGCCAGCAACTCCCGGGCCCGCGCCGCCGCGTCCGCCCGCAGCAGCTCCAACGCCGCGACCTCCACCCCGGGCTCGGGCGGGGTGCCGCCCCCGAGGGGAGCCGGGTCGTCCCAGGCGTCCACGGAAGGCGGCAGCTCGGGCAGCGGCGGCAGCGCTTCCCGTGCCGCATACACCTGCGCCGCGGGGGCGCCGACGACCGTCGGCGGCCGTTCCCCGGAGGCGCCGGCGGCCCGCGCCGCGCTCCTGGCCTGCAACTCGTCCAGCAACTCCCGCTCCCCGCGGCCGCGGACCAGCAACAACAGGAACGGATCCTCGTCCAGCAACCGGGCCAGCTGGTAGCAGAGCGCGGCGGAGTGGGCGCAGTGGTCCCACTCCTCGCAGCTGCACTCCGACTCCAGATCGCCGATGCCCGGCAGGAGTTCGATCCCCACGTCGGACGCGTCCTCGGCGAGCACCGGCGGCATGTCACGGTCCAGCAGTGCGGCGATGTGCCCGGCGCGGTCCGCCATCACATCCAGCAGCCGGTCCCACTCCCGCGGGCCGAGCTGCTGCAGCAGGACATCGGTGCGGTGCCGGGTGTGATCGCGGTCCTGCACCATGGCCGTGATCCGTCCCGGCCGCACCGACACGGCCCCCACCGCACCGGCCCGCGCATGCCGCCGCCCCTGCTTGACCTGCTGCCTGTCGAGCGCGGTGTCCTCCAGCGCCTTCAGCCACGCCCGGCCCCACCAGCTCTGCGCGAACGCCCCGCCGCGCACCGCGGGCAGCGCCGCGAACGTCCGCTCGGGCACCGCCTCGCGTCCACCGGAGGAGGCACCCCCGTACTCCGCCCGCATCTCCTCCACGACCCCCGTCACCCCGTCCCACTCGCCTTCCCGTACGTCCTGTCCGTCGTGCCCCTGAGGGCGCGGCCGTCCCGTCATCCGTGCTCTCCCCGCAGGGTGACCAGCTCCGCCAGCTCGGCGTCGGTCAGCTCCGTCAGCGCCGCGTCGCCCGCGCCGAGCACCGCGTCGGCGAGCTGCTGTTTACGGGCGAGCATCCCGGCGATACGGTCCTCGACCGTGCCCTCCGTGATCATGCGGTGCACCTGGACCGGCTGGGTCTGCCCGATCCGGTACGCACGGTCGGTGGCCTGGGCCTCGACCGCCGGATTCCACCAGCGGTCGAAGTGCACGACATGGGAGGCACGGGTGAGGTTGAGCCCGGTGCCCGCCGCCTTCAGCGACAGCAGGAACACCGGCACCGCCCCCTCCTGGAAGCGCCGCACCATCTCCTCCCGCCGCGCCACCGGCGTCTGACCGTGCAGCAGCTGCACGGGAACGCCGCGCCCCGTCAGATGCCGCTCCAGCAGGCGCGCCATCTGTACGTATTGGGTGAACACCAGCACACTCGCCTCCTCGGCCAGCAGGGTCTCCAGCAGTTCGTCGAGCAGTTCCACCTTTCCCGAACGCCCGGCGATCCGCGGCGAGTTCCCCGCGCCCGCCGAAACCGCAGCACCCGTAGGAGCCCCGGTTTCCTTCACCGGAACGGGTAGCTCCGGCCGTGCGGAGGGGGTCGTCGCGGTGCCCTCCAGCTCCTTGAGGTACTGCGCGGGGTGGTTGCAGATCTGCTTGAGCGAGGTCAGCAGCCGGACCACCAGCCCGCGCCGCGCGAAGCCGTCCGTCCCCGCGATCTCCGCGAGCCCCTCCCGCACCACCGCCTCGTACAGTCCGGCCTGTTCGGCGGTGAGGGCCACCGCGCGGTCGGTCTCCGTCTTCGGCGGCAGTTCGGGGGCGATCCCGGGGTCCGACTTGCGGCGGCGCAGCAGGAACGGCCGTACCAGCCGCGCCAACCGCTCGGCCGCGGCCACCGCCTCTGGAGAGGCGCCGCCGCCCTCGATGACCTGGGCGTAGTGCTTCCGGAACCGTCCCAGCGGCCCCAGCAGCCCCGGTGTCGTCCAGTCGAGGACGGCCCACAGCTCGGAGAGATTGTTCTCCACGGGTGTGCCGGTCAGCGCCACCCGCGCCCCGGAAGGCACCGTCCGCAGCGCCCGCGCGGTCGCCGAGGCGGGGTTCTTCGCATGCTGCGCCTCGTCCGCGACGACCAGCCCCCACCCCGCCTCCGCCAGCCGCGCGGCGTCCAGCCGCAGGGTGCCGTACGTGGTGAGGACGAACTCGTCCGGCGCGAGATCGGCCAGGCTGCGCCGCGCGCCGTGGTAGCGGCGGACCGCGGTCCCCGGGGCGAACTTCTCGATCTCCCGCTGCCAGTTGCCCAGCAGGGAGGTGGGGCACACCACGAGCGTGGGACCGGCGGTCTCCGGGGTGGCCGCACGGTGCAGATGCAGCGCGATCAGCGTGATCGTCTTGCCCAGCCCCATGTCGTCGGCGAGGCAGCAGCCCAGCCCGAGCGAGGTCATCCGGTGCAGCCATTCCAGTCCGCGCAGCTGGTAGTCGCGCAGGGTGGCGGCGAGCGCCGCGGGCTGCGGCACAGGTGCCCGGTCCGGGCGTTCCGGATCGGCGAGCCGGTCCCGCAGCGCGGCCGGCGGGCCCGTCACCTCGACCGCGACCCGGTCGCCGTCGTCGGTCTCGACGCTGCCGGTCAGCGCGGCGCCCAACGCATCGAGGGGCGTGAGGGTACGGTCCGTGCGCCCCCGAGCAGCTCGTAGCGCCTCCGGGTCGACCAGCACCCATCGGTCCCGCCACCGCACCAGCGGCCGTCCCGCCTCGGCGAGCCGGTCCAGCTCCGCCCGGTCGAGGGCCTGTCCGCCCACCGAGAACCGCCAGCTGAACGAGAGCAGCGCATCGGCCGACAGCCACGCCGCCGCGCCACCGGACCGCCCGCCCCACGCCGCGCCGCCGTCCTCCTGGGGGCCGGGGGCGCCAGCCTGGGCGCCCTCCGGCCCGGTGCCGTCCCCGGGGGCGTCCTGTCCGAGCACCGCGTGGCTGGTCACGCCGGTGACCAGCTCCTTCGGCCAGTGCACCTGCACCCCGGCGGCGGCCAGCGACCGCCCCGCCGGGCCCAGCAGGGCGACGACCTCGTCGTCGTCCAGCTCCAGCGTGTCCGGTACCGCCGCCGAGAGCAGCGGTGCGAGCGGCGCCCACGCGGCGGCCGCCCGCCGCAGCGTGACCAGGGTGTCCATCCGGGCCCGCGCACCGAACGCCTCCCCGGTGGCCGGGCCCCCGGCCCACACCTCCGCCGCGTCCGCCACCACGCCAGGGTCCGTCACGCTGTGGACCTGGAGAACGGCCGCGAAGGTGAGGCTCCCCGGGGCGGCGAGAAGCTCGCCCTCCCCGGAGGCCGGGGGCAGCCCGCCGTGCCCGCGGACCTCGAGGCGCAGCGACAGCCGTACGCCCGCATCGTGCCCGGCGGCGATCTCCGCCGCCCAGGCGTGCTGCTCCGGGATGTGCTGCGGGGCGGCCGCCGCGAAGGCCGGGGCGCCGGTGACGAGATCGGCGGCGGGGGAGCGGGGCAGTCCGTCGGCCACCGCGTCGAGGAAGGCCCGCAGATGCCGCTCCGCCTCCGGCAGCAGCACGGTGCCGTCCGGAGCCGAGCCGTCCGGTGCGGGGAGCGGCGCGGCGCGCGCATACGGCGGCATGGCGGCGGCCAGCGCACGCACCCGCTCCCCGTCCGCCGCATCGAACGGCCCCAGCCGCCAGGCGTCGTACCCCTGGGCGCTCAGCCCGGGCAGCAGCCGTCCCCGGGCGACGAGTTGCAGCGCGACCACCGCCGCCGTGCCCCAGAAGGCGACGGCGGGATCCGCACTGCCGCCACCCCGGGCGCGGGTGAGCAGCGGGAGCGCCTCCGCGACGGGCAGCAGGAGGGCCGGTACGTCGCGGAGCACGATGCCGTTGTCGTCCCCGGGGAGCGCGACCGTCAGCTGCTCGATGGTTGCGGGCAGCTGTCCGTCCGGAGCCGGTGCGGGCGCCGTGGCGGTCGGGGCGTTCAAGGAATCCGGGGCGGCGTCCAGGGGCGCACCGTCCGGACGCCAGAAGGCGAGCTGTCCGGCACGCGGTGGGTCCGAGGGCAGGAAGGTGGCCGTGCAGTCGGCGAGGGTGGCTGACAGACCTGGTCGGGAGGTGGAGAGTGACAGCGGGAGGTCGGTCACGTGAAACGGACTCCTCAAGTTTGACTACTGTCCGATGTGGCGCCCGAGGGTACCGGACGCGCAAGCTGTTCATGGAACCTGCGGAGCCTGGACGGCGTTCAAGAAGTGACAGAGCGCGGTACGTGCCGCGGAAGGGGAGTGAATCGATGTCCACACGGGCGAAGGTCGCAGTGGGTGGCGTCGCGGCGGGAGTGATCCTGCTGTGGCTGCTGCCGCTCTGGGCGGCCCTCCTGGTGATGGTCGGGGTGCCGGTCGTCGCCTATCTGACGCTGGACCCCTCCCAGCGCCGCCGCCTGCGGCACGTGAGCCGCAAGCAACTGGGCCGCTGAGACAGCCAGCAACCGGGGCGTTTCCGCCGGCAGCGGGCGAACACCCTCTGCCGACGGGGGCGCCTTCGGCGTTCCTGAAACCGCCGGTGGCCCGGTCCCGTCCGCGCTGCCCGAGGCCGTTCGCGGCGCCTGAGTCCGCTCGGCGACGGGTATCTGAGGTAGCCCGCGCCGTCTGAGATGCCCTCCGCGGCGTCGTCGGACCACACCCATACGCCGCCCGGCTCGGAGCGTCCCTCCGCGCTGTGAGGGCACGCCCCGACGCCGCGCACCATGCCGGCCAGGCGAACGGTACGACTCTGTGTACGCGCCCTACGTCTCCGGACCCGGACCCTTTCCAGGGGGACCGGGACCGCGGCCCGATGCCTGCATGCCCCTCCCGTACCTACGCTCGCGGACACGACCACCGGCAGGCAGTCCGTCCGCCACCGACATCCGCAGCTAAGGGGGCCACCGTGCCGTTCACCGGTGCCAGCCACATCCGTATCGCCCGACCGTCCCGCGATCTCGCCCGGGCCGAACGGTTCTGGGTGCAGGGGCTGGACCTCGCGGTCCTCTACCGGGTGACGGGTGAGCCCGGAGTGCCCGACCTGCTCATGGTCGGGCACCCGGATGCCTCCTGGCACCTCGAACTGGTCCACGACGCCCAGCACCCCGAGGAACCCCGCCCCACGGAAGAGGACCTGCTGGTCATCTACCTGGACGGGCCCGTCCCCGACGAGCTGGTGTCCCGGCTCGTCTCACACGGCGGCACGCGCGTCAGTTCGCCGAACCCCTACTGGAACGAATGGGGCGTCACCATCGAGGACCCCGACGGCTACCGCCTCGTCCTGTCCACCCGCGGCTGGTCCAACTCCTGACGGACTTCCGGACAAGCCGTCCGGCCCGGGCAATGCCCCAGGCCGGACGGCTTCCTCTCGCCTCTCCTCGCCGTGTCACACCGGACCGGACGCCATGCCGGTCAGCCCGTGCTCACCCCTGCCGTACGGCCCGCGCGCCCATGTCAGGGCACCGGTACGCCGGGCGCGGCGCCACCGGCCGGTGGTTGTCCGAAGGGCGCCTACGGACTCCGGTGACCGTGCCGGCCATCCCGCGCGAGCCCGCCCCGGCGCGGCCCGCCGCAGAGGCGCGGCCGTCCCGGAACGCCCTGCCGTAAGACGTACCCGAGCCGCGGCCGCGGCCCTCTCCACGAGCCGTCGGGGCCTCGGGGGCCGGTGCCCCTGCGAACGCTCCGGCGTCCGCCGCGCCACCGCTCCGCCCCGCCGTGCCGAAGGTCCGTGTGCCAACCTGTCCCGCCACCGTCATCCGGATGCGCGCACCACTCATCACCTGCATCAATGCCTCCCCGTGAGCTTTGTCGACCGATGCAGGACAAGTCCATCACGAGGGTCTGACAATCGACGTCGACGCACCCGGCGGCGCCCGGACCACCCTCAGACGGGGCGGGCCGCGAGCGCGTCCAACGACGCCAGCAACGCGGGGAGTTCCGGGCCGCGGCCGACGGGGTGCACCTCGCCCGGCTCCTCGTCCAGCAGCACGAACGCGATGTCGTCGGTGCGGGCCACCATGCTCCACCCGGGGCCGTCCACCCGCAGGGTGCGTGCCTCACCCGCGGCGAACGACGACCGGACCCGCCCCGGTGGCGGAGGCTGCGTCACATAGCCGCGCGCCTCGGCCAGGACCTGCCGGATGCCGGTGTGCGGCTGCGCACCGGGCGCCACGAACGTCACCTCGCCGTCGGTCTGCTCCCGCCACACCGCCCACTGCATCGCGATCTCGTCGGCACCCAGCCGCCGTTGCGCGGGCCCCCACGTGGAGGCGTCCGGCGGGGTCAGCGCAGGACGGCCGCCCTCCTCGGGGGCCGGATCGTGCGGCTCGGGTATCCCGGGCGCGGCCACGGCCAGCGCCAGCGGCCAGCCGGGCAACGCGGCGACGACGCTGTCCTCCCCGGGGGAGAGGTCGTATTCCATACCGCAGTCCCAGGCGGCGACGGCGCACGCCACCAGGGGCACGTCCTCGGTGGCCACCGTCCACCGGGCGCCCCGGCCGTCCTGCCCTAGGACCAGGCCGTACCCCTCGGCATACGGTTCGAGGCCGAGGCCCGCGCACACCTCGGGGTAGTCGTCGCCCAGCACGCTCGGGAACTGCGCGGGTGTCAACAGCACCGCCGTCAGCACGAACAACTGGTCGTCGCCAGCGTCCTCGCTCGTCGCCACGCCAGCCACCCCATCCGGTCTGTCCGACAGTCGTCGGCGCACCTTAAATGGCTCGGTACGGCCTTGTCACCAGAAGCGGGCGCCCTCCACCGCCCGCCGTCCCGGGGGCCGGAACGCGCCACGGCGTCTTCCGGCCACGCTGCCCGGTGTACGGACGGGACGCCGCTCTGGACACCTTTAAGGTCGAAGTCTTCCAATCGAACGGACGGGGCATACCAGGTGCAGCGCTACGACTGGCTGAAGGAAATCCGGCGACTCGACCCGGAACGCGACTACCTGCGGATCTACCGCATCACCGCGACCCACGAATTCCCCTGGGACATGACCCGGGCCCTCGAACTGGCCCTCTACCGCACCTACGCGGTGCCCAGCATCGGCCGTCTGCTGGCCGAGACCGCCGAACTCACCGACCGCACCCAGAAGCGCTACGACGACACCGCGCTCCTCCTGGACGCCGTCGTCGAGCACGGCTTCGACGGCGCCGACGGCCGCACCGCGATCCGCCGCATCAACCAGATGCACCGCAGCTACGACATCAGCAACGACGACATGCGCTACGTCCTGTGCACCTTCGTCGTGGTGCCGAAACGCTGGATCGACCAGTACGGCTGGCGACGGCTGAGCGACCACGAGACCCGCGCCATGGCGACGTATTACGCCACTCTCGGCCGCCACATGGGCATCACCGGCATCCCGCAAACCTACGAGGAGTTCGCGCACTGCCTCGACAGTTACGAAGAGGCCCACTTCGGCTGGGACGAGGGCGCCCGGCGGGTTTCGGACGCCACCTTGGACCTGATGGCGGGCTGGTACGGCCCGCTCGCCCCGGTGGTGCGCGGTGCGAGCATGGCCCTCCTGGACGACTCCCTGATCACCGCCTTCCGGTACAAGCCGCCGCGCCCGGCCGTCCGTACCGCGGTGCGCACCGCCCTGCGACTGCGCGCCCGCGCGGTACGGCTGATGCCACCGCGCCGCACCCCGCACTACGCCCGGCAGAACCCCGAGATCAAGGGCTACCCCAACGGTTTCCGCGTCGCCGACCTGGGCACCTTCCCGGGGCGCCGTGCCGGCACCTGCCCGGTGCCGCACACGGAAGGCCCGGGTCCGTCGACGGCCCCCGGGGCGGCCGGCACGGATGAGGCGCCCTAGCGCTCAGCCCCTGCGCACGGCCAGCGCCAGATAGCGGTTCTCCTCGTCGGTGTACCGCACCAACTCCCAGCCCGCGGCGGCCAGCAGAGGCCGTAGATTCGGTTCCGCCCGCAGATCGTCGGGGGTGAGCGCCCGGCCCTTGCGGGCGGCGAGCGCGGCCCGGCCCACCGGATGGAACAGCGCAAGCCGTCCCCCGGGGCGGACCGCCCTGGCCCATTCGGCGAGGCTGTCCGCGGGGTCCGGCACGTGGGAGATCAGCCCCGCGGCGAAGACGGCGTCGAGCGCCGCGTCGCCGACGGGCAGGCGAGACGCGTCCGCCAGCAGCAGCGACGCCGACGCGTCCCGCCCCGCCCGTACGGCGGCGTCCAGCATCTCCGGGGTGAGATCGGCGCCCAGGACGGTTCCGCGTGCCCCCACCGCCGCCCGGAGCGCGGGCAGCGCCCGGCCCGTGCCGCAGCCCGCGTCCAGGACCCGTTCCCCGGGCCGCAGGTCCAGCGCGGCGACCCCGGCGGCGTAGGCCGGTCCGTCGTCCGGGAAGCGGGCCTCCCAGTGGGCTGCACGCGGACCGAAGAACTCCCGTACTTTCTGCGGGTGTCGGACCTCTCCGTCGGTCATCGGGCTCCTCCGGGACGGGACGGCGGCTGCCCGGGAGGGCGGCGCCGGGGTGGAAGGCGCGGTGGACGGACGGGCCGCCACCGCACCGGTGTCGTGGCCCAGTGTGCCGCGAGCGGGGCTTCCCGGGGCGGCGCGGCCCGTCACCGGACGCCGCGCCGCCCCGGGGTCACGCCGCGAGGTCGGCCATGGCGACCACCTTGTCGACGCGGACCCGGACCACCAGTTCCCCGGGGACACCGTTGCGCGCACCGAACTCCTCGGCCCGCTCCTCGCCCATGTAACGCGCCGCGATACGGGTCGCCCAGTGCCGGACCTCCGCCACGTCCTCGCCGATCTCGGCGGTGCCCTGGACGACGACGAACGAGAACGGCGGCCGCTCGTCGTCCACGCACAGCGCCACCTTGCCGTCCCGCAGCAGATTGCGGCCCTTGACGGTCTCCTTGCCCGTGTTGAACACCAACTCGTCGCCGTCCACGACGAACCAGACCGGAGTCACATGGGGGCGGCCGTCGGCCTGTACGGTCGCCACCTTGCCGGTGCGGGTTCCTCCGGAGAGGAACTTCAGCCACTCTTCTTTCGTCATTTTTCGTGCCATGGGCACATACTCCCCATCCGCAGTGATCGTGCTGCGCAGGGCACGCCGCAGGGCCGCTTGCCGAGACGCCGGAGGTGGGCCACGCTGGCACAGCAGTCATGTACCGGCTGCCGTCCGCGCCACAGGCGGGGACGGAGACACGGGGAGGAAGCAGCATGGCACTGACCAGCGGACTCGACTGGCTGCTGGACGATCTGACGCAGCGTGTGGAGAAGGTGCGGCACGCGCTGGTTCTCTCCAACGACGGCCTGGTCACCGGCGTGAGCCAGGGCCTCGCACGACAGGACGCGGAACACCTGGCCGCGGTCGCCTCGGGCCTGCACAGTCTCGCGAAGGGCTCCGGACATCACTTCCGCGCCGGCCGGGTGCGGCAGACGATGGTCGAATTCGACGACGTGGTCCTCTTCGTGACCGCCGCGGGGGACGGTAGCTGCCTGTGCGTACTGGCGGGCCACAACGCCGACATGGGACAGATCGCCTACGAGATGACGCTGCTCGTCAACCGCGTCGGTGAACATCTCGGCGTCGCGGCCCGCAAACCGCAGAGTTATCCACAGGGGCGAGAGCAGGGTTGACCGGCTGTCACACGCCCCCGCTACAGTCGTGACTGTCAGTGACCAACCGGACTGCGGGGGATTTCCATGACAGTCATGCACGACGGACAGCAGACACTCACGATGAGCCGGGCTGCCCGCGAACTGGAGCTGAGGACGGGGGAGCTGGAGCTGGCGGTCCAGCTCGGCGCGGTGCGCACGGTCCCGGCGGGGACCGCGCCGCGGCCCGGCGCCGCGCACCTCCGACGCCGCGTCCCTGTCGGAGAGATCCACCGGCTGCGGTCCGCGCCGGACTACCCGGAGGTCTTCCGGGAGCGGATCCGCACCGTCGGCACCACGGAAGCCGCCGCCCTCATGGGCATCGGCCCGGGCCGCTTCCTACGCCTGACCAAATCGGGCTGCTTCACCCCGGTCAGGTTCTACGTCAACCGCTACGGCGCCCTCGTCTGGCTCTACCTCGCCTCGGAGGTCGCCGTCTTCGCCGACCGCGCACCCGAGCTGCTGCACTCCAACACCCCGGCGGCGGTGCGGACGATGCTCGACGAGGGCCAGGACTGGCGGGCCCGCCAGTGGCGTGGCCGGCGCGTTGCCCAGCTCATGGGGCAGGCGGCCGACGCCTGGGAAGCGGCCGCCGTCCTCGCCGCGGTGCTGCCCCCGGAGGAATTCGCCTCCGTCGTCCCGGACACGGCGGAACGGGCCGTGCTCCGCGACCTCAAGCCCCACTTCGCCTCCGTGATCACCGCCACCCCGGCCGCTCGCGAGGCATACGAAAGCGTCCTGGTCGCCGAGGCGTTCGACGAGGTGCTGTGGTACCGCGTCAACCTCAACCGAGCCGTCGAGCGGGCCCGCGACGAGGCGCCGCACCGCCCGCGGAGCATCACCAACGGACCATCCTCCGTCCCCCGCCGCCGACGGCCCGTGGCGCCGACGGGGCCGACCAGGCCCGACCGGCGCGGACCGTCCGCCCCTCACACCGGCCGGAAAAGGCCCTCCTGGACGACGGAGACCAGCAGCCTGCCCTCCCGGTCGTAGATCGAGCCGCGGGCCAGGCCCCGGCCGCCCGTCGCGATGGGGGACTCCTGGTCGTACAGGAACCACTCATCGGCGCGGAACGGCCGGTGAAACCACATGGCGTGATCGAGGGAGGCGAGATCGAAGCCGCGTGGTCCCCACAGCGGCTCCACGGGGAGGCGGACCGCGTCCAACAGCGTCATATCGCTGGCGTAGGTCAGTGCGCAGGTGTGCACCAGCGGATCGTCACCGAGCGGCCCGACCGCGCGCATCCATACCGCGCTGCGCGGCTCGGCGCCTTCGAGCTGCTCCGGCGTCCACCGCAGCCGGTCGACATACCGGATGTCGAAGGGCTGCCGCCGGGCCATACGCTCCAGGGCCTCGGGCACCGCGCCCAGATGCGCGCGGGCCTCCTCCGCGATCGTCGGCAGATTCTCCGGCCCGGGCACCTGACGGACCGGCAACTGATGGGTGAAGCCGGACTCCGGCTTGTGAAAGGAGGCGGTCAGATTGAAGATCGTGCGTCCCTGCTGGACGGCGACGACCCGGCGGGTGGTGAAGGAACGCCCGTCACGCACCCGCTCGACCTGGTACACGATCGGCACCCCGGGGCGGCCCGGGCGGAGAAAGTACGCATGGAGGGAGTGGACCGGCCGGTCGTCCGACACGGTCCGCCCCGCCGCCACCAGCGCCTGGCCCGCGACCTGCCCGCCGAAGACCCGCTGGAGGGACTCCTGCGGGCTGCGGCCGCGGAAGATGTTCACCTCGATCTGCTCCAGGTCGAGCAGATCGACGAGCTTCTCCGCCGGATTCGTCATGGCCGGCAGCTCCCCGCCACGGCCCGCCGCATCTCGCTCACAGCTGCCCCACCTCCGTCACACGCACCACCGCGCGCCCCTCCTCGTCGGAGGCGGCCAGATCGACCTCGGCGGAGATGCCCCAGTCGTGATCGCCGTTCGGATCGGCGAAGGTCTGCCGCACCCGCCACAGACCGTGCTCCGCATCCTCCTCGATCTGCAGCAGTTTGGGACCACGCGCGTCCGGGCCGGTGCCCAGCTCCTCGTACTCGTCCCAGTAGGCGTCCATCGCGTCGCCCCAGGCATCGACGTCCCAGCCGGAGTCCGCGTCCAGCTCGCCCAGCTCCTCGACCTTGTCCAGCGCCGCGAGCTCCACCCGCCGGAACATCGCGTTGCGGACCAGCACCCGGAACGCCCGCGCGTTCGCCGTGACAGGCCGGACCTGATCGGCGCGCTCCGCGGCCTCCTCCGCCGTCTCCGTCTCCGGGTTGGCCAGCTGCTCCCACTCGTCCAGCAGGCTGGAGTCGACCTGCCGTACCATCTCGCCCAGCCAGGCGATGATGTCCTCGAAGTCCTCGGACTTGAGATCGTCGGGGACCGTGTGGTCCAGCGCCTTGTACGCGCTCGCCAGGTACCGCAGCACGATGCCCTCGGTACGCGCCAGCTCGTAGAACGACGTGAACTCCGTGAAGGTCATGGCGCGTTCGTACATGTCGCGGATGACCGACTTCGGCGACAGCGGGTGGTCGCCGACCCACGGGTGGCTGTGGCGGTACAGCCCGTAGGCGTTGAAGAGGAGATCCGCCAGCGGCTTGGGGTACTCGACGTCCATGAGCCGCTCCATGCGGTCCTCGTACTCGACGCCGTCGGCCTTCATCTGCGCGATCGCCTCGCCGCGCGCCTTGTTCTGCTGGGCGGCGAGGATCTGCCGCGGATCGTCCAGCGTGGACTCCACGACCGACACCATGTCCAGCGCGTACGACGGCGACTCCGGGTCCAGCAGGTCGAACGCCGCGAGCGCGAACGTCGACAGCGGCTGGTTCAACGCGAAGTCCTGCTGGAGGTCGACGGTCAGCCGCACGATGCGGCCCTCCGCGTCCGGCTCGTCCAGCTGCTCGACGATGCCGCCGTCCAGCAGCGACCGGTAGATCGCGATGGCCCGCCGGATGTGCCGCAGCTGATTGCGACGCGGCTCGTGGTTGTCCTCCAGCAGTCGGCGCATCGCCTCGAACGCGTTGCCCGGCCGGGCGATCACGGACAGCAGCATCGTGTGTGTCACCCGGAAACGCGAGGTCAGCGGCTCGGGATCGGAGGCGATCAGCTTCTCGAAGGTGTTCTCACCCCAGTTGACGAACCCCTCGGGCGCCTTCTTCCGCACCACCTTGCGGCGCTTCTTCGGATCGTCGCCCGCCTTGGCCAGCGCCTTCTCGTTCTCAACGACGTGATCGGGGGCCTGCGCCACGACGAAGCCCGCGGTGTCGAAACCGGCCCGGCCGGCCCGCCCCGCGATCTGGTGGAACTCCCGGGCCCGCAGTGTCCGCACGCGGGTGCCGTCATACTTGGTCAGCGCGGTGAACAGCACCGTACGGATGGGCACGTTGACGCCGACGCCGAGCGTGTCCGTCCCGCAGATCACCTTCAGCAGACCGGCCTGCGCCAGCTTCTCGACGAGCCGCCGGTACTTGGGCAGCATCCCCGCGTGGTGCACGCCGATGCCGTGCCGGACGTAACGGGACAGGTTCCGCCCGAACTTCGTGGTGAACCGGAAGTTCCCGATGAGCTTGGCGATCTCGTCCTTCTCGGCACGTGTGCACATGTTGATGCTCATCAGCGCCTGCGCCCGCTCCACGGCGGCCGCCTGGGTGAAGTGGACGATGTAGACCGGCGACTGGTGGGTCTCCAGCAGCTCGGTCAGCGTCTCCGTCATCGGTGTCGCCCGGTACTCGTACGACAGCGGAACGGGCCGGGTCGCCGACCGCACCACCGACGTCGGCTTGCCGGTGCGCCGCGTCAGATCCTCCTCGAACCGCGACATGTCGCCGAGCGTCGCGGACATCAGGATGAACTGCGCCTGCGGCAGCTCCAGCAGCGGAATCTGCCAGGCCCAGCCGCGGTCCGGCTCCGCGTAGAAGTGGAACTCGTCCATCACGACCTGGCCGATGTCGGCGTCCTTGCCGTCCCGCAGGGCGATGGAGGCGAGCACCTCGGCGGTGCAGCAGATCACGGGGGCGTCCGCGTTGACGGACGCGTCGCCCGTGAGCATGCCGACGTTCTCGGTGCCGAACAGCTTGCACAGATCGAAGAACTTCTCCGACACCAGCGCCTTGATCGGCGCGGTGTAGAAGGTGACCTGGTCGTTGGCGAGCGCGGTGAAGTGGGCGCCGGCCGCCACCAGGCTCTTACCGGAGCCGGTCGGGGTCGACAGGATGAGGTTCGCGCCCGAGACCACTTCGATCAGCGCCTCCTCCTGGGCAGGGTAGAGCGCGATGCCCTGCTGCTCGGCCCAGCTCGAAAAGGCTTCGAAGAGGGCATCGGGGTCGGCGTCGTTCGGCAAATGATCGATGAGGGTCACGCCCCCATACTGCCTGGCCCCGGCCCGTATCCGGGAACCGGCCGCTCATATGGAGATCATCTGGCGTTACGCTGTGTGGCCGACCAGGCGTCACAGAGACCGGACACCGGAATTCAAGGGGTGGGGAACGACCATGATGGGACCGGCGCATTCGCTGTCCGGGGCCGCGGCCTGGCTGGGGGTGGGTGCGGCGGCCGCAGGCGCCGGGTATCCGATGCCCTGGCCCGTGCTCGTCTGCGGCGCCCTGATCTGCGCCGGGGCAGCACTCGCCCCCGACCTGGACCACAAGTCCGCGACCATCTCCCGTTCCTTCGGGCCGCTGTCGCGGATGGTCTGCGACGTGGTCGACAAGCTCTCGCACGCCGTGTACAAGGCGACGAAGATGCGCGGCGACTCGAACCGTTCCGGCGGTCACCGCACGCTCACCCACACCTGGCTCTGGGCCGTTCTCGTCGGCGGTGGCATGTCGCTCCTCGCCGTCGAGGGCGGGCGGTGGGCGGTGCTGGGCATCCTCTTCGTCCACATGGTGCTGGCCATCGAAGGGCTGCTGTGGCGCGCGGCCCGGGTCTCCAGCGACATCCTGGTGTGGCTTCTGGGCGCCACCATGGCGTGGATCCTGGTGGGCATCCTCGACCAGCCGGGCAACGGCGCCGGCTGGCTCTTCACCGACCCGGGCCAGGAGTACCTCTGGCTGGGCCTGCCGATCGTCCTCGGCGCGCTGGTGCACGACATCGGCGACGCCCTGACGGTGTCGGGCTGCCCGGTCCTGTGGCCCATACCGATAGGCCGCAAGCGCTGGTTCCCGGTCGGTCCGCCGCAGGCCATGCGGTTCCGCGCCGGAAGCTGGATCGAGCTGAAGATCCTCATGCCCGCGTTCATGCTCCTCGGCGGCATCGGCGCCCTCGGCGCGCTCGGCTACGTCTGACCCACGGCCCGGCCCCGGCGGCGCGGCTCGCCGCGGCGCCGCCCCGGCCGGCCCCTGCCGCCGCCACCGGACGAGGCGCTGCGGCGCCCGGGCCGACACCCGCCGCGCAGAGGCCCGGCCGCTCCGTACGGGTGCGCCGCCGCGCGGCCGGGCGCGCCCGCACCTCAGCCGTGCCAGGAGCGCCACAGCGCCGCGTACGCACCGTCGGCGGCGACCAGCTCCTGATGGCTGCCCAGTTCGCTGATCCGGCCGGCCTCGACCACCGCGATCAGATCCGCGTCGTGCGCGGTGTGCAGCCGGTGGGCGATGGCCACGACCGTACGGCCGTCCAGGACCTGCCCGAGCGACCGCTCCAGACTGCGGGCCGCCCGCGGGTCGAGCAGCGAGGTCGCCTCGTCGAGGACGAGCGTGTGCGGATCGGCCAGCACCAGCCGGGCCAGCGCTATCTGCTGCGCCTGCGCCGGGGTCAGCGCATGGCCGCCGGAGCCGACCTCGGTGTCCAGACCGTCCGGCAACGCCCGCGCCCAGCCCTCGGCGTCGACCGCGGTCAGCGACGCCCACAGCGTGTCCTCCGCAGCGTCGGCGCGGGCCAGCCGCAGATTGTCGCGGAGCGAGCCCACGAAGACGTGGTGCTCCTGATTGACCAGTGCCACATGCGAGCGGACCCGCTCCGCGGGCATGGCGGACAGCTCCGCGCCGCCCAGCGTCACCGAGCCGGTCCGGGGCCCGTAGATCCCCGCCAGCAGCCGGCCGAGCGTCGATTTCCCGGCCCCCGACGGACCCACCAGCGCAATCCTGCTGCCGGGCCGCACTTGCAGCGACACCTCGTGCAACACGTCCACGCCCGGGCGGTAACCGAAGCGCACCTCGTCGGCGTGGACGTCCCGGCCGTCCGGGGTGAGCGCCGCATCGGTGGCGTCCGGTTCGATCTCCCGTACGCCGACGAGCCGGGCGATGGAGACCTGGGCCACCTGCAACTCGTCGTACCAGCGGAGCACCATGTCGACCGGCTCGGTCATCATCTGCGCCAGCAGCGCACCGGTCGTCAGCTGCCCGGGGGTGATCCAGCCCCGCAGGACGAAGACACCACCGAGGATCAGGACCGTGCCGTGGAGCAGCACATACGTCACGTTGATCACCGGGAAGAACACCGACCGCAGAGAGAGTGTGTACCGCTCCCAGCGGGTCCACTCGTGCACCCGCCGCTCGGAGAAGGCCACCCGCCGCCGGCCCAGGCGGTGCGCCTCGATCGTGCGGCCGGCGTCGACGGTCTCGGTGAGGGCGGCGGCCACCGCGGCGTACCCGGCGGCCTCGGAGCGGTAGGCGCGTGGGGCGCGGGCGTAGTACCAGCGGCAGCCGATGATCAGCAGCGGGAGCGCGACGACGACGGACACGGCGAGCGGCGGCGCGGTGACCACCAGCCCACCCAGCAGCAGGACGATCCAGACCACCCCGATGGCCAGCTGCGGCACGGCCTCCCGCATGGCCTCGGAGAGCCGGTCGATGTCCGTGGTGATCCGGGACAGCAGATCGCCGGTGCCCGCCTTCTCCAGGACTCCCGGCGGCAGCGCCACCGACCGGACGAGGAAGTCCTCCCGCAGATCCGCCAGCATCTCCTCACCGAGCACCGCCCCGCGCAGCCGGACGATGCGGACGAAGACCGTCTGCACCAGCAGCGCGGCGAGGAAGAGCGCGACGGTGGTGCCCAGCGGGAGGGACATGGCGCCGGAGGAGAGGTCCTCGACGAGCCCGCCGAGGAGATAGGGGCCGGCCATCGATGCGACGACCGCCGTGGTGTTCACGCCGATGAGCAGCGCGAACGCCGTGCGGTGGCGCCGCAGCAGCCCGGCCACGTAGGACCGCACCGTCGCCGGGGAGCCGACCGGCAGGGTGGTGGCGGTCTGCGGGGCGTCCGGATCGTGCTCCGGTGGGGCCAGGCCGATCATGCGGTCTCCTCGATCGGTGCGGTACGGGTGGCGGCGCCCGCGGGCTGCGGGCGGTCGTCGCCGGGCAGGTCGGGCGGCGCGGTGTCGCGGGTGACGACGGCGCGGTACGCGGGGCAGGTGCGGAGCAGTTCGCGGTGCGGGGCGGCGGCCACCAGGACGTCGCCACGGAGGAAGACCACCTCGTCCGCCCGGTCGAGCAGCAGCGGGCTGGCGGTGAGGACGACGGTGGTGCGGCCGGTGCGCAGCGCCCGCAGCCTGTCGGCGATCCGCGCCTCGGTGTGCGCGTCGACGGCGCTGGTCGGCTCGTCGAGGACGAGGACCTCGGGGTCGGTCACCAGCGAACGGGCGAGGGCCAGACGCTGGCGCTGGCCGCCGGAGAGGGAGCGGCCGCGCTCGGTGATCCGGGCCGTACCCGGGTCGCCGGACGGGTCGGCCGACGCCTGGGCCAACGCGGCCAGCACATCGCCGCATTGCGCCGCGTCGAGTGCGTCGGCGGTCTCGACGCGGCCCGAGGCGGGGACGTCGAGGAGTTCGCCGAGGGTGCCGGAGAGAAGCGTCGGGTCCTTGTCCTGGACGAGGACGGTGGCGCGTGCCGTCTCGCGCGGGACGGCGTCGAGCGGGATGCCGCCGAGAAGGACGGACGGCGGGGCCTCGGCCGGGGGAGCGGCATCGGGCACCTCGGCCGCGGAGGGCGGGGATTCGGCGTCCGGTGCGTGGCCGCCGAGGCGGTCGGCGAGCCGTCCGGCGGCGTCCGGATCGCCGCAGACCACGGCGGTCAACCGGCCCGCGGCGGCGGTCAGTCCGGTCACCGGGTCGTGCAGATCACCGGTGAGCGGGCCGTCCGGGGTGACGCCGCCGCCGGTGGGGCGGGTCAGCGCCAGCACCCGGGCGGCGCGGTCGGCGGAGGGGAGGGCGAAGGCGTACGCCATGGCCGTCTCCTCGAAGTGGCGCAGCGGGAAGAGGAGGAAGGTGACGGCGCTGTAGACGGTGACCAGCTCGCCGATCGCGATCCGGCCCTGGAGGGCGAGATGGACGCCGTACCAGACCACCGCGACGAGCAGCAGACCCGGGAGGGCGACCTGGACGGCGGAGATCAGCGACCACATGCGGGCGCTGCGGATCGCGGCCCGGCGCTGTTCCTGGGAGGCGGTGCGGTAGCGGTCGAGGAAGAGGTCCTCGCCGCCGATGCCGCGCAGGACGCGCAGTCCGGCGACGGTGTCGGAGGCGAGTTCGGTGGCGTGTCCGGCCTTCTCCCGCTGGGCGTCGGCGCGGCGGGTCGCGTGCGGCAGCAGCGGCAGCACCGCCAGCGCAAGGACGGGGGCGCCGATGGCGACGACGGTGCCGAGGGCCGGTTGGTAGAGCACCAGGGCGACGCAGACGCCGACCGAGGTGACGGCCGCGGCGCCGAACCGGGAGACGCCCTCGACGAGCCAGCCGATCTTCTCCAGGTCGCCGGTGCCGACGGTGGTGATCTCGCCGGAGGCGACCCGGCGGGTGAGGGCGGAGCCCATGTCGGTGGCCTTGCGGGCGAGGAGCTGCTGCATCCGGGCGACCGCGGTGATCCAGTTGGTCACCGCCGCCCGGTGCAGCATCGTGTCGCCGAGCGCGACGAGCGCGCCCAGGACGGCCAGCAGCCCGCCGGCGAGGGCGAGTCGGGAGCCGGACCGGTCGACGACCGCCTGGACGGCGAGGCCGACGGGTACGGGGAACGTGGCCTGCGCACCGGTGTGCACCAGCCCCCAGAAGAGGGCCTTGAGCTGGCCGCCCAGCTGGTTGCGGTAGAGCCAGCGGAGGAGGGCGCCGCCGCTGCGGGCGTCGGGTTCGCCGGGGTCGGCATAGGGAAGGTCGCGAATCTGCATGGTGTCCAGAGACGTTGAGGTGGGGCGCCGGGTAGGGCGCACGGGGGTGGCGGGCCGGATGCGGCCCTGGAAGCGGGCGGGGCGGATCGGACGGGGAGCGGTGCACGCGCTTCGTGCGGACGGTGTCGGAGGCGGATCCGGGCCTGGTGGAGAGGGCGCGGTCGGTGGGCGCGAGGTGGTCGGCGGTGGAGGCGGGTGAGGTCCGGGGCGGTGCTGGCGCCCGTGGTGCCGGTGCCCGCGCCCGACGCCGGTGGGGCGCCGGGCCGTCACCGTGCGGGTGCGCGCACCGGATGCCGCGACCTCGCCGGGCAGGGCGGATGACGCGGCGTCGCGGACACGTTCAGGCAGGCTGGCGCGGTGGCCGGTCGAATTCAAACGGTTTTTCCGCGGTGCGGGTCGTCCCGGACAGCTCCGGGCCGGCCGACGGACCGTGACCGGCGGGCGCCCGGACCGCGGCTGAGGCGTTGTCGGTGGCGGATGGCAGCATGGGGACATGCGACATGCGGGTGGTGTGATGCGGGCCGTGGCGTCGGCCGCGGCGGGGCTGGTGCTGCTGGCGGGCTGCGGCTCCACCGGTCGGAGCGGCGGGCAGGACGACGACCGCGCCGGTGCCCGGGCCCACGGCGGGCACGGCGCGGACGGCGGGAGCGATGCCGCCCGCGCCGCACCGCTCACCCGCGTCCCCGGCATCGGCCCGGCGCTGCGCGCCCGTATCCCCGCCGCCTCGCGCCAGGTCGTCGCCGTCTACGGCCGTGGCGCCGACTCCCCGGACGCCACGCTCGTCCTGTACGACAAGGACGCCAAGGGCTGGGAGAAGAAGGGGAGTTGGGCGGCGCACAACGGGCGGCACGGCTGGACGACGGACCACCGCGAGGGCGACAGACGCAGCCCTGTCGGGGTGTTCACGCTGACCGACGCGGGCGGGGTGCTCGCCGACCCCGGCGCCAGGCTGCCGTACGCCCACACCGCCGCGTTCACCCCGCCCGCGTACTGGTCGAAGAACACCCGGCACGACTTCGACTACGTCGTCGCCGTGAACTACAACCGCGTCCCGGGCCGGTCGCCGCTGGACCCGGAGCGGCCCGAGGGGCAGGCCAAGGGCGGCGGGATATGGCTCCATCTCGACCACGGCAGCGGCACCTCGGGGTGCGTCAGCATCGCCAAGGAGGGCATGGCCGGTCTGCTCCGTGCCCTCGATCCGGCCCGCCACCCGGTCGTGGTGATGGGGGACCGGGCCCACCTGGAAGGGTGACGCCCGGGCCCGGGCGCAGCGGCCCGGGCCCGTCGTCGGCCGTCACTCCGCAGGCTTCTCCGAGTCCATCCCCGGCCGGGCCTTCTTCCAGTGGCCGCGGGTGAAGTCGGGGATCTCCTGCGGTGCGCCGCCCGCCTTGATGGAGGCGTCGCTCAGCGGCACGGGCGCGGTCCAGGTGGCCGCGTCGTACACGTCGAAGTCGGGTACGAGACCGAGCCGCATGCACTGCATCATGCGGAAGACAAGCATGTAGTCCATGCCGCCGTGGCCGCCCGGCGGGTTGGCGTGCTCCTTCCACAGCCAGTGGTCCCACTCCGCGTACTTCCCGAAGTCGCCCCACTCGTCGTTGCTGTGGTCGGGCTCGATGTAGATGCGCTCCGGGTAGTCCTCGAAGACGCCCTTGGTGCCGCCGAGGCTGTTGATCCGGCTGTAGGGGTGCGGCGTCGAGACATCGTGTTCGAGGCGGATGACGCGGCCCTTGGCGGTCTGCACGAGGCTGATCGTCCGGTCGCTCTCGATGTACGACTCCTTCCAGCTCGGGTCGCCGGGCGGCATGTGTTCCTTGCGGTAGGCGGCGAGGCCCAGTGCGGGGGTGCCGAAGCTGGCGATGCGGACCGCGCGGTCGCCGCGGTTGACGTCCATGTAGTTGGCGACGGGGCCGAAGCCGTGGTTGGGGTAGAGGTCGCCGCGGAGCCGGGTGTGCCACAGGCGGCGCCAGGGTCCCTCGTAGTACTCCGGGTCGAACATCAGGCCGCGCAGATCGTGGTTGTAGGCGCCGGCGCCGTGCAGCAGATCGCCGAAGAGCCCGGCGTGCGCCATGCGCAGCACCCGCATCTCGTTCCTGCCGTAACAGCAGTTCTCCATCTGGAAGCAGTGTCTGCGGGTGCGCTCGGAGAGGTCGACCAGTTCCCACAGCTGGTCGAGGCGGAGGGCGAGCGGGCACTCCACGCCGACGTGTTTGCCGTGGCGCAGCGCGGTCGCGGCCATGTCGAAGTGGCGGTCCCAGGGGGTGGCCGCGTAGACGAAGTCGATGTCGCCGCGGGCGCAGAGGTGGACGAAGTCCTCCTCGCCGTTGGCGTAGACGGCGGGTGCGGGCTGCCCGGCGTCGGTCACCTTCTTCGCGGCCTGGGCGGTCTTCTCCTTCACCGGGTCGCAGACCGCGACGACGCGGACGCCGGGGACCGCCAGAAAGAGGTCGATCATGCTGCCGCCGCGGTTGCCCAGACCGATGATGCCGACGCGTACGGTGCTGCGCGGCTCGAACGGCACCCCGATCATGGTCTTTCCCCGGGGCGCAGGAGCCGCCGCCTCGGCCGCCGCGGCGGTACCGCGCGTGGGGGAGGCGGCCGCGGCCTGGCCCGCCGTGAGTCCGCCGAGGCCGAGACCGGCGCCCGCCGCGCCCGCGGTCCACAGGACCGAACGGCGGCTGGGGCCGGGCTCGTCGGCGGGGGAGGCCGCGGCCGGGTGGCCGTCGGACGGGGATGCCTGGTTCTGCGAATGGGCCTCGTTCATCGGTCCTCCAGGAGAGCGGATGGCGGGTGCCTACGTGAACCTCGCCCAGGACCCTGGCGGTTGGGCGGCCGACGGCACAAGAGGGCCGGTTGGACGGAGCGTTCGGGCACTTGGACTTCTCGTCGGCCGCCCCGGAACGGCGCCACGGAGCCCGGCCCGGAGCGGGGAGAGGGCGCCCGGCGGTGCGCCTCATGCGTCCCGTACGACCCGCAATCTCTTGCGTAAATAACTGAAAAACCTTACGACGAGCCTTGACGTGTCCACGGAAGAGCGGCAGGCTCCGACGCGGAATCCCCCCCCATGGCGGCCTGGCGCGTGGCTGCTTGTTCCCGGGCGCGGCACGTCCGCGCCCGTTCGTCGAAGGAGCCGCAAGATGCAGCAACGTTCCCGAGTGCTGGGCGGGACGCTGGCCGGTGTGCTGGCCGCCGCCGGTCTCGCCGCGGTCATGCCCTGGCCGTCCCAGGCCACCCCGGGCGGAGGGCGCGCGGCCGCTGCCCCGGCCGGGGAGAAGACGGTCACCGCCACCCTCTTCGAGCGCCCGTTCACGGAGGTCGCCAAGGCGTGCACCGACCAACTCGGCCCGGCGGGCTACGGCTACGTCGAGGTGTCACCCGCCTCCGAACACATCCAGGGCGACCAGTGGTGGACCTCCTACCAGCCCGTCAGCTACAAGATCGCCGGGCGGCTCGGTGACCGCGACGCCTTCGCCGCGATGACCAAGGCGTGCCACGCCGCCGGGGTCAAGGTCATCACGGACGCCGTCATCAACCACATGTCCGCGGGCTCCGGCACCGGAACCGGCGGTTCGCAGTACACCAAGTACGACTACCCCGGCACCTACCAGGACCAGGACTTCCACGGCTGCCGCAAGGACATCTCCGACTACGGCAACCGCGACGACGTCCAGAACTGTGAACTGGTGGGCCTCGCCGACCTCGACACCGGCAGCGACGCGGTCCGCGGCAAGATCGCCGGCTACCTCGACGACCTGCGCACCCTCGGCGCCGACGGCTTCCGGATCGACGCCGCCAAGCACATGGCCGCCGACGACATCGCCGCCATCAAGGGCAAGATGAGCCAGGACCCCGGCTACTGGGTCAGCGAGGTCATCGGCGGTGACGGCGAGGCCGTCAAGCCGGAGGAGTACACCGGTATCGGGGACGTCGACGAGTTCCGCTACGGCACCCACCTCAAGAGCGCTTTCCAGGCCGGCACCATCGCGCAGCTGAAGTCCGTCGGCGACGGCAAGCTCCCCGGCGACAAGGCCCGTACCTTCGTCGACAACTGGGACACCGAACGCAACGGCTCCACGCTCACCTACAAGGACGGCGACCGCTACACCCTCGCCAACGTCTTCCTGCTCGCCTCGCCCTACGGCTCGCCCAACGTCTACTCCGGCTACACCTGGGACGACAAGGACGCGGGCCCGCCCTCCGGCGGCGACGGCTGGACGAACGAGCACGCCGCGACCGCCGTCACCGGGATGGTCGGCTTCCACAACAAGGTCGGCTCGGCCGACCTCGCCAACTGGTGGGACAACGGCGGCGACGCGCTCTCCTTCAGCCGCGGCGACTCCGGCTTCGTGGCCATCAACGACGGCGACGGCGATGTCTCCCGCACCTTCACCACCGGCCTGTCGGCGGGCACGTACTGCAACGTGGTCGAGGCGGCGCCCGGTGACTGCGCGGGCAACACCGTCACCGTCGGCGACGACGGCACCGCGCAGCTGACGGTTCCGGCACGGAGTGCGGTGGCGCTGCACATCGGCGCCGAGGAGTGACCTGCGCGGGGTGCGCGCCCGCCCCCACAGGGCACGCACCCCGCGCTTCAGCTGCCGTCCGGCCGCGTCGCCCGCTCCAGCTCCGTCAGCACCGAGCGGTAGCGCGGCGTACCGAGCGCGTGGTCCATGCCGACCTCGCACATCCGGTTCGCCGACAGATACGCGTCCCACTCCCGGGCGGCGACCTCGGCGGCCTCCAGGGCGGTCGCCGACTCCGTCAGCTCCCGGTGCAGCATCCCGCGGTCCCCGGCGAACGCGCAGCACCCCGCGTCGTCCGGCACCACCACCTCCGCCGCGCACGCCTCGGCCACCTGCCGCAGCTCCGCCTCGTCGCCGAGGTGCTGCATGGAGCAGGTGGGGTGGAGCACCGCGGAGCCGGTACGGCGGTGGATCTCCAGGCGGGGCAGCAGCTCGTGGGCGGCCCACACCACCGAGTCGACGACGGTCAGCTCCGCGTGCAGGGCGCGGTTGGCGGGCGTCAGATACGGCACCACCTCCCGGGCGATGCCGAGCGTGCAGGACGAGGCGTCGACGACCAGCGGCAGCCGTCCGCCCGCGGTCCAGCCCCAGGCCGCCTCGACGATGCGGTTGGCCATCACCACGGTGCCCCGGTCGTAGCCCTTGGAGTGCCAGATCGTGGCGCAGCACGTACCGGTGACGTCCGGCGGGATCCACACCGGCGTACCGGCCCGCCGCGCCAGCGTCACCACCGCCTCCGGCAGCGACGGACCCGTATCGCCCGCCGGGCCGCCGAAGATGCGGTTGACGCACGCGGGGTAGTAGACCGCGGTGGCGGTCGTCCGCCCGGTGGCGGGCAGTTCCCGGGCCGCGGCGCCGGGGAGCTGCGGCAGCCAGCGCGGGACGAGATCGGGGCGGACGGCCTTGCGGGCGGCGTCGGTGACCCGTTCCAGCAGCCGGTCGTCGAGGTGCCCGGCGGCGGCCACGGCCAGCCGCGCGGCGCGTTCGACGCGGCCGAAGTGCCGGGCCGCCAGCGCCGCCGCCCGCTCCTCGCGCGGTGAGTGCCGCCGGTGGCGGAAGTCCTTCATCAGCGCACCGGTGTCGATCCCCACCGGACAGGCCAGCTTGCAGGTCGAATCGCCCGCGCAGGTGTCGACGGCGTCGTAGCCGTACGCGTCGAGCAGTGCGTCGGTGACCCGGGAGACGGGCGGCTGCCGCAGCATCTCGCGGCGCAGCACGATGCGTTGCCGGGGTGTGGTCGTCAGGTCCTCGCTGGGGCAGGTCGGTTCGCAGAAGCCGCACTCGATGCACGGGTCGGCGATCGCCTCGACGGTGGGGATGGTCTTCAGGCCGCGCAGATGCGCCTTCGGGTCGCGGTCGAGGAGGACGCGCGGGGCGAGGATGCCGTGCGGGTCGAGCGTGCGCTTGATCCGCCACATCAACTCCGTGGCGCGCGGCCCCCATTCGCGCTCCAGGAACGGCGCGATGTTCCGCCCGGTGGCGTGTTCCGCCTTGAGGGCGCCGTCGAACCGGTCGGTGACCAGCGTGCAGAACGCGTCCATGAAGGCGGCGTAGCGGGCCACGTCGTCGGGGCGGGCGGCGTCGAAGGCGAGCAGGAAGTGGAGGTTGCCGTGGGCGGCGTGCCCGGCGACCGCCGCGTCGAAGCCGTGCCGTTCCTGGAGCTCCAGCAGCGCCGTACAGGCATCGGCGAGCCGGTCCGGCGGCACCGCGAAGTCCTCGGTGAGCAGCGTGGTGCCGGACGGCCGGGAGCCGCCGACCGCCGTCACGAACGCCTTACGGGCCTTCCAGTAGCCGCCGATCACCGCAGGGTCACGGGTGAAGGCGTTGGTGACGGAGGCGACCGGTGCGACCAGCTCCACCCCTTCCAGCAGTTGCGAGGCGGCCGTCAGCTGTGCGGCGGCCGCCTCCTCGTCGGACTCCCGGAACTCCACCAGCAGCGCGGTGATCTCCTTCGGCAGCTGCGCCCAGTCGGCCGGCACCCCGGCCACGCTCACCGACGCCCGCAGCGTGTTGCCGTCCATCAGCTCCACCGCCCGCGCGCCGGCGCCGTTGAAGCCGGGGACGGCGGCGGCCGCGGCGCGCAGCGTGGGGAAGAACAGCAGCGCGGTCACCGGGTACCGCTCCAGCGGCAGCGTGTCGAAGACGGTCTCGGCGACGAAGGCGAGCGTGCCCTCCGAGCCGACCGCCAGACCCCGCAGGATCTCGGTGGGCGTCGTGCCGTCCAGGAACGCGTCGAGGCGGTAGCCGTTGGTGTTCTTCAGCGTGTACTTGGCACGGATCCGGGCCACCAGCTCCGCGTCCGCCTCGATCGTCGACTTGATCCGCAGCAGCCCGGCGCACAGCTCCGGCTCGGCGTGCGCCAGCCGGTCGTCGGCGTCCGGCTCACCGGTGTCGACGAGCGTGCCGGACGGCAGCACGAGGGTCACCGACGCCAGCGTCCGGTAGGAGTTACGGGTGGTCCCGGCGGTCATCCCCGACGCGTTGTTGGCGACCACCCCGCCGAGGGTGCAGGCGATGGCGCTGGCCGGGTCGGGGCCGAGCACCCGGCCGTGGCGGGCGAGCGCCGCGTTGGCCCGCAACACCGTCGTCCCGGGCCGGATCCGGGCGCGGGCGCCGCCGTCCAGCACCTCCACGCCCCGCCAGTGCCGCCGCACGTCGACGAGGATGTCCTCGCCCTGCGCCTGCCCGTTCAGGGACGTCCCGGCCGCCCGCAGCACGACATGGCGGCCCTTGCCGTGCGCGTAGGAGAAGACGGCGGAGATGTCGTCGATGTCCTCGGCGAGCACGACGACCTGCGGGACGAAGCGGTACGGGCTGGCGTCGGAGGCGTAGCGGACGAGGTCGGAGACGGTGTGCAGCACCTTGTCCGCGCCGAGGAGCGCGACCAGGTCGCCGCGGAGCGGCTCCGGGGTGCCGCCCGCGCGCTCCGGAGGGACCCGGTCCGGGGCGGCGCCGCCGGTCGGGGCGGGCCGCAGGGCCTCCGGTTCCGGCTCCAGCAGGGGCATGGGACTCCTCCGGTCGGCTCGTGCCCGGCCCGCCGGGCGGACGGCGGGACGGCTCAGCGGTGCGGGCCCTCCCGGTCGACCAGGGTGGCCAGCAGGCCGCCGAGCGTGTCGCGCTGCTCGGTGCTCAACGGGGCCAGGATGTCCTCCGCGGCGCTGCGGCGCGCGCTGCGCAGCGCGTCGAGCGTGGCGCGCCCCGTGCCGGTCAGCTCGACCCGGACCACCCGGCGGTTGGCGGGATCGGGGACCCGGCGCACCGCGTCCTGTTCCTCCAGGGCGTCGACCAGTGTGGTCACCGCGCGGGGCACCACCTCCAGGCGCGCGGCGAGGTCGGCCATCCGGGGCGGGGCGTCGCCGTAATGGGCCACCATCCGCAGCAGCCGCGACTGGGCGGGGGTGAAGGCGAGGTCGAGCTGCGCCATGCGGTGCTTCTGGGCGCGCTGCATCCGGCGGGTGAGGCGGACCAGCTGCTCGGCGACGTTCGCGCCGCCGGGCGCGGGCTCGGCCACCGGATCGGTCGCCCGGGCCGGGTCCGGCGCGGGCATCGGGTCGGAAGAGGGCATGGCCGGAGACTATCAGGACCAGGCTCATTATGAGCTTAGGTAACAATCAGCTAGGCTCCCGGAAAATCCACCGAACGCGCCCCCGACACCTTCGAAGGAGCCCATGCGCCGCGACGAACCCGAGTGGACCCCGCCCGCCAAGGACCCGGACGCCCCGGACCAGCCGGTCCAGCTCCGGCGGATCCTCGCCCTCTTCCGCCCCTACCGCACCCGGCTGGCCACCGTCGGCCTGCTGGTCGCCGCCTCCTCGCTGGTCTCGGTGGCCGGACCGTTCCTGCTGCGCGAGATCCTCGACGTGGCGATCCCCGGGCGCCGCACCGGCCTGCTCACCCTGCTCGCCCTCGGCATGATCCTCGCCGCCGTGACCACCAGCGTCTTCGGCGTCCTGCAGACCCTGCTGTCCACCACCGTCGGCCAGCGCGTCATGCACGATCTGCGCACCTCGGTCTACGCGAAGCTCCAGCGGATGCCGCTGGCGTTCTTCACCCGCACCCGCACCGGCGAGGTGCAGTCCCGGATCGCCAACGACATCGGCGGCATGCAGGCCACGGTCACCTCCACCGCCACCTCGCTGGTCTCCAACCTCACCTCGGTGGTCGCCACCGTCGTCGCGATGCTCGCCCTCGACTGGCGGCTGACCTGCGTCTCACTGCTGCTGCTCCCGCTCTTCGTCGGGATCAGCCGCCGGGTCGGCAACGAACGCAAACGGATCACCTCGCAGCGCCAGAAGCAGATGGCCGCGATGTCCGCCATGGTCACCGAGTCCCTCTCGGTCAGCGGCATCCTGCTGGGCCGCACCATGGGCCGTGCCGACTCCCTCACCCGCAACTTCGCCGACGAGTCCGAGCGGCTGGTCGGCCTGGAGATCCGCTCCAGCATGGCCGGACGCTGGCGGATGGCCACCATCGGCATCGTCATGGCCGCCATGCCCGCACTCATCTACTGGGCCGCCGGACTCGTCCTGCAACTCGGCGGCCCCGCCTTCTCCCTCGGCACCCTCGTCGCCTTCGTCACCCTTCAGCAGGGCCTGCTGCGCCCCACCGTCTCGCTGCTCTCCACCGGCGTGCAGATGCAGACCTCCCTCGCGCTCTTCCAGCGGATCTTCGAATACCTCGACCTGCCGGTCCCGCTGGCCGAACCGGAGCGCCCCGTCCACCTCCCCACACCCCGCGGCGACCTCCGCTTCGAGAACGTCTCCTTCGCCTACGACACCGCCGCCGCGCCCACCCTGAGCGAGATCGACCTCACCGTCCCGGCGGGCAGCAGCCTCGCCGTCGTCGGCGCCACCGGCAGCGGCAAGAGCACCCTGAGCTACCTCGTCCCACGGCTGTACGACGTGAGCGCCGGCCGGGTCACCCTGGACGGCACCGACGTCCGCGACCTCGGCTTCGACACCCTCGCCCGCGCGATCGGCGTCGTCTCCCAGGAGACCTACCTCTTCCACGCCTCGGTCGCCGAGAACCTGCGGTTCGCCAAGCCCGACGCGAGCGACGAGGAGATCGAACGCGCCGCCCGCGCCGCCCAGATCCACGACCACATCGCCGCCCTGCCCGACGGCTACGACACCCTCGTCGGCGAGCGCGGCTACCGCTTCTCCGGCGGCGAGAAGCAGCGGCTGGCGCTGGCCCGCACCATCCTGCGCGACCCGCCGGTCCTCGTCCTCGACGAGGCGACCAGCGCGCTCGACACCCGCACCGAACACGCCGTCCAGCAGGCCATCGACGCGCTCAGTGCGGGCCGCACCACGGTCACCATCGCCCACCGGCTCTCCACCGTCCGCGACGCCGACCAGATCGTCGTCCTCGACCGCGGCCGGATCGCCGAACGCGGCACCCACGCCGAACTCCTCGCCGCCGACGGCCGCTACGCCGCGCTGCTGCGCCGCGACGCCCACCGCGCACCCGACGGCGATCCGGGTGATCCATCCCTCACCACCAGCGGCGATCTACCGGTGCCACAACAAGTGACTCGCGGGTAGGGTCGGGCGCGCGGCGGCCGGTTCAACGGTCGGGGCGGCCGCCGCACCCCTCCCCGCGCCGTCGCCCGGCGCCGCGCTGGTACGCCTCTCACCGCTCTCCTCAGGGTGCGCACCCCGGTGCAACTCCCCGGCACCTTCCGGTGTTTCCTTCGATGAACGACACGGCGACGAGCGCGTGGACCGGCCCGCCGCCCCGGAGTTCATTGCCGTTTCCTTTCGTCCTCCGCAGACCCTGGCGGACAGCCGTCCGACCGGTACATGATCGCGGGGCGTACCGGCCCCCACCGGAAGCACCGGCGGAAGGCGAGCGGGACGGCAACGCCACAGCACACACGCAGGATCGAGCGGAGGACCATGTCGAGCGCGGAACACACCGAACCCCTGACGAAGGGCGCGCCCGGCCGCTCGGCGTCCCCGATGCGCCAACTCGCCGCCGCCTCCGGTCGGGGCGATGCTGACTGTTCACTCCTTGCCTGAGGAGGCATCAGGGCTGACGCCGGGGGCTGAGGCGTGTGAGGGGCGACCACTGGAGAGGCCGGCGCGGCGCAATTGCCGTGTGCGAAGACGGGGAGATGTGTGATCATGACAGCTTTCAGGGAACAACCCGCGTGTGAGGGCGGGCCGGATTCCTCTACTGAGGGGCCTCACATCGGCGCCCTGACCCCTCCGGCGCGTCCTGTACGGCAGTTGCTCGCCGCCTCGGTCGGCAATGCGGTCGAATGGTTTGATTGGTACACCTATACCTTCCTTGCCACGTACATCGCCGCGCAGATCTTCCCCAAGAGCGCGGCGAATTCGCTGGTGCCGCTGCTCGCGACGTTCGCGGTTTTCGCGGTGGGGTTCTTCATGCGGCCCGTCGGCGGGCTGCTGATGGGCGCGGTCGCTGACCGGCGCGGGCGTCGTGCGGCGCTGACGGTGACCATTCTGCTGATGGGGGGCAGCAGCCTCCTGGTGGGGCTGACGCCGACATACGCCGCAGCCGGAGTCCTCGCGCCGGTCATCCTCGTCCTGGCCCGGCTGCTGCAGGGGCTGTCGGTGGGCGGTGAGTTCGCTGCGTCGACCACGTTCCTCGTGGAGTCGGCCGGGCCCGGGCGGCGGGGACTCTTCTCCAGCTTCCATTACGTGTCGACGACCATCGGACAGCTCGTCGCGTCCGGCGTCGCGGCACTGCTCGTCGCGAAGCTCGCGCCCGCCACCATGGGCAGCTGGGGCTGGCGGGTCCCGTTCATGCTGGGCGCACTCCTGAGCCTCGTGGGATTCTGGGTGCGGCGCGGCGCGCACGAGACGCGCAGCGAGCAACAGACCGAGACGCCCCGGCCGGGTCTCTTCGAGGCGCTGCGACGCTATCCGCGCGAGTCGCTGCTGATCTGCGGGATCACAGCGGGCGGCACGCTCGCGTACTACACGTGGACGTCGTACCTGCCGACGTACGCCGAGCTCAACGCCGGGGTGGGGAAATCCGACGCGCTGCTGGCGGGCACCCTCTCGTTGACGTTCTTCGCCGTGCTCCAGCCCGTTGCGGGCATGGTGTCCGACCGCTTCGGGCGCAAGCCGCTACTGCTGATGTTCGGGATCGGCTTCGCCGTGCTGTGCGTGCCGCTGCTGCGCGCGCTCGACGGTTCCTTCGTCACGCTGCTGCTCGTGCAGTGCGCGGGCATGATCCTGCTGAGCGGCTTCACAGCCATCTCAGCGGCTGTGAACGCGGAGACGTTCCCGGCGCGGGTGCGCGCCGCGGGTATCGGGTTCCCTTACTCCCTCACCGTCGCCCTCTTCGGCGGCACGGCGCCCTATATCGGAACGCTGTTCAAGGACCTGGGGCAGTCCGGCCTTTTCCCCGTGTACGTGGCCGTGCTGTGCCTGGTCTCCTCCGCCGTCTACCTCCGACTGCCCGAGACCGCTCACCGGCCGTTGGAGAGGTGAGAGTGCTGGGAATGGCCAGCGGGTCAGCAAGGCCTGCCCTGGGGCGCGTCTTTCAGAGGGTGAGTCGGGAGACCCGATGATCGCCTCTCAAGTGTCGTCGCGGCGCCACGAGGTCAACCGAACTCCCTGCTCATCCCATGTGTCCTCTTCGCGGAGAGAAGCGATGGAGCTGTCGAAGAACTTTCGGGACTTCAAGGCCCCGTTGGGGTGCCACTCCTTGAATTCACCGACAGCTTGGCCGTCCCGGACAACCCCCTCTGTTCGCGCGGAAGGGAGCTCGCCTTCCATGACTGTGTCCGTCCGCGCGTTCCGCCGTTGGCTGTCCGATGCCCTCGCCGAGGTCAGCGAGCGATGAGCCGCTGGGCCTTGAGGTGCCACTGGTTGGTCAGTGATCAGGGCGACCGTTCGCCGGCAATGTTGTGGTGTGCCTCGGTGGGCGGCAGCACGAGCATACTGCGCAGGCTCATGCGGGCTGGATTGAAAGGGGATCGGTTTCGGAGTCATGAATGGCTACGAAGTGATGCTGCTCTGCTGTCCGCCCTCGACCTGCCGACAACACCCCTGGAAGCGAGGGGGTCAGAGCAGGTCGGTCAGGTCAGGGCCGCGCCCATCGATGATGTCGGGGGCCTTGACCCCGTAGCCTTCGGCAACCCCGAAATAGGTCGGCTCGCCAGGCTCGGCTGCAACCCCCAGCAATCCATCCAAGCTGCGCAATGCTGCCGCTAGGCGTGGGGCATTCTGTGCGTGCACGGCGGGATGCGGCCTCCCCTGGAAATCACATGAGCCCCACACGTCATGGAAAACCGAGAGTTCCGCCGAGGGGCCGATGGAGTCGGGAGATACGCTGATTTCGACCAGGCCAGGTTCACGATGACGGTTCCCTTCAGCGTCGAGCCAGATGCCGGAACCGACCACCGAAATCTCCGACATCTCCGCTGACGGGTAGCCGGCCGGTTGACATGCCCGCATCTGTCCGGCGAGTCCGGCGTCGTCCAGGGAGCGCCCCACGATGTCGAGGCGACTGTGGATGCCGAGCCCTCCCTTGCCCACTTCGAACCAGCTCCACTCCAAGGAAACGGGTTCCAGCAGTTCTTTTGACTGCAGGAGGGCGGACATGCGTGCGGCCGTCTCAAGAGCTGATTCCAGCCCTGACGAGGTGACGTCCTCAAGATCCCAGAACCATGAGCCGCATTCTCTCGGTGCGCGCATCAGAATTGGCATGGAACTTCCTTACGGTGTAGTTGCATTGGTCGGGAAGACGGTGAGAGAGCCGTCTTGGAATCTTAGCTCGAAGGAAGCATTGGTCCGATCCGCAGCCCTCTGGACGGCGTTCAATGCTCGCTCCGTCAATGCTCCCTTGGTGTCGCCGATGTCGAGAATCGCAACCTTCACCTTCACGCCAGGCCCTGCCAATTGCATCTTTGCGATCTTCGTTACTGCCGACTTGATTCCGTTGGCGCTCTGTAGGTCTTTGAGTTGAGCGCCGTACTCGATGCCGTTCTCGGACCTGACCAGAACATCCAAATCAAGGTTTTGTTTTGGGAGCTTCAGCTCAAATTCTATGTTGCCTACGTTTTTGGCCTGCAGTTCAGCGGCGTGATCCAGTGCCTGATGAACAGCTGGCATCATGTCTTTCTGCTTCACCTGGAAGATCAGGTCCTTATACCCCGGGAAGCTGGAGAATCGTCCGCTGGCGATGTACTCAGCGACAGATGCACCGTATCCCGACTTTCGGAGCTGGGTCAGCATTCGCTCCTGATCTACTGGAGGAACCTTCGACTCGGCCAGAGCCGCTGTGACGGCTTCTTCCTGCTCGGGAGCCATCTTGCCCAGGGGCTGTTGCGCAACGCTATCGCCCTGCAGATGCACGGGAGGCTGCTCATCAGGGGTGCTTGGCCCGGATGCCCCGTGAACGTCGTCGCCTGAGCCGCCGCCATTTGTTGAGCCGACGTCGGACGGATCCGTCTCGCCATGGCCGCTGTATGACTCGTTCCCGTGACTCCGTTGGTGTGGGACGCCCCGCGCATCTCCAGTGCCGTGGCCTTCCTCGGCGGGCGCGGGGTCCGTGGATCGGCCGCCGCCACCGGCCGGGTTGTTGTCCAGGCTGTTGGCGGGCATGTGGTTGCCCGTGTTGCTGCCCGGGGCGTTGTGGTCGGTAGCGCGGCCGGTGGGGGTGTTATCGCCTGGCCCGGTCCTGCCGTGCCCCGTGTTGTCGCCTACTCGCACCGGGTCGGAGGTGCCCGAGTCAAGGCGTGTGATGCCCTCGTATCGTCCGCCGACGCCGGCAAGGACCGGCTGGCTCTGGTGGGCGGGGGCCTCGATCCGCGGGCTGTCCGCGCCTGTGGCCGCTTGGGCGGGCTTGTTCTTGGGGGCGTCGTCGGCGTGCTGGAGGAGGTTGCCGTCCTTGCTGTAGAGGTTGCCGGCGGCGTCCGTGTAGTTCCCGGTGAAGGGGTCCTTGACGGTGTGGGGCGGGAGGACGGTCGTGCCCTCGGGCAGTGTGATGTTGCCGTCCGGGAGCTTGGTGGCCCCTTCCGGGACGGCGGTGTCCTTGGGCAGCTGGATCGTGCCGTCGGACATTTTGACGGCGCCCTCGGGTAGGGCGAAGGCGCCTTCGGAGATCTTGGGGATGGTGAAGTGGCCGGCGTCTTTGAGGTGGGCCATGACGGTGCTGATCTTCGATACCCCTGCGCCTGCGCCTTTGAAGACGTAGGTCATCGGGTCGATGGCTTTGCCCGCCTTGCCGGCGATGGACACGACCTTGGCTGCGGCGCCGGCTTTGCCTGCGCCTGATGCGGTGGCGCCGGCGCCTTCGGTGAAGATGGCGGTCAGGACGTTGAAGGTGACCGCGCCGGCGGCCCGGGGGGCGTTCGACTCCCATTGGTCCCAGGCCACGAGGGCCTTTCCGGTTTCCTTCATCGCGGTGCGGGAGTCCCGTAGCCAGGAGGGGAGTTTGTCGCCCGGGATCGCCAGGAAGGCGGGGCCTATGAGGGGCATGGTGGTGATCGAGACGCCGGTGGCGAGCTTGGCCAGGCCGGTCCATGCCTGGCCGGCGGCGTCCCAGCCGTCGACGCAGAGCAGGGTGCCCAGGCCCCTGATGGTGCCCCATACGCCGTCGACGATGACGCCTTTGCCGAAGTCGTAGGCGTGTCTCCACACCTTCCACCACGGGACGGATTCCTCGACCGCGTCGCCCCAGGGCAGGTGCTTGGACTGTTTGAGGGCTTCGGCGTCGTAGCCGTAGCCCGTCGTGTGGGAGCCGTCGATCGCGTGCAGTTTCTTGCCGCCGACCAGGGCGACGATCTTGGCGTGGCAGTTGCGTTCGGCTGCCTGGAATGCGGTCCAGACCTCGGCGATCTTGTTGCGGCGGCTGAGGTTTTCGTCGGTCAGGTCGCCGTCCTCGCGCCAGTCGTCGTCGCCCGCGACCTGGTGGCGGAAAGTGGCGGCGTCCCGCTTGAGTTGATCGAGCTGCTTGACCAGCGGAGTGATCTCGCGGGCATAGGTGCCAAGCGCTCTGGCGATGACGCGTACGTCCGTACTGACGTCGTGGGCCTTGTCCGCGACGGGCTTGGTGACGGCGAACAGCTGCTCCGCCTCGGGCGCCTTGTAGAAGGCGGACAGTCCGCCGAAGGACGTGTGGACGTCCGAGCCGGCGGTCCGGACCTTGGGAGCGCTGTGGGAGAGCGACTTCACCTTGGATTCGAGAAGGTCCAGATCACCGGTGAAGACCGGTACCTCGGCCGGGTCGACCGGAGCGTCACTCACTTCTTCCCCCCGAAGCCCTTCAGCGCATCCACCCGCACAGCCCGGGCGGCGTTCTGGGCGTTCCTGGCCGCCTCCAGATCGCCCTCGACGTACTCATTGGTGGCTTTCGCCGCGCCCAGGACGGCGGCCTGGCAGCGGTCGGCCATCGCCTTGAAGTCCGACTGGCGTTCCTTCGCGTACTCGGCCAAGGCCGCGGCGACCGGCCCCGCCGCGCCGTGCGGCACGAGGCCGGGTGCCACCGGCCCTACCGGCTTGTACCCCGCCGGCACCGGCTGCCCGCTCGGCAGCACCTGGGCCTGGGAGCCCGGCACGGCCGTACCTGCCGCCTGTGCCGCCTCTTGCATATCCGCGAGCAGCTTACGGAGGACCTTCCCGAGGCCCTCGGCATGCGTGCCGACCACCTTCAACTGGCCCTGCACACCCTGCGGCTGAATGTCCCACGACGCCATGAACGCCCCCGCCTCCTGCATACCTCTCTGCCGCGCCGCGCAGCCACCAACCCGCGCGATACGCCCCCTCACAGCTGACAACAACCCGCTGGCGCACCGTGAAGACTGCTTCTTCTGCCGGTGCGCGCCGGGGCTCGTTCAGCCGATGTTGTCGACCGCGGACTTCGCGCGTTGGAGCGTGTGGTGGGCGGTCGCGTCGTTCTTCTCCAGCGTGGTCTTGAGCAGGTGGATGATGCTCTTGACCTCCTGCGAGGCGCGGTTCCAGCGCACCTCCTTGCCGTGGTACTCGTCGGCGACGCCGTCGGCCGTGAAATCCGCCATGGCGTGCTTCACCTGCGCGTCACGCGCCGCGATCACCTGCTCCAGGCGGGCGATCACAGCCTGGATGTTGCCCTGCGCCTCCGTCGATGCGCCCGAGTCGTACGAGCGGCGGTCCTTGCCGGCAGTCATCACAATCCTCCCCGTTGAGATCTGAGTACGCGCCCTTGATGGGGCTGTCAGCGGCCCGAGAAGCGGGCCGCGTCGAAGTTGGCCGCTGCCATCTGCGTCCGGGCGTTGTCGGCCTGCTCCTGGACGCCGGAGCTGAACGCCGTCTCCATGCCCGACTGGCCGCCCACGATGCCGGCCAGCGCACTGTTCAGCTCCGCGGCGATCTCGTCCGCGTGCGACTTGAACGCATCGAAGGCCGCCTTGCCGGAGCCGTTGAACTTGCCCTCCAGCGGCTGGGCCGCCTGTACGAGCTGGCGGATCAACGTCCCCAGTTCCGTGCTCGAACCCTGCGACCGGGACTTCAGCGTCGAGAGCGTCTGCGCTCCCATGTCGAACTTCATCCGGCTCCCCCTGCTGAACTTGGCGATCGTTTGTACGGTTATGCCTATCAAGTGCGGATCGCTGGTGCAATCTGCTATCCCGATGCTACGACCGGGGTGTGACAACGGCTCAGAGCCCCCGGCCGACTGCCTGCCGCCGAAGCGTGGCCGGGCAGGGAGGCCGAAGCGTCGGCCCCGCCGGGTCCAGGTGCGCTCACTCGCCCTTCAGATGCCGCATCAGGCGCTCGAAGTCCTGCCAACCCGACAGGTCCGACGGGTCTCCCGGCAGCGGGTAGTACATCGCGGGGTGAGTCTTCGGGCCGAGGGGGAGAGGCGGCTCGGACAGCGGGGTGCGCCGGGCGCGGTCGTCGGGCATCCGGCGCACCTCCTCCGCACCGAGGACGAAGGCGAGGGGGACTCCCGGGCCTTCGAAGCGGGGCGGTACCGCGAGGTCGCGGCGGGCTTTGCGGAGCTGGACGAGCATCGACTGGAGGCGGTGGCGGGTGGCCAGCAGCTCCGCCGCCCGGGGCAAGGCGTCCACCGGCGGCTCTTCGTCGGGGCCGTAGCCGAACATCAGCGTGACGTCTTCCTCCACGCCCGCCGTCGTCCGGCTGATACGCACCGTGGCAAGGCCCGGCCGGTCCGGACCGCCGACCACCACGCACCACGTCGGCTCGGGCGCCCGCTCGTGGGCGAGGTCGGTGATCTGCCGCGGTGACCAGGGGAGATTGGCGGGCTCCGCGGTTCCCCATCCGGCCGGGGGCGCGCCGGTCAGCTCGCGCCATATCGACTCCAGGGCGCCGCCTAGGACCAGACGGTCGTCCGCGGGGTGGACGGTGCGGAAGGTCACGGCCAGCTGATGTTCACCGGTGACCGCCACGTCCTGGTAGGAGGCGGCCACCGGGGTGTGCGGGTCGTCGGCGGTGGCTTCGGCCGAGGCCACGGGGGCGAACATGCCGTCCTGCCAGCGCAGTACGGCTCCGGTCAGTCCGTCGTAGTAGCCGTCGTGTTCGTCGCGTACGACCCAGCGGGAGGGCCAGGTGCTGAGGCTGTCGCGGATGGCCGGGGAGAGCATGGTTCCGGGTGGGGTGACGATCTGGAGGCCGAGCTCTGCGGTGGCGGCGGCGCGGTACGCGTCGGAGAGCCAGGCCGTCATGGCGACCACCGGGCGGTCCTGGATGACGACGGCGACCTTGTCGGTGAGGACGTCGATGGCGGGTTGCCCTTCAGCGGGCGCTGCGCTCACGTTCTCGGTGTTCACCACGGCCAGGGAGCGTGCGGCCTCCGGTGGCCAGGCGGAGCCGTCGGCCAGTGCGGCCAGTCGGGCCGCGAAGGTGCCCGCGAGGCGCTCGGCCTGTTCGACGCCGGTGGTGGCGCGGGCTTCGGTCCACCAGTACGGAACCGGCGGCGGTGTGGCGCCGAGCAGCCGCTCGGCCTCGCCTGCGACCTGGACGAGCAGCGGGGCCTCGACGGAGACGAGCGGTCGGCCCTCGTCGTCGCAGAGCCGCACGACGGCGCCTTCGCCGGTGGTGTCCACGAGCGTGTCGGGGCCTCCGGAGAGCAGGCCGGAGAGCACGGCTCCCGGGGTGGGCATGCGCCGGGTGAGGGCGATGACGTCCTTGGTCATGGGGGCGTCCGGTCCTTCGTCGTTCGTGGCAGGTACGCCGTGCGTCTGGTTGGTCCGCGTGCGTGCGTGGGCAGGTCTCCGGTGCTTCACGCGGGGGAGCGGACGGTCTGGATGAGGCGGTTGGCATGGCCCCTACGGATGAGAACGCCGCGACCGGCCGGTTGCGGGGAGGCGTATACGCCGGGGAACAGCTGGCCCTCGCCGCGGTCGCCGGACATGACGAGGGCCGCGGAGCCCGACTCGCGCAGGCCCTGGACCACGGGTTCGTAGAGGCCACGGGAGGCGCCTGCGACGCGGCGGGTGAGGACGAAGTGGAGGCCGATGTCCACCGCGGAGGGGAGGTAGGGCAGGAAGGGGGCGAGTGGCTCCTGACCGGCGGTGGTGAGGACGTCGTAGTCGTCGACGAGGACCACGATCCGCGGACCGCCGCCCCAGCTGCCGGGCTCCAGGTCCTGCGGAGGCGTGCTGTCGTCGGGCAGCCGCTTGTCCAACACGCCGGCGATGCCGTGGGTGAGGCCCGCACAGAGTCTGGCGTTGTACGCGTAGCCGCCGTTGAACTCTTCGGGGACCGCGCCGCGCAGGGAGCGCCGGGGATCCATGACGGCGAAGACCAACTCGTCCTCGCCGTACCGCTCGATCAGGCCGTCGGCGATGGCCTTCAGCAGATTCGTCTTGCCGCACTCGCTGTCGCCGAGGATCAGCAGGTGCTGGTCATGCCGGAAGAGGTCGAGCAGAACGGGCTGGAGGGCTGTTTGGTCGAGGCCGATCGGTACGCGTCGGGGTTCGGCGGCCGGGCTCGGCAGGAGGTCGGGCCGGAGGAGGTGCGGCAGCATCCGTACCGGTGGGGCGACCTCACCGCTCCAGGTGGCGCGGATCGTGCGGGCCGTGCGCTCCAGAACGGTGCCCATGTCGCCGGTGTCGGTGAGCGAGTCCGTGCGGGGGAGCGCGACCTGTGCGAAGAGTGTGCCGTCGGTGAGGACGCGGCCGGGCTCGTCGGGTGAGAGGGTCTGGGCGAGCTTGTGGTCGATGCTGGACTCGCCGGGGTCGTTCAGGCGCAGCTCGATGCGGGTGCCGAAGTTCGACTGGACGGCGATGCGTGCGTCGTTCCAGCGGAGCATGCCCGCCACCACGTGGATGCCGTAGCCGCCGCCGCGTTTGAGGAGGTCGGCGACGTCGTCGTCCAGCTCCTCGAAGTCGTCCCGCAGCGCGCCGAATCCGTCGATGACGAGCACGATCTCGGCGGAGGCCAGCTGGGGCAACCGGCCCGCCGCGTGCAGGTCGCGCAACTGGGAGACGGAGTCGATGCCGTGTTCGCGGAAGACGTCTTCCCGGGCCGCGAGCATGGCCTGGACTTCTTCGACGGTGCGGGCGGCGCGCTCACGGTCGGCGCGGCCCGCGATGCCGCCCACATGGGGGAGGCCGGCCAGGGCCGCGAGGCCGCCGCCGACCAGATCGAGGCCGTAGACACTGACCTCCTGCGGGGTGTGGGTCAGCGCGAGCGAGAGGACGAGGGTGCGCAGGAGCGTGGTTTTGCCGGACTGCGGGCCGCCGATGACGGCGGTGTGGCCGCCCGCCACCGTCAGATCCAGGTACCACTGCCCCTGCCACTGCTTGGCCGGGTCGTCGAGGACACCGAGCGGCACCTGAAGCGGACCGCGGCGCCGGGAGAGCTGCATACCGCGCGGTCCGGCATCCAGCGGCCCGGCGACGGTGTCCAGGGCGACGGCGTCGGGCAGCGGCGGCAGCCAGATGCGGCGTACCGGGCCGGCGGCGTTCTCCAACTGCGCGACCATGACGCCCAGCTCGGTCGGCCCCGTCTCACGGCGCCGCACCGTCGGCTCCTGTGCGTCCGGGGCTTCTTCGCGGGACAGGGAGTTGTAGGTGTCGTAGAGGAGGGCGAGTGGCCCGGTCTCCTCCTCCGCCTCGCGCCGTACGGGGCCGCGGTAGGCGCCCGAGACGTAACCGGCCTTGAAGCGGTCGTAGTGGCTGGTGTCGACCTTGAGGTAGCCGAAGCCGGGGAGCGGTGGCAGGTGGAAGGCGTCGGCGGTGTCCAGGACCGTGCGGGATTCGTCGGCGGAGAAGGTGCGCAGGCCGAGCCGGTAGGAGAGATAGGTGTCCAGGCCCTTGAGGTGGCCGCCCTCGATGCGCTGGCTGGACAGCAGCAGATGCACGCCGATCGAGCGGCCGATGCGGCCTATGGACAGGAACAGGTCGATGAAGTCCGGCTTGGCGGTGAGCAGTTCGCCGAACTCGTCGATGACGACGAAGAGGTGCGGCAGCGGCTCCAGATCGGGCCGTCCGTCGGCGCGCAGCGCGGCGTAATGGCCGATGTCGGCGATGTTGCCCGCGTCCTTGAGGACCTGCTGGCGGCGTTTGACCTCGCCGGCGAGCGAGGCGTGGACACGCTCCACCAGACCGGCCTGGTTCTCCAGATTGGTGATGACGCCCGCGACGTGCGGCAGGTCCGCGAACGGCGCGAAGGTCGCACCGCCCTTGTAATCGACCAGGACCAGGGCGAGATCCTCCGGCGGGTGGGTGGCCACCAGGGCGAGGACGAGGGTGCGCAGGAGTTCGGACTTCCCCGAGCCGGTGGCGCCGACGCACAGGCCGTGCGGGCCCATGCCGAGTTCGGAGGACTCCTTCAGGTCCAGCAGCACCGGCTCGTGGGCGTCGTTGACGCCGATGGGCACACGGAGGAAGGCGCGTTCGCCGCGCGGCGCCCACAGACGCGGCAGATCGAGGTGCGCCATGTCGTCGATGCCGAGCAGACCGGCGAAGTCCACGGGCCCGGTCAGGGGGGCGTCGACGCGGGACTCGCCGGACAGGCGCAGCGGCGCCAGCATCCGGGCCAGGCCCTCGGCGAACGGGATGCCGACCTCGTCCACTGCGCCGTGGGCGAGGACCGGCTCCTGCCCGCGCAGGTCCTCGATGACCACCTGGCCGCCGTCGACGGTGATCCGGACGCTGACCTGTCCCGGCTCCTGGACCCGCTGTTCGAGCAGGTGCAGTACGGTCACGCCCATCTCGCGCAGGCCGACCGCCTCGTCGGGGCGCGGCAGCTCGACGGCGTCCTCGCCGTGCCCGTCGGCGACGACGAGGAGTCGGGACGTCATGGCCAACGCGTCGTTGCCGGACAGGCCGCGGCGCACCTCGGCCGCGTAGGAGGCGCGGCGCCGGAGTTCGGGGCCGATCTGCCGGGCGAGCTGGGGCGCGGAGGGGGCGATACGGCGAGCGGCGACGGGGCCGTCGAACTGCTCGTCGTCGAGCAGCTGCGGCAGCCACTTCGCCCACTCCCAGTCGGTGAGCCGGTCACCCGGAACGGCCAGCGCCAGCGCCACATCGTCGGGGGAGTGCAGCGCCGAGGTCTGGACGAGCAGCGCGCGCACCACGCGCAGGCAGTCCTCGCGGGGGCCGATGACGCTGACGTTGCCGACCCGGTCGAGGGGGACGGTGAGGGGGAGTTCGGTGCCGGTGCGGAAGCGGGATATCAGCGCCGACGCCTCGTTGAGCATGAAGCGGTCGGGCGGGGTGAGGACCGACGAGTCCTGCTGGGCGATCTGCACGTCCCGTACCGGCATCTCGCCGGTACCGACGCGTACGGACAGGAAGTCGGGGTCGGCGCGGCGGCGTTCCCACAGGCGCGCCGGATCGCGCACGATGTCGTAGAGCGCGGGCGGCGCTGGGTTGAGGACGTCGGCGCGCTCGCCCCGCAGGCGCTCCTCGGCGGAGAGCTCGTCGCGCAGTTCCTCCAGGTAGGCGAGGTACGCCTCGCGCTGGGTACGGCGGGTGCGCTGCGCCTTGCCGCGCTGTGAGAAGACGAGCGCGAGGGAGCCGATGACGGTGACGACGAGGATGATCGCGCCGAGCGCGGCGAACTGGCTGTTGCGGACGACCGTCATCATCACCACGGACGACATGACGCCCGCGATCGGCAGCAGCGACATCGCGATATTGCCCGCCTTCCCCTCCGGGAGGTTCGGCGGGGCCTCGATGATGCGCGCTTCGGGGACGGCCGGGGGCCTGATGGTCCGGGCCGGGCGGTGGATCAGTCGGGTACTCATCGGCGTCCGTCATTCACGGTTCGTCGTCCGTTGTTCACGGTCGGGCTCGGCATCTGGTCAGTGACGCTGCTGGGAGAGGTGGAAGACATCCGCGGCGATGCGTGCGGCGGCCTGCCTGGTCGATTGAGCGAGCAGTGCGGTCTGCACCGGCCCGCCTGCCGCCAGGTGCCGGTCGAACGGCAGGATCTGGACGCTCACCCCGGTGGCCTTGAGCTTCTCGGCGGCCTCGTCGAGATCGATCCGTGAGCGTGGCATCAATTCGGTGAGTACGACGACGGTGCCGGCGATCACATGCGGAGGCAGCCCTTGCAGCCACTGGAGCACCGCGTAGGTGCTGGTGATGCCCTCCGGCGTGGCCGGTGCGGTCAGCACGCGGCCATGGGCGGCGGCGAGCGCGACCCGGGCCACCTCGGCGGGGAGCGTCTCGCAGTCGATGACCATCACACCGAAGTAGCGCCGCAGCGCCACCACGGCCCGCTCGTACGCCCGGCTGTCCAGCATCGCACCGATCTGCCCCTGGCTCGCCGGCAGCAGCCAGGCGTTGTCGGGCAGCTGGACGAGGTAACCGGTGACATCGAGCAGCGTCATGTCCGGCTTGACGAGGTCCGCGATCTCGCCGGTGGTCCAGCGCCGCGTCCGGGCGCCGAGCCGCGACGGCAGCGTGCCCAGCGCCGGATCGGCTTCCAGGACGAGGACCGGGTCCTGCCGGTAGTGCGCGAACGTGGTGCCCAGCAACGCGGAGACGGTCGACTTGCCCGAGCCGCCCCGGATGGACGTCACGGCGATCTGCCGACCGGTCGTCACCGGCTGCTGAAGCACTCCGGCGGTCCGGGTGACATCGGCGACCTCGCGCGCTGCCGACGAGGACACCGCGCGCCGCAGGGCGCGTACGGCCCGCGCGGCGAAGGGCTCGCCGTGCTGCGGCTTGTGGCGTACTGCGTCGGCCAGGGCCTCGTCCACCACGGGGCGGGAGCCGGAGGCACCGGAGGGCTGGGGAGCCGACGGGTAAGCCGCCGGGGCGTGCTGCTTCTGCTCCCGGTAGTCCGCTTGCGGCTCTTGCCCCGGGTACGGGTGGGCGGCCTGCCGGAGTGCATCAGCTCCATGGACCCCGTCCGGGGCCTGGGCCGGGTGTGCGGACGGGCCCGGCCCGGACGACGGCGTGTGGTACGCCCCTCCGTCGGAGCCCTGGGCACCCTGCTGGGCGCCACCTCTCAGGTCGCGCAGCACCTCACCCTGCCAGCCGTCTCCGCTCGGCATACCTGACTTTCACCCCACCCTGCTCCGACCGGAGCGCCTGCACATCGACTCAGAACTGGTTGAGCAGCTGCCCGTAGACCCCGAACACCCCGAAGGCGAGCGGGAAGAGCGCCACCATGCCCACGGACTCGACCAGATCGGCCACGCGCCGCAGCCGCACCTGCACATGCTCGGGCACCTGCACCGCCAACGCGAGCAGCGGCAACACCGCGGCAGCACCCAGCACGGCGAGCGGCCCGGCGCCCCCCGCATGCTCCATCCACACCGTCACCAGGCGCACGACGAGACACGAGGCGGCGACCAGGAGCGCCACGACCTCGGCGACCAGCGGGAAGGCCCGCGCCCTCGACACGAGCACCACGACGACGAGTGACGCCAGCACAGCGGTCCACACGGTCGGCTTCCCGGCCAGGGTGAGCAACCACCCGGCGGCGACCGCCGACACCGCGGTGACGACCGTCGACAGGGCAAGACCCCGGTGTGTCGCCGCAAGAGCGGTCCCCACCTGATGACGGCTGACGGAGACCCCGCCCGAGCGGCGGTCATCGAGCGCGGTGAGCCCCGACGCCATCAGGGCAAGCCGCGGCAGCACCCCCAGCAGCACCAGCGAGAACACCGCCATGACGGCGCCGAGCCGGGCCGGATCGCTCTGGACGGCGGCGACCGCCTCCCACACCACGGCAATCACGGCCGTCGTCACGGCGCCGACGAGCCCACCCTTGCCGAGGGGCGAGAAGTAGCCGAGACACCCGAGCGTCAGCACCAGCACCCCCGCGACGCCGGCGAGCCGTGCCGCGCCCGACCAGGCGTACGCGTCGGCGGCCATCCACGCGGTAAGGACACCGAGCCCGCCGGACGCGAGGAGGAGCGCGGTCGTCAGGCCCCGGTTCCCCCGCCCGACCCTGGTGACGAGCAGACCGGCCGCCAGAAGCACGAGGGCGAGAGCCGAGCACGGACCGACGAGCGCGTCCAGCGCGAACTCGCGCCGGGCGAGCAACGCGGCGATCAGCGTGAAGGAGACCGTGGCCACCCCCGCGCCGGCCCGGCGCGCAGCGGGACGCCACCGCCAGGCCCGCAGATCGAGATCGTCGGCCACCTGGTCCGTGACGTCATGCACCACCGGAGCGGGTGGCGCGGAGTGCGTCCTGACGAGCCGGAGGACCGCACCGTCGACGATGCCGGCCGATGCCAGCGTGCTGTCGTGCGGGAGAACGGAACCGTCGGATGTGATCAGCTGCCGCGACATCGGCCCCGAAGCGGGTCGGTCGCCCAGCAGCCGCAGGATATCGGGGAGCAATTGCCCGATGGGCGTATCGGAAAGCAGGACGATGTCAGCCCGGCGTCGCTCGCCGACCAATGTCACTCGGCTCAGTTGTGCCTGGGAAGTCGTTGCTCTGCTCACCACTTACGGGAACCTATCATCGCGGGGTTGACGCACTCTCGGCCGAATAAGACATGCCTGTCCGGTGCGCCTCCGCCGCCTCTGCCCGGCGTCCCAAGAAGATCCTGAATCCGGCGGCTTCTAGGGATTCGCCGACTTCGCCGGCTGCTCGTACTGCTGCATCTGATGCTGCTGCTTCTCCTGCTCGGCCTTCTGCTTCGTCAAGGTGTGCTGGAGGAAGGACCACCCGACGCACCCCGCGCACAGGACAGCGGTGATGGCGATCCCCGCGAATACCTTCCCGAGCCGCTCGTCCGCCGTACGACGCCCGCGCTGCGCGCCGAACAACAAGGCATCACGCATCCTGCGACGGCGTACCGCCACCGACTCCAACAACTGACTGTCGTAATCCCGCGCCATTTCCTCGCCCGTCGCTTCAATAGCCCGCCGCATTAGCCAAGGCCGATGACCCCTCGGCCCTTGGCGGCCCTCCACGCGCCGCCGATCCGGGCTCCCCGCACCATGGTGCACTTTCCGTCTGCCGGCGCACGAACCAGGCTCCCACCAGCCGGATCCTGTTTTTCGAGCGCGTCGCCGCAGCCGGAATGCGTACGGCGTTGATCCACCGTGGCTGCTGGGGGACGGTCCACTTCGTCCGGACGGTGAGCGGCTGCTTCCCCCGCTGTGGGTCGGTGGACCCCCTGCTGGATCTGGTCACCGGCGCGTTCTGGTCGCTACCGCGCGCCGCTGGGATCGGGTTTCGTCGTCTATCTGACGCTGCCGGAGACGGCGCGGCGCCCGCTGGACGGCACGGACCCGGCCCCGGCGTCGGAGCAGGCGACCCCGCAGGCGTAAGGAGCGCCGCACCGTGAACGGTTGGCTGCACACACGGAGGCGCCGCCCCTCCCTGGGACGGGGAGGAGCGGCGCCGAGGTGCGATTCGTCAGACGAGCCAACCCACGAAGTGGACGATGCCGGCAAGCAGGTTGGTGAGGATGTTCATCGCGGTGTTTCTCCTTGTGCCTATGTACGTGTGGGACCAACTCTCCGGCCCAGCAAGGGATGTCGACCGGAGGCGCTGTGACGGTCTGCAGCCCCTCACTTGCGCCCCGTAATCATGACCCGACGCGAGATGTCCGGGTAACCACTTTCGGGATCGATCACGCCTTCTGGCGAACACTCGATCCCGCGTTCGTGTGTTCCCCTCCCGGACGGGTGCCGTCCTCCGTACGGGCGTCGCGGGAGCCCTGCCCGTCGGCACCGGCCGGATGCGGCGGGCCACCGAGCAACTGCCCCAGGTCGCGGACGGCCGCCCGCCCCGCACGGTTCGCCCCGATGGTGCTCGCCGACGGGCCGTACCCCACCAGATGCACCCGCGGATCGCGCACCGCCCGGGTGCCGGCCAGACGGACACCGCCGCCCGCCTCCCGCAGCCGCAGCGGCGCGAGATGGCCGATCGACGCGCGGAACCCCGTCGCGTACAGCAGCGTGTCGGCGGCGAAGGTGCTTCCGTCCGCCCAGGCCACGCCGCCCTCGGTGATCCGCTCGAACATCGGCAGCCGCCGCAGCACCCCGTCCGCACGGGCCCGGCGCATCGCCTCCGTCATCGGCAGCCCCGTCACGCTCACCACGCTGCGCGGCGGCAGCCCCTCACGGACCCGGCGCTCCACCGCCGCGACCGCCGCCCGGCCCTCCGCCTCACCGAACGGGCCGTCCCGGAAGACCGGCGGCCGCCGCGTCACCCAGACCGTGGCCGCCGCCACCGGCGCGATCTCCAGCAACTGCTGCACCGCCGACGTCCCACCGCCGACCACCACGACCCGCTTCCCGCGGAACGCCTCCGGCCCCGGATACCGCGCACTGTGCAACTGCCGCCCCCGGAAAACCTCCTGGCCCGGCAGCCGCGGCACGAACGGACGGTCCCAGGTGCCCGTCGCACTGATCAACCCCCGCGCCGCATACGTCCCCTCCGACGTCTCCACCAGCAGCCGCGCGCCGGGGCCGGGCCGTACCGCCGACACCTCGACGGGCCGGTGCGGACGCAGCCCGAAGCGCTCCTCGTAGCGGGCGAAGTAGCCGCCGATCACCTCCGCCGACGGGCGCTCCGGATCGGCACCGGTCAGCTCCATGCCCGGCAGCGCGTGCATCCCGTGCACCTTCGCGTACGTCAGCGTCGGCCAGCGGAACTGCCAGGCGCCGCCCGGGCGTGGCGCGTGGTCGAGCAGCACGGTGTCACGGTCGGGCGCATACCCCGCCCGCCGCAGGTGGAAGGCGGCCGACAACCCCGCCTGACCTGCACCGACCACCGCCACTTCGACCGCACGCACCGCGCCCGGCCCACCGCTGCCGTCCATGCCCGCACCAACGACCCGGGGCGGCCGGATCTTCCCGTACCGCCACCGACGTGACGGAACGGACCCGGCCGCCCCGGGGCAGGCGACGGCTCAGCGCCCGCCGGCCACCAGCAGCGGCGCCCCGCCGGGCGCGGACGCCGGCCGGCCGTTGGCCGCCGGGACGCCCTCCAGCGGCGACGGCACCCCGGCGAGCAGCCCCCGCGCCGCCAGCTCGGGACGGACGCCCTCACCGAACCAGTACGCCTCCTCCAGATGCGGATAGCCGGACAGCACGAAGTGCTCGACGCCCAGCGCGTGGTATTCCTCGATCCGGTCGGCGACCTCCGCATGGCTGCCGACCAGCGCGGTCCCGGCGCCACCGCGGACCAGACCGACGCCGGCCCACAGGTTCGGCGCGATCTCCAGCTTGTCCCGGGAGCCGCCGTGCAGCGCCAGCATCCGCTGCTGGCCCACCGATTCGCTCTTGCCCAGAGCTTGCTGCGCCGCGGCCACGGTGTCCGGATCCAGATCCCCGAGCAGCCGGTCCGCGGTCGCCCACGCCTCCTTCGACGAGTCGCGGGAGATGGTGTGCAGCCGGATACCGAAGCGGACCTCGCGGCCCTCCCGCTCGGCCAGCCCCCGGATCCACTCGATCTTCTGCCGCACCTGCTCCGGCGGCTCACCCCAGGTCAGATACACATCGACGTTCCGCGCGGCGACGGGACCCGCCGCCGCCGACGAACCGCCGAAGAAGATCTGCGGCAGCGGGTCCGGCGGCAGCGCCGTCAGCCCGCCCTCCACCTGGTAGTGCTCCCCATGGAAGTCGAACGGCTTCCCGCTCCACACACCCCGTACGACCTGCAAGAACTCATCCGTGCGGGCATAGCGCCGATCGTGGTCGAGATGATCGCCGAACCGCTTCTGCTCGGTGGAGTCGCCGCCGGTCACCACGTTCAGCAGCAGCCGTCCGCGCGAGAGCCGCTGATACGTCGCCGCCATCTGCGCGGCCAGCACCGGCGAGATCACCCCCGGCCGGAACGCCACCAGGAACTTCAACCGGTCGGTGACCTGCGTCAGCGCCGTCGTCGTCAGCCAGGCGTCCTCGCACCACGTACCGGTCGGCGTGAGCACCGCCTCGAACCCCAGCTGTTCGGCTGCCTTGGCGATCTGCGCGAGGTACTCGACATCGGGCGCACGCACCCCGCTGACCGGCGTGATCCGGTCACGCTTGATGCCGCCGTCGGTATAGGCGTGCCGGTCGACCAGGGTGCGCCCGTCGCCGCCGGTCGGCAGGAACCAGTGCAGATGTACGGACATGTCAGTGGGCCTTTCCGTAGGAACGCGGCGCCGTACCCGAAGGCGGCAGATCGCGGTTGAAACGGGGATCGACGAACTCCCCGAAGTCGAAGGAGCGAGGGATCAGCCCCGCACCGGCGAACGCGTCGACGATCCGCTGCTCGGAGGCGACGGCCGCCTTGTCCAGGGCGACCTGTACGGCCGTGCCCTTGGTGCGCCTGACCGCGTCCAGCGCCACCCGCTGCGGCAGACCGGTCTCCTGCGCCCACACCTTCGCCCAGGCGTCCGGATGCCTGTACACCCAGTCCTGCGCCCGGCGCAGCCGCTCGACGTAGTCCTTCAGCGCCGCCGCCTTCTTCGCGTCACCGAGCGCGGCGGGCGCCGCCACCTGGAAACTCAGCCCGTTGACCACGCCCTGCCCGGTGGCGAGCACCCGCGCACCGGCCTGATCCAGCGCCTGCGAGGTGTACGGATCCCAGATCGCCCAGGCGTCCACCTTGCCGCGGGTGAACGCGGCCAGCGCATCGGCCGGCTGGAGGTGGTTCAGCGTGACGTCCTTCGGCGAGAGCCCCGCCTTCCGCAGCTGCGCCAGAAGCTGGTAGTGCGCCGAACTGCCCTGCGCCACCGCGATCGCCTTGCCCTTGAGCTGCGCGGTCCGCGTCAGCGGGGAGTCCTTCCGCACCAGCAGCGCATCGCCCTCGGCGCGGCTGTGCGCACCGGCCACGACCTTGATCTTCGACTTGGCCGCCGCGGCGAACACCGGGGGAGTGTTGCCCACCCCACCGATGTCCACGGCACCGGCGTTCACCGCCTCCAGCAGCGGCGGCCCGGACGTGAACGTCGACCACTTGATCCGGTACGTGAGACCGTCCAGCTCCCCGGCGGCCCGCAAAATCGCCTCCGAACCACCCTTCTGATCACCGACATTGAGGGTCAACGACCCCTTCCCGTCGACGTCGCCGCCGCTCCCGCCCGCCGCGCCGTCCGCCCGCGACGCACCACCGCAGGCGGCCAGCAACACCGCGAGCGGTACCAGCAGCACCGGCCCGGCGAACCGCCGCACACGTGCTCTCATCAGCTGTCCGCTCCCTTCTCCGACGACCGTCATCGCGCCGCCCCGCCCACAGCGACGGGCGCGCTCCCGAGGACGGTGTCCCCGCCGCCCACCGGATCCGCCACTCCGAGGCGGTCCAGCAACCCGGCGCGCAGCTCCGCGAACCCGGGATCGGCGGGCGTACGCGGCCGGGGCAGCGCGATCGGCGTCTCGTACGCGATCCGGCCCCCGTCCATCACCAGCACACGGTCCGCGAGCAGCAGTGCCTCGTCCACGTCGTGGGTGACCAGCAGCACCGCGCAGCCCCGCTGCCGCCACACCTCCGCGACCAGCCGCTGCGCCGTGATCCGGGTCAGCGCGTCCAACGCACCGAACGGCTCGTCGAGCAGCAGCAGATCCGGCTCCCGCACCAGCGCCCGGGCCAGCGAGGCACGCTGCGCCTCGCCACCGGAGAGCGTCCGCGGCCAGGCGTCGGCCCGGTGCCCCAGCCCGACCTCCGCCAACGCCCGCTCCGCCACGGCGCGTTCGGGACGCCCTGGCAGCCCCAGCAGCACATTGCGCCACACCCTCTTCCACGGCATCAGCCGCGGCGCCTGGAACGCCACCGCCTTACGGCGCGGCACCCACACCTCGCCACCGATCTCCCGGTCGAGCCCCGCCAGCACCCGCAACAGCGTGGACTTCCCACAGCCACTGCGCCCCAGCAGCGCCACGAACTCACCTGGCGCCAGTGTCAGTTCCAGATCGTCGATCACCCGCCGCCCGCCGAACTCCCGCACCAGCCCACGGGCCCGTACGGCGGCCGCCCGACCCTCGTCCGGTCCGGTACCTCCCGGTCTCGGGCTCACTTTCCGGTGAATGTCGGTCGCCATTGCAGCAACAGCCTTTCCGAGGTTCGGACGAGGAAATCGGCAAGCAGACCGAGCAGCGCATAGACCACCAGGCACACCACGATCACATCGGTACGGAAGAACTCCCGGGCCTGATTCATCAGAAACCCGAGCCCGTCATCGGCATTCACCTGCTCACCGAAGACCAGCGCCAGCCAGGCGGTCGCCAGCGAATACCGCAATCCCGTCATCGCACCGGGCAACGCCCCCGGCAACACCACATGCCGCACCAACCCCCACCGCCCGAGCCCCAACGACGTACCCGCCTCGACCAATTGCGGGTCCACCCCACGGATTCCGGCATACACATTCAAATACAGATGGAACGCGACGCCCAACGCAATCAGCGCGATCTTCGGCGCCTCGCCGATACCCAGCCAGATGATGAAGAGCGGAATGACACCGACCCACGGAACGGACCGCAGCATCTGCACCGTCGCATCGATCAGATCCTCCCCGACCCGCGAAAGCCCGGAAAGCAATGCCAGAACGACGCCGATCGCCCCGCCGAGCACCAGCCCGACGGCGACCCGCTGCAACGACACCGCCATCGCCGACGGCAACGTCCCGTCCGCGACGAGCCCCGCGGCGGTCCGGGCGATGGTGCCGGGCGAGGCGAGAACGTCTTCCTGGAGCACCCCCGTCGCGCTGAGCAGCTGCCATGCGACCAGCAACGTCACGGGGCCGGCTGCCCGCCGCACCCATCGGGGTATCCCGCGCCGACGCCCGGAGACGGCGACGACCGGCTCCAGCTCAGGGGGCCGTGGGGCGGACCCGGCGACCGGTACCGCCGCCGATCCACGGGGCGGCGCCGGTCCGGCAGCCGTTCGGCCGAGGTCGAGACTCATCGGGAACTCCAGACGCGGCAGCCCCGGGAAAGGGCATGCCTTGAGGGGGATTCTTGGAGGGGGATTACGTTTCGCCGAGAGTGGCGAACGTAGGGCATGAGAAGTGTCGCCGTACGGCATGTGCGCACCGTGGTTCGGGCATGGCCCGAACCCGCCACCAAGGGCGGAAGAGGGCCGCGACGCCGCTGATTCGCGGAAGCGAGGAGAGGAAAGGGGGAAGCGAAGCGAGGTGCGCGGGTAGACGGATATACCGCTCTCCAGCGGTCAGTTCACCTCATGATTCGACGGCCTGTCAGCAGTTGCAGCTGACCCCGGAATCGCCGCCGTGGCAACACCGCACCGCACAGCCCCGCACACCGCCGCGACAACACGCGGCAGACGTCACTCGCAGCAGGTCGATATGACCACGCGTCGTGAGCAAGGCTGGCATCCACATACGCCGAACGTATCCACGCCTTCGCGGACGGGTCAATCATCGTCTCGGCAGGTGGATATTTATTGCGGACACATTGCGGGGCCGGGATTGTTGGGTGAGTGCTTCGGGAGTTCACCGGAACGCCCGGGTGAGCACATCGGCACGCGCTCTCCAGGGAGGATCGGATTGCCCTCTTAGGATCCGCTGATGATGCCTCTGGGGCGCCCGTGCCCCCGCGCTCCCGGGCCCGCCGGGCGTTCTGAACCCCACACTCGTCCCACAATGACTACATGAGCACCGGATTCACCACCCGCACCTTGAACGTCACCACCGGCACCCACGAAACCGTCGCGGACCTCACCGCCGACTGCGACGCCTTCCTCCGGGAGGCCGCCCCGGACCGCGACGGCCTCCTCAACGTCTTCGTCCCACATGCCACCGCCGGCATCGCCATCCTGGAAACCGGCGCCGGCAGCGACGACGACCTCCTCGCCGCCCTCCGCACCCTCCTCCCACCCGACAACCGCTGGCAGCACCGCCACGGCACCCCCGGCCACGGCCGCGACCACGTCCTCCCCGCCCTTGTCCCACCCCACGCAACCCTTCCGGTCCTCGGCGGCCGCCTGGCGCTGGGGACGTGGCAGTCGGTCTGCCTGGTCGACACGAACGTCGACAACCCCGACCGCGAGGTGCGGTTGAGCTTCCTCGGGTAGGAGGTCGCCTCGTGCCGGACCGCGGGCGTAGTCGTCCAGGTCGAAGGCGGTGAGGACGGCGACGTGTGGCGGGTGGTCCGATCGGTGTCCGGTCAGCGGGAGCGGGGTGTGTGGGTCTCCCAGACGGTGCCGCGCGCCTCGTATTCCATCATCATCTCGACGCCGTTCGCCGCCTCGGAGCCCAACTCGCGTTTGACGAGCCACAGCCCCAACTCCAGGCCCGAGGAGATGCCTTGCGCCGTGACCAGGTCGCCGTCGTCGACCACACGGGCCGGGGTGAGCACCCCGCCCCCCCTCTCCAGGTCCTTGAGTGCTCCTCGGTGGGTGGTGCAGCGGCGGCCCTTGACCAGCCCGGCCTCCGACAGCAGCAGTGCTCCCGTGCACAGTGAGCTGAGCGTGAGGCCCGGACGTGGGGACGCGGCCAAGGCCCGGGGGAGCGTGCCGCGCTTGATCTCGGCCCAGATGCCGGGGCCGTCCTTGCGGCGGTAGCCACCACCGGGCACCACGATCAGCTCGGCTGCGCGCGGCTCCCAACGGCGGGTCACCGCGACCTGCGTGCCATACGCGCAGCGCACGGTGCCGGTCTCGCCGGTGGTCACATAGTCGACCTCCACCTTCCGGTCGCCGCCGTGCATGACGGCCGCCGAGAACACTTCGTACGGCGCGATGAAGTCCAGCTCCTCCACCCCGTCGAACAGCACGATGTGCACGCGGAACGGGCCCTTGCGGCTGGGGTTGCCGGCATGTGCGTGGGTGGCGGCGCCCGCAGGCGCGGCGCTCATCGCGCCCGCCGCCAGCACCCCGGCACCCATCGCAGTCGTACGCCGCAACATCTGTCGTCTTTCCATGTCCCCAGGCTGCCTGGGGACCCGGCGGGACCGGCAGCGGCAATCGCGACCTGTCCCGATAGGTTCCTGCCATGCATGTAGTGGCTGTTGTGGTGCCCCCGGGGGCAGTCGGTTTCGATCTGACCGCCGCCTGCCAGGTGTTCCATCTCGCCCGGCGGCCGGACGGTTCGAAGCCGTACGAGGTGCTGGTGTGCGGCGATGCGCCGGTCACCAGCACAGCGGCCGGGGCCGCATGCTTCGGCGTCGTCCCTGCCCGTCCGCTGCGCGCCGCGCTCGGTGCCGACACGATCGTGGTACCCGGCGTCGCGGCGGATCAGCCGCCCGACGAGGACGTACGGGAACTGCTGCGGAGGGCGGCGGCACGTGGCACCCGCATCGCCTCCATCTGCACGGGCGCGTTCCTGCTCGCCGAGGCAGGGCTGCTCGACGGTGCGGATGCCACGACGCACTGGCTGGCCTCCGATCAGCTCGCGCAGGCGCACCCGGCCGTGCGCGTGGACCCGGGCGTGCTGTTCGTGGACAACGGGCAGGTGCTCAGCTCGGCGGGGCTCGCGGCCGGTCTCGATCTGTGCCTGCACCTCGTCAGCCGGGACCACGGTGCCGCGGTCGCCGCCAGGACGGCGCGCGCCCTGGTCGTGCCCCGGCGGCGGGACGGTGACATGGCCCAGCTCGTGCGCCGCCCGCCGGGGCCGGCCGCCGACGCGGCCTGGCAGGACCGACTGCACGGCACGCTGGATTGGCTGCACCGCAATCTGCATCTGTCCCTGACGCTCTCCGACATCGCACGTCAGGCGGGTATGAGCGTGCGCCATCTGCACCGCAGGTTCCGTGAACTGACCGGCATGACGCCGCTGGGCTGGCTGCTGTGGGCGCGTACGGAACGGGCCCGCGAGCTGCTGGAGACCACTGATCTGCCCATCGACCGTATCGCCGGGATCGCGGGCTTCGGCTCGGCGGTCACGCTGCGCCTGCGCTTCCGTGAGCGAGTGGGTACCACCCCGGCCGCGTACCGAAAGTCTTTCCGGGCGGGGATGGTAAGGGAGGGGGTGTGACCTGCTGTTTCTTCGGTCAGGGGGCGGGATGTGAACCCACGGCCTCCTCGTCCCGAACGAAGACCGCGCCGCTCCAGGGGCATCGATCGACCAACCTGACAGTCGCCTTGGCGGAGCTTCGCGGATACGAATATCGATAATCCCGACCGTCAGGTCCGGTTGAGCTTCCTCGGCTAGGGCGTCGTCTCGCGTCGGACCGCAGACGGCAAGTCCGGCCGCTCCAACTGGCCCCTGAGCATGGTTGCTATCGGCTCTGTCAGCAGGTTCTTCGTCTGCTGGTGGTACAGCGCTCATGGCAGTGTTGACCTGCTGAAATGGTGGCGGTCACTCCCGTCGGGGGGCGCTGGTCCGTGCATGGTCCGGATCTTGGTCCTGGGTGGACGAATGTCACCGTGGCTGCTGGCCTGCCGAGGCAAAGCGAGGGCACACCAGAGCACACTGCACGGCACCAGGTTCAGGCCGTCGTCATGTCGTGCGCGACACCGCTCCTGGCTGAAGTCGCGGGCATGGCAATGCTGAGCGCAGGGCGAGTGGCGAGGGCGCGTGGAGTTTCCTTGGCCTGTTCCCGATGACCCACCACGTGGAATGCGTGGTGATCCTCGAAAAGGCGGGGAAGGAGGCCTGACCCGGGTGGGTCTACATGATTTAGGGAAGATCACTCCGCCGCTCCAGGCCCAGGTCCCGTCGGCGTTCAAGGCGGTGGCGGACGATGAGGCATACAGCGCGGCAAAGGGGGCCGAGCGGCTCAAGAAGTTCCGCCACGAGCTGGGCACACACTGGGCGTTGGTATCCCTGCTGGCCGAGCAGGGATACCCCGCACCCAGGAACCAGACCAGGAATTTGGCTCATCAGGTGGCGCAACTGCTCGGCGGGCATCACGGCTGTTTCGCCGACGTGGTTCCTGCGCGCAGGGCCGCGCGGCCATCCAAGTACCAGGCTGGGCTGGGGGAGAGGGCTGGGAGGAGCAGCGGCGGCTGCACCTTCAGGAGACGCAGCGGGTATTGGGAGCCGGCGCGACACCGGCGGGAGAGCTGTCGGCGGCTACGGCGGTGCGGCTGCACGGCCTGGTGGTGCTCGCGGACTGGTTGGCCAGCCGGGTGGAATGGATTAAGCCTCTGATGCCATCGCCCGAATGGACGGGTACGGCCCGAGCAGTTGGACGAGCACTTCGCGCGGGCGGCCGCGGCCGCGGCCGCGGCGGTGGCGGACACGCTGCCGAGGCAGCCATGTGATCACCGAAGCCGACATCACTCCGTGTCAGCTGGCCGAGGGTGGTTGTGTGCTCACCAACCTGGCGCGAGCGACGGCCTTTGAACCCAGCGGTCAGAAGGGCGCCAGCGGCCAGGCCAGGGCCACGATCACGGTTCAGCATCAGCAGGCCCCCGAGCTGGCCCTGACCAAGCGGGTCGTCTCGCCGGGCCCGTTCCATGTCGGGGACCGGGTCGAGTACGCGTACACGGTGACGAACACCGGTGACACCACGCTCGGCGGTGTCACTGTTGAGGACAACCGGGTCGCCGATGTGACCTGCCGGGCGACCTCGCTGGCGCCGGGTGAGAGTACGTCCTGCACCGGCAGCTACACCGTCACGAAGGAGGACGCGAAGCGCGGCTCGATCACCAACACCGCCGTGGCCACCGCCGACGGCGGAACCGTCCGCTCCGAACCGGCCGAAGCCACGGTCAAGGTCACGGAAAAGCCCTGCAAGGGCAAGGACTGCCGGCCTTGCAAGGGCAAGCATTGCGACAACAGGGAGTGAGGCAGCCGGCACAGTGGCGAGGCCCGCGCAGGGCTGAGCACCGTGCCGCCCTGCCATGTGCCGTCAAGGGCGCGGCGTGGTCGGGCCGGTGGGTGGCTGCGCATCATGTGTGGCCTCCGTGAGCGGCGGGCACCGGGGCCGGGCCGACGTCGGTGTCGGTGTCGGCGAGCAGGGTGCGGACGAGATCGGGGTTTGGCGTCGTAGTGCCGGGCTCGCTCCTCGGGCGTGAAGTCCGAGCGGCGCCTGTTCGATGCCTCCGGCGGCAGCGCCGTGCGCTCCTTCGGCGTGGGTTCGCCGAGCGGTCGACGACCCGGTCGGCTGCAGACTTGGAGATACCGAAGAGCGGAGCCAGTTGACGTAGCGTCAGGTTGGGTGGGCCGGTACGCGCCGGTGGTCAGGAAGATCCAATCTGCGAGCGGTAGCCCTCACGGTTGTCCGTGCTGAACCGTCCTGGCGGGCTCATGGCGCACCGCAGCCACCAACTTGGCGGAGCGGCGCGGGCTCAGTCCGGTGAACGGACTTGTCCAGGACGGCACCGACGCCGTGATCACAGCGGCTGTACCAAGGTCGTCTCAGCCGTGACCACTGGTTACGGACGGCCCTACTGCCGACCCTTGTGCCGTACGCCAAGGTGCTCTGAGGTCTGGGGACAGTGTTGTGTGGTCAGACCCTGACGTCGGATACGCCAGTGCCGCAGAGAGCCAGGAGATCGTTGGGGTCGGAGGTCGGAATGGTCGCAGGAGCGGGCGCGGGCAGTTCCTCGCAGTCCGGGACGAGCGCCCCGTTCACGCGGCGTGCGCCGAGCCGGCCGTGTCACCGCGCAGGGGCGCTCGGGAAAACGGGGTTCAGGGCTACGGCACAGCACAGGCGGCACGATCTCAGGCAGCCTCGTCATGCGTAGGTCCTCGTCACGCGCAGGCCAAGGGGGCGATTTCCTTGGGCGGTTCAGTGGGGAACCCCAGGTCACGTAGAGCGTGACCTGGGGTTTCTGTGTGCGGGGTGAGTGACTCGGGTGGACGGGGCGGCGCACGCGCCGACGCCGGCCTCGGGGCGGGCTGCCCGGTGTGGTGGCTACGTCTGCAATTCGTCGGACGCCCGCCAGGCGTGGTTGACGAAGCGGGCGGCCTGCGGGTGGGCGCCGTGGGAAGGGTAGGCGAGGTGGGCGCTCACGGTGGGTGCGCCGGTGAGGGGGACGAGGTGCACGGAGGGGTGCGTGTAGCGGCGGGCGGTGGAGATCGGCGCGGTGCCCACGCCCAGGCCCGCGGCCACCTGCTCCAGCCATTCGTCGTAGTTGCGGCACTCGGCGCCCACCGCCGGGCGGCGGCCGGCGGGCCACATGTCGGGGAAGGTGGTGCCGCTGGCGGTGTTGATGATCAGCGGTAGATCGGCGAGTTCCGCCCAGTCGAGTGCGGTGCGTGCGGCCAGTTCCCAGCCGGCGGGGACGCCCGCGATGCGGGGCTCCTCGTAGAGGAAGCGGCTGCGCAGGTTCTTGGGCGGTGGTGTGCCGCGCAGCAGGGCCACATGCACCTGGCCGGTGTCGAGCCCGGCCTGGGGGATCTCACAGCGGACGAACTCGACTCCGGTCCCGGTCTCCTCCGCGAACCGGGCGGCGAATCGTGACAGTCCCTCGGGCAGTCCCCAGCTGAACCCGATGCGCAGTTTCTCACCTTCCCGTAAGTCCTTTAATGTCCGGTCGAGTTGGCCGAGCAGGGGTCCGAGGTTTTCCCGTAGCTTCTCCCCTTTTTTGGTGAGTTCCGTTCTGCGGGTGTTGCGTTCGAAGAGCTGGACCCCCAGAGACTCTTCAAGGGACTTGATGGTGCGGGTGAGGGTGGGTTGGGCGAGGTGGAGTCGTCGGCCGGCGGCGGTGAAGCCGCCTTCCTCGGCCACCGCCAGAAAGCATCGGAGATGACGTAGGTCGACATTGATTCGCTGAGTGTATAGGTGGGTCAGCAATGTCATTTCTCCCAGAGGGATCGGGTGTCTAGTGTTCTGGGTGTGGCCGCGCGGACGGGGTTTCCGACCTGCGCGGCAGGGCAACATCTGGCGCTGCGTGTGACCATGTGTCCAACGGGGGTTTCATCGTGTTCATCAGTCTGTGTGCGCCATCGACCGGTAAGGCGCAAAGATTGACCAAAGGAAAGGCAAAGGCGCGCCTGTTATTTCGGGGCGCCCGGTGGAGGGTACCGCGTCAGGTGCCATTCCGGGGGCCCGTCGCGCCTGTTGGGTGGGTTTCGTAGCGTCAATTCCGTGCGTCGCCGGAAAGCGGCGCCGGCTACCAATCGGTAATTCGGATCCATGCGGTACGCCAGCTCCGGCTCGTCGTGCCGTCGATGACTGCTGCCCGAAACCTTTTCTCTCTTCTCTGCGCGTCTTCTCTCTGCACGTCTTCTTGCGGATCTGCCGGACCCGGCGACCGACCTTTCCCGATGCATCTTCGCTGCTCGCAGAGGGCTGTGACGGCCGGGTTCCGCTGAATTCCGTTCCGCTGCCATACCACACTGAGAAGGATTTTTGCTGTGCCGGTAATAGATATGCGCAACGGTCCCCTTGAATATGTCGTCGTCGACGGTGACCCGGATCTGGCACCCCTGGTCTTCCTGCACGGCGGACTCGGCTGCCTCGCGGCCTGGGGGCGCTTTCCCGCCCGGTTGGCCGCCGCCACCGGGCGCCGCGCCCTCGTCTACTCCCGCCACGGAAGCGGCGGCAGCGGCCCCGACCCGCTGCCCCGCACCCCCCGCTACATGCACGAACACGCCCAGGACGTGCTGCCCGAGCTGCTCGGCGCGCTGGGCATGCAGCGGCCCGTCCTCGTCGGCCACAGCGACGGCGCCTCCATCGGACTCCTCCACGCCTCGGCGCACCCCGTGGAGGCCGTCGTGGGGATGGGCCCGCACCTGTACTTCGAGGACGAGAACCGCATCGGCATCGAGAATGCCCGCGCCTCCTACGAGGCGGGCCCGCTCGCCAGGAAGATGGCCATGGTGCACGACGACCCCCAGGGGGTCTTCGAGCGCTGGAGCGGAGTCTGGCTCTCGCCCGCCTTCCGCAGCTGGTCCATCGAGGACGACCTCGACGTCACCGCTCCGGTGCTGATGATCCAGGGTGACGCGGACGAGTACGGCTCCCTCGCCCAGGTCGACGCCGCCGAGCGCGCGGTGCGTGGCCCCTTCCGGCGCCTGCTCCCCGAGGGCTGCGACCACTACCCCTACCTGGTCCGCCCCGACCTCGTCATCGACACCGTCGGCGACTTCCTCGCCGCGCACACGCCGATCGCGGAGGCCGCCCGATGACCGAGCGGCCCGCCGTACGCCTCGATGCCCTGCTGGCCCGCTCCGCGCAGGCCCACCCCGAGCGCACCGCTCTGGAGGGGGACGGCGAGAGCTGGACGTATGCCGAACTCGACCGCGCCGTCGACGCACTGGCGGCAGAACTGACCGCCGCCGGCGTCGCACCCGGCGACCGGGTCGGCGTCCACGCCCCCAAGACCCCGGCCACCGTCATCGCCCTGTACGCGTCGCTGCGGGCCGGTGCGGTGACCGCGCCGCTCGACATCGCCGACCCCCCGGAACGCACCGCCCGCATGATCCGCAACGCGGGCCTGTCCCTGCTGCTGACCTGCGACCGTGCCCTGGCCGGGGCCCGCCGCGCCGTCACCCGCGCCCGCGACGGAGCCCCGGTCGCCGAGAGCGTCCTCGACCACGGCCTGCACCGGCTGCGCATCCTCACCCCCGAGGAGCGGCCCGCACCGCTGCCCGCGCCCACCGATTCCGGCGGCTACATCCTGTTCACCTCCGGCAGCACCGGCTGGCCCAAGGGCGTTCTGCTCTCGCACGAGAACGTCGCGCACTACGCGCTGTGGGCCGCAGACGAGTTCGGCCTCACCCCGGACGACCGGATCGGCTCCCAGGCCGCCCTCACCTTCGACCTGACCACCTTCGACCTGTTCAGCGCCGCCGCCGCGGGGGCCTGCACGGTCTTGATGCCGGACCTGCTCCGGTCCTTCCCGCGGGACGTCGTCGGATGGCTGGCCGACCGGCGCATCACCGCCTTCATGGCCGCGCCGTCCCTCTACCACGGCATGCTCCAGCAGGGCGGTATCGCCGACTCCCCACCGCCGGCCCTGCGCATCGCGGCCTTCGGCGGGGAGGCATTCGCCCCGGAACTGCTGGAGCGGTACCTGAAGTTGCTCGACGGAATTCCCTTCTACAACCTGTACGGGCCCACCGAGACCAATGCCTGCACCTACTACCGGGTGCCGCCCGACTGGACCGCCGACCAGGAAATGCCCATCGGCCGCGGCATCGGTGGCGTCCTCATCGACGTGCTCGACGAGGACGGCCGGCCCACCGACGGCCCGGGGGAGATCCACATCGCCGGCCCCACCGTCTTCCAGGGCTATCTGCGCGGTGACGAACCGAGCGACCCCACCGTCCACGTCACCTTCCGCGACGGCGTGGCCCGCCGCGCCTACGCCAGCGGTGACATGGGCCGGATCACCCCCGACGGCCTGGTCTTCCTGCGCGGCCGGCGCGACAACCAGGTCAAGCGGCGCGGCCACCGCATCGACCTGATGGACGTGGAGAACGCCGTCCTCGACGTGCCGCAGGTCGATACCGCCGCAGTCGTCGCCAAGGGCGGCCCGCACTCCGGCCAGATCTGGGCCTACGCACAGACCGACGCCACCGAACGGGAGGTCCTGGCCGCGCTGCGCGAGGTGCTGCCGCAGCGGATGCTGCCCGACCGGGTGGTCCCGCTCACCACTTTGCCCACCACCACCAGCGGGAAGGTCGATCGCCGCGCGCTGCGCGATGCCGACGTCACCGCACCACAGGAGGAGATCACCGCATGAACAGCGTCGAAGAACTCTGCACCCTCATCGGCAGCCGGATCACCTGGGGGCGCGGCGAGGACGCCGATTCGCTGAACGCCGACACCCCGCTGCTCGAAATGGGCCTGGTCGACTCGCTGGCGATCATGGAGATCGTCGCGGCGCTCGACAAGGAAGCCGGGATCAGCCTGCCCGACACGGAGATCGTCGCGGCCAACTTCCGCAGCCCCAAGGCCCTTTGGGTCGCCATCGAAAACCTCTCCGGCAAGGGCCGCAAATGAGTGCGGCGGCCACCGCGGCCTTGCGCACCGGCGCCCCGCAGACCGAGGAGATCGTCGACACGTACCGGGACCTGGCGGCACCGGTGGTGGCGCGGCTCGCGGACGCGGACTTCCTCACCCGATGGCGGGCCATGGCCGACCTCGGGGTGCTCCGGCTCGCCGCGCCGGACACCACGGGACCCGGCCCGGTCACCCGCTCGCTGGCGGTGATCGAGGGCATCGGTCTGGCCGGCGCGGACCCGGGGCTGTGCTACGCGCTGGCCTCGCAGCTCTTCGGCATGCAGTTCCCCCTGCGCGACGCCCTCGGCGACGGCGCCCGGCAGGCGGTCGAGGAGGTCCAGCAGGGGCGGGTGCTGCTGTGCCACGCACTGACCGAACGCGGCGGCGGCAGCGACCCGTTCTCCATGGAGACCCGCGCCCGCCGCGAGGGTGACGGCTTCGTGCTCGACGGCGCCAAGACCTTCATCACCGCCGCTCCCGTGGCCGACCGGGCGATCGTCTTCGCCCGCACCGCCGAGGGACGCTCACCGTTCGCGCTCTCCGCGTTCCTCCTCCCGCTCGACCTGCCGGGGATCCGCCGCGGCGAGACCTTCACCAAGACCGCCCTGCCCACCGTGCCGATGGGAGAACTCCTCTTCGAGGGGGCCCGGATCCCGGCCGGCGCGCTGCTCGGCGAGGAGGGCTCCGGGCTGGCGGTGATGGCCTCCACCACCGCCTGGGAGCGTTCCGTCATCCTCGGCTACGCCCTCGGCCCGATACAGCGCCTCGTGACCCGTACCGTCGACTGGGCCGCGGACCGCGACCACTTCGGCCGCCGCATGGGCGCGAGCCACCAGGTCGCGGGCCGGGTCAGCGATATGGCGATGGCGCTGCACCGCTCCCGCGTCCAGCTCTACGCGATGGCCGCCCGGCTCGATGCGGGTGTGCCCGCCCGGCAGCTGGCCGCCGAGGCCGCGCTCACCAAGATCTCCGTCTCCGAGGACTACGTACGGCTGACCGAGCACGCCACCGCGCTCGCCGGGGTCCGTGCCTTCCTCCCCGGCTTCGACCTCGCCGCCGATCTGGCCGGGCCCATGGCCGCCCTCACCTACGCCGGTCCGAACGACCTGCTGCGGGTGGGTGTCGCCCGCCAACTCGGCCTCCCCGTCGAGAACTGACCGGCGCCGGGAAACCGGCCGGCCGACCACCGACCCGAAAGAAAAAGTGATGACGCTGCCGACCCCACTCGATGACCTCCTCAAACTCGCCGCGGAGACCGGCGCCCGCCTCGCCCCGCTCGCCACCGACACCGACGCCGGCCGCGACAACGGCCACGAGACCTACCGCGTGCTGCGCGAGTCCGGTCTGCTCGCCCTGCTCGTCCCGCAGGAAGCGGGCGGCGCGGGCCTCGGCTTCGGCGACTACTGGCGGGTGCTGGCCGAACTCGCCCGGCACAACGGCGCCGCCGCCCTCGGCTTCAACATGCACCACGTCGTCATGGGGGCGCTGGCCGACGCCGGCGGAACGCGGCTGCCCCCGGCCGCCGAGACGTTCCGCACCTGGATGCTGGACGAGGTCGTGAACGGGCGCAAACTGTTCGCCTCCGCCACCTCCGAGGCCGGCCGCGGCGCCAAACTCCGCGGCATGCGGACCCGTTACCGCCTCTCCGACGACGGCACGCACTATCTGCTGAGCGGCAAGAAGTCCTTCGTGTCGCTGGCCGGCGTCGCCGACTACTACGTCGTCGCGGCCGCCGCCGAAAGCGCCGAGGACAGCCGTGAGGTCTCGCACTTCGTCGTCGCCGCCGACGACCCCGGCGTCAGCTTCGACGCCGTGCAGCACATGTCGGCGATGTACGGCACGAGCACCGCCCCGATGACGCTGGACGAGGTCCCGGTGCCCCGCTCCCGCCTCTACCTCGGGGTCGAGGGCATGTCCCTGTTCAAGATCGTCCGCGAACCGCACTGGATGATCGCCGGCTACACCGGCGCCTACCTCGGTATCGCCGAGGCACTTTTCCAGCGCACCGTCGACCATGTCACCGCCTCTGCCGCCCGCGCCGACTCCCCCGTCGTACAGCAGGAGCTGGGCAAGATGGCCGCCCGGCTGTGGGCCGCCCGCGCACTGGTGCACGAGGCCGGTGACCTCGTCACCGCCCAGCGCGGCAGCCTGGAGGCCAACGCCATGGTGCACGCCGCCAAGTACGTCGTCGGCGAGACCGGCCCGCAGCTCGCCCAGGACGCGCTGCGGCTGTGCGGCTCGGCCGCCGTCAGCCCCGGGCACCCGCTGGAGCGGCTGATCCGTGAGGTCCAGTTCGCCCATGTGATGCCCGCCAAGCCGCAGGAGTGCCTGGAATACCTGGGCAAGTCCGCCGTCGGCGTGAACCTCTACGACGCCCGGGCCTTCACATGGTGACCCCCGTGCAGGACGGACTCACGGTGGCCCGCGACGCGTTCCGGGCCCTGATGGGCTCCCACCCCGGTGGCGTCGCCGTCATCACCACCGCCGACGCCGAGGGAAACCCGTACGGCTTCACCTGCACGGCCCTGTGCTCGGTCTCCCTCGACCCGCCGCAGCTGCTGGTGTGCGCGGGCAACAACGGGAGCACCCTCCCGGTCCTCGCCGCCCGCGGGAGCTTCACCGTCAACTTCCTGCACAGCGCAGGGCGCCGCGCCGCCGCGGCGTTCGCCGGTCCGGCCGCCGAGCGGTTCGGCACGGTCCCCTGGCAGCCCGCGCCGGTCACCGGTCTGCCGGCGCTGCCGCAGGACGCGCACGCCACCGCGGAGTGCCATGTCACACGGCTCACCCCGGCCGGCGATCACACCGTGGTGATCGGCGAGGTGGTGCACATCCAGACGCACACCCCGGCCACCGAAGCGGCACCGCTGCTGTACGGCATGCGCCGCTACGCCACCTGGCCGGTCTGACCCGGCCGTGCCCCCTCGGCCGGTCCCACCCGTGGCCGTGCCGCACCACCGCACACACCCCAACAGATGAGGACTGCCCATGTACCGCACCCTGATGAAGTCGAAGATCCACCGCGCCACCGTCACCCAGGCCGATCTGCACTACGTCGGATCGGTGACCGTCGACTCCGATCTGATGAAGGCCGCGAACCTGATGGCCGGTGAGAAGGTCGACGTCGTCGACATCGACAACGGCGCCCGGCTGTCCACGTACGTCATCGAGGGCCCGGCCGGCTCCGGCGTCATCGGCATCAACGGCGCCGCGGCCCGGCTCATCAGCCCGGGCGACCTCGTCATCCTCATCGCCTACGCCGCCGTGACGGACGCCGAAGCCGCCTCCTTCGTCCCGCACGTCGTCTTCGTCGACGAGCACAACGCCGTCGCGGGGCTGGGCGGCGACCCGGCGGAGGTGCCCGAGGGCTCGGGCCTCAAGCGCGGCGACCTCGTCGCCAACTGAAAGCCTACGGAGGCCAGGGCAGGGAGATGCCATGACGATCTCAGTGGTCAGCGGTGGCACCCGCGGTATCGGACGGTCGCTGAGCCTTAGGCTCGCCGCCCTCGGACACCGGGTGATCGCCCTCTACCGCGGTGACGACGCCGCGGCGCGGCAGACCGTGGCGGCGGGCCGGGGCCGGATCGAGACACTGCGCTGTGATCTCGCCCGGCCCGAGGAGATCCGGGCGGTCCGCGACCGGATCACCGGCGAGTACGGTGCGCCGTCCGTGCTCGTCAACAACGCCGGGGTCAACCGTGACCGGCCGTTCCTGTCGATGACCGCCGAGGACTGGGACACGGTGTTGGCCACCAACCTCTCCGGCCCCTTCCACCTCAGCCAGGCCCTGGCACCCGCGATGACGGAGGCGGGCGGCGGCAGCATCGTCAACGTCGCCTCCACCACGGCGATCCGGCCCCGGGCGAACGGCGCCAACTACTGCGCGAGCAAGGCGGGCCTGCTCCAGCTCACCAAGTGTCTGGCCCTGGAGCTCGCCCCGCACATCAGGGTGAACGCCCTGCTGCCCGGATTCACCGACACCGAAGAGGTCACCGAGCGCTACCGCCTCGACGACCCGGAGAAGCGGGCCGCCGTCCTGGACACCATCCCGGGCCACCGGCTCGGCACGGCCGAGGACATGGCCGACGCCCTCGAATTCCTGGTGACCGCACGCAGCGGCTATGTCACCGGACAGCAACTCATCGTCGACGGCGGCCACTTCATGGGGTGACCCCGCCCCGGTAGACGCATCCCCACCGGTCCGTCCCGACAGATTCCCGCACCTTTTCAGGAGATGAAGCTCATGCGACTGACCCACCAACAGGCCGAGCAGTACCACACGCACGGGTTCTTGATGCTCGACTCCCTCCTCGACGCACAGGAGGTGGAGATGTTGCGCGCCGCCTTCGCACGCGATGCGAAGGTGCCCGGCCCGCAGGTGGTGGCCGAGGCCGGCGGTACGGAGGTGCGCGCCGTCTACGCCTCGCACCAGCGGCAGCCGGAATGCGCGGGCCTGATCCGCGACCCGCGCATCCTGGAGCCCGTCCGGCAGCTGCTCACCGACGATGTCTACGTCTACCAGTTCAAGATCAACGCCAAGCCGGCGTTCGGCGGCGACAAGTGGGCCTGGCACCAGGACTATCTCGCCTGGCGCCTCGCCGACGGCCTGCCCGCCCCGCGCCAGGTCAACATCGGGGTCTTCCTCGACGACGTCACCGAGTTCAACGGCCCGGTCATCTTCCTGCCCGGCTCGCACCGCCAGGGACTCGTCCACGAGGACCGCTCGGCCGCCGCCAGGTCCGAGCAGCACCTCGACCCCGACGACATCTCGCTGACGCCGCAGCAGCTCACCGAGCACGTCGACCGCTACGGCATGACGAGCCCCAAGGGCCCGGCCGGCTCCGTCGTGCTGTTCTCCCCGGAGATCATGCACGGCTCGGCGCCCAACATGTCACCGTTCATCCGCCGGCTGCTGATCGCCACCTACAACGACTGCGGGAATCCGCCGCGGCCCGAGGGCGAGCCCCGGCCGGAGTACGTCGTGTGCCGCGACACCGAGCCGCTGCGCCCGCTGGCGGCGCCGTTCTCCCACACACTGGGCACGGTGGCGGCATGACGACACCACGCACCGGACGCGCCGTCGTCCTGGAGGAGTTCGGCAAGCCGCTGCGACTGCGGGAGTTCCCGCTGCCGCAGGCCCCCGCCGGCGGACTGATCGTCGCCTGCGGATACGGCGGCGTCTGCGGCACCGATCTGCACCTGCAACAGGGCCACTTGGACATCCCCGTGCCGCTGACCCTCGGACACGAGGGGCTCGGTGTGGTGCGGGAGGTGGGTGAAGGCACCCACCACGACGCGGCCGGGGCGCCGCTCGCGGTCGGTGACACGGTGATGTGGGCCTCCTCCATCGCCTGCGGCGTCTGCCCGCCCTGCCGGCTGCACCGCGAGCCGACCCTGTGCGAACGGCGCCGGACCTACGGCGTCAACCGCGCCCTCGGCGACGGTCCGGAGCTGTCCGGTGCCTGGGCCGACCACATCGTGCTCCAGCCCGGCACCACCGTGATCAAGGTGCCCGACGGCACCGACCCGCTCGCCGCCATGTCGCTGGCCTGCGCCGGCCCCACCGTGGCCCACGCGCTCTACGAGCGGCGGCCGGTGCGGCTCGGCGAGACCGTCGTGGTGCAGGGCAGCGGCCCGGTCGGGCTGGCGGCGGCGGCGTTCGCGCAGCTGGCCGGTGCCGCCCGGGTCATCGTCGTGGGCGGCCCGGCCGCCCGGTTGGACCGGGCCCGCGCGGCCGGCATCGGTGACGTCCATCTGGACATCGCCGGCGCCGACGACCCCGAGGCGGTCCTGCGGAAGGTGCGGGAGGCCACCGGCGGGGAGGGAGCCGATCTGGTCATCGAGTGCGCCGGGGTGCCCGCCGCCGTCGGCCAGGGCCTCACCCTGGCCCGCCGGGGCGGCAGTTACCTGATCATCGGCCAGTACACGGACGCCGGGGACACGCTGATCAACCCGCACCAGATCGTCCACCGGCAGCTCGACGTCGTCGGCTCCTGGGCGTTCACCGGCGCCCATCTCGTCGAGTACGTGCGCCTCCTGCCGGCCCTCACGGCCCGGTTCGGCCTGGCGGGTCTGGTGACGGCGTTCCCGCTGGAGGAGCATGCCGCCGCCCTTGCCGCGGTCGCCGACGGATCGGTGATGAAGGCGGTGCTGACGTCCTGACGCCAGGCGTCCGGGCACCGCGCAGGCCCTGACACCGCGCGTGCCGGAGAGGACGGCCCGGCCGTGGCGCGCCGCCGCGGCCGGGCCGTCGGGCCTGTCCGCCCGCCCGGACGGGCCGTCCGGCGCGCCGGGTCATGAGGTGAGCGCCCGCAGTGCCTTCTCCGTTGCCGGGTCGTCGGGAAGGTAGGCCAGCAGATGGTGGCCCGGCTCGTCCACGGCGGCGAGCTTGACGTAGCGCAGCCGCAGATCACCGGCGACCGGATGCCGGAAATGCCGTACCGCGGGGTGGAACGCCGAGGTCTCCCGGCGGTCGTACCAGCGGGCGGCGTCCGGATCGGCCAGCAGTTCCTCGGCGACCTCGGCGTACCTGCCGTCCTCGGGATGCCGCGCCGCCTGCGCCCGGAACTGGCCCAGCAGACTCCGCGCCTCCGGCTCCCAACTGACCAGCAACGTACGGGCGGGCTGCCAGCGGAAGACCAGCCACAGCAGATTGCGCTGCTTGGGCGCGAGCCGCGCCAGGTCGGTGAGGAGTGCGGTGTACCCCGCGTTCCAGGCCAGCAGGTCCCAGTGCGGGTCGAGCACCGCCGCCGGATTCGGCGTCAGCGAATCCACCAGCGACAGCAGATTGCGCGACACCCATCCGGGCGGACCCCCGGGCCGCGTGGGGTGCGCCACGAACGACAGTACGTGCGCGGTCTCGTCGGCGTTCAGCCGCAGCGCCCGCGCCACCGACCGCAGCACCTGTTCCGACGTCCGCACCCGGCCCTGTTCCAACCAGGCGTACCAGGAGCTGCTGACCCCGGCCAGCTCCGCGACCTCCTCGCGCCGCAGCCCGGGGGTACGGCGCCGAGGCGAGCCGGGCAACCCCACATCGGCGGGCGCCAGCCGCTCACGGCGGGAGCGCAGAAAGGCGCCGAGTTCGCGGCGCGGTCCGCCGGACTGGTTGCCGTGCACGCGCCGGCTCCTTCCCGCGCCGTCGACCCGCCCCGGGGCGGAACACCGTGCCCGCAGGGTGTGAGCAAGGGTAATAGGTTGCGGGACCACGCGGTGAGCTCAGGGTGATGGGCTGGTGGACGCCTGCCCGACAGCACCGGCAGGCACGGACACAAGGAGCCCCATGGACACCACCGACTCACCCCCGGCCACCGCCGCCACGTCGCCCATCGGCGCGACCGCCCCGCCGATGCCTGCCGCCACGCTGCGCCTGCTGCGGACCGCCGGTTTCGTGAGCAACTTCGACCGCTTCTGCATCACGCCCATGGTGATGCTCATCGGTGCCCAGCTCGGCGCCCCGCTGCCCACGGTGATGCTCGCGGCCAGCGGCTACTTCCTCGCGTACGGCCTGATGCAGCCGGTCTGGGGCCTGGCGAGCGACCGGCTGGGGCGGGTGCGGGTGATGCGGCTCTCGCTGGCCGGGGCCGCCGTCGCCGCACTCGCCTCGGTAGTGGCACCCGACCCGACGGTACTGATCGTGGCCCGCGTGGCGGCCGGAGCGTTCTTCGCCGCGTCCATCGCCGCGTCCATCACCTATGTCGGGGACACCGTGCCCGCCGCGGTCCGCCAGCGCCCGCTCAGCGAGCTGATGACCGCGTTCGCCCTGGGCACCGCCGTGGCGACCGTCATCGCCGGGGCGCTGGCGCACTACGTCAGCTGGCGCCTGGTCTTCGCGCTGCCGGGCCTGATCGCCGCCTATCTGACGGTCGCCCTGCGCCGGCTGCCGGAGCCGCCGCGCGAGGCGTCCGGTGCGCTGCTCGCCCCGTTCCGGGTCGTGCTGCGCTCCCGCTGGCAGTGGTACGTGATGGCCGTCGCGATGCTCGAAGGCGCCGTTCTGCTGGGCTTCTTGACCTATGTGGCGCCGGCGCTGGAGTCCCAGGGGGCCTCGGCGACGCTGGCCGGTGCGGTGTCCGCGCTCTACGGAGTGGGCTCGATGGCCGCGGCCCAGATCGTCAAGCGGCTGGTGGGGCGCTGGACGCCGGTGTGGCTGATCGTGGCCGGCGGGGCGCAGATGCTGGTGGCCTTCGGCCTTGCCGCGGCCAGTACGTCGGTGCCCGCGCTGGTGGGGTGCGCCCTGCTGCTCGGCGGCGGCTGGTCGTTCATGCATTCCACGATCCAGTCCTGGGCCACGCTCCTCTCCCCGACGGCGCGCGCCACCGGTGTCGCGATGTTCGGTCTGGCGCTGTACGTCGGCAGCGCGCTGGCCAGCGCCCTCGCCGCCCAGCCGGCCGAGCACCACGCCTACCGGGGGATGTTCCTGACGGCCGCGCTCTTGACCCTCCCGCTCACCGTCGCCGCGGCGGTGGGCCGTGCCCGCTACCGGAGCTGAGCGCCCCGCGCCCACCAGCGATGACGCGACAGCCCCTGGCTCGGCGAAACCGCAGCTGTCCGGAGCTGCTCGGCACGTCCATCGTGGAGTCGACCGCGACGACCCGGTCGCGGTCACCTTCGGCGTCGGCCGTTCGCCTCCCCGTCACGAGCGGAGCAGGTGTGTGGCCACCGCCTCGGCGTCGGCCCCCAGCCCACGCAGCGGGTGGCCCGGGGGAACGACGCCGACCTGCATGAACCACCGGACGTGCTCGGTGGGGAGCCCGAGGACGTAGAGGTTCTCGTCCGGCCGGCCCGAGGCGTCGAGGGGATGGAACGGTGCGTCGCTCACCGCCACGCCACCGGTGTCGAACGCGTCGCCGTCGGCCTCGTTGACGAAGCTGGTCCAGATGCCGTCCTTGACCAGTTGCTTGGTGAGCGGCGAACTGTCGTGGTGGAGGTCCGGTTTGGGCAGCCGGGCGTCGATGAGTGCCTCCACCGGCGTCTGCGCACCCCGGACCCGTGCCGAGTCCATCACGACCCGGTCGCTCTCGGCACTCCAGCGATACCGGACGTGCGGGCCGACGACGCGCAGGTGACCGCTGTCGAGCAGGGCCAGGAACTGTTCCGCCCGGACCAGCGGGGTCCCGGCGGACAGGAACGACAGCGGCTGGGCGAGTTCGGAGATGAAGGACCGGTGGGACGCCGGGGTCAGCGCCCCGAAGTCCACGGCCATCCGCTGGAGGTTGCGGGTGGCGCGCAGCACCTCCAGCGCGGCCTTGAGCGGATCGTCGATGTTGCCCGCCCGGGCGTGCGCGAGGTCGTCGCCCACCACCCGGCGCAGCGCCTGCTCGAATGCGGCCGGGCTCTCGAACGCCCGCCCCCGGAAGGGGTCCGCGTGGTCGCGGAGGTCGAGAAGGGCGTGCCCGGCGAGCCCCGCCTCCGCCAGCGCCGCCGGGACCACCTTTCCGGGGTCCTCCGCCGCCGGTGCGGCCCCGCGTATGTGCGCGAGGAACGCCCGGGCCCGTTCGGGTCCGTGTTCCGTGCCGAGCAGTGTGTGGAAGTAGGCGACGTTCACCTCGGCGTCGATCCAGGGCTGTACGTCCTTCGCGAAGTCGCATCTGCCGCGGCTGCGCAGGCTCCGTATCCGGTCCTCGGTGAACAGCACCGGGTCGTAGGTGCGTACCCCGAGCCGCTGGTGCACCCCGCGCACCCGGATGGGGACGCCGGTACGCGACCCCGCCACGATGCGGCGGGGCTCTGCCCCACTCGCCCGGTACCGCAGTACGCCGCCCGGATCCCGGACGAAACTGCCCCCGCGTCCGAGCGTCAGCGAGGCGAGGACGTCGTAGAACGACAGCCCCATCCCGAGCACGCCGACCGTGCTCGCCGCGGCGATGCCGCCGAAGTCCAGCTCCGCGGCCGGTCTCGGGCGCAGGAACGGGAAGTCCGCACGTATCGGCGTTCCCCCGTCGAGCGGGCCGAGGGGAGCGCCGTCCTCCTGGTCGGGGTGTCCCGTGGCGAAGACGACACGGTCGGCGGTGTACTCCCCGCCGGCCCGCAGGGCGAGAACGTAGCCGCCGTGCGCATCCTCCGTGACCGCCTGGACCTCGTCGCGCACCGGAACCACCGTCACGGTGTCCGGGGCGTTGCGCAGGACCGCGGCGAACACATACCTGAGGTACTCACCGTAGGCGCGGCGCGGTGCGTACACGGCGTCCCCGACGGGCACCCCCGCGGTGTGGCCCGAGGCCCGGTACCACTCCGCGAAGGCCGGCCCGTGGCCCGGCCGGACGGGACCGCCGTCGGCCGGACCGGAGAACATGGTGAGTTCATCGGTGGAGTTGTCCATCAGCAGGATGTCCGGCTGGTCGGTGCGCCATGTGCGTCCGCAGCCCACCTCGACACCGTCGATGGCGTACACCGTCACCGGAGCGGAGTAACGCCGCTCGACGATCCTGGTCACGAGTCGTTCGATGACCGACACCCCGCGGGGCCCGGTTCCGACAACCGCCACCGTGAACCCGTTCGACATCTCTTCGCCTTCCCTACCTCTGCGTTGTGGGGACCGGGTGTCCGGTGCGCAGCACGCGTGCCAGCGAGAAGCTCAGCAGCAGACAGCCGAGCAGCGCAGCGGTCAGGCACGCCTCCGCGATGCCGAAGGCGGTGCCGTAGGCGCGGGCCCCGGTGCCGTCGCCGAGCGCGGCGAACAGCACGGGGCCGAATCCGGCCACTCCCAGGGCCGATCCGATCTGCATCGCGGAGATCACCAGGCTGGAGATCTGGCCGGCCCGGTGGGTCTCGACGCCCATCATGAGCACACGGGTCAGCGACGACAGGACGAGCCCGTGCCCGATGCCGGCCACCACCAGCCCGGCGATCAGGGCCGGGCCCGGCCGGGCCGTCGTCAGCAGTGCCGCCACCTGGAGCGCGAAGCCCGCCGAGATCACCGCGAAGCCGATCGGCACGGTGCGTTCACCCGCCAGTACGACGAGCCTCGGCACGATCAGCGGGCCGATGATGAAGCCCGCGGAGAACGGCAGGAACAGCAGCGCGGCGGCCGACGCACTCAGCCCCAGACCGTCCTGCGTGTAGATCCCGAAGCCCATGAAGAACAGGCTGTCGGTGTAGAACCAGAACGCCAGCAGCAGCCCGCGCCAGACCGCCGGACGACGGATCAGGTCGATGTCGACCAGCGGCCGGACCGTGGTGCGTCGGCGTTGGAAGCGTACGAACCACCACGCCAGCACCGCAGCGGCGACCAGAGAGGCGAACGCCCACGGCGGCCAGTGCAGCGAGCGCCCCACGGACAGCGGGACGAGCACCAACGCGATGAGCACGCACAGGACGGCCGCGCCGGCGACATCGAGGGCGCCGGTGCGGTCGCCGGCGTTCTCCCGCATCCATGCCCGTGCGCCCACCAGCGCGAGCAGCCCGACCGGCACGTTGATCCAGAAGATCGCCCGCCACCCGAGCCCGAACACATCGGCCTGGAGCAGCAGTCCGCCGCCCACCTGCCCGATGATCGCGCCCAGGCCGAACACGAAGCCGTAGGCCGCGATCACGGGCGTCTGGCGCCGCTGCGGGAGCACGGCCCGGAAGGTCGCCAGGACCTGCGGCGAGAGCATCGACGCGGCGAGGCCCTGGAGGAACCGCCCCGCGATGAGGAAGGGGATGCTCCCCGCCAGGCCGCACAGGGCCGAAGCGACCACGAAGCCCGTCAGCCCCGTCAGGAACAGGCGTTTGCGGCCGAACCGGTCGCCCAGCCGTCCGCCGGGGATCAGCCCGACGGCGTACGCGGTGGCGTAGGCGGAGATGACGAACGGGAGCTGTCCGCCGCCCGCCGACAGGTCCGCCCGGATGTCGGGCAGCGCCAGATTGACGACGAAGTAGTCGATCGGGGCGAGGATCGCCCCCGTCAGCAGCGGCCCGACCGCGAGGACGTCCCGGCGGCTGTCCGCCTCGGAAGACCGGCCGGTGGTGAGGGAGTCAAGCACGCGTGTGTTCCGTCCAGTGTGCGGTGAGGTACGCCTCGCACTCGCCCCGGGACGCCGGGCCGAACACGTTCTCCCAGCCCTCCGGCACCTCGAACGCGGCGGGCCAGAGCGAGTGTTGGCGTCGGTCGTTGCGCACAACGGTGAACCGGGCGGAAGCGTCGTCGAACGGGTTCGCCACGAGAAGACCTCCTACTCCGTGGGGTGCGCTACGAGGTGAGCGTGCATGATCTCGGCGAGGGCAGCGGCGGATTCCGGCCGCAGCATCTCGTGGTGGGCGGAGTCCAGATGCGCGGTGGCCGGCGCCACCCCCGTGAGCCGGTGCCATGCCCGGGCGTCCGCGCCCGGGTCGGCGGTCTCCCGGGAGGAGACGTAGGTGACGGCCAGGGGGGCCGGAAGAGGACGGTAACGCTCGGCCATGACCTCGTGGATACGGGCCATCGGCTCCGGCGCGGGCTCCGCGACGGCGTCACCCGCCGCGTCGAGCGCCTCGTACAGCCCCGGCGGCCACGCCGGTACGTCACCGTCGAAGGGAGCGATGTCGAGCACGGTGAGGGACTGCACCCGTCGCCCGCTCCCGGTCAGCAGCCGGGCGGTCTCGTAGGCCACCAATCCGCCGAAGGACCAGCCCACCAGGTGGTACGGCCCCTCGGGCCGACGGGACAGGATCTCGCGGACGTGTCCGGTGGCGATGTCCTCCACGCTCCCGGGCGTCCGGTCGCCCGACAGCAACGGCGATTGGAAGGCGAAGACCGCGCCCTCCTCACCCAGGGCGTCGGCCAGATTGGCGTAGTGCCAGCCCATGCCCTCCTTCGGGTAGAAGCACAGCACCGGGCACGGGGCTCCGGGACGGAACTCCAGCACGCGGTCCGGCACCTGCGAAGACCCGGCCGCGCCGCTGCGGTCCGCGATGCCGGCGAGCATGCCCCGGACCGTGCGTCCCGCGAAGACGTCGGCCGGGGTGCACGCGTAGCCGTGCCGCCCCGCCAGCGCGCACAGGCGCACCGCCGAGATGCTGTTCCCGCCGGCGGCGAAGAAGTCGTCGGTCACCCCGATCCCGGCGCCGCCGAGCACCTCGGACACCAGGCCGGTCAGCACCGCCTCGTCCGTGGTGACGGGCAGATCGCGCCCGGCGCCGGCGACCCTGGCGAGTGGCAGGGCCGCCCGGTCCACCTTGCCGCTGGGGGTGAGGGGGAGCCGGTCCAGGAACACCACCGCGGCCGGCACCAGGTATTCCGGCAGCGTCGCCCGCAGCGACGTCCTGAGTGCGGACTCCGTCAACCGTTCGTCAGCGGGCACGACGTAGGCCACCAGGGCCCGGTCACCGGCCGAGGCCACCTTGACCGCGACCTCGGCGGCCTCGACCCCGTCGTGGGCGACCAGGCGCGCCCGGACCTCGCCCAACTCGATGCGGTGGCCCCGCAGTTTCACCTGGTCGTCGTTGCGGCCGAGGAAGCACAGGCTGCCCCCGGGGGTCCACTTCACCAGGTCACCGGTGCGGTACAGTCGCTCCCCGGGAGCGCCGTGGGGGTTGGCGACGAAGCGCGACGCGGTCAGGTCCGGCCGGTTGCGGTATCCCCGGGCCAGCCCCGCGCCGGCGAGGTACAGCTCCCCGGCCGTCCCGGGCGGGACCGGACGGAGGCGCTGGTCCAGCACATGAAGCTGCGTACCGGGGACCGGACGGCCGAGCTCCACCGCCCCCTCGGGGCTCAGGCGGTGCGCCGTGGACCACACGGTGTCCTCGGTCGGCCCGTAGACGTTCCACGCGGTCTCACCGATCCCGGCCAGGTGAACCGCGAGGTCCTCCGGGAGAGCCTCGCCGCCGCACAGCACCGTCGTGCCCGCCGGCAGGACGCACCCGTACTCGCGCAGCAGCTGCCACATGGTCGGAGTGCCCTGGACGAAGGTGGGACGCCACCGCTCGATCTCCGCGCCGAGCACGTCCGGGGTACCGGCCACACCGGAGGGCAGCATCACCACCCGCGCGCCGTGCAGCAGCGGCAGCAGGATTTCCAGCCCGGAGATGTCGAAGGCGGACGACGTGGTCGCGAGGAAGCTGTCGTCCTCCCCGATCCCCAGCAGCCCGCCCATACCGGACAGAAACTGCGCCAGCGACCGGTGCGTGATCTCCACGCCCTTGGGCGCCCCCGTCGACCCCGAGGTGTGGATCACATACGCCAAGGAGTCCGGGCCGGGGCCGTCCGGCACGCCGCCGTCCGGACCGGGCCCGTCCGCCGCACCGCGGGGGACCGCCGGCCGCGCGACGGACTCCGGAAGCCCGTCGTGCCCGGTGTCGGCCAGGACCAGCACGGGTTCCGCAAGGCCCACGAGGTGCGCGATCCGGCCCGGCGGGTGGGCGGGGTCGAGCGGCAGGTACGCCGCGCCCACCGACATCACGCCGAGCATGCTCGCGACCAGGTCGGACGACCGCTCCAGCAGCAGCCCCACCAGGTCACCCGGCCGGACCCCGGAGCCCACGAGGCCGGCGCCGACCGCGGACGCCCGCTCCAGCAGCTGTCCGTACGTCACCGACTCGGCGCCCGTGGCGACGGCGGTCCGCTCCGGCGCCGCGAGCGCTTGGCGACGGAACGTCTCGTACACCGTCTCCCGCACGTCCTCGGCCGGGGCGGAGCTGCCGAGCGCGCGGTAGGTCTCCCTCTCACCCGGCAGCAGGACGTCGCAGTCGAACACCCCCCTCCCGGGAGCGCCCAGCAGCGCTTCCAGCACGAGAAGGAACCGGTCACCCACGCTCCGCACGGTGTCCGCATCGAACAGCGCGACCGGGTACTCGACGCTGGCGGTGATCTCCTCGCCGTCCTCCCCGCGCCCCGGCGTGAAGTCGAAGGCCAGGTCGAACCGGGCCCCGCCGGAGCCCACCGGTACCCAGGCGGCCTCCGCCCCCGGCAGCGCCAGCCGTTCCGCCTCGACGTCCTGAAAGGTGGACAGCACCTGGTACACGGGGTGATGGCTCAGCGAACGATCCGGGTTCAGCGCGTTGACCACCGCATCGAACGGGAGGTCCTGGTGCTGGTACGCCCGCAGGCTCAGGTCGGTCACCCGCGCGAGCAGCTCCGTGAACGTCGGGTTGCCTCCCAGGTCCATACGGAGCACGACGGTGTTCGCGAAACTGCCGATCGCCTGCTGAAGGGCGGGATCGTCACGCCCGGAGACGGCGGTCCCGATGGGCACGTCGGTGACGCCGCTCAACCGTGACAACAGCACACCGAGTGCGGTCTGCACGACCATGAACACGGTGCAGTTCTGCTCCCGGGCCACGCGCCGGATGCGCCGCACCACCGACTTGCCGATCGTGAAGCGGTGCCGGGCGCCGCGTCCGTCGAACACCGGCGGGCGGGGCCGGTCGGTGGGCAGCGGCAGCAGCGGTGCCAGCCCGGACAGCTGCTCGCGCCAGTACCGCGTCTGCTCCGTGCGCAGCGCCGTCGGCCGCTCCTCGGACCCCAAGAGCTCGTCCTGCCAGCGCAGATAGTCGGCGAACCGCGGTCCCGAGGCCGGGGCGGAGGCGCAGGCCGGGTCGGCGTAGCATTCCGCGAGCCGGTCGAGGAACGGCCTGATCGACCACCCGTCCACGGCGATGTGGTGGAACACCAGCAGCACGCGGACGCGGTCACCGCCGTGCCGGAGCACCACGAGACGTGCCGGACACTCGCGGTCCAGCCGGAACGGCCGGGCAGCGAGTCGCGCGGTGACGTCCGGCTCTCCGGGAGGTACCACGACCTCCTCCACGGCGTCGCCGGCCACCTCCGCGGACAGCACCTCCTGGGCCGGCGTCCCGTCCTCCTCGCAGACGAATCGGCTGCGCAGCACCGACACCTCGGACACCACACGGTTGAACGCCCGCGCCAGCCGACCGGTGTCCACCTCGCCCACGAGGTCGAAGCAGACCGGGACGTTGTACGCCGACGAGGGGCCCATGACGCGCTCGTTGAACCACAGGTCCCGCTGTGCGGCGGACAACCGGTGGCGCGCCGGTCCGGCGCCGGGCTCCGCCGTCGGGACGAGACGCGGCCTGGCCCGCGGCGCAGCACGCAGCAGCCGTGCCACCTCCGCTATCGGACGCGGTTCGATCAGGGACCTGACGGAGACGTCCACGTCGAGTTCTGCCCGCAGCCGGTTGACCACCCGCGCGGCCGACAGGGAATCGCCGCCCGCGTCAAGAAACGTTTCCCCGGCCGATACGCCCGGGAGACCGAGAACCTCGGCGATGATGCCCACCAGCGCCGCCTCGTCCCCGCTCGAAGCCGGTCCGCCCGCCCCGCCCGGGGCACGGTGCCGCTCGGCCAGGGCACGCTTGTCCAGCTTCCCGTTCGCCGTCAGCGGGAAGTCGTCGACGACCACCACCGACGACGGCACCATGTGGGCGGGGAGCCGCCGGCGGAGCCAGCTGCGGACGGCACCGCCGTACCGGCGCCGGGCCGGCCCCGACCGCATGGGCTCGCCGGCCAGGCGCTCCCCGCCGGCCGCAGCAGGTCCGTCGCTCCCGCGCCACTTCCGGCCGGGCGGGCACAGCACGAGATCGAACCGGTCCGGCTCCGCGCCCCACGTCGCGGTCGCCTCGTAGCCGCAGAGCGCCCCCGCCGCGCACAGCTCGGCCGGGTCGAACCCGGCACCGGGCCCGGTGTGCGCCGGAGGCCAGGTGGGCGCGTCGCCGTCCAGGGCGGACAGCCAGGAGACGCTGCGCGAGGTGCGCGGATTCGGCACCCCCAGCACACGCACCACGCCGCGCGGCGTGTCCTCGAGCAGTGTCCGCAGCTCCGCGGCGTCCCGGCAGTCGGTACCCCAGCGGACAACGGTGCCGGTGTCCTCGAAGCGGGTGCCGGGCCCGTTGCGGTGCATCACGACGTCGTAGCGGTACCTGCTCAACTCGTTCGCGCTGCTCTCGGCCTTCAGCCGGACCTCGACCGCCGCGACGTCGTGCGCGGAACCCGTCAGCCGCGTGAAGAAGCGCGGGTCCACCAGGAGTTCGCTGTCCCGGTCCATCTCGTCGGCGATCAGCTCCCGCGCCTCGCCCGGGGACAGCGTGTTCTCGCCGTGGCGCAGGCCGATGGTTTCCGCCGCGAAGTGGCGGTGCAGCGCCAGGTTCCGCACGTCACCGACGAACAGGCGCCCGCCGGGCACCAGCCTCCGCAGCGCTCCCGCCAGCACCCGTTCCAAGTAGCCGGCGCTCGGGAAGTACTGCACGACGGAGTTGATGACGACGACGTCGAACGCGTTCTCCGGCAGGCCGGAGAAGTCGTGCGCCGGCCGGCACAGCAGCCGCGTCGCGGCACCCGGCTCCCCGCCCTCCGCGGAGAACCGTTCCCGGAGGTGCGCGACGGACGACTCCGAAAGGTCCGTACCCCAGTACTCGGTGCACTTCGGGGCGATCTCGGTGAGGAGCAGGCCGCTCCCCACACCGATCTCCAGTACCCGCTCCGGGTCGAGGGCCAGGACGCGGGCGACGGTGTTCGCCTGCCACTCGCGCATCTCCTCGATCGGAATGGGCTGCTGGTCCCAGCTCCGGTTCCACCCCGTGAAGGAGGCGGACGTGTCCGACGCATCGAGGGCGGCGTACGTTTCCTGGTACACGCTCCGCCACTCGGCGACCCGCTCGGCCTCGTCCACCAGGGGCGCCGTCCCGTCCGAGGGGCCCGGGGCGGGTTCGGCGAGCGACACATAGGCGACCAGCGACGCGGTGCCGCCGGAGAGGTCCTGCCGTACCACCGCGGCCCGGTCCACGCCCGGATGGCCGGCCAACGCCTTCTCGATCTCACCGGGTTCGATCCGGAACCCGCGAACCTTGATCTGGTCGTCGGACCGGCCGACGTACGCCAGCTCCCCGTCCGGCAGCAGCCGCGCCAGGTCGCCCGAGCGGTACATGCGCTCCCCGCTGCGGAAGGGACAGGCGACGAAACGGGCGGCAGTCAGCGCGGGCTTGTTCAGGTACCCGAGAGCCACGCCCTCGCCGGAGACGTACATCTCACCGACCTCACCGGGACCGACGGGGGTGAGCGTCTCGTCCAGCAGGTGCACGGTCAGATGCGGCAGCCCCGATCCGATGACGCTGCCCGGCGCCGCGTCGATCTCCTCGTCCAGGACCCGGCGCAGCGTGGTGTGCACGGTGGTCTCGGTGATCCCGTACATGTTGACGAACTCCGGCGCGGAGCCGACGCCGTCCCGCCAGGTCCGCAGCCGCCCGAAGTCCAGCGGCTCACCGCCGAAGATGACATACCGCAGCGCCATGCCCTCCGCGGCTGACGGCTGTGCCGCCGCTGTCTCGCTGAGCAGGTAGAACGCCGACGGCGTCTGGTTGAGCACGGTGACGCGCTCGCGGCGCAGCAGGTGCAGGAAGTCGGCCGGGGCGCTGCCGATGGCGTAGGGCACCACGACGACTCGCCCGCCGGTCAGCAACGGCCCCCAGATCTCCCAGACCGAGAAGTCGAAACACTGCGAATGGAAGAACGTCCACACGTCGTCCGGCCCGAAACCGAAGGCGTCGTTCGTGCTGCCCACCAGCGCGGTGACGCTGGAGTGAGCCACCGCCACGCCCTTGGGCTCCCCCGTCGAGCCGGAGGTGTAGATGACATAGGCCGCCTCGTCGGTGGTGAACCCGCTCTCGTCCGGCACGGATCCCTGGGCGCCGGCGACGAGTTCGCCGTACGGCACGGTGGACGGTGCGCCGTCCAGGAGGGGCGGCGGGTCGTCCTGGACCACGACACATACGGGACGCGCGTCGTCGAGGAAGTACCGCAGGCGCTCCTCGGGGTAGGCCGTGTCCATCGGCAGATAGGTGGCACCGCTCCTCAGCACCCCCAGCATGCAGACGATCAGGTCGGCGCTTTTCCGCAGTGCCAGCCCCACGACGTGGCCTCGGCCCACTCCGCGGTAGCGCAGAGCACGTGCGACGGCATCGGCCCGGCCGGCTAACTCGCCGTAGGTGAGCCTTCTCCGGCCGTCGATGACCGCTAGGGATTCTGGTTGCGCCTCGGCGACTTCCGCGAACAGCTCGTCGATCCTTTTCCGGAATTTCGACATGCGACATCACCGCTTTCCGCTCTTGAGCCCGTATTCAGCCGGCAGCCGTGTACGGCCCGGGGGAGTTACTGGTCGTTCGCCGTCGTGGCGAAGGCGCGCTCGCATCGTTCGCGGGAAACCACAGGTGTGCAGTGACTTTCGGGAGAGGTCACGGGGAGGGGCGTGGCAGGGGCAGGGGCGCCGGTGAGGGGAAATCCGGTCACCGGTAACGGTGCTGCTCCGGATTCACCATGGTAACGATAAGCGCCCCGCGTAACGGGCTGCCGGCGTCCGCTATGTCGCGAATCCCGTGGGTTTTTCATAGGGGTGACGTGGGCTAATTTCCTTCGCTCCGGGCGCCGCGGTGCTCTGTACGGAGCGGCCGTTTCCTGTGCGGCAAAATGGCGATTTAGGTAGTTTCACTTTCGGCTGCCGGGCGGAATCAGGCCACGGCCCGGCGGTGACGCGACTGCGGGATGCGGCCCGGCTCGGCCAATTCCTGATGGATCTGATGGAGAGGAGGCATGGTCTGCCCCCGTGCCCGTCCGAGGGTTCCCGTGCGCCGTCGGGGGCGCCGAGACGAGGGAGAGGGGCTCGACGGCGTGACGGCAGGGGCGCCGCAGGGACGGCGACCACGCCCAGGCGTCCTCCAGCACCCCATGCAAGCAGGGGTGTTGCCGGCAGCAGCGGGGTCATGACGCCGTCAACAACGTCCCGACCCGACCCGCACCATCTGGCGGTCACTCTCCGATGAAGCTCACTGTCTCTGCCATGTCCGCCCGCCCGGTACGCAGAGGGGGAACACCCTCCTTCTCGAATCCGACGGCGACACCGCAGAACAGTGTGCGTCCGTCACCGGCTCCGACTGTCTGCGCGACAGTCTCGCGATACATCGTCCACATCATCTGCGGGCAGCTGTGCAGCCCTTCCGCCCGTAGCAGCAGCATGACCGTCTGCAGGTACATCCCTGCGTCTCCCCACTGCGCGGGGCCCATCGCACGGTCGAGGTAGCAGAACAGGACGACTGGTGCCCCGAACGCCTCCGAGTTCAAGGCGGCGATCTTTCTGGGCCTCTCAGGATCGTCGCGCGCGATTCCCAGCGCCGTGTAACGCTGGGCGGCCGCGGCGGAGAAACGGTCCAGATACGGCGAGGCCAATTCGGCTGGGTACATCGGGTACTCCCGCTCGTCACCCGGATCTCCAGCCAGTGCCCTTGCCCCGGCACGCTTCTTCAATTCGGCCAAGGGCTCGCCGGTGACGACGTACACATGCCACGGCTGGAGGTTCCCGCTGGACGGAGCTCGTGTCGCTGCGGCCAGCACGCGTTCGAGTATCTCCCTGGGTACGGACTCATCGCTGAACGCCCGCACAGCCCGGCGAGTATCCACGGCCTCATACACATCCACGTCTTCTCGCCCTCCCGCTCAAGGCCCACTTTTCGGGGATCATTCCGCGAGCCTGCCTCCAACCCGTCAAGAACCCGCGCTATGTGGCTGGTTCTCCTCGGGCCGCGGCACGGAGAACAGGCGCAGTTCCGGTGTGGCCGTCGCCGCTGCCACCACGGCGCCGATACACAGAAGACTGCCGGTGACGAGAGCTGCCGCGCCCGATGCTGCCTGGGCCGCGAGCTCTCCTGCGTAGTTCTGAGGGAAGCGGTATCGGCTGAGGGGACGTTAGTCCTGGTCAGCGGGGTGGTGCAAGGGGGCGGGGAGTGGTGGGTGGTGCTGCATGACCGGTCCGGCGTTCATGAGCCTTCCGCCCGTCGACGCCGCCCGTGACCATCTGGTGAGGCGCGCTCCGGGACAGTGGCGGGTGGTTGGACGTCGCCTCCTTTGGGGCTACGGGCTGTTGCCCTGAGCATGACGAGTCTTGCTGAGCAGATGGTGCCCGAAGAGTGGTGGGAGCTGTTCCGGCGGGTGGTGCCGGAGAAGGTGCTCAGACGCCCGCAGGGCGGCGGGCGTCGGCGAACTGGGGACCGCGAGTGCTTGGTGGCCGCGATCATCTCCGTCGCCACCTCGGGCTGCTCCTGGCAGCAGTTGCAGGAGCGGCAGCGAGGAGCACGGCGGCACCAACATCCGGGAGGCGACGCAGCATGTTCCAGAGGAGGGGCGGTCGGTGCCGCTATGTGTTGCTCCATCCGGCTGTGCGGGAGTACGCGTCGAGCAGGTCCACCACGAAGACGAGGGTTGAGCCTGCTGGGATCAATGGTGAGGGTGACTGTTTGCCGTAGCCGAGGCGTGGGGGGACGATGATCTCGCGTCGGCCGCCGACCTTCATGCCTCTCATTCCCCGGTCCATGCCCTTGATGGCCTTGCCGCCGCCCAGGGTGAACTTGAACGGTTCGTCCCGGTTCCAGGAGGCGTCGAACTCCTTCCCGGACTCGTATGTCACTCCGACGTAGTGAGCCCTGACCGCCATGCCCGGTTTCACCTCGGCCCCGTCCCCGACGATCAGGTCCTGGATGGTCAGTTCGGTGGGGGCGTCGCCCTCCGGAACGTTGACCTCGGGCTTCGTCGGTTCACTCACTGCAGCCTCGTCACTCTCCGTCGGAAGCCCTCGCACGGGCCGACCGGACACATGGACCTTCCAGGCTACCGAGAATGCCGATTCCCGGGACGCCTCCGTTCGAGCGGAGGCGTCCCGCGAGCAACGGATGGGGTCTGTGGCGGATGGTTCCCGCCTACGGGGCCTTGGACGTCGCCGGCGCAAAGCACATGCTGGGACACAGGGCGCGACACGACGCGGAACACGGGGACACAGCGGATCGGCGAGGCCGGCCGTGGCCACGAGGGCGGTCGACGAGATCGACGGCATCCCTGGCACGAAGCTCCCCGATGGAACCCCGCCCAAAGCCACCGCCGGGCGTCGCTGTGGCCCGGGCCCTCTGGCGAAGGCGCAGCGCCATGACCAAGAGGCACCAGGGGCGGTCACCGCAGCGCGGAGTCGAAGCCCACGCAAACGTGTCCTCCCAGGGCGTGCAGGTCAGCCTCCCGCCCATTGCCGGCACCTGTGCCGGATCCGGTGATCCGCCGGTCACTGATCGATCGTCGGCGCGCCGCTCACCCGGTGGGCCGGCCTGAGCGCACGCCGTCCGCACCGGGTCCGAAGCCGTGGGCGTGGGCCCAGGCGACGGCCTCCGCGCGGTTGTGGATCCGGAGCTTGGCGAACAGGTGGTTGACGTGGGTCTTGACGGTGGCCTCGCCCACCAGCAGGCGTCGGCCGATCGCGCGGTTCGACAACCCTTGGGCGAGCAGCCGCAGTACGTCGGACTCGCGCGGGGTCAGCAGGTCGTGCGACGGTTCGGCCTGCCGCTGTTCGGTCGTGTGGTCGGCGCCGCGCAGGGCGGCGGCCAGCAGCCGTTCCTGGACGATCGGGTCCAAGGTGGTGTGCCGGGCGAGTGCGGCCTCGATCGCGCGGACGATCTCGGTCTTGCCAGAGTCCTTGGTCAGGTAGGCGCGGGCGCCGGCCTGCAGGGCGTCCAGAATCAGCTGATCGTCCGCTATGGTCGTCAGCACCACGACGGCCACGTCCGGGTGCGCCGCCACGATCCGGCGGGTGGCCTCCACGCCGCCCATCCCCGGCATGCTCAGGTCCATCAGCACCGCGTCCGGGTGCGTTTCGGCGACCTTGGAGATGGCCTCCTCGCCGTTCGCGCCCCCGGCGACGACGTCGATGCCGGGCATCATGTCCAGCAGGGTCATCAAGCCTTCGCGGATCACCGCCTGGTCGTCGACGACCACCACCCGGGTACTCATGCGGGCACCTCTGCTTGCACGCGCCACCCCTCCGGGGTGGGGCCGGCCGTCAGGTCGCCACCGATCAGCAGCAGCCGCTCACGCATGCCGGCCAGACCGTAGCCGCCGTCCATCCCCGCCACTCGGGGCCGTGGGGCGGCCTCGCCGACTCCGGAGCCGGCGGGCCCGGACAGCACGGTGAGCCTCACCTGGTCCTGTTCGTATTCCAAAGTGACGGTCAACTCCCGTCCGTGGGCGTGCTTGGCGGCGTTCGCCAGGGACTCCTGGGCGACTCTCAACAACGCCAGCCCGACCTCTGGTTCGAGCGTGCGCGGGGTGCCGACCGGTGTGAAGATCGCGGGCGCGCCGGAGGCGGTGCGGTGGTCGTGGACCAGCGCGGTGAGAGCCTCCGGCAGGGGCGGGGTGTCCGCACGCAGGACCGCGATCGCGCGGCGGGTTTCGGTCAGTCCGTCGACGGCGATCCGGCGGGCGTTGTGGACCCGCTCGACCGCCTCTCCGGTGCGCGGCGGATCCGCGGTGAGCAGCGAGTCGGTCACGTCCAGCTGGACCGCCAGGGCGCCCAGCGACTGCGCCAGGACGTCGTGGATCTCCCGGGCGATCCGGGTCCGCTCGGCCAGCGCCGCGGCCCGCTGCTTCTCCTCTTGCGCGCGCCGGGTCTGCCGCAACAGTTCCTCGGCCTGCGCGTGCTGAGTCCCGATGCTGCGCCGGGTCGCGCCGGCGAGCTGACAAGCCAGCAGGGCGGCGATCCAGGCGGCGACCTCCGCCCATGCCTGGCCGGGGAAACCGGCCACGATCCCGCCGATCGCCAGCGCCAGGACACCAGCCGCCAGCACGGCCGCGCCGGCCAGCGTGGGCAGGACCGCCCCGGACGACACCATCGCCATCCCGACGATCGCCGTGGCCAGCATCGCCTTGGGTTCGAGGGTGATCAGGAGATTTCCGCTGATCATGGTGGCGCCCAGGATCGACGCTGCCCATGCCTCGGGCACCGGAGATCCCGCCCGGAGGCCGGCCACGCACCACAGCGCCCAGGCGCCGCTCATCAGCGCCACCAGCACGCAGGTGGTGGCGGACCAGACGAGCCCGTCCGAGAACGGCAGGCCGACCAGCACCAGAACCAGCCCGAGCACCCGGGGGAGCAGGTGCTGCCAGAGGTCGGGACGCAGCAGGATCGGTCGCGGTGGCACGGGGGGTGCCGACGGCGGCTTGCCTTCTGTGATCACAGCCATGATTTCAGCTTGGCACACACCTTTTCCCCGCAGTTCGGATCGGGGTCCGCCGGAGGGTGGAGCAGGGTGGAGGAGGGTGGAGGTATCCGCGCTCCACCCTCCTGGGCTCCTCGGCCGACGCCCGGGCCGTGGCACAGGTCTGACGCTGTGTGGACACGAATCCCCTTCACCTACGGGCGGAAGCCATGTCCACTTTGCAGAGCGCTCTCCTCATCAACGTCGTCGTGCTGCTCACGACCCTCCACGCCGACCTCGGCACCAAGGCGGTGAGCCGCGGACGCCTGCTCCGCCCGCTGATCGTCGCGGTGATCATCGTCCCCGTGTTCGTCCACACCTTCTTCGACACCGGGATCGGCCTGGCCGTCGAAATCTGCGGCCTCGCGGCCGGCGTGCTGTTCGGGCTGCTCGCGGTCAGCCAGGTCCAGGTCTTCCGGGAGCAGGACGGCCGGGTCGTCGCCCGGGCCGGCCGCAGCTACGCGGCGCTGTGGATCGGCCTGGTTGTCGTCCGCTCGGTGTTTTCCATCGGCGCCACCTATTGGTACAGCTCCGAGCTGGGCCGCTTCTTCTTCCGGCACGGTGCCCTGCCCCAGGACATCGCCTCGATCGTCACCAACGGGCTGGTGCTCATGGCGATCGCCGCGCTGCTCACCCGCTCGGGAGCGCTGATGGTGCGCGCCTCCGGGCAGCGCCGCGCCTCGGCCTGAACCGGGGCGCGGAGGGCGCAGCATGACTCGCGCGGCCTGCAGCCCTCCGTTCGACCCCCCCCGCCCGCCGCCGGTACCGCACCGCGGCCGGCGCGGCGTCATCCGGACAGGCATCCGCACGGTAGGCGCTTCCGGCCGGCGCTACGGCCACGGCCGGACCTGCCCCGTGGGCAGCGGCTGCCTCGTGCTCGAACTCGTAGCCGTTTACCCAACAGCCCTTGTACAGACAGAGGTTGTAGTCCGCCCCGGCCGTGGGAGCGGCCACCTCCGGCAGACCCCGGCCCGATGGGTCGGACAGAAGAAAGGTGCAACACGCATGAGTGCTGGCAACGCCGTTGACGAAACCGAAGCGGGAAAATGCGACCCGGCTCCGCCGCCGCTTCCCGCGCGGGGCAGGAGCGAAGGGGGCCTCTCGGGGGAACGGTTGGTGTTGTTCACCGACGCGGTGACCGCGATCTCGATCACTCTGCTGGTCCTGCCGCTGGTCGATCTCGTCCCGGAGGCCGCGTCCGCCCACGAGCGCGCCAGCGAGGTGATCACCGGTCACCTCGACCAGATATGGAGCTTCCTGCTCAGCTTCGCGGTCATCGCGAACGTCTGGCGGGAGCACCACCGGGCCTTCTCATCGGTCGTGAGGGCCACCCGCTCCTTGATGGTGTGGAACATGGGGTGGCTGCTCTCCGTTGTCGTGCTGCCTCTCCCGACGGAGATGATCGGCGCCTTCGGCCGTGACCGGTTCGTGGCGGCGTTCTACTACACCACCCTCCTGGCCGGCATGGTGTGCCGGGTGGCGATGCTGAGGATCCTGAAGACCACCCCGGGGTTGCTCGACGAGGACGATCAGGAACCGGGCGAGCTCCAGGAGTCCTACACCGAGAGCTGTCTCAACGTCCTCTCTCTGGTCCTGGCCCTCGCCCTCGCCCTCGCCGTACCCGTGCTGCAGTACTACAGCCTGCTACTGCTCTTCCTGCCCGCGCTGCTTCGGCGCCGGCGTGCCCGCTGACCCGCAGTCAAGGGGGCGATTCGGGCCTGTTCCCGTGCCGATCCGGCTGGAGCCGGGCGCCGCCTCGCGGCAGGACGTGCCCCATCGGATCCACCCATCGGATCCACAAGGACGACGGCGAACCTGCACACAGAAGCGAGGGCCGAGCGCGTCGCGCGCCTTCGGCGGCGGTGGGCGGACGAGACGTTGACGGTTGTGCAGATCGCAGCGGGGGTGGGCTCCTGGGTGGCCCCCTAGGTGGGCAGGGGAACGGATTCCCTAGGGGACGTGTGGGCCCCCTGCGGGGCCACAACGCGACCGGCCGGACGGATATTCCCGGGCACTCGATCCCGCACTCGAGCTGACCCGATACCGTACCCCGACCCGCACCCGGGCCCACCTCACTCCCCCCCCCACAAGCTCCATCAACCACCCGCCCCAGCTTGGGTGTTCGGCACACAAAGCTGATCCCATGTGACGCGCCCCGGGATGCCGTCTGCGTCCTTGCCGTGGAAGCCGAGTTTGCGTTGCCAGGAGGCGTAGGACTTGCGGTGGGCCTCGTTCCAGTCCGGGCCGGGGCCGCGTCGGTAGTGGCCGCAGCCCTCGGCCACCAGGCGTTCGCCCATCGCCGCGATCACCGGGCCGCCGGCCCCGGGACGGAAGAACTCGCCGCCGGGGAAGGGCTCGTAGGGCGGATGGCGGGGCATCGGCGGCACCGGCGACGGATAGCCGTCACCGCCCTCGTCAGCCCCGCCGGGCCCACCGCCCGCCGGACCGGCGCCCCCACCCGCGCCTTCGCCCGCGCTCGGCGCCTCCGGGGCCGCATCCAGGCGGGTCTTGATCCGGTCCCGGAGTGTGTCCATGGAGAAGCCGCGCGGGTCGATCTTCTCCCGCTGCCACTCCTTGTGGCCGATCACCGACCGTGCGCCCCAGCCGTGCGCCCGGCAGAGCGCCGCCGCGGCCTTCTCCGCCGCCAGCAACTGGGCTTCGGGCCACGGGTCTTCGCCGTCGCCGAGGTTGATGCACTCGAAGCCGTAGAAGTGGCGGTTGCCGTCGGTGTCGGAGAGGTGGGCCTTGGGGAGCTGCTCCTCCTCGATGACGGCCTGGAGGACGTTGCGGTCGCCGAGGCCGGCGTGGTTGGCGCGCCCGTTGCCGACGAGGTGGACCTCACCGGCCTTGTCGATGACCCCGTGGCACAGCGGGCCGGGCAGGTCCGGGCGCCCGTCGTAACAGAGGCTCACCGAGGCGTCGGTGGCCTCGGTGGCGGTGTGGTGGACGACCACCCCGTTCACCGGGCCCCAGCCGCCCTTGGTGTTGCGGTGGTGCCGGCGCCAGTCGCGCACCTCGTGGACGACCAGGCCCTCCGCCCGTAGCGCGGCCAGGAGCTGGGTGCCGGTCAGGGGAGTGGCCATCAGTCCGCCACCCCCGTCTCGTCCACCTGGGCCTCGGCCTCCGCCGTCGTCTGTGAGCGGGGGCGCGCCGGAGCCGCGCCGGTCGACGGTGTGCCGATGTCGTCGGCGCCGCCGGTGTCCTGATCCGGTGTCCCGTACGGTTCCTCCGGGCCGCCCACCGGGGCCGCTGCCGCGTCGTCCGCCGCCTGGACGGGGGTCGCCAGCGGCCGGAACGTGTACCGCAGGTCGGGAACGGCCTCCTCGCCGTGCACCCAGGCCAGCGGCGCGTAGTGGACGACGACGCCCAGGGGGTGCTGGAGCAGCGGGCGGCGCGCCGGGTCGGTGGGCCATTCGACGCCGCCGGTCGCGGTGCGGGCCGGGATCAGCCAGAAGTCGCCGGTGCGGTAGCTGCCGCCGGTCTCGAAGTACACCTCGACGCCGTCCTCCAACGGCAGCCAGTCGCCCTCCTCGACCGGCACCGCACCGTGCCGGAGCCGGCCGGCCCCCTCACCGCGGCGGACCGTGCGGTGGTGGCCGGGCTCCTGGTGGTCCCACCGGCGCAGGAACGGATGGAGCTCGGGCCGCCGTCCCACGCCCGGCGCCGGCTCGTCGGAGAGCCGCACCCGGCGGCCGGGCAGGTCGACCTCCTCCACCCGCAGCAGCGGCGCCGCCTCACCCCGGCTGCTGTACGCGGTGTCCACGAACTCGACCCGGTCCCCGACGTGGAGGGAGAGTTTGTCGTCGCCCCCCAGGGAGGCCAGTTCCACCCAGGTGCCGTCGAGTGCGTCGACGGGGAAGGTGGGGGAGGCGTTCTCCCGGGACCACTTGAAGGTGGCGTCCTCGGCGGTGCCGCCCTCGTGGACCTCGACGCGGTAGAGCTGGTTCTCCGGGCCGCGGTAGCGGGCCTCCGGGGCGACCAGGCAGGGGTCGTCGTCGCCGTGATCGGGGCGCCTGCTGCGGGCCGCCAGCCGGCAGGCCGGGGCGGCGGCCTTGCGCGCCCAGTCGGCGAAGGCGGCGTGGATCTCCTCGGCCGGCGGGTTGTCACCGTCCAGCCGCAGCTCGGACGCGGGCAGCGGCAGCACCTGCCACACCACCTTGGTGCGGGCCGCGGTGTCCGGCAGCGCGGCGCCCAGCGCCACCTCGCGCAGCGCCGGGTCCTCCGCCGCGGTGACCAGCCGCTCCCACACCTTGAGGTAGACCAGGTACGGGAAGTGGGAGGGGAGGCGGTCACCGGGGCGTTCGGGGTCGCGGAAGCCGTCGGGCTGGTTCCAGTACGTCCAGGTCTCGTCCGCGGCGGGAGCGACCGGCTCCGCCGGGTCGGCGTCGCCCTCCTTGGCAGGCGTCGTCGGCACCGGTGTGCCGGGCCGGGGGCGGGTCGCGTCGCACAGGATGCCGTCGACGTAGTAGCGGCCGCCGCCGATGACCAGGTCGTCCAATTCGTGCGGGCCGCCGCGCAGTTCGACATGGAAGCCGGTGGCGCCCTGCGGGCCGCCGTGCGGGCCGATCAGGTCGGCGGCCAGAGTGCGGGACCGGAACAGCTGGATCGCGGTCTGCTCGTTGGCGTCGGCGTCCAGCTGGACCCGGCCCTGCTGCGCCACCACCGCGGAGTAGTGGCGCTCCGGCCGGTAGGTGATGCGGGAGAGGTCAGCGTGCATGGAAGGGGTCCCCCTCGTACGGAAGCTCTGACGGTCGGTGGTGGTGGGCGGTCGCGCGCGGCGGGTGCCCGGCGGGCGGACGGTGGGGCGACGGCGGGCGGACGGGGTGCGGGGTCATGTCACGAACACGATCCCCGCCTCGGTGCCCGCCGGGGTGTACTCCGCGAGCCGGGCCCGCAGGCTGTCCGTACGCTGCGGGAGGTAGAGATCGTGGTACGCGCCCAGCTCGGCGCCGTCCTCCGCGCCGCGGACGATCTCCTCGGGGCTGCTCGCCGCCGACTGCCCGTACCACGGTGTGCCGTAGCGCTCGCCGCGCAGCAGCGGCCGGACCGGGCCGGCTTCCCCGCCGGGGCCCGCCGGGTCCGGCGGGCAGCGGTAGCGCCGCGGGGTGCGTGAGCCCGGCGGGACGTAGCTGAAGCGGACGCAGCCCACCTGGCGCCGGGCCACCCGCACCACGCCGGTGAAGAGGCTGTTCTCGGCGATCCGCACCGCGTGCACATGGACCTCGCCCAGGACCGTGGCCCGGTGCGCCGACAGCTCCGCGTGAGCGTGCCGGCAGTCCGGCGCGGACAGCGCGGCGCGGTCGGTGCCGGTGGCGTCCAGGATGCTGTCGCGCAGATGGATGGGGAGCGGGTCGGTGCCGACCTCGTCGCCGATCACCTCGATGGTGCCGAGGATCGTCCGGTCGATCTCCACACAGGCCGTGGTCCGGTCCAGGACCAGGCTCGGCTCCTCCGGGGAGACGGGGTGGCACTCCGGCTCCAGCGACCAGCCGGGTACCAGGGTGCAGTGCCGCAGCACCAGCGAGCCCAGCGGGCCGGTGACATTCAGGCCGCGGCCGGTCACCAGCAGCCCGTCCAGCACCATCCGCGGACGCTCGCCCGGCGCGCCCCCATCCGCCACGGCCCGGACGTTGAGCGCGTCCGGCCGGTTGCTGTACCAGTCCAGCAGCCGGATCACCGGGCGGGTGCCCTCCGCCGCGCGCAGCTGGAGCCGGTCGCCCGGCTCCAGATCGAAGTCCAACTGCTCCTGGTAGGCACCGCTGTGGACGATCTCGATGACACCGTCGGGACCGCACCGGCCGGAGCGCCGGTCGTGCTGCCAGGCCGCGTAGGCGTCCATGATCCGGTGGAACGGCGCGTCGGGGCCGACCCGGTAGACGGCGGCGTCCGGCGGGGTCACGGGGTCCCGGTGGTACTCCCCGCCGCCCAGGTCGTCCCCGAAACCGTAGTGGTAGTCCACCCAGATGCCCTGCCGCGGCGCCGAACGGGCCCCGAACGCGATCCGCCCCAGCTCCGGGTCGATGGCGACCTGCCCGCGCCTGGGCCGGTAGCGCCAGCCGGTGAGGTCCGCGACGACGATGTCGGCCAACGGGACCGGATGGTCCTCGTCGTCCCGCCGGATCACGAAGCTCTTGCCCGGCCCGTAGTGGTCCGCGAGCCGGTCGTGCAGTTGGCGGCGGGTGATCAGCGCCGGGACGTTGTCGACGGTGGCGAGGTGGGTCGCCGACGGCTCCGGCTCCGGGCGGGTCACCAGCGGGGTGTCGTTGCCGAGGATCGAGAAGGTGTAGAGGTTACGGGCCCGGTCCAGGCAGTACGCCGGGGCGCGGGTCACCGGGTACGGCTTCAGCCGCCAGACGAACAGGCCGACCCCGGTGGGCGAGTAACCCCCTTGGGAACGGGCGGAGTTGGCGCGCCGCACGTCCACCGAGCGGGGGAGCGTGGCGAACGGCCCGCCGGCCAGGTCCAGCGCCGCGCCGTCGCGGACGTCCACCAGCCGGCCGCGCCCGCTCCGCACCGCGTCGGCCGCCCCGTAGAGCCGCACCGGCTGCTGGTGCGCCACCAGCCGGGAGAGCTCCACCGCCCGCGCCGGCCAGCCCGCCACCCCCTCGGACAGCTCCTCCAGCAGCGCCAGGGTGCCCTTGCGCCGCCGGTTGGCGACCGTGGCGGCCACATCGCGGCGCGGCGCCAGCGCCTCCGCCAGCCGCCGCCGCGAGGAGTCCGGCAACCCGCCGTCCCGCAGCCCGGTGGCCAGCACCCGCTCGTAGCCGGGCAGCGGACGGTAGCCCACCAGATCGCCCAGGTAGGGCAGCACCCACTCGGCGGCGGTCTCCACGAACCAGTCGTCGTACTGCTGGGCGACGCCGTCCCGGACCCGGTCCACCTGCTCGGCGATCACCGCCAGCAGGGCCCGCAGCGGCTCACCCTGCTCGGCGTCGCGCAGCCGGTGCCACTGCGGGAGCAGCTCCGCGAGCCCGTCCGGCTCCCTGTTGGTGGTCATCGGGTCTCCTCGGTAAGGATCAACGTGTCCGCGACCTGCGGGGCGAACAGCGCGAGCTGCGCCGGCCGGACGCCGCGGAAGACGCAGACCGCGCGGCCCCTGGGCAGCGGGCGGGTGTCGGTGAGGTCGGGGTTGAGGCCCAGCAGCGCGGCCAGCGGGATGCCGTACGCGGCGGCGACGGAGGTCAGCGTCTGCCCGCCCTCCGCCGTGACCTCGTGGATCCGCTCGTCGAAGCGGGCGAGCCGGGCCGGGACGGACGCCTGCGGAGGGCCCGCCAACGTGTCGGACAGGGCGGCGAGTCCGGCCGCGGTGACGGACGCCGGGACGCCGGTGAAGGCGTCCACGTCCACGTAATCCACCCCGGGCACCGCCTGCGCGGCGGCCAGCACCTCCGACAGGCGGGCCGGCTGCCCCAGCTCCCGGCCGTCGTAGCCGAGCCGCGCCAGCAGCGCCGCCCGGACCCGCGGCTCGACCAGCGACCAGGCGTGGTCCGGGGCGACCTTGATCTTCGCCGCGCACAGCAGCAGCACCGGCTCCCGCACGTCGACCCGGACCGGCAGCCGCCCGTCGCCGTACTCCGCCAACGAGGCCCGCAGCGCCCGCAGCACCTCCGCGTCCGGCGCGATCGGGATGTCGTCCACCCCGGCCACCGTCACGTGCAGCACCTGCCGCCGCCCGTCGAACACCTCACGGGCCGACGCCCGGCCGATGCCCGCCCGGGAGCGTGCGAAGTCCTCGTAGTCGGCCAGCGACACCAGCCGGTCCAGCGCGGAGACCGCCAGCGGGACGGTGCGCCGGGTCAGCGCCGGGCCGTCCGCGTCCGCGCCGCCGGTGGCCGGCTGCGGATTGGTGACGGCGGTGACGCCCAGCGGGCGGGTGACGGCCTGGGTGATCCGGTCCGCCGCGACGTTGGCGCCCCGGCCGGTGCCGAAGCGGTAGCGGGCCCGCACGTTGTCGTGGCCGGTCGGCACCCGGGCACCGTGCACCCCGTCCCCGAACGTCACCGTCGTCCTGCCGTCCCCCGTCGTGCCGGTGACGTACACCCGCTCCTCGGGGCCGCGCCCGGCCAGGCTGTCCACCGGATGCCAGCGCAGCCCGTCCACCCGGATCTCCAACTGCGGGACGGCCCCCAGCGGGTTGTCGGCCGGCCGCCAGGTCAGCGGGGACTGCCACAGCTCGAAGGTCTGGTTGGCGCGCGCGGCGTCACCGCTGCCGATCGCCTCGTCACGGCTCTCACCGTGCGACGCCGGGACCACGTTGCCCTGGACGTGAACCGTCTCCCGCCGGTAGCGGTGGGCGAGGTTCCGGGTGAGGGTGAGCGCGGTGTGCACCCGGTCGCCGGGCAGCTCCGGGTCGAGGGTCTGCGCCACCTCCGCGATCACCGCCAGCTCGGTGCCGCGCACCCCGCTCACGCCGGGGATGTCGGTCCGCTCACCCGAGACGAGCAGCCGGCGGCCCGGCCGCAGGCCGTCGTACAACTCGGCCAGCTCCAGCCGGTCGCCGTGGACGTCCTCGCCCACCGGCTCGTCCGCCTGCGTCAGCTCCTGGCCCGCGGCGTGCACGGTCGTGTCCCGGATCGCGTCCAGCGTCACATCGTGCTCGTCCAGCCACGGGTCGCCCAGTGTCAGCAGGGTGCCCCGGCCGGTGATCCCGTACTGGGCGTGCACCGCGGTGCGGACCGCGGTGACCCGGGTGGTGACGAACGCCAGCTTCTTGTCGCCGGGGATGCCGTCCGGGCCGTCGGCGCCCTTGCGGGGCCGCTCGACGGCGACCCAGCTGCCGACCGTGATCCCGTCGTACACCGCGTCCAGCGCCAGCGCGTGCCGGTCGGCCGGGGTGGGCACCGTCGCGACCCCGATCTCCACGCCCGGCGGCTCACCACCGGCCGCCACCCGCACCCGCACCTCGAACGCGCCGTCCGTGACCTGCTGGTGCTCGCCGGGCGCCAGCTGCCAGGACCGCGCCGTCCCGCCCTCGACCGCGACGTGCACCCGGCCGTCCTCACCGGGCCGGGAGACGGACAGCGTCCGCTCCGGCAGTCCGGCCAGCAGTTGCGCCGTCACCCCGGCCTCCGGGGCGTCCGCGGAGCGCCGGCCCAGCCAGCTCACCTCGTGCTCGGGGCCCGTCCGGGAGTGCAACTCGACGTGTCCCGGTCCCAGTTCGAAGCTGATGTCGGCGGGCAGGTTCTCCGCCCGCTGCACCGAGTTCCCGGCCTCCACATGCTGGAGTTCGGCCCGGACCAGGGCCTTCCCCGCGGTGTCGAACACCATCCGCACCGTCGTCAGCGCCGCCCCGGTCAGCGGCCAGTCCGCGGTCCGCACGACCCGGCCGCGGTCGTCCTGGACGGGCTTGAGCGGAGCCGTCGCACCGAACGGGGCGGCGGTGACCCGCATGGCCAGCAGGGCACGCAGCAGCGGCTGGGCCGCGGGCGCCGCGGCGGCCGCCCGGGCCGGTGGAGCGGCGCCCCGCCACGCCGGATAGAGGCCGTCGGCGATCCGCGGGTCCAGCGCGGAGAGCAGCCGTGCGCCCAGATCGGCGCCGGCGCCGAACGCCCGACCGGGATCGCCGGCCGCGTCCTGGGCCGCGGACGGCGGGCGGACGACCCTGGTGCGCAGCGCGGGCAGCACGGTCGCGAGCGCGGCGAGTGCCGCCGGAAGCGGGGGAGCGGCGGCCGGACCCGGCCCGGCCGCCGCCGGCGCTCCGGCCGCCGGCTCCTCGGCCCCGGGCGCGGGATCCGCGACCGGCTCCCCGGCCAACTGGTCGGCCCGGGCCGCCAGTTCGCCGACGACCGCCTGCAGCTCCTCGAACCACGCCACGGCCTCCGGATACCCGGCCGCCACCGCCTGCGCCTCCGCCAGCCGCTCATGCGGACCGGCCAGCCGCGCCACGAACGCCTCCGGAGTGGCGAGCGCGTCCAGGTCCTTCCGCAGCGGCGCCAGCACCTGCGCGTCGAAGTCGGCGACGAAATGGCTGACCGGCCGAGGATTGGGAGCCTGCGGCGAGGGCGGCGCCGGATGGTCCGGATCGTCCGGGTCCACCGACAGCGGCGGCTCGGTGATCCACGCCCGCAGCTCGGCAACCAGCTCCGGCAGCGACGCCGGCGCCGCCTTCGGCAGCCCCAGCCCGGTCACGTCCTCCGTGCGGTCCACCCGCACCGACGCCACCGGCAGCAGCACCCGCTGCGCCCCGAAGTCGAACAGCAGCCGGTCCCCGACGGTCAGCCCCGTGGATGTCCCCGCGACCAGCAGCTCAGGTCGGGACGTGAGGTCCTCCGCGGTCAGCAGCGCGGGCCGCCGCTGCCGCACCTTGAGCGTGTTCCACGCCCAGCGCGCCGTGAGGTCCTCGTCGGTCTCGAAGGTCTGCGACTCCTCGTCCGACCCGGCCGGCACGCTGTGGCTGCGCGCCCCGCGCGGGACGACCACCGGCAGGTCCCCGGCCCGCGGATCGCGGTCCAGGGTGTAGGCGAGATGGGTGTCGGCGGCGACCCCGGGCCGCGGCCGGTGCCCCACCAGCCGGCCCAGCAGCGCCAGCGAACGGTGCTCGTTCGCGGTCCGCAGATACCCCTCGTCGGCGATCCGCTCACTGTGGAACGTCAGCAGGTCGCCGAGGACGGCCCAGGCGTCCAGCAGCCCGATGGACGGGTCGTCGGGGGTGCGGACGGTCAGCCCGCGCAGCGCCGGATAGGCCGGCGACGCCAACCGGTCCCGCATCGCCGCCAGGAACGAACCATGGTCCCCGACGCGGTAGTTCAGGGCGGTGCGCCCCGGCGGGTTGTAGAGCCCGGGGTCGGCGCGCCGCTCGTCGTGCCCGCCGCCCCCGTCGCAGCCACAGCCACAGCTCTCGTGCTCCGTCATCGCCCACCCCCGAACTCGATGACCAGCCGGCCGTTCTCCGGCCGGTCCGGGTCGTTGTCACAGCGGGCGATCTCCAGCGGCCCCAGCCGCAGCACCCCCGCCTCCCGTTCCCCCCGGTCCTCGTGGAACATCCGCCGCAGCCGGGTCACCACCACGCTCCGCACGCCCGGCACCGCCGCGGCCACCGCGACCAGCCGGCTCAGCCGGACCGGCTCCCCGAACGTCAGCGCGTCCGGATGGAAGAAGCCCGTCCGCCCGCCGGGCAGCGCCCGGCCGCTCAGCACCCGGTACAGCTCGGCCAGGATCTGCCCGTGCTGGTGCCCCGGCTCCGCACACACCGTCAGCGCCACATCCAGCGGCACCCACCGCGCCGGCCGCACCACCAGGTCGTGCCCGATCCTGCGGTAGCTCTCCAGCGCCTGCCCGACGGCGTCCAGCAGGGCCGGTGAGGGCTCCTCGGTCCCGTACGCGTCCACCGCGACATGCGCCTCCTGGACGCTGCCGGTCCACCGGATCTCGGCCGCCGCCCGCTGGACGCCCGGCAGCTCACCGGCGAGCGCCGCGTAGTCCCCTGCGGTCACCGCCCGCAGCCGGGTCCGCCGCAGATCCAGCGGCGCCAACTGCCGCACCTGTTCCAGCGGTTCCGGCTCCGTGCCGCCCACCGCGGGCAGCGGATTGCGGACCCCGGCCACCGAGGGGGGTACCTCCCGCGCGAGCGAAGCCGAGCGTGGGGGAGGCTCGGCGGCCTCGGACTCCTCCGGGTCGCGCCGCAGCACCAGATGGCCGATCGCCTCGGCGCCGACGTTGCCGGCCGTGCCGCCGCCGAGCCGGTAGTGGGCGACGAGCCGGCTGCCGGGCTCCGGCCGGGCCCCGTAGCGCCCGTCGCCGAACCGCAGCGCCAACCGCCCGTCGTCCCTCAACTCCCCGACGACATGCCGATCGCGGGGCCCGCTGCCGAGCAGGTCACGGCGGGGGAACCACGCGACGCACGCCGCCTCGTCGCCCTCGCCCGGCCGCTCTTCCCGGAGGCGGAGCGCCGGCAGGGCCTCCCGCGGGTCCTGGAGGACGGCGGCGGCCGGACCGTGCAGCACCGGCTCGTCCGGATGCAGCCCGGCGGCGTACGGGGCACCCCAGGTGTGCGCGATCTCCCACGCGGTCCGCCCGTCCAGCACCGTCCCGGCCCGCGCCCGCGCCGCCAGCACCGCCAACCGGCGCAGCTTGCCGCCCAGCAGCTGCGGGCTGCGGTGCAGCAGCTCCCGCAGCGCCCGCGCCGGATGCCGGGACAGCTCCAGGGCCTCCAGCAGTTCCAGGCCGAACAGCACGGTCAGCTCGGCGACCTCCGCCCCGTCCAGCCCGTCCCGGTCCCGGGCGCTGCGCCACAGCTCCACCAGCCGCTCCCGCACCCGCTCCGGGATCGCCGCCAGGTGCTCCGCCTGCCCGGCCGCGACATCCCGCGGCTGCGGGAACGGCACCGCCCGGACGACCGGCGCGCGCCCCAGCACCGGGCGGAACCGCGGCCCGATCCCCGGATACACCGACTGCGCCAGCAGCGTGCGCACCGCCGCGGCCTGCGCGTACGCCGTCCCCGGCACCACCCGCTCGGTACGCAGCCCGGCCGACTCCAGCCCGATCCCGGCCCGTTCCGCGGCCTCCTCACCGACCGCCGTGAACAGCCGCCGGACGTCGTCGGGCGTCAGCTCCCGCCCGCCCTCGGCCCGCTCGATGAGACCGCCGAGCAGCTGCGCGACCTCGTTGCCGCCGTGCCCGCCGTCCCGGCAGCCGAACGCCGGCGGCCCGCAGGACGGCAGGACCGCGGGGACCGGCGGCACGGTGAGGACCTCGGGAACGTGCCCCTCACCCCCTTCCAGCGACCGCCCGTGATCCACCAGCACCACATTGCCGCGCGCCACGCTCACGTCCTCGACGGGCGCGCAGTCCCGTCCGCCGAGGGCGGACAGCCGCAGCGGGAACGCCAGCGCGTCCGCCGCGGCCCAGGTGACCTCCAGCACCGGCTGCCCGACGAGGTGGTCGACGGCCGGGGTGACCGAGGTCAGCCGCACCACCTGCCGGTGCGTCGGGTCCTGATCGCCGGGCGTCCCGGTCCGCGGCCCCCGCACCTCCTCGAAGAGCAGCAGATCGCCGGGGGCGAACGCCAACTCCCGTGCGCCGCCCTCCTCATCGGCCCACCCGTCGGTGAGAGTGGCGGCGGTCGCCCCCCTGGGCAGCCCGCACACCTCCCCGCCCCAGGTCCACAGCCGGACCTCGTTGTGCCGGGGCAGCAGCGTCAGCGGCGCGTCCCGCACCACCGGCTCGAACACCTCCAGCGACCCGCGCTCGGCCAGCACCGCCAGCTCCCGGTCGTCGATCACCGAACCGAGCCGCGGCCGGTCCTGCGGCCCGTCCGCGCGGTGGTCGACGGCGGCGAAGCGGAACGAGCCCGGCAGCAGCGTCAGCGGCGCCACCACCTCCACCGTCACGAACGCCCGCGCCGTACACCCGTCGTGCATCGGATAGTCGATCAGCCGGACGTGCCGCCGCACCGACGTCCGCAGCCGCGCGGTGTCCAGATACGCCTCGGTCGCCACCGCGTCCTGCTGGTAGCTGATCCGGTCCGCGGTGTACGCGAGCAGCTCGACCAGCGTCGTGCCGAGGTCGGCGGGATTGCGCTCCTGCCACTCCGGGGAGGTCAGCCGCAGCCGGTCCAGGACGACCTGGCGGAGGGTGTCGTAGTCCCGGGCGGTGTAGTCGATGACGGGCGCGGGCTGCCGGAAGGCGCCCGGCAGCCCGCCCGCGCCCTCGTCGCCGCCCCCGTCCGCGCAGTCGAACGGCGTCGGGCAGTTCGGCCGGAACGAGAACTCCGCCGAGAAGTACCGCTGGTCGAACCCGGGGAACGGCTCGCCGCCCGGCCGCCCGTACGGGTCGGTCTCCACCACCGACAGCCGGTAGACGGAGAAGTCGCCGGTCCGGTCCACCGTCACCACCAGCCGGTCGTCGAGCTCGGGGTCCTCCTCCCGCTCGACGGTGATCTCCAGCGCCTCGATACCGGTGATCCGCCGCCCGCCGTCGATCCGGACGTTCTCCGGACGCAGCCCGTGCGGGGCCTTGCCGAGGAAGGTGACGGTCAGCGTCCGCCCGTCCTCGGAGACCTCCACCGCGTCCACGCCGTTGCGCCGCGCCTGCCGGATCCGCTCCCGGCGCCCGGTGTACGTGCCGGTGGCCGTCATGCCGCCCCCCGCCCCTCGAACACCTCGTCGCGACGGGCGGCGGTGGCGCGCACCACGTACCGGAGGTACACCCGCACCACGTTCTCCTCGCTCACCACGTCCAGCGACTCCACCTCGATCAGCTCGCCCAGCCAGCGCTGGAGCGACGCCTGCACGGACAGTTCGAGCGCGGAGGCCAGCTCCGGACTGTTCGGCGTGAAGACCAGGTCCAGCAGCCCGCACCCGAAGTCCGGCCGCATCACCCGCTCGCCCGGGCTGGTGAACAGCAACTGCTCGACCAGATCCCGCACATGGGCGTCATAGCGCGCCTGCGCGGTGCGCCCCCGCCGGTCCACGCGGTACGGAAACGCCAGGTCCGCCCGGCGTACGTACTGTGCTGCCGCCCTCATCGGCACATCACCCCCTCGGAACCGCCCGGCCATCCCTGACCGGCCGACGCGATCACCGGCGGCCCCTGCGGCACCAGCCCGGCGCTGAAACACATCCCCGCCGCCGTCTCCAGCAGCACCGGCACCCCGTCGACGCACACCTGCCCGTCACCGCCGCCGTCCGGCAGGAACCGCACGCCGGTACAGGGCTGCGGACGCCCCGCCACCACATGCGGGCACCCGCGGACGGTGAACGAGTCCCTGGCGGTCGCCACCGCCGCCCCGTCGATCAACACCGCGTCCGCACCCGCGCCCGGGACCGGCACCACCAGCCCTCCGTGCGGACACCCCATGACGACACCGCCATGGAGAACGTTTCCGCATCCCATCCGCCCCGCCTCCCCGTCGCCTTCAGCGCTTCCGCGGCACGGTCAACCGGCCGTCGTTCAGCTCGACCTGCTCGCCGACCACGGAGATCGATGCCCCGTGCCCGTTGTTGATGTGGACGCCCGTGGCGTCGATCCGCACATACGCGCCGCCCGGCGCCTCCAGCAGAATCCCCTCGGTCGGCACGTCCGACATCACGATCTTGTGCTTCCCGGGCGTCTGGATCACCACCGGATGAGAAATCGCCGGATCCTTCTGTGCGTCCTCCGGCAACTCCTCCCGCCGCCCGTACCAACACCCCACCCACACCGGGAAACTGGGGTCACCCTGCTCGAACTCCACCCACACCCCGGCCCCGACCGACGGCACCACCACCTGCCCCGCCTGCGGCCCCGTGAACGGGAAACACGGCAGGGCCCAGGTCGACACCTCATCGCCCAATACGTCCGGGACCTGGACCTTCAACCGCCCGACTCCCATCGGGTCGTCGTTCGCCGCCACCCGGCCCCGGAATTTGCCGAGAAAGCGATTGTTCGGTGCAGCAGCCATGCGTGGCTTCTCTCCTTACGGTCCCCACGTCACACGGGAAACGGGTGTACCGGTGCGCCTTCGGCGAAACGGAATCGGAACCGCTACGGCCGAGCGATCCGCTACGGACGGACGGTGCCACTGCGGGCGATCAGCCCCTCCCTCGACAACGTGAAATTCTGGAGGTACGAGCCGAGCCGCAGATTGTGCGTCACGGTCTTCACGTAGTAATCCCCGTCATAGGTGACCCCGGCGCCCCGCACCCCCACCAACTCCCGCGGCCGGAGCACATATCCGTGCCGCGTCACATCCAGCGACCCGGACCCCGAAATCGCGTCCGCGCTGGTCGCGGCACGCCCCAGCGCCTCCGCCTTCGCCAGCCCCTCATCCATCTTCGCCGTCCCGCTCAACGTCTTCCGCTTGAGCGCCGGCGACCCGCGCAGCCCCAACGGCGGCCGCAGCGGACTGATATCCGGCTGTGCCAGCAACGGCGCCTGCCGCGTCACCGGATCCTGCACCCGCGCCTGCGGCTCCTCCCGCGCCGTCCCGTCATACGCGAACGTCAACTGGTCCACGGTCGAATTCGCATCCATATTCACGTTCAGCGCATGCTGTCGCTGCCCCAGTCGCTGCTCCGGCCCCCAGAATGCCGTCGACCGCCCCGGCACCGGCCCCGGCTCCAGATAGAACGTGTAACCGTTCGCCCGCGCCAACTCGTTCACATACTGCAGATCCGTCCCCGTCTGGTAATCGACCCGCATCTGCTCCCGCGGCGGCTGCGGAATCTGCTCCCGAATGATCCGCGCATCGATCCCGTAATCGGCGTACTTCCCCAGAATCCGCTCGACCCGCTGCGACGGCGCGAGATTCGGATACCGATCCGTCCGCTCCTCCAAATCCATCAACAGCGTCAGGTCTTCACCGGTGAGGGTCAGCGTGCTCTGCCCGGGATGGTTACTGCTCCCCACCTCCTGCCGCACGATCACCCCGTCCAGCAGCACGGTCGGCGTCCCCTTCACGGCGACGGTCAGAATCACCCTGGTCTTCGGATCGAAGAACCCCTCCGGCAGCAACCGCTCGACGAGCGCCCCCTTCTTCGTCAGGTCGAACGCCAGCTGAAAACCGCTCCGTTCCCCCGCCGTACTGGTGATCTGCGCCGACAACAGCGCCTCCACCACCTCCTGAGGCACCGGCCGCGCCAGCTTCGGCCCCATGAACAGCGAGATATGAATGGGCCCCCGCCCGACCGGCTCGTCCCCCTCAGCCATGCCCGCCCCCCGGCCCGCCGAGCCCGCCGCCGAACCCACCGGGCAACGGCACGGCAATCTCCACGCCGGGCTCGGACGTCAACTCCTGCGGTTCCAGCACCGGATTGGCGTCCGCAATCCGCCACCACTGCCCCGGATCCCCGAAATACCGCTGCCCCAACTGATCCGGCCGCTCCCCACTCCTCACGACATGCGGTACGGCCTCCTCATCCACCTCCGCGAGCGGCGGCAACAACCGCCGCTTCGCATACCGCACTTCCGTCCCATCCGGCATCACATGCACCCCGATACCGATCCCCGCATACCGACTGCTCCGCGGATACGGATGCGCCCCGGGCACGTCGTCCAACGCACTCTCATACGGCTCGATGCCCACGTCTCAGATCCCCCTCCCCAGCCCCAACTGCGCCAACGTTCCGCCCCGCGCCCGCCGCGCCAACTGCTCCTTCTGCGCCAGATGCGCGAGATACAACGCCGCCCCGGGATGCCCGGCCGGCAAATCACTCACCGTCAACACCTTCAATCCGATGCTGAGCGATGCCCGAATCGGATTGAGATCCACATCAAACGCCGACTCATTGACCGACAACTCCGTGAGCCGCACCGGCATCACCCGCTTGCTCCCCCACGTGAACAGCGTCAACGGCATCTCGATGGGACTGATCTCGATCGTCCCCTTCTTGGTCAACTTCGAAGCCGCCAGCAGCTGCGCGGTCGTCGGCTGCACCAACATCTCCAACACCGCGAGCTCCGGATGAATCCCGTCCGGCGCCGCCACGTCGAGCTGATCGGTGGCATCGATCTCCGCGGTGAACTTCCACGTCTCCTGGGCCGGCCCTTTGAGGCGGAGCGCTTCGTTGCGATCCCCTCCACTCCCGCCTCCACCACCCCCGGCATCCCCTTCCCCACCGGCCGCCTGCGGCGCCACCTGCCGCTCCAAGGTGTCCGGGTTGAACTGCAGCACGATGATGCGCTGCGGGATGTTGAGATCGGGATCGACGACGACGATTCCGGAGCGGATGGGTTTGGGGATGTCGGGGTAGCGGGTCATGGAGCCCCCTCCTTGAAGTAGGCCGCTCATCAGGTGGCGAGTCGTGTGCGAATTCTGTGATCTAGGTGGTGGATGAGTCCTGGAACCTGTCGCGGACGATGGTCAGCGCTTCACGGGCGTCGGCGCGGACAGCCTCATCCGGATCGTGCCGGCTGACATACTCCAGCAGTGGATCGAGTTTCTTCCACGGCATGATGGAGGATGCAAGGACGGCGACGCGACGCACCACTGGTTCCGGGTCGTTCAGCGCCCAACGAACAACTGCAAAAATTTCTGGATCGAAACCTTCGGAGCTCTGCATCGCGAGCATCCGCAGTGAGTCCATGACGGTAAGTGTGTCCCGCTCGCCGGTTGCGAGGTCGGCCAGGGAAGCGGAGGTGTGTACCTCTACGTGATTCCGGATTTCGGAAATGACTTGCGCGCTGGATTCACCCTCGATGGCGATGTAGTGAACCCGGAATACGTCATCCTCGATCCAGTGGATGGCAGTGCGGTAATCTCCGAGCGCCCAGACTTCCTCATGGAGTTGAGCGTTGCTCGAGGGCTCCAGATCTACCGGTACCCAGTTCAGCTGCTCGGCCAGATTGCGCATCCGTTCCCGGTCGAACGGCTTCTTGGGGATGATTTTCGTGAGTTGCGTCAACGAACTTCCTTCGATGTGATGTCGCGCACCTGATATGCGTACTTTTCGTCAGGGGGTCACGGACCGGACCCGGATGCCCCTGGGGTTATTATCCTTCCGCCTGGTGCCAGGTAATGTGCGGTGTCCCGCAAGAGCCATCTTTCGAATTCCGCGATAAGTTGCTCGTCGCTGAGGTAGTAATTGTCGGCCTTGAGTTGAGCAAAGGCTCTTATCAGGAGATTTGCCTCCCGTTCTCTCATCAACGGGGTAGTAGTGTTGATTTTCTCCCCGGGTTTGGTCAGCCCGGTCCCTCTCTTCTTTCCATAAGCTGCTTGGAGTCCTTCTGGGTCATGCATGAATGGCGCTGCTGACACCGCGTTCAGTGGTGACATGTAGTTCGTGTTGACCACGACGTCCCGCAACGTCCCTCCTGGGAACGTGGCGAGGCGCCAGGACAGGAGGTTGGCCACTGATGCAGGGTGGTGTCGTCCACCCTCGACGACACCCATGAGTCGTGCGATGGAGGCCATGCTGGCAAGGGCCTTCGGGTCCCTGTGGAAGAACTCGTCCGTGGGCATCCTGCGCCGCAGAAGCTGTAGATATGCCTGCTGTATGCGACTTCGAGTGATCAGGGAAGTTTCTGTGGCATTGAGGTTTGTATGCCCCATGTTGATTGCCATGCGGCCTTGGAGTGCTTCCAGCGTTTCGGCCGCGGCGGGCATCGGATCTGCTCCTTTCTTGCCCGGCTTGGCGGTGTAGTGCCCGGTGCCCAATCCGCTCCGCACGATATTGTTCCCCGGGTTCGGCCTTCCTCGTTCGGCCACGATCGCTGATTCTTGGGACTGGGAGGCCATGTCGATGTTCTCTTCGCCTGCCGGGCGTCCGGTCCGCATTGCTGCGGACTCGACAATGGGTGCAGCGGCAGGGCGCACTACAGACTTGGCAGCGTTCGCCTCCTCGGTCGCGGAACCCTTCTTGTTTCGCACCTGTCGCTTGGCTTCTTCGCGCGATGCTTGGTGTTCGTCCTGGGCTGCGTTGACACGCTCGGCCAGCGGGCCTACTCGTGGATCTTGATGGGCCTTGCCGGCTACCCTCGTGAGTATTTCATGCAGTCTGGGTTGATTCTGCTCAACTATCCTCCGTCCCTCCTCCATGCCCTGTAGAGGGTCCCGTTCGGGATTCAGGACCGCGGTGATTTTGTCCCGATTACCTTCAGAGAGCTTGCTGAGGGAGGTGAGGCGGTACCAAGTCTTCAACCCTCCCAGGAGTGCGCGGAGTGGGGCGCCCGCGATACCCCGCCGGACCACCCTTTCGAGTAGCGGGTGAAGCTTGGCGACGATCTTGTCGAGCTTGCTCTGCTTGGACTCCTTGGAGTTCTCCTTCTTCTGGTCCTTCTTCTTCTGCTTCTTCTGCTCGGCGCGGTGCTTCTTGTGGTGGCGCAGGTGGTCGCGCTTCCTCTTGAAGAAGTCGCGGGCCTTCTTGGCGCCGTTCTTGAGGGCCTTGCCGAGTTTGGACTTGCGGAGCTTCTTACCCAGGGCCTTGCCGGCGTTGCGGACCTTTTTGAGGGCGGACTTGACCTTGCCCTTTACCTTTTTGAGGGCGCGCCCCAGAGCGGATGTGGGTTTGCGAGGCTTGGTGCGCTTGGGTGCCTCGGTTTCTTTCTTCTTCTTGGGGGTTTCGGGCCCCTTCTCCGGCTTGCGCTCCGGAGACTTCTCCTCGTGCCTCTTGTTGGGTGTCTTGTTGCCGGGTTCCTCATTCGTGGGCTTCTTCCGGTCCGGCTGCTTCTTCGGATCCTCGGCGTCCCGCTCCCGTTTGGCGGCGTCTTCCTCGCGGCGGCGGTCGCGTTCCCTGTTCGGGGTGCGGCTGTTGGGGCGGTCGGGGGAGGTGGCGGGGCCCTTGGAGTGGGGGTGGGCGGTGGGGTGGTGTTCGGTGGAGGCGCCGGGGCGGGACGGGACCTTGGGGCCCTTCGGCTTGGTGGGGCCGGTGGGTTTGCGGAGGGCCTGGGCGGCCTTGCGGACGGCGCCGCGGGCGCGGTTGACGGCGCCGCCAGCGGCCTTGCGGGCGCCCTTGCCGGCCTTCTTCAGGCCCTTCATGATCTTCTGGGCGATGCCCTTGAGGCGGTTGCCGACCCCCTTGGCGGCGCGGCCGAGGCGGGCCAGGAGAAGGTTGGTGATGAGTTCCAGCAGGGCGACGACGCCGGCGGCGACGGCCACCGCGAAGAGGCAGGCTGCCGGGCCGGACCTCACCGCCTTGAGGAAGGCGAAGAACTTGCCGAAGGCGGAGAGGATCGCACTGACGGACTGCCAGGCGGCCATCAGCCCCTGAACGATGGTGAGGATCGCGCCCGCCGCCGGGATGATCATCGAGACGACCTTCTCGATGACGAGCTGGGCGATCATCATGGGAAGGGCGGCGACCACCGCGTTCCACGCCATCTTGCCGATCTGCTTCAAGGACATGCAGCCCTTGATCAGAATGTTGATGACGGCCTTGCCGAGGCCGAGGATGCCCTCGACCTTGGTGTTGAACCACTGGCTGACGGCAGTCTTGATCGCCCCCCAGAGGTGTTCCTGGACGCCGGTCTTCGCGGCGCTGCCGGCCTTGGCGAGCCAGCCGCCGGGGTCCGGGGCGATGTCCGCGACGAGGGCGGCGAATTGACCGAGAGCCTGGATCGCCGCCTGGGCGAACTTGAGGGCGCCGACGATCGCGTCGCGGAAGATCTTGATGGCGGCCTTGAGGCCCGCCTCCAGGACCTTGAGGAGGGCGTTGAGGCCGGCGGCGAGGGCGTCGAGGAGGGCGCTGACGGCCTTCTTGAGGCCCTCGGCGAGCTTGTTGACCGTGGCGATGGCCTTGTCGCGCAGGTCGTTGATGGCCTTGCGGAACTTGTCGCGGAGCTCGGGGAACGCGGCCAGCAGGACGTCGCCGATGGCGATGAGCGCGTCCGCCACCGCGTTGATGGCCTTGACGGCGAAGTCGCGGACCGCGTCGATCGCCTTGTTCGCCCAGTCCTTGAAGGTGTCGATGATGCCGTTGATGGCCTTACGGGCCTCATCGAAGATCTTCGTGACGGCGTCGAGAAGATCCTTGAAGAAGTCCGCGACGGCATGGACGATCTTGCCGAAGAGGCTGTCGGAGCCCTTCTTCTTCTCTTCCTTCTTCTTCTTGGCGTCCTTGTCCGCCTGATCGGCCTTGCCGTCGATGTCCTTGTTGTCGTTGTTCTTTCGGTCCTCCACCTCCTTGTCCTTGGTGTCGCGCTGCTTGGTGATCTTGTCGTTGCCGTCCTTGTGCTCCTTGTCGGTGTCCTTGTCGGCCTGCCCGATCTTCTTGTCCTGCTCGTCGCGCCAGTTCTGACGCTCCGTCCTGGCCTGATCCGCGACCTGGCCGCGCTGCGCCGTCTGCTGCTCGGTGTTGCGCGCGACCTCGTTGTCGATCTGCTGCTGCTTCTCCTGCTTGGACTTCTGCTCGCCCTGCTGCTGTTCCTTCTCCTTGGCGGCCACCTGGGTGCCGGCCTGGCCGGTGGCGCTCTTGATCTCGCCGCCACGCTCCTGTTTGGCCACCGCCCCGGCGCCCGGCTTCGGCGTACCGCCGGCCACCGCGCCGCCACCGCCCCCGCCTCCGGCCCGGCCGCCCTGCGCCTTCCCCCGTAGCTCCTCCTTGGGCGCATCGGGGTAGATCTTGTCCTCGCCCAGCGACTTGGACGCGTCCGCCCGTCCGGTGTCCTGGATCGTGCCCTGCTTCTCCTTGAGCTTCGCCGCCTGCTTGTCCGTGCGCTGCGGGTCGCTCTCCCCCTCCAGCTTGATCTTGGGAGCCGGGCCGACGGTCTTGTTGTGCAGCTCGGGGTCGCTGGTGGGGACCTGGTCGGCCGCCGCCGCCACGTTCTGGGCGTCCTTCTCCGTCAGCTTGCCGTCCTTCGAGGGCGGCACCTGCGGCGTCGGGACGTTGTCGGTCGGCTTCGCTCCCTGGGCCTTCTCACTGCCCTTGGCCCGCTGCTTCTCGCCCTGGCTCTCCGGGCCGACCTTCTCCAGCTGCCCCGTCACCGGGGTCTCCGGAGCCTCCTCTTCCGGCTTCCCGTGCAGGGTCTGCGGCGCCCCCGACGGGCGTTCGCGCTTGGGCGGATCGGCGACGAGCCGCCGCTGTTCGTCACCGACCTTCTTGTCCGCCGCGCCGTCCAACCCCGGCAGCGCCTCCTGCGCCTGGTCGGGCGCGAGCTGACCGACGGTGTTCAGCGCCGACCGGGGATCCTGTGCCGAGACGTCCGGCGGCTTCTCCTTCTTCTCCTCGACGGCCTTCTGGCCGCCGCCCCCGCCACAGCCGGCGCCGCCGCCCTCGTCCTTCTCGGCGGCCGGGGCCGGCGGGGCGCACCCGCCGCCGCCCTTCTCCAACGAGGCGTCCGGCTGCGCCTTCGCCCCCTCGGGCGCCGGAGCGCCCATCTTCCCCGGACTGTCGGCCTGCTGGGCCGCCGGACCGACCGCGGCCTGGGCGACGGAGGGCGCCCCTCCGGGACCGGCGGCGGCCGACGGCGCGTTGCCCGGCTCGGAACCGCCCACCGCCCCGCCGGGCGCCGCACCCGGCCCGGACTCCTTCGGCACCGCGCTCTTCGCTTCCGGTGCGTCCCGCTCGGCCCGCACGGGCTCGGCACCCCGGCGCGCGGCGGGGGAGGGACGCCGGTCCTCGGCCGGGGTGCGGTCGGTGTGCGCACCGGCCGGCGGGGCCGCGGAGGAGCCCGACGCCGCGGCGGAATCCTCGCCCGCGCCCGCCCCGCCGCCCGACGGCACCCCGGCCGGCTTACCGGCCGCCGCGCCCTCCGGCTGTCCCTGCGCCTGGCGCTTCTCCTCCTGGGCGTCCCGTTCCTTCTTCTCCGTCTGCTCGTCCTGGGCCTCCTTGGCGTCCGGCGCCTCCTCGCCGGTGCCGCCCTCCGCGTCGCGGTCCGCGTCCTTGTCGTCGGCGTCCTGCTTGGCCCGGCGGGTGCCGTCCTCGTCCTTGTCCTGGGCCTGTTCCGGATCGTGTTTCTGCTCGGCCTCCGGCTCCTGGGCCTGCCGGTCCTCGGCCTCCGGATCCGGACCGACCTCCTGCTCGACCGGCATCGACGGCTGGAGGTCCTTCTCGGTACGGTCCCCGGCCTCGGCGGCCGGCCCGTGCTCCGGCTGCGGCGCCTCGCCCTCGACCGGCCCCAGCTCCGCACCCGGCGGCTTGGTCTCCGCCTCCGGCTCGTCCTCGTGCTCCTCGTCGTCCGCCGCGTTCTCGCGCTCCTGCTGGACCTGCTCGGCCTTGGTGGGCGGGGGAGCGGGGAACGTCGGCAGCGCGGCATCGGGGTGCTCGGCGGTCGGTACGGACGAGACGTCCAGGTCGGCGCCCGGGAGGAAGTCCTCCGGCTGCAGCGCCGCCTCACCCGGGCCCGCGTCGCCCTTGGCCGCGGCCTCGGTGTCCCCGCCCACGCCGATGTCCTTCTCGGCGCCCGCCTCCAGCCCGATCGGCTGCTCCTCCTCGCGCGGCGGGCCGTCCTCCTCGTCCTGCGCGTTCAACCCGTGCTCGGACAGCGCGCTGTCCCGCTGGTCGGCCCGTTCGTCGACCTTCTCCGGACGGACCGGTCCGGGCTGCTCCCGCTTCTTCTTCTCCAGCTCCTCCTGTTTCGAGCCGTCCGCGGGCTTCTTCGCGTCGTCGTTGCGGCGGCGCTTGTCGGCGCCGGGCCGGTTCGCCTGCTGCGGGTCGGCCTCCTCGCGCTCCCGCTGCGCCTTGCGCTCCTCCTTGGTGCGCTCGGTGCCGTCCTGGGCCCGGTCGGCCTTGGCGGCGTCGGCCTGGTCGGCCTCCTGACGCTCCTGCCCCTGCTCCTCCTCGGCCTGCTGCTGCTCCTGCTCGGCGTCCGCGCCCTCGGCGGCGCGTTCGTCCTCGTGCGCCGTGCGGTCACCGGCCTCCTGCCGCTCCGCCGCCGCGTCGCGCTGCGCCCGGCTCTCCTCCTCGCCCTGCGCCTCCGCCTGCCCCTTGGCGTCCTTCTTCTCCCCGCGCGCGTCCTCGGCCCGCTGCTTCTCCCCGCGCGCGACGCCCTCGGCGTGCTGCTCCTGGGCCGCCCGCTCGTCGTGCACCTGATCGACGGCGTCGGGCACCGGCTCGGGCGTCAGCGACGGCTGGAAACCGACCGGCAGCACCTCGGACTCCGCCACCAGGTCCAGCAGCCGGTCGAAGTCGGAGCTGAGCAGCCGCACCTCCAGCCGGTCCAGTACGGATTCCTGCAACTCCGGCGCCAGCCGCGCGAGTTCGAGGCGCACCCGCCCCGACCGGTCCTCCGGATCCCCCCGCAACGACCGCAGCACCCCGCCCGCCAGCCGGTCCACCAGGGTTGCCGGGTCGACGAGTTCCTGGCGGCGGCGGTCGGCGTCGACGGTGGCGTAGCGGAGCCAGCCGGGAGTGGCGTGGCCGGGCTCGATCTGGGGGGTGGGGTCGTCCTCGCGGGTGGCGCCGAGCATCGCGGCGCGGACGGACTCCTGGGCCGCGGACTCCGCCTCCCGTTCGACCGCCTCCTGCGGGAGGCTGACCGCGCCCAGGTCGCGGCCGGCCCGCAGGGCGCCCAGGCCGTGCGGGTTCTGGACGGTGTGCAGGAGCTCGTGGGCGAGGAGGCGCCGGCCGTCGGCGGTGCCCGGGCGGTAGGTGCCCTCGCGGAAGAAGACGTCCTGGCCGACGGCGAACGCGTCGGCGCCCATCAACTCGGCGAGCTGCCCCGCGTCGCGGCCGGTGTGCAGGCGGACCTGGCTGAAGTCGTGGCCGAGCTGTTCCTCCAGCTCGCGGCGGACGCTCAGGTCGAGGGGTTGCCCGGCGCCGCTGACGATGTTCTTCGGCTCGGGCGCGGCGGACTTGGCGGAGCGCTCCTTGCGCTTGCGGCGCTGTTCGTCGCGGGCGGACCGGGCATTCCGGTCCGCGGGCCGGGTCGCGTTGCTCATCGCGCCTCCCCCCGTCCCGCCAGGCCTGCGTGCACCGCGCGGGCCAGCGCCTCGCCCAGCCGTACGGGGTGGGTGGTGGCCGGCAGTGGCGGCAGGCCGCCCAGCCCGTCGAGCGTGACACCCGCGCCGTCGGCGTCCGCGGCCAGCGGGACGCCGCGCTCCCGCACCAGGCGGGTCAACTCGGCCTGGAACGCGGCCGACACCCGGTCCGGGTCGACGGTGCGGGCGACGAAGCCGTCCAGGACCAGTTCGCCGATGTCGATGCGGAACGTTCCGGTGGGGGAGGGCGTCTGTGGGATGTCGGGTGCCGGTGCCGCCGGGCGCGCGGCCGAGGCCCGTACCGACTCGTGGCCGACCTCGTGTGTCAGACCCATCCGTGGACCTCCGACGGTGTCAGAGAGCGTTCCAGCTTCAGGTACTCGGTGCGGGCCGCGGCCAGCATGTGCCGCATCTGGAGGCGGTCGCCCTCCTCCGCGGCGAGGAAGGCGCCGGAGAGCGCGATGTTGCGGATCGAGCCGCCGGCGACGGTGAGCTGGGCGAGCAGGGCCGGCTCGATGCCCTTGGTCGGTGCCTGCGCGGGCAGCACCCGGCGCCAGATCTCGGCCCGCTCCCGTTCGGTGGGGAAGGGGAAGTCGACGACGAAGCGGATGCGGCGCAGGAAGGCCGAGTCCAGGGCCTTCTTCATGTTGGTGGTGAGGACGGCCAGGCCGCGGTACGCCTCCATGCGCATCAGCAGATAGCTGACCTCCAGGTTGGCGTAGCGGTCGTGGCTGTCCTTGACCTCGCTGCGCTTGCCGAACAGCGCGTCCGCCTCGTCGAAGAGGAGCAGCGCCCCGCCGCGCTCCGCGGCGTCGAAGACCCGGCTGAGGTTCTTCTCGGTCTCGCCGATGTACTTGCTGACGACCTGGGAGAGGTCGATGAGGAAGAGGTCCAGGCCCAGTTCCTTGGCCATCACCTCGGCGGCCAGCGTCTTGCCGGTGCCGGATCCGCCGGCGAAGAGGGCGGTGACGCCGAGGCCGTTGCGCAGCGCCTTCGCGAAGCCCCAGTCCTGGTAGACGGTGGCGCGCCGGCGCACATGCGCGACGATCTCCTGGAGGATGCGCGACTGCCGGTCGGCGAGGACCAGGTCGTCCCAGCCGGCCCGCGGCTCGATGCGGCGCCCCAGCTCGTCCAGCCCCATCCGGGCCTCGGTGAGGCCGGCCTGCCAGGCGAGTGCGGCGGCGTCGGGTCCGTCGGACACCGGCAGGTCGCGCCGTACGGAGGCGGCGGCGGAACGGACGACGTGCGGCGGCAGCTGGAACTGGGCGACGAGGGCGGTGAGATGCCGCTCGGTGATCTCGGGGATGTCGGTGAACGCGTCCGCCCACAGGTCCAGTTGCTCCTCGTCGGAGAGTTTGGGGACGGTGACGCGTGCGCCGCGCGGCTGGCCGGTCTGCCGCGGTTCCTGACCGGAGACGACCAGCGGGACGGCGGCGCCCGCGATGAAGGCGTCCGCCGCCGCGTGCTGCTCGCGGTCCAGCTCACCGACCTCGACCAGCAGCGCGGCCGGCAGCAGGATCGCCTCCCGCTGCCAGAGCCGGGAGAGCCGGTCCCGTTCGGCGGGGTCGGTCGGGATGTCCTCGGCAGCCATCGCGTACAGGCCGAGCCCGCTGTGGCGCGCCGCGGCCGCCGCGATGTCGGCACGGCTGCGCAGCTCGCCGCCGACCAGTTCGACGCGGAGCGGGGCGTCCGGCCCCGCGCCCGTCCAGCCCGCCGCCACCCGGCCGGCCGCCGTCTCGTACGCGGGCGGCAGGGTCTGCGGCGGGACGGTGCGGCGCAGTTGGCCGTGGAGCCGGGCGTCCAGGTACGGGGCGCCGGCGAGGAAGTGCAGGATGCGTTCGTCCAGGCGCAGCCGGCTGGTGGTCAGCCGGGTCTCGTCCGCCAGCTCGACCAGCCGCCAGCGGCGCAACGGGGCGACCGGGGTCAGGGCACTCCAATGGGGTGCGTCGAGCGCCGCCAGGGCGAGCGAGAAGGTGGGGTGCGCGCGCTCCGGATCACCGCAGGCGGCTGCGCAGCGGGCACCGGTGGTCGGGTCCAGCTCGACGGCCGCGGCGAGCAGGACGACCTCCCGCTCGAAGGCGGTCAGCCCGAAGCAGGCGGTGAGGTCGTCCAGGGCCCGGGGGGAGGGGACGGGCGGGTGATCGATGCCGCTGCGCGGGCCGTCCCCGTCCGCGGCCTCGTCCCCTGCGCCGTCGCCGTTCCCGCTTCTGCGGGTGCGCGCGGCATGTGCGTCCAGGCGGGCGAGCACGGCCCGGACGGCGGCGGACAGCGCCGCGCCCTCCGCCTCGTCGTCCGCCGCCTCGAGGCCCGTACCGCCGCTGCCCGCCATGTCGTTCTCCGCCCCCGTCCCCCGCACCGCGCCTCAGCTCTCCCCGCCGTCGTCGGTACGGCTCGTGTCGTCGGCGTCGGTGGCGCGGTCCGTTGCCCCCGGCTCACCGCCGGAAGCGTTGCGGGTCCGGCCGCGGGGACGGCCCCCCGACCGCCCGCCGCTCGAACTCTCCCGCCCCGCAGCCAACTTACGTGGTGCGGCCCGCCGGCCGGTCGTCTTCTTCGCGGCCTTCCTCGCGGTCTTCTCGGCGGGGGCCGTACCGGTGTCCGCAGCGCCCCCGGGCAGGTCGGACGCGTCCGGCCCGGACCCCGCCGCCCCGGAGGCGCCCTGCGCGGCCCCCGCATCCGCCGCCGGCCCAGGCGGTGCGTCCGCCAGCGGCGCCTCCGGAGGCACCTCCGGCACCACCGTCACCTCCGGCCGCCGCACCGGACGGGCCGGTGCCGGCTTCTGATGGCCGTCCAGCAGCACCAACGACGCCTGGTAGGCCACCGACAGGGAGTACGGCGTGTTGTTGAACATCCCCCAGAGCTTGGAGGTCTCGTCGACGTCCATCTGGGTCGGCGTGAAACGGACCTTCTGCGGCGACTCGGCCAGATCGCTCCCGACCAGATAGGGGCGTTCGGCCGCCTCCTCGATCAACTCCCGTGGCAGCACCGGGATTTCGTGCAGCGTCCGCACCACGCTCCCGATCAGCCGCTGGCCGACCAGCTCCTGCTCCTCCCCGTACGCGCTGATCAGGAAGTGCAGATCGATCGCCGCGGCGGGGCGCTTGAGCAGGGTGCCGTCGGAGGCGCGGGTGACCAGGTCGCTGTTGCGCATCGAGGGGTTGTGGGAGACCTGGTAGAGGAAGACGGTGATCGTCGGGTCGGTCGGCGGGTCGGACGGCGGTTTACGGGTCTCCACCGAGACGGCCATGTCGATCTCGGGGTGCAGGTTGTGCTCGATCAGCAGCGCAAGGGCCTGGGTGACCGTCGCGAGGGCGAGTGCGTTGCTCAATGGGACCGTCCCCCTGAAGTCCGTTGCTGGGAAGCGAGATAGTCCGCGAGGCTCACCTCGGGCGCGCGCCGCTCCGGCCGTGCCGGGCGGCCGCCCGCCGCGGGGCGTTCGGTGCCTACGGCGCCGACCTCCAGCCGGCCGATCTGGACGTGCACCACCCGCTCGGCGGGGCCGCGCGCGCCACGTCGGCCGGCCGCGGCCGCGCTGCGGGACGGTGCGGGGCGGCGGGGTGCCACCGGGGCGTCGGCGCGCGGCCGCAGCGCGCCGGACGGTGCCGGGCCGGTCCCGTCCGCATCCCACGGCGCCGCCTCCCGGCCCGCCGCCGTCCCTTCCGTATCCGTCGCCCCCGACCGGCCCCGCGGCCGCACGCCCTCGCCGGCGGCGGCCCGGGGCGCGGGCGCGGCCGTCGCCGTGGGGCGGAGGAGAGGGGCGGGGCCCGGCCTCCGGTCGGTCGGCCCGCGGTCGGCTTCCGGTGCCGTCTCGGTGCGGATCACCGTCTCCCGTTCGGCCCGGGTGTGGATCTCCGACCGGTGCTCGGTGCGCGGCGGTTGCCCGGTGTACGGGGCCGGGGCGGGCCACCGCGGCGGGGATGGCGGTCCGTCGTCGGCCACGTCGCCGTCGGCCGGGCCGCGCACCGCCTCCACCCGCTCGAACGGGCCGGGCAGCCGCGGCCGGACGAGTGCCCGCCGGTCCGGCCCCTCGGCGCCTCCGGGCGGGCCGAAGGGATCGGCGGGCGGCGCCGGTGCCGCGGGGGCGTACCGGGCCAGCAGCCGGCCGAGGTAGTCGCCGGACGCGGTGGGCGTCCGCTCGGGCATCTCAGGCATCCGCGCACAGCTCCAGGTAGTAGCGGCGCCGCAGCGGGCTGAGCGCCAGGATCTCGGGCTCGCTCCAGCCGTAGGCCGAGGCGAGCAGATGGACGTCCAGAAGCAGGTCCCGAGCCCAGGCGTCGAGTTCGGTCCACAGGTACGCGGCGATGTCCAGCTCCGCGGCGCTGGGTGCGCCGCACTCCGCGCAGGCGACCTGAAGCGTCAACTCCGCCCCGGGGTCGGCCTCTTCGGCGGCCTCGGCGAAGCGCTTGAGCACCGGTTCGGGCAGCTGGGTGAGGTCCTCGGCGGTGGCCTGGCGGTCGGCCCGGTGGGCGGTGAGGGTGCAGCGGGCCGCGAGCAGTCGCCCGGCGTGCAGCTCGTCCGGCGGACGGGCGGCGGCCACGGCGGCCAGGTCGGCGGGCCCGGGAAGCCGGAACCGCACGGTCCACCCGCCCTCCGTCACCCGCAGCCCGCCCTCCGGCGTCCCCGGGCGGGCGGCGGCCAGCTCCCCGGCGTCCAGCTCGAACTCCAGCGCCGTGCCGCACCCGGCCGCCGCGCAGTCGAGCGTGACCTCCATCCGGTCGCCGAACAGCGCCCGGCGCAGCGCGAAGAGGTCGGCCGTCCGCTCCCCGAGCGGCGCCGACAGCAGGACGTCGGCCGGTTCGCCGGGACGGGCCGCACGGTGCAGCAACAGGGCCCGCCCGGCGCTCTGTTCGGCCAGCCCGGCCTCCCAGGTGGCCAGCAGTTCCGCCGGCCCGGTGACCGCCATCCCTCACCTCGCCCCCATTCGTCGCTTCCCGCTCAGGCCGGGTGGGTGAACGAGGGCTCCTGCGGCTCGGGGACCTCGTAGTCGCGCTCCCAGCCCTCGCATTCCAGCTTCAGGCTCTGGATGGCCACCGCGTTGGCATTGGCGTCCATCTCGCCCAGGACCTGGTACTCGCTCGGCCAGGAGCGGTAGATCTTGTGCGAGACGGCGACCTGGCCGGCCTCGTTGAGGACCTGGATGACGATGTCCTTGCGGAAGTCGGCGAGCGACACCTCCGAGCCCAGGCCCGCGCCGACCTGCCAGACCTTGTTGGCCCAGCGGTCGAACTCCGGATCGTGGGTGACCCCGCGTTCCAGGGTGATGCCCTCGAACTCCGAGCGGCCCGGGGACTTCCGCGGGGAGCTGGGGTCGCCGCCGTTGCGGTGCTTGACGACCTCGGTGGTGCGCTTGAGCGGACTGATCTTGCTGACCCCCGCGACCGTACGACCGTCCCACAGCACCAGGAACTTGAAGTTCTTGTACGGGTCGAAGCGATGGGCGTTGATCTTGAACTCAGCCATCGGATTCCTTCACGTCGGATTCCTTCAGATCGGCGTCGTGGGGCGCACGGGGTCCGGCCCGCCGGCCGGACCCGGTGCCCCGCGCCCTACAGGTCGAACTGGCCGGCCAGCTGCTGGATCTTGACGATCACGAACTCCGCCGGTTTGACGGGCGCGATGCCGACCACGACGTTCACGATCCCGTTCTCGATGTCCGCCTCGGTGGTGGTGTCCTTGTCGCACTTGACGAAGTACGCCTGCCGCGGGGTGCCGCCCTTGAAGGCGCCCTTCTCGAAGAGGGAGTGCAGATACGCCGAGGCGTTGAGCCGGATCTGCTGCCACAGCTGCTCGTTGTTGGGCTCGAAGACCACCCACTGCAGACCGCGCAGCAGACTCTCCTCGACGTGCAGGGCCAGCCGCCGCACCGGGACGTACTTCCACTCGCTGTCCAGGGCGTCCGAGCCCTCCAGGGTGCGGGCGCCCCACACCAGCGGGCCGACCATCGGGAAGGTCCGCAGGCAGTTGATGCCGAGCGGGTTGAGCAGGCCGTTCTCGCGGTCGGTGAGCTTGACGGTCAGCCCGTGCACACCGGCCAGCCGCGCCTCGGTGCCCGCCGGGGCCTTCCACACCCCGCGCTCGCCGTCGGTACGGGCGATCACACCGGCCAGCGCACCGGACGGCGGGAAGGAGCGCAGCCGGCCGGTGAGCGGGTCGGTGAGCTGGAGATGCGGGAAGTACAGGGCGGCGTGGTTGCCGCGCACCGCGTCGAACGCGCCGATCCCGGCCCGGGCGGCGTCCACGCTGCCCCAGGTGGCGGGCGCGTCGACCAGCAGGAACATCCGCCGCTCCTGGCACAGGCGCTGGGCCGCCGAGATCACCGTGAGCATGTCGTCGGTGGACTCGTACGACGCCAGCTCGGGCAGCGCGAGCAGATTGACGTCGGGCAGATCGCGCAGTGCCTGGAGGCCGCTCTTGCGCGCCTCGCTGCCGATCAGGTCGCGCGGTCCCGGCGGATCGCCGTCCGCACCGCCGCACAGCGCGAAGACCGGCGGATTGACCGATGCCTCCAGACCGAGGTCGTTGGCGCACTCGCCGACGAAGCGGACCACGTCGCAGGGGTCGGTGGAGCCGGCCACGACCTGGAGACGGCGGCCGAAGGCGATCACCCGGGTGCCGGCGAAGGTGTGCTTGCCCGGGGCGTCCGGCAGCGACCGCAGCTTGTGCTCCAGCAGCAGCGCCAGCTCGGTGACGTCGCACGGCGGTTCGCCGTCGCACTCCGCGTCGTAGAGCGTGAACTCCCGCTCCACCTCGCCGATCTTCACCGTCAACTCGACGTCGAGATCGGGGAGGTGGTGGTGGAACGGTTTGGAGACGGTGCCGGACGGGTCCGGGCGCCCCTCGCCCACCGCGGTCACCCGGATCAGCGCCGAGCCGGAGTTGACGGCCGTCTCCACGAACCGGCCGCTGCCGGGGTCCATGGACAGGCCGGTGAAGGACTCCCGGGCCACGCCGTGCGCGTCGAAGACCTGGAGGTTGAAGGTCTCGTCCGGCTCCGAGGGGTGGCGCGAAGCGCCTCCTGCCGGGCGATGGGCGGGCGTGTCGTGGTCCACCGCCACCCGCAGGCCGTCGCCCCAGACGCCGGGCTCCTTGGCGTGCACCTCCAGGACCGGGCACTGGCTGCGGCCCTCGGTGGACTCCAGGGTGACGTGGGCCTCCTCACCGCTGCCGGCCTTGGCGACCCGGACGATCACCGCGATGGCGCCGCCGTTGCCGAAGAACTGGTGGACGGCGTGGGAGACCGGGCTGCGGGAGGTCAGGCCGCCGAAGCGGCGCTCGAAATCGGCGAAGCTGGTGATCCGGACCGGCTGGTTGAGCGGCCCGCGCCGGGTGTGGCCGACGAAGGCGGTCACGGACGTCGTCACGGTGGTGATGCTGCGGATGCTGCTGGGAAGCTCTTCGACATAGACGCCGGGATAGGTCGTATGTGTCGGCATTCCCCCTCCAATCCCTTCAGGCACCGAGTGTGAGGACACCAAGAAATCGAGCCGGGCGGGCGGCGGGAAGAAGGGGGAGGGGCGGCGGGTGCGGAAGAGTCCACGACCGCGCCCCGCGTCGACCGTGGTCGTACATCCCCCCACTACCCATCAAGTTCCCCCGTCTGCATCCGGTGCGAAGGCGACCCGTGATCCGTGGCCCGACCTGCACGGGACCAGGCCCGAGGCGTGTGATCCGGACCTGTGACTCCTGATGCGAAAGTGCTCAACGAAGTGTCTTTCAGGGGGAGTTGACGGGTCAAGGACCTTTCAGGTCACCGCGTGCGGAGGTCGTGTGCCAGCGCCTCGCGCTTCCTTCCCGAAGGGTTTTCCGCTTCGCCGCAACCGGAACCGGGAGGGTCGGATCCGTTCGAGTGCGTCGCCGCATCGGCCCCGGCGCCGCCGGCGGCCGAACGGCGCATGGATCAGCTGACGCCGGAAGCAGTACGGCGCCGGGCTGGGAATCAGCGACAGCTGAACAGAACCGGCTCAGCACACCACCGAGTGGCCGGCCCGCCGCCTACCCCTAACTTTCCCGTCCCGCTCCGTGATCGCCCGCATCGCTGAGTACATTCAGGGCGTCCCAAGTCCTTTGGAAAGGTCCGTTCATGAGTCGATTCCTGATGCGACGAGCGCTGGTCGCGTTCACCGCGGCGGGCGCGCTGTGTGCCTCGTCCACAGTTGCCGCCCCGGCAGCTCAGGCCGCCACACTCCCCGTCGGCATCAACGCGCCCTACCTGTACCTCGGTTGGGGGCACCCGCAGAACCCCGTCGGTGTCATGAAGGCCACGGGTATCAAGCAGTTCACCCTGTCGTTCATCACCTCCGGCGGGACATGCAACCCGAAGTGGGACGGCTCCCGCCCGCTGCGGGGAGGGGCGGAGGAGAAGGCCGTCAAGAACATCCGCGCGGCGGGCGGCGATGTCGTCGCCTCCTTCGGCGGGTGGAGCGGTAACAAGCTCGGCATCTCCTGCACCACGCCCACCGCACTGGCCCGCGCCTACCAGAAGGTGATCAGCGCCTACCGGCTCAAGGCGATCGACATCAACATCGAGCACACGGAGGACGACAACCCCGTCGTCCGCCAGCGCATCGTCGACGCGCTGAAGAAGGTCAAGGCGACCAACCCCTCCCTGAAGATCTACATCACCTTCAGCGGCAGGTCCGACGGGCCCGTCCACACCATCCGCGACCTCATCAAGCGGGCCGGGGCGGCGCGCCTCCCGGTGACCGGATGGAACATCATGGCCTTCAACTTCGCCACGCCCCACACCATGGGCACCACCACCATGAAGTCCGCCGACGGCCTGAAGAACGCCGTCGCCGCCGCGTACGGCATGAAGTCCGACGCCGCCTACCGCCACATCGGCATCTCGACGATGAACGGCAAGACGGACATGAAGGGGCAGCGCATCAGCGTCCGCAACTTCCGTACGATGCTCCGCTACGCCCAGCGGCACCACCTCGCACGGTTCACCTTCTGGTCGGTCAACCGCGACCGCTCCTGCACCCGCGGCGCCGACGCGGACTCGTGCAGCGGGGTCAAGCAGGCACCGTACGACTACACCAAGGTGGTGGCGCGCTACCACGGCTGACCTGCAGGGGTTTGCCCGGCACGCCGCCATCGGCAGGCCCGGAACTCGGTTCCGGGCCTGCTGTGTTCCGGGTATTGGCAGTACCTCTGCGCGAAAAACCATGTACCGAGCAACGTCCGTCACGTCCCCTGAGGGTTGTCCCGTAACTGCTGGTCAATGAGGCGTGAGAGCCGAGGGTGTCGTGGACGCTTTGGGCTGCCCGTGGCTGCTGCACGAGTGTCGCGGCAGACTCGTGGTCATGGTGCACCTGCGGGTTCTCACGACGAGCGACTGGCCGTTGTGGCGGGAGGTTCGCCTAGCTGCACTGAGCGAGGCGCCTCACGCCTTCAAGGCCGGGCTCGCGGAATGGCGCAACGGTGGGGAGGAGCGGTGGCGCGAGCGCTTGGCGATGCCCGCCGCTTACAGCATCGTTGCGTTGCTGGACGGCCGAACCGTAGGGATGGCCGCCGGCCTTCCCGGAGATCGCGGCGCGTGCGAGCTGAGGTCGGTGTGGGTGAGCCCCCAGGCGCGGGGCCGCAGCGTCGGAGACCAGTTGATAGCGGCAGTCGAAGGGTGGGCCCGGCAGAGGGGCGCTAAGGCTCTGAAGCTTGCGGTCATACCGGGCAACGAGCCCGCTGTCGCGCTGTATCAGCGTAACGGTTTCGTCGATACGGGAGGACTCGGAGAGCTGTTGTCCGACGGGGTGACCAGGGAACGTCTGATGGTGAAGGTGCTTCGCTGAGAGGGCGGTGTGCGAGCAGGACGGATCACCACACGTCGAGCACGCCTTCGCCCGCATGAAGACCTGGAAGGTCCTCCGCGACTGCCACCCGCCCATCGCACCCGGCCGGCTACTGCTCGGCCGCGTGGGGGAGAGCTGCCTCCGCGGGGTTTGCCATGTCGAGGAGCAGCATGGCGTCGTGGTCGGGGGTGCCGGGTGGTGCCTGGTAGGTGACGAGGCGTTGGCCGTCTGTGCGGGAGATGGTCAGGATCTCGAAGCTGAGGCGTATCGGGCCGACCTCGGGGTGTCGGAAGTGTTTGTGGCCGCCGCTGCGTGCCTGTACGTCGTACCGTTCCCACAGTCGGGCGAACTCCGGGCTTTTCCGCATCAGTTCGCCGACGAGGTGGGCGAGCTGCGGGATGTCCGGGTCGGCGCCCGCCATTGCGCGCAGGTGGGCTGCGCTGTGTGCCGCCAGCTGCTCCCAGTCGCGGTACAGGCTGCGTCCCATGGGGTGGAGGAACATGTAGCGGGTGATGTTGCGGCGCTCTTGTGGCCAGTCCGTGAGGCCGGGGAACAGGCGGAGGCCGGGCCGGTTGGCGGCCAGCAGGTCGTTGGTGCGGGTGACGACGTAGGCCGGCGCGGGGCGCAGCGTCTCCAGCAGGGTGCGGATCGACTCCCGCACGGTGCGGGCCGGGCCCGGGGGCGGCGCCGGAGCCTGGCCCGCGGCGAGTGCCACCAGTTCGTGGAGGCGCTGGAGAGCCTCGGGGGAGAGGTGGAGTGTCTGGCCGAGTGCGGCGACGACGGCCGGGGAGGGCCGGGTCTCGCGGCCGCGTTCCAGGCGTGTGTAGTAGTCGACGCTGACCCCGGCCAGCGTGGCCAACTCCTCGCGGCGCAGCCCCGGGGTGCGGCGGCGGCCCGTGCCGGTCGGCAGGCCCACGTCCTGCGGGCGGATCCGCTCCCGTCGGGCCCGGAGGAAGCGGCCCAGTTCTGAACCTTCGCTCATCGGGCCATTGTCGCCGCACATGGCGCGCGGAGAGGGGCTCTGTCAGGGCGAGGATCGGTGCTCCCTCGTACGTCTCGGTCTGTCTGCGGCTGCCTCCGCCGAGCACGCTGCGTATTCGAAGGAAACGGCCCGCCGACAGGGGGATGGCGCGATGCGGAGCGGTGCACGGTGAGCGCGACGCGCTCGGGGGCGGATGTGGGAGCAGTGGTGAGGGCGGACGCTCGGGGTGAGCGGGGGCGGTCGGGATCTGCCGGTGCTGCGCTGGTCGCCGCCGTCCTGGGCTTCTTCGTGATCACCCTCGATGTCTCCGGTGTCAACGTCGCACTGCCCGCCGTGGGTGATGACCTCGGCGGATCGATGTCCGGGCTCCAGTGGGTCGCTGACAGCTACACGTTGATGTTCGCTGCGCTGATGCTCTCCGCCGGTGCGCTCTCGGACGTGGTGGGCGCGCGGCGCGCGTACGGCTGGGGGCTGGGTGTCTTCGTCCTCGCCTCGCTGGTCTGCGGGGCGGCGCCGACACTCGGGGTGCTGATCGCGGCGCGAGTGGTGCAGGGCTGTGCGGCCTCCGTGATGGTGCCGGCCTCGCTCGCGCTGATCCGTCAGGCGTTTCCCGAACCGGCGGCGCGGGCGCGGGGCGTCGCTCTGTGGACGGTCGGCGGCGCGGTGGCCGTCGCCGCGGGGCCCGTCCTGGGCGGACTGCTCACCACGGAGTGGAGCTGGCGCGGTGTGTTTTTCCTCAACGTGCCTGCTGGGGTGGCCGGTTTCGTGGTTTTGTTGCGGGCCGCGCGTTCGCCGCGCCACCGTGCCGCGTTCGATCTGCCGGGGCAGGTGACGGCGGTACTGGCACTGGCGGGGCTGACCGTCGCCGTGATCGAGGGCGGGCACGGCGGGTTCACCGGAACCGTCCTCGCCGCGGCCGGGATCGCGGTGGTGGCCGGGGCCGGTTTCGTGACCATCGAGGCACGGCGGCGCACGCCGATGCTGCCGCTGGCGCTGTTCCGGCAGCGCGGTGTCAGCGTGCCGGTGGTGACGGGCTTCGCCTGCAACGCGGCCTTCTACGGCGGGGTGTTCGTCCTGAGCCTCTTCTTCCAGGAGCAGCAGGGGCGGTCGCCGCTCTCGGCCGGGCTGATGTTCGTGCCGATGGCGGTGGTCACCGCCCCCTTCAACTACTTCTCGCCACGGGCGGTCTCCCGCTTCGGCGCACCGGCGGTGATCGTCGTGGGGCTGCTGACCGTCGCGCTGGGCTGCGGTGTGCTCCTCGCCGTCGGCATCGGCACGCCCCCGTGGGTGACGGCCCTGCTGATGATCCCCCTGGGCGTCGGCGGCGCCCTCGCCATGCCGGCGCTGACCACCCTCATGCTCGAAAGTGTCGCCGCCGAGCGGGCCGGTACGGCGGGGGCGCTGCTCAACACCGGCCGTCAGATGGGCGGAGCGCTCAGCATCGCCGTCTTCGGCGCGCTGCTCGCGGGCGACTTCGCGTCCGGATGCGGGAGAGTCTGCTGCTCGCCGCGGGCCTCACCGTGGTCATGGCGCTGGGCTCGGCGGCGCTGCTGCCGCGAGGTTGAGGACGGCGGGCGGCGACCGCGGTTGGTCCGCGCTCCCGCCCGTCGGGGGGAACGGGCCGCTGCCTGGTCGCAGCGGCCCTTCCGCCCCGGCTCGATACCGGCTCTCACCCGAGGTCGAACGTATTGGGCAACCCCAGCCGATACCGTGCCGCGTCGATGCGCTTGAGGGGTTCCAGCTCCGGGGGACGGTACAGCTCCCAGATGTGGCAGCGGTCGGCGGGGGAGTGGTCGGCGTCCAGGAGGGCGTTGACGGCGCGGCGGGCGGATTCGTTGGCGCCTTCCATGGTGGCCAGGTCCACATCCGTGCGGACGTAGTCGCCGGCGAGGAAGAAGTTCGGGACCGCTGTCTTCGCCGACGGGCGGTGGTAGAGGGTTTCGGTGGGGTGGGTGAGGAGCTGTTCGCGGTTCTGCGGATGGGGGCCGCCGAGGCCCGTCACCGCCGGGTCCATGAACCAGCCGAGCCGGTCCTCGTCGCGGAGGGTGGTCTTGCCGGAGTCGTTGAGGCCGTCCTTCAGCTGGGCCCACAGCTCGGCGACGATCTCGTCCTTGGTGCACTCACGGGCGGTCTTGCCGTAGAGGATGCCGGGCTTGTCCCATTCGGAGATGATCGTGGACAGGCATTCACGGGCCCGGCCGTCGCCGTAGTCGCGTGCGAAGTCCCGGCCGTCCCAGAACTGCGCCTGGCCGATTCCGGTGACCGCCCAGGGGGAGTCGAGGCAGTTGATGTGGCCGTGCACGACAGGGGTGGGGGTGCGCAGGTAGAACATCACGCCGGTCATCCAGTCCGACTTGAGCGCATCGCACCGGCCGAGCTGCGGGTCGGCGGCGCGCAGGGCCGGGCCCCAGGTGGGGCGGGCGTGCTCGACGGGGAGGGCGGAGACGTAGTGGTCGGCGGTGATGGTGCGTGGTCGGCTGCCGTCGCGTGCCGCGACCCGTACGCCGGTCACCCGGCCGCCGTCGTACAGCACCTCGTGGACCTCGGTGCCGAGGACGAACTCGACGCCCCGGTCGCGCAGATGTGTCTCCCAGGGGTCGATCCATGCCTCGCTGGTCGGGGCGTTCAGCACCCGGTCGATGTCCGCGTCGCCGTCCATGCCGCGGCCGAGCAGGCCCCACAGGAGGAGGGCCTCGATGATGACGCGGCCGACGGTGCGGGTGGAGGCGATCTCGGCGCGGGTGGCGACGAGGTTACGGGTCTGGCCGATGCCGAGGAGCACCTGGTACTCGCGGCTCATCTCGCCGGCCCGGATGAAGTCCCACCAGGTGACCTTCTCCCACTGGCCCTCGCGGCGGGCGTCGCAGCTGGTGAGGTGGACCAGGAGGCGGTCCGCGAAGTAGGCGGCCTCGTGTGCGGGCAGATGGGTGGCGAGGTCCAGCACCGACAGGATCTGGTCGCGGAGCCAGGACGGGGTGAGGTCGTCGAGGGCGGGCGGGGTGGTGACCCGGCGGAGCGGGAAGTGCAGGTCCGGGCGGCCCGAGCCGCGGGCGAACAGCGCCTCCGTACTGTTGCGGAGGTTGCCGTGGACGCCGTTCGCGTTGCCGGGGAAGGGGATGCGGCGCATGGTGTCCGGCAGGTTCCGGTAGAAGCCGGGGAAGAAGCGGAAGCCGTGTTCGCCGGGGAGCGGTTTGCGGCCGCCCGCCGCGGTCCCGGGGACGTCCATCGAGCGGGCCTTGCCGCCGAGGATGTCGTAGTACTCGTAAACCGTGACCGCGTAGCCGCGTTCGGCGAGTTCATGGGCGGCGCTGAGGCCGGACACCCCGCCGCCGAGGACGGCGACGCGCGTGCGGGCGGGGGGCGCGGCCGCGGCGCCGGTGGCCCCCGGGATGCCGAGCGCCGCCCCGCCGACGACTCCTGCGACCGCTCCGCCGGTCGCTGTCAGGAAGCGCCTGCGGCTGTGTCCGTCGCGCCCCTCGGGCTGCTGGGCGTGTTCCGTTGTCATGAGAACGGCAGGGTAGAGAGGGGCTCAGGCAGCCGGAAGTACATTTCTTGTCACGCACGGTGTTCTCGCCTGTACGAGGGGAGGTCGGCGGTGAGAATCCGCGTGCAAGTCCCGTCCCTAGATGGGGAGTTGCTGCCTGTGTCCTGGGTGCGACGCGGGGCCGCGTGAGGTGTTACCCGTTCGGTGTCACCGCAGGGAGCAGGTGTTGACGAGGTCGGTGTGGGGTGCGCGGGGGACGGTGTGGTTCGCGGGCGGCGGGGTGCCGTGGTCGAGCCAGGCGATGAGCGCGTCGAAGGAGCTGCGGTAGCAGGGCAGCATCGGGCGCAGGCGGTGCGGGAAGGTGTCGTAGAGCCCGTCGACATGGGTGCCGTCGGCGACGGCGTAGTAGCGGTGCAGGTCGGCGCGGCCGGAGCGGGCCACCATGCGCTGGTAGACGTCGGAGTCGGTGCTCTTGGGCAGCAGCGTGTCCAGCGTGCCGTGCAGGGTGATCAGAGGGCGGGCCAGGGCGCCGGTCAGGGCGATCCGGGAGACCGCGTCGTGCACCGCCGCGGGGCGGGCGGCGTAGTCGTAACGGGCGTCGGACGGGCAGGGCGCGAGGATCTCCTCCGGGGTCGATCCGGCGCTCGCGCCGGGGCACCGCGGGTCGTAGCCGGGGTCGACGGAGGCCCGGTACGCCTTCTGGGTCAGCCCCCAGTAGGTGCTGCGGTGGTACGGCCACAGGAACGCGGAGCCGCGGGCGAACCCCGCCCGGTACATGTCGTTCTCGGTGGCCGTGCCCGTGCTCCAGGCGACGGCGGTCGGCAGCGAGGTCAGAGGGTTCGGGCCCCGGGAGGTCCACAGGGTGCCCTCCCAGTCGACGCCTCCGTCGTACAGCTCGGGGTGGTGTTCGAGCTGCCAGCGGGTGAGGTAGCCGCCGTTGGAGATCCCGGTCACGACGGTGCGGCGGACGGGCCGTCCGTAGTAGCGGCCGGCCGTGGTGCGGGCGGCGCGGGTGAGTTGGGTGGTGCGCCGGTTCCACTCGGCGACGGCGTCGGCCGGGCGGTGGCCGTCGCGGTAGAAGTCGGGGCCGGTGTTGCCCTTGTCGGTGGCGGCGTAGGCGTAACCGGCGGCCAGTACGTGGTCCGAGATGAGGGCGTCGGTGGCGTACTGGGTGCGGTTGCCGGGCGCTCCGGTGACGACGAGGCCACCGTTCCAGTGGGCGGGCAGCCGCAGGACGAACTGCGCGTCGTGGTGCCACCCGTGCTCGGCGTTGGTGCGGGAGGTGTCGGGGAAGTAGCCGTCGATCTGGACGCCGGGCACGCCGGTGGGGTTACGCGTCCCCTTGGCGGCGAGACCGGCCTGGTCCGCGGTGTCGGTGTACGGGGTGCCCGCGAGCGCCGCGGTGGTCAGGTCCGGCAGACAGGCAGGGCGCTGATGGGCGGCGCCCGGCACCGCCGCCCGCGCGATTCGGGCACAGGCGGGGGCGTCGGCGGTGCGGGCGTGGGCGGGGGTGAGGCCGGTGGTGCAGGCGGCGAGGGCGAAGGCCACGAGGGTGAACCGGCGCAGAGCAGGGCGCATCGGTGGGCTCCTGGAAACGGTCACGACGGGCGGAGGCGGGCGGGTGCCATCGGACGGCGCCGTCCGATGCGGTCGGGAGCGACGGCCGCTCCCCGGGCGGCACCGTGGCGTGGTGCCGCCCGCGGGCCGGGTGCGGCCGACGGCTCCCAAAGGCGTCAAGTAAAACTCCCGGCCTCCGGGTGTTCCATGGGTCGGAACACCACCTTCCGGGGGCCACTTGTGGTTCCGGCAGCCATGGGCCGGCACCGCGGCCGCTCCTACGGTGAACGGCATGGTTCTCCCACACGAAGCGACCCGGGCCTGTGGCGTGCCCGCGACCGGCCCCGAACCGGGCGCCGCCCCCGGCTCGTTGCACGGAAGGACGGCCCTGGTCACGGGCGCGGCGAGCGGTATCGGCAGGGCGTGCGCGCTCGCGCTGGCCGCGTCGGGCGCCCGCGTCCGGGTCGTCGACGTCGACGGGGAGGCCGCCGCGCGGACCGCGGCGCAGATCGACGGCACCGTCCACGTGGTGGACCTGGCCGACCCGGCGGCGGTGGCGGAGCTGCCCGCCGACGCCGACATCGTGGTCAACAACGCGGGTCTGCAACACGTCGCCCCGATCACCGAGTTCGACCCCGATCGCTTCGCCCGGATGCAGCGGATCATGGTGGAGGCGCCGTTCCGGATCCTGCACCGCACCCTGCCGGGCATGTACGCGCGGGGATGGGGCCGGGTGGTCAACATCTCCTCCGTGCACGGACTGCGCGCCAGCCCGTACAAGAGCGCCTACGTCACGGCCAAGCACGCACTCCAGGGACTGAGCAAGGTGACCGCCCTGGAGGGCGCCGGGCACGGTGTCACCAGCAACTGCGTCAATCCCGGCTATGTGCGCACCCCGCTGGTCGAGCGGCAGATCAGCCAGCAGGCCGCGGCCCACGGCATCCCCGAGGAGGACGTCATGAACGGGGTCCTCCTCGAACGCAGCGCCGTCAAGCGGCTGATCGAACCCGACGAGGTCGCCCGGGCGGTGCTGTGGCTGTGCACCCCGCACGCCGCCTCCATCACCGGAACCGACCTGGTCATGGACGGCGGCTGGACCGCCCGCTGACCCGCCGGCCCCGGCCGGCCGTGCCTCGGCACCTTCCGCACATCCGTACTTCCCCGCCATCCCGCAAAGGTGACGACCGTGAACGGAAAGATCCCCAGACCCCCGCGCCTCGGCCGCGTGGTGGCGGCCAGCCTGGTCGGCACCACCGTGGAGTGGTACGACTACTTCCTCTACGGCTCCGCGGCCGCGCTCGTGTTCGGCAAGGTGTTCTTCCCCGACTCCGACCCGCTGACCGGCACCCTGCTCTCCTTCCTCACCTACGCCATCGGCTTCGTGGCCCGTCCCGTCGGCGCCCTCGTCTTCGGACACTTCGGCGACCGGATCGGACGCAAGAAGCTCCTCGTCACCAGCCTGCTGATGATGGGCGGCGCCACCGTCCTGATCGGCTGTGTGCCGAGCTACCACACCATCGGGGCGGCGGCACCGGTGCTGCTGACCCTGCTGCGTCTGCTCCAGGGCTTCGCCCTCGGCGGCGAATGGGGCGGAGCGGTCCTGCTCGTGTCCGAACACGGCAGCCCCCGGCACCGCGGCTTCTGGGCCTCGTGGCCGCAGGGCGGCGCCCCCGCCGGCAACCTCCTCGCCGTCGGCGTCCTGGCCCTGCTCACCGGCACCACCAGCTCCCACGCGTTCGAGACCTGGGGCTGGCGGGTGGCCTTCCTCGCCTCCGGCGTCCTCGTCCTGGTCGGCATGTGGGTACGCCTGAGCGTGGACGAGTCGCCGCTGTTCAAGGAGGCGCTGGCCCGGGCCGAGGAACGCCGCTCGGCAGGCGCCGAAGAACGGGCGCCGATGGTCGACGTGGTGCGCCACCACTGGCGGGACATCCTGGTCGCGATGGGCGCCCGGATCGCGGAGAACATCTCCTACTACATCCTCACCGCGTTCATCCTGGCCTACTGCGTCGGCCATCTGAAGCTGCCGGAACAGACCGCGCTCAACGCCGTACTCATCGGCTCGGCCGTGCAGTTCTGCCTGATCCCGCTGTTCGGCGCCCTCTCCGACCGCATCGGCCGCCGCCCCGTCTACCTGGTCGGCGCCGTCGGCACCGGCGTCTGGGTGTGGGCCTTCTTCGCGCTCGCCGATACGGGGTCCTTCGCCGCACTGACCCTCGCCGTCGTCGTCGGACTGGCCTTCCACAGCGCCATGTACGCACCCCAGGCGGCCTTCTTCGCGGAGCTCTTCGCCACCCGGGTCCGCTACTCCGGCGCGTCCATCGGCGCCCAGCTCTCCTCCGTCGCCGCGGGCGCCTCCGCCCCGCTGGTCGCGACGGCGCTCCTGGGCGCGTACGACGGCCCCGGGCCGATCGCGCTGTATGTGACGGTCGCCGCGGTCATCACGGTGGTGGCCGTGGCCCTTGCGCGCGAGACGCGCGGCAGCGACCTCGCCGCCGTCGGCGACACCGGCGAGGAGACACCGCCGGTCGCGGACGCCGCTGTTCCCGCCGCCCGCCCCAACGCGCCCACCGCGTAGGCGCCATGGGTGCCTCGTGACACCACGAGGCACCCGTGCCACCGGGCACGGCTGTCTATAGTTGCCGCTGTCCTCCGCGCCCGTCCGGTCCGCCAACCACAGGTGTCCCCATGCACGAGCCGCCCCGCGCCGCCCCGTATCTGCGTGCGCTGCTGGAACTGCTGGAGAGCGGCGCCCCGGCGGAGGAGCTGAGCGGCCAGACGGAGCGCGCCCGCGCCGAGGGCGTGCCCGCCGCGGAGCTGCGGGAGGTGGAGCAGGCAGCCGGGACGGCGCTGCGCATCCGCCGCACCCTCCGCCAGCACCGGCGCCGCGAACAGGAACTCACCGCACTCTTCGACACCGTCGGCGATCTGGCCGCCGCCACCGGCCTGGACACCGTGCTGCGCGCCATCGTCCACCGCGTCCGCAGCCTGCTGGGCACCGACACCGCCTATCTGACGCTGCCGGACGAGGCGGCCGGCGACACCTACATGCGGGTCACCGACGGCTCCGTCTCCCCGGCGTTCCAGCGGCTGCGCCTCAGCCTGGGCGACGGCCTCGGCGGGCTCGTCGCCCAGACCGCCCGGCCCTACGCCACCCCCGACTACCGCATCGACCCGCGCTTCCACCACACCGGCAGCATCGACGCGGGCGTCCTGGACGAGGGGCTGGTCTCCATCCTCGGGGTGCCCCTGCTCCTGGGGTCGCGCACCGACTCCTCCCACAAGGTCGTCGGGGTGCTGTTCGCCGCGGACCGTGCGGCCCGGTCCTTCAGCCAGGACGAGATCGCCCTGCTGCAGTCCCTGGCCACCCACGCCGCCGTCGCCATCGACACGGCCAGCAGCATCGCCGAGACCCGGCAGGCGCTGGACGAACTCGCCGCCGCCAACGAGATCGTCCGCCGCCAGACCGAGGCGCTGCACCGTGCCGAGGAGGCCCACGACCGCCTCACCGACCTGGTGCTGCGCGGCGGCGACATACCCCAGGTCACGGCCGCGCTCGCCCGCCTGCTGCACGGGCCCATCTCCCTGCACGACCCGGAGGGCGTCCCCCTCGCGGCGACGGACGAGCACGGCGCGGCCTTCCCGCTCGACGACACCGTGGCCGACTGGCTGACGACGGCGTCGGAGGACTCCCGGGCGGTGGCGCGCGCCGTGCACCGGGCGGGCCGCTGGGTGTGCGCGGTGCTGGCCGGGCCGGAGATCCTGGCCACGCTCGTCCTGCACGACCACCGGGCGCTGGAGGACACCGACCGGCGCCTGTTCGAACGGGCCTCCGTCGTCACCGGTCTGCTCGTGATGTTGCGCCGCCGGGCCGCCGAGGCCGAGAACCGGCTGCGCGGCAACCTCATCGCCGACCTGCTCGACGCACCAGGCCAGGACCCCGGCGCCCTGATCGAGCGGGGCCGCCGGCTCGGGATCGACCTGCGCCGCCCGCACCTCGTCCTCGTCGCCCACACCGCTCAGGGCGCCCGGGAACGGCTCAACCTCGCCAGCCTGTCCCACCTCACCCACCACCCCGGCACCGTCAGCGCCGAGCACCACGGCTCCCTCGTCCTGCTCTGGTCGCTCGCCCGGAAGGACGGCGCGATCGGTCCGGACGGCCCCGCCGCGGAACCGGGCCGACTCGCCCGCGACCTCGCCCGGCAGTGGGGCCGCGCGGTCGGCGCCCCGGTCACGGTGGCGGCTGCCGGCCCCGCGTCCGGCCTCACCGAGGTGGTGGCGGCGCACGCCGAGGCCACCCGCTGCCTGCGCGCCTTGCGGGCACTCGGCCGCACCGGAGACGGGGCCGACATCGGCGAACTCGGCTTCCTCGGCGTCGTCCTGGGCGAGAGCCGGGACACGCGCACCTTCGTGGACGCCACCCTCGGCCCCCTGCTCGCCTACGACGCCGAGCGCGGCACCGAACTCGTCCGCACCCTTGAGGCGTACTTCGCCACCGGCCAGAGCCTCACCCGGGCCAAGGACCTGCTCCACGTCCACGTCAACACCGTCGTCCAGCGCCTCGCCCGGGTGCAGAATCTGCTCGGCACCGGCTGGAACAGCCCCGAACGCGCCCTCGAACTCCACCTCGCCCTGCGTCTGCACGCGGTCGCCGCCCCGCACGGCTGAGCGGGGTCACCGGCCGCCCCGGGGGGAGCTACTGACGGTCGAGGCCCCAGAACGCGGCGGTGTAGGAGGAGGAGCAGATCGTGTCGAGGAAGTAGGCGCCGGTGGCACCGCACTGGGCATCGCCGCTACCGGGATCGACGGCCAGCCCGTGCCCCATACCGGCGACGGAGAACAGCGCCACATCGGGCTGGTCGGCGTCGGTGCCGTACGTGGTCTCGGTGGTGTTGCCGGGCAGTTGGCGGGTGGCCGTGGGCTGATTGCTCACGCCCCGGACATCGGTCCACTGGTCCCGCAGCTCGGTGCCGTTGACGGGAGCGACCGTGTAGTCGGCGCTGCCCTGCCAGATGGCCACCCGCGGCCGGCTGCCCTGGTATCCGGGGGCCGCGGCGCGGACCTTGTCGCCCCACTGCTTCGGCGACAGATGCTGATCGGCGAGCTGGCAGCTGCCGGCGCCCAGGATGCTGGTGGCGCACTGCGCGGGCAGCCCGGAGTTGACGGCACCACCGGCGAAGACGTCCGGATAGTCGGCCAGGAGATTCGCCGTCATTCCGCCGCCGGCCGAGAGCCCCGTGGCGAACACCCGCGTGGTGTCGGAGCCGTACGTGGCGACCGCCTTGTCCACCATCTGCTTGACCGAGGCGGCCTCGCCCTTGTCCCGCAGGCTCTTGTTCGCATCGAACCACTGGAAGCAGGACTGCAGATTGTTGGCCGTGGTGGTCTGCGGGAAGACGACCGCGAAGCCGTACCGGTCGGCCAACTGCGGCCAACCGGAGTGGCTGTAGTAGTCGTTGGCGCTCTGCGTACAGCCGTGCAGGGCGACCACCACCGGCGCGCCCTTCGGCAGCGACGCCGGGGCGTAGGTGTACATCTGCAGGTTGCCCGGGTTGGACCCGAAGCCGGTGACCTGCTGGAACGAGCCGCTGACCGGCTGCGCCGCGGTCGGCTGCGCCACGGCGGGCCCGACCGGGAGGCTGAGCGCCACCAGCGCGGATGCGGCAAGAGCGGCACCCGTCGCGAGGCGCCGAGGGCGTGCGGAGAACATGACCGGCTCCCTTGTGTGGGGGAATCTGCCACCGACCGGGAACCGCCCGTACCCACGGCCCGGCCGGCCCTGGGAGTTGTCGAACCTAGGCGAGCCGGGCCGCGGAGAAATATGTGCGGGGGAGCCATACCGGGGGCGTCAACTGTGGTACGCGGAGCCGTTGTTCGCCGAGAAGGGCGGATCGTTGCCGGGTGCGTCCGGGCCGGTGCGCCATCCGGTTCGGAGCCGGTGCCCCTGCCCGGACACCGGCTCCGTCACCGTGCGCCGGGAGCGGATTTCCTCGTGGGGCCCGCTCCACGCCCGGTCCGGCCCGTCAGGCGAGCGAGAGGAACAGCTTCTCCAGCCTGGTGCGCATCTCCTCGGGGTTCTCGCCGGAGCGGTTGCCGTTCTCCATGTCGGTCAGGCACTGCTGGAGGCCGGTGGCGATGATGGCGAATCCGGCCCGGTCCAGGGCCCGGGAGGCGGCGGCCAGCTGGGTGACGACGTCCTCGCAGTCCCGGCCTTCCTCGATCATCCGGATCACCCCGGAGATCTGCCCCTGCGCCCGCCGCAGCCGGTTCAGCACCGCCTTCAGCTCTGCCGCCGCCAGATCAAGTTCCATCACGACTCCTCACTCGATACCCCCAGGGGTAACGCGCCGCCCCTCCGGGCCATTCCCGGAGGGGCGGCGCGTTCCGCGTCCCCGCTCCCGTCCTCGTAGCTGTCAGCTCTTGGCCGAGAAGCTGTCGTGCCAGGCGGCCCTCGCCCCCGAGTCGCCGATCCGGTAGACCTGCACGCCCGCGCCGACCCCGACGACCAGGGACAACACCACGGCGGCGACCCGCAGCGGCAGGGCCACCGTGCCGGTGGAGCCCGCCGGAGCGCGGTGGTCGGCGCGGCGGTGGAACCACCACACCGCCGCCGCCACCACGAAGAGCGCGAGGGCCCAGGGGAGCAGCTCGTCGCCGAGTGCGGTGTGCGCGCGGACCAGCGGGTCGCTCTCCACATGCCGCTCCAGCCACTCGCCGGCGTTGGTCGTCAGCGGCACGCTGATCAGCGAGACGAGCGCGAGGACCGGCAGGGCGAGCCCGAACCGGCGCATGACCGAGGGGAGGGCGGCGCACAGGATCAGCGCGAGGGCGGTCAGGGGCACCAGGACCACGACGAAATGCACGAGCAGAACGTGCGCGGGGAGGCCGTTGATCAGGTCGAGTCCCACGAGGGCTCCTTAGGGTCGGTGTTCGGGCCGGTCGGGAGGCGGGCGGAGTGCTGCGGCGCCTGCGGTGGTGCAGTGGTGACCGCGGGCAGGAGTCCGATGTGTACCGCACGAGCCGTGAGGGGCGGGCTTCTCCCGGCGGACGTGTTCCGGCGATGGGCGGCCCAGCCTCACAGCCTCCCCTCTGTGAAGCCTCTGAAAAAGCAGCGCCGGCCGGTTCCGGCGCCGGTTCAGAGGAAACTCAGAGGAAGCCCTCACCCCGCCGTGACCGGCGCCGAGGCATGCTGAAGGGACCATGAACGAGCCGCACACCGCACCGCCCCTGCACCGCCCCGACGGAGACCCCGTGCGGGTCCTCGTCGTCGACGACGAGCCCGATGTCACCGAGGTCCTGGCCGGGGCGATGACCGGCGAGGGCTGGGAGGTCCGCACCGCCGCGGACGGCGCGGGCGCGCTCGCCGCCGCCCGCGACTTCCGCCCCGACGCCGTCGTCCTGGACCGGATGCTGCCCGATCTGAACGGACTGGAGGTCCTGCGGGCGCTGCGCCGCGCGGAACCGGGCATCTGCGTGCTCTTCCTGACCGCCCGCGACGCGGTCGAGGACCGTATCGCCGGGATCACCGCAGGCGGCGACGATTACGTCACCAAGCCGTACAGCCTGGAGGAGGTCCTGGCCCGGCTGCGCGGACTCCTCCGGCGGGCCGGGATGACCGCCGAGCCGGGCACCGACCGGCTCACCGTCGGGGAGCTGACCATGGACGAGGAGGCCCGGGAGGTCCGGCGTGGTGAGGCCACCATCGATCTCTCCCGCACCGAGTTCGAACTGCTGCGTTTCCTGATGCGCAACCCCCGCCGGGTGCTCTCCAAGGCCCAGATCCTCGACCGCGTCTGGGCCTACGACTTCGGTGGCCGCGCCCACATCGTCGAGCTCTACATCAGCTATCTGCGCAAGAAGATCGACGCCGGACGCGCCCCGATGATCCACACGGTCCGCGGTGTCGGTTACGTCCTCAAGCCGGAAGCACCGTGAGGCGGCTGCTGCCCCGCACCCTGCGCGGTCAGCTCACCGCCGGGCTCGTCACCCTGCTCGCCCTCGCCTGCCTCGCCGTCGGCGCCATCACCACCCTCGCCCTGCGCGACTTCCTCCTGGGACGCCTGGACGAGCAGCTCACCGCGTCCGGCGGCCGGTTCGCCGCCAGCCTGGAACACGAGGTCAGGCCCGACGCCGACAACCGCCCCGACACCCGCGGCCAGGCCGACGCCACCTTCGGCGCCCGCCTGCTGAACGGCACCGTCACCCAGGCCGCCGTCGTCCGCGACGCCACCGACCGCGCCCTCACCCTCACCGCCGGCGACCGCCGCGCCCTGGCGAACGTCCCCGCCGACGGACACGGCCACAGCATCCGCCTCTCCGCGCTGGGCTCCTACCGCGTCACCGCCGTCCGGGGCGACGACCGGGACGTACTCCTCACCGGCCTGCCCCTGCACCCGGTGGAGGAGACCGTGGAACGCCTCGAAGCGGTCGAGGCCACCCTCTTCGCCATCGCCCTCGTGGCCACCGGCACCGCCGGGGCCCAGTGGGTACGGATCTCCCTGCGCCCGCTGCGGAACGTCACCACCCGCGCGGCGGAGGTGGCCGGACTGCCGCTCGCCAGCGGGGAGATCACCATGCCCAGGCCGCTTCCCGACACCGACCCCCGTACCGAGGTCGGCCAGGTCAGCACGGCCCTCAACCACATGCTCGGCCATGTCGAGGACGCGCTCACCCGCCGCCAGGCGAGCGAGGAGCGGCTGCGGCACTTCGCCGCCGACGCCAGCCACGAACTGCGCACCCCCGTCGCCAACATCCGAGGCCACGCGGAACTCGCCCTGCGCCACCGCGGTCCCGTGCCCGCCGAGGTACGGCACGCGCTGGAACGTATCGACGGCGAGTCGCAGCGGATGACCCGACTCGTCGACGATCTGCTGCTCCTCGCCCGGCTGGACGCCGGGCGCCCCCTCGAACACGAGCCGGTCGATCTGACCCTGCTGATCCTGAACGCGACGGACGACGCCCGCGCCGCGGGCCCCGGCCACCACTGGTTCCTCGACCTCCCCGAGGAACCCGTCACCGTGACCGGCGACGCTCACCGCCTCCAGCAGGCCATCGGCAACCTCCTCGCCAACGCCCGCACCCACACCCCGCCCGGCACCGAGGTGACCGTCGCCCTCGCCACCGGGCCGAGCGGCGTCTCCGTCGCGGTGAGCGACACCGGCCCGGGCATCCCCGACGAGGCCCAGCCCGAGGTCTTCGGCCGCTTCGTCCGCGCCGACCACGCCCGCTCCCGCGCCACCGGCAGCACGGGGCTGGGCCTCGCCATCGTCCACGCCGTCGCCACCGCCCACGGCGGTACCGCCACCGTCACCAGCCGCCCCGGACACACCACCTTCCGCCTCACGCTCCCCGGCTGACGCCACCGGGCCCGCCCGTGCACCGCAAGCGTGATCCGTGGGTGACGCCGCCCCGGGCAGGGTGTCTTTCCGGCGGTGGTGGGAAGGGACCCGCACGATTCCCGAACCCGTTCAGGAGCGGTATGGACATCGGTGTGTTCCTCCCCATCGGCAACAACGGCTGGCTCATCTCGAAGAGCGCCCCGCAGTACCTGCCGACCTTTGAACTCAACAAGGCGGTGGTGCAGAAGTCCGAGGAGTACGGCCTCGACTTCGCGCTGTCGATGATCAAGCTCAAGGGCTTCGGCGGCGAGACGGAGTTCTGGGACCACTGCCTCGAATCGTTCACGCTGATGGCCGGGCTCGCCGCCGTCACGGAGCGGATCAAGCTGTACGCCTCGACGCCGATCCTCGCCCTGCCGCCGGCGATGGTGGCCCGGATGGCGGTCACGGTCGACGCCATCGCGCCCGGGCGGTTCGGCGTCAACATCGTCACCGGCTGGGCGCCCGGTGAGTACGCGCAGATGGGCCTGTGGCCCGGCGACGCGCACTTCGGCAACCGCTACGCACGGGCCGCCGAGTACGTCACCGTGCTGAAGCAGCTGTGGCGCGAGGGCCGCAGCGATTTCCGGGGCGAGTTCCACACGATGGACGGCTGTGTGCTGTCCCCGCGGCCGGCCGATGGCCACATCGATATCGTTGCCGCAGGCCAGAGCAGCAGCGGCAGGCGGTTCGCCGCCGAACACGCCGACTACAACTTCGTCCTGGGAAGCGGCGTCAACACCCCGCTCGCCCTCGCGGACACCACCGCGGCGCTCATGGCCGAGGCGCGGCGGACCGGCCGCGACGTCGGCGCGCTGTCACTGTTCATGATCATCGCGGACGGGACCGACGCGGCCGCCCACGCGAAGTGGCAGGACTACCACGACCACGCCGACCACGCCGCGCTGGCGTACATGTCGGGGGAGACCGACGCCGACGCGACGGACGACACCTCCGCCACCGCCCGGACCATCGCGGCGCCCGAGGGCGCCGTCAACTTCAACATGGGCACCCTCGTCGGCTCCTTCGAGACCGTCGCCGGGATGCTGGACGAGATCGCCGAGGTGCCCGGCACCAAGGGGATCATGCTGGTCTTCGACGACTTCCTCGAAGGCATCGAGAACTTCGGGACGCGCATCCAACCGCTGATGCGGTGCCGCGCGGGGCGTACGGCGCAGACACCCTGACGAACGGGGCGCCGCCGGGACGTCACCGCCCCGCGGTCAACAGCTCCCCGAGCCACGGCACCTGACGCCGGTCCGGCACGTCCAGCGCCAGCCACGACCCGTCGGCGAAGGCCAGATCCACCCGGCCCCGGTGGCGCTGCGGGTGCGGCTCCCGGCGCAGGCCGTAGCTGCCGTGCGGGACCGCACCGAGCAGCTGTGCCGCCTCCCGCTCCGGCAGCGTCGGCTCGGTCAGCAGCAACAGCCGCCGGTCGGTGACGGCCAGTGCCAGCCGCGTGTTGCCGTACCCGGCGACCTCCGCCGTACCGGTACGGGCATCGACGACGAAACGGCCCGCGGCGCTCTCCCAGCCGCCGGCCCACACCTGTCCCCGGAAGATCCGGCGGAAGCCGCGCCAGGTGCGGCGGGCACCGACCTCCAGCAGCCCGGCGGGCAGCGAGACCAGCCACATCACGAACGTCACCGGCAGGAAGATCCGCTGCCACCCGGTGAACCGCGCCTTCTGCTCGGCCGCGAGCTTGGGCCTGCGGTGGGCCTTCGGGACGGTGTCCGGGGCGAGCGGGTCGAGCCGGACGGGCAGCGCCCCGCGCAGCGTCTCGCCGGGTCCGAGGAACGGCGCGGAGTGCGCCACGAGCCAGCCGTCCCGCTCCGGTACCAGGGGGGTGGGGTGCATGTCCCTCTCTTCGGTCTGCTGCGACGGTCTCGTCGCGTCACGGGAGCCGGCCCCGCCCGTCGGCCCGGGCGGTCAGCCGAAGGTGTCCTCGATACTGCGCTTGGGCACGTGGTACGGCGCGGGCTCCGTGGGCCCCTCGTCGTCCAGCGCCTCCCCGCCGAAGTGCTTGATCGCATCCTCCGCCGGGGTCTTGAAGTCGCCGGTGAGACCGGTGGCCCCGTTGAGCAGAGGCTTCGATCCGTACTCGGCGATCTTCCCGCTCACCACGTGGTGGGCCCACCAGTCCTTGCTGCGGAAGGCCCCCTTGCCCATCGGGCCGCCCAACTTACGCAGCGTACCCGCGGCCTTGCGCGCCTCGTTGAAGGACTTGGCGCCGCTCTTGAACTCCTTGACCGCCTTCATCAGCTCACGCAGCGTCTTGGCCAGCTCCGCCGAGACCTTCTCCACCCGGGCGAGGAAGACCGCCACCTCGGCCTCGGCCACCAGCCCGTCGACGACCGTGGCCAGACCCAGCGTGAGGATGTCGGTGACCACCATCGCGGCCAGCGTCATCGCCGCCCACTCGATCGCCTCACGGATGATGGCGACGATGGAGTCCTCGGCGAACTTGCTCTCCTTGGCGGCCTGGCTGAGGATCTGGGCGGTCTTGCCCATGTCCTTGCCGGTGTCGTCCAGCGCGTCGATGATCTTGCCCATGGAGTGGCCGAAACCCTCGGAGGCGTCGCCCTCCCACTGCTCGGGCAGCCGCCGCGCCCCCGACCGCAGCTCCGCCGACACCCGGTGTAGCGCCTCGCCCTGCGCCTTCCACTCCTGCGCCGCCTGGGTCAGCTGCGTCGGCATGCCGGTGACCTGTTCGAGCTTGTCCATCAGCCCGACCTTGTCCAGGAACCACCGGATGGCGTCGTCGAGACCGGCGTCGAGGCCGTGCTCCTCGCTGTTGTGGATCTGCTCGATGTCGGGGAGCTTCTCGATCTCCTTGTTGACCCACGCGTAGGCGTCGGTGCCGGTCATCCGGCCGCACCCCCGCCGTGCCCGCCGAAGGTCTGCTGCTGCGCGTACTCGGTCTGGACGTAACCGCCCGCCGTCGCCCGCAGCCCCTCGGCCACACCCTGCAACAGATCGGCGAGGTCGTGGATGTTCTGCTGCGCCGCGGTGGCGTGTTCGTTGTACGAGGAGTGCAGCTCGTCGGATTCCGGCAGCTTGCCGAAGGCGCCCGACGGGATCTCCACGTGCTCCAGCGCCCGTCCGATGCGGGGCACCTCTTCCTTCTGCTGTTCGGTGTGGGTTGCGTAGTGGAACAGCGTGTCGGGATCGGTGCGGAATCCCTCGCCCATGGTGTGAGCCCCCCCACTCGGTTCGTACGTGGTCCGCTGTCACCATAGGGAGGCCGGGGAAGGGTCTTTTCAAGACAGGGTCAAGCAACCCTCACGCCACGCTCAAAACTTGCTGAAGCCTTCCGGACGTGGTCATTCACCGTGCTGGACGGGTGCGGCGGAGGAGAGACCGCAACGGATCAAGAGCGCCAATTCGCCCTCCCCGAAACCCTGGTGACGTCGTGGATCCCGTACCAACCGGGTAGAAGCCGGACGGAGATGCGGCACCGGCGCTTGGGGGAGGGCTTGGCTGTGGAGGGTGGGGACGAGAAGAACGGCGATTCCCGAGATCGCGAAGCTCACCGTGTACGCGTCACCGAGGGGGCGTCAGGCAATCCACCGGCCCATGCGGCGGGAGAGTGCGATGCCGCCGATGCCTTCACCCGTCTCGTCGCCCGCTACGAGAACGCAACGCCCGCCGCACGGGCGGTGCTCGAAGTCGCCGTGGACGCCGTCCGTCTGGGGTGCGGCCCCCATCTGCCGCGCGCTTTTCTGGAGCGGGCTGCCACCGGGTACCTCGCCGAGAACACCTGTGACGCCGTCGGGGACGGCTGGTTCGATGAGGCTCTGGCGTACGCGGCTCGGCCGGTCCACGGAAATGTCCCCCCGTTGTGCCGGGTGCGCCGACGCGGGGCCGCGCCGTCCACGGAAGAGAACGGCGAAGAACCCTGCTACCGGCTGGCCGCCCCTCTTCAGCGGTACGGCAGTGAGCAGCGGCGTCATCGCTGCCCGCCCGACTCCTTCTGGAACGCCGGTCTGTACTCCCTGACCCGGATCGGGGATCTCCGGGCGCTGGCGAGCGCGGCCGAGAGGCGATGGCGGTTGCGGTACGCGCATCTGCTGGGCGCCGCGGCGGAGGCGCTTCACCGTGAGGCCGTGGTGGATTCCGGCGGGCCGGAGGAGTCCGTACCGGAGTCGCAGTACTTCTGCCCGGACGATCCCGAGTGGCCCGCTGATCACTTCATGTGCCGGGCGCTGGCCGACATGGCGCTGCACCGCGCGGACGACCGCGAATGGGAGGAAGCCACCGCGCTCGCCTTCCAGGCGGCGGACTGCTGCCGGCCGGATGCGCTCGCCGCCCTCGCGCTGAAGCGGGAGAGTGCCGGGCACCCCACCGATGCCGCCTACCTGGCACACCATGCGGCGCGCCGCGGTGATCCGTGGTGCCTGGCCGAGATCGCTCTCTCACGTGAGGAGGGAGGGCGGCACGGGGAGGCGGAGCACTACGCCGGGGAAGCCGCGCGGTACGGGTTTCCGGAGATGCTCGCCACATTGGCCCGGGCGCGGGAAGCCGCCGGTGAGCCGGAGTCCGCCGAACGGCTCTGGAGTCGGGCGGCCGAGTGCGAGCACCCCGAAGCGCATGCCCATATCGCTCGGCTACGGATGCAGGACGGCGACCGCCGCGGGGCCGAATCCGTGGCGCGGGAGGCCGCGGACCGCGGGCTGGCGGTGCGGTGGCTGCGCGGTGTCGCGCCGCTGTGGGCCCTCTGGTGGCCGGACGGTATCGAGCCGGACGGCTCGCCCTCGGAGCCCTGGCGGGGGAGCTGACCGGACCCCGCCGGGCAGACGGGCCGCCGGGGCCCGGTCGGACGGCTGCGCGGCCCGGGCCTGGCCGACGGGCGGGCTGTCCGGTGCGGCCGTTCGCTTACCCTGGCTGTGGCGGACGGCCCTGGTCAGGGTCGTATCGGAAACCCGGGTGTGGCGCCGTGCCGCGCCGGGTCGGGAGTCGGCGGTGCCCCGGTGGGGCGGGCCGGTGGTGAGGGCGGTGTGGCGTGGAGAAGGTGGTGCTCGCGGCCGCCGGTCTGTACGTCATCGTCCTGCTGCGGGCCGGCGGGACCTTCGCCGTCGGGTGGCTGGCCGCCGCCGGGGCGCGGCGCAGCCGGTTCGCGGAGCGGCTGGCCTCGGCCAGGTTCGTACGGGCGGAGCGGGCGATCCAGCGGTGGGGCGCGCCGGTGGTGGCGGTCTCGTTCCTGACCGTCGGTTTCCAGACCGCCGCCAATTTTCTCGCCGGGACCATGCGGATGCCCCTGCCGCGCTATCTGCCCGCGCTGTTCGTGGGCGGGGCGTGCTGGGCGCTGCTCTACGCGACGGTCGGGATCGGCGTCCTGGAAGTGGTGACCCGGCTGTTCGCCGAGCGGACGGCGCTCGGGGTGGCGGTGGTCGCCGCCCTGCTCGCCGCGGTGTGCGGGGTGGTGGTGTACCGCCGCCGACGTGCCTCGCCGGCCGCGCAGGACGGCGCCGCGGCCGACGAAGCCTGAGGGACGGGCGCCCTACGGCACCAGGATCAGCCGGATCGGGTCGCCCTCCTTGCTCTCCAGGCGGCGTACCGCCTCCGCGGCGTCGGCCAGCGGGAGGTGGTCGGTGATCGACGGGGCCAGATCGAGGCGGCCCGTCGAGGCCAGCCGGATCAGCTCGTCGACATGGACCGGCGAGGAGCCGTAGTGGCCGCGGATCTCGTTGCGGTTCCAGCTGAAGCGGGTGCCGTCGGTGACGGTGAGCGGGTGCGGGGTGAGCCCGGCCAGGACCATGACGCCGCCGCGGCGCAGGACGGTCGCCGCCTGTTCGCGGACGGCCGGGACCCCGGCGAAGTCGAACGCGGTGTCCAGCCCGCGGCCGCCGGTGGCGCTCCGTACGGCCGCGGCGAAGTCCGGGTCGGCCGGGTCCAGGGCGAGGTCGGCGCCGAAGGTGAGGGCACGGTCGCGGGCGCCGGGCAGCGGGTCGACGGCGAGGACCGGTGCCGCCCCGGCGAGCCGGGCGAGGCGGATGCCGTGGGCGCCCAGACCGCCCGCGCCCCAGATGCCCACGGCCTGCGCGGGGCGGACCGCACCGGTCTCCACGACGGCGGCGTACGGGGTGGAGACGGCGTCGGGGATGATCGCCGCCTGGTCGAAGGGGAGGTGGTCGGGGATCGGGCAGAGGGTGTCCTCGCGGGCGAGGGCGTAGGCCGCCCAGCCGCCGTCGTAGTCGACACCGCGGGTGTGCGGGCTCAGGCACGGGGTGCGGCGCAGGGCGCAGTTCCGGCACCGGCCGCAGCTCTGGCCCGCCTGGAGCGCCACCCGCGTCCCCGGGGCCCAGTCGCCGAGGAGGCCGGGGCCCGGGGTGTGGATCACCCCGGCGACCTCGTGGCCGAGGGTGACCGCGTCGGCGGGGACGAACGGCTTCAGGCTGCCGTCGATGAGGTGGACGTCGGACAGGCACACCCCGGCGGCCTTGACCTCGATCAGGACCTCACCGGGTCCCGGTTCGGGCACCGGTACCTCTTCGACGCGGAAGGTGGTGTCGGCGAGGTGCAGCCGTCCGGCGAGCATGGTGTTCATGGGAGGAACCTCCGGGTTTCGAGGGTGGCAGGAGCGGCTCAGGAGGCCGCGTAGACGTCTTCGACGTACCGGCCGTCGGCGATCAGTGTGTCGAGCCAGGCGGCGGCGTCGGCGTCGTCCGCGCCGGGGTGGTGGGCGAGATGGAGGGCACGGAAGGCGTCGCGGACGCCCGGGGCCATCCGGGCGCCGTCGCCGCAGACGTAGACCCGGGCCCCGGCGTCGAGCAGCTGCCACACCTCGGCGGACTCGGCGGCGATGCGGTGCTGGACGAAGCGTCGGCCGTCGACGGGCGCGGCGCTGAAGGCCGGGCGCATCCGGACCGCCCCGGCCAGTTCGGCGGCGCGCAGCTCCCGGGAGTGCAGATAGTCGGCGTCCGGGGCGTCGCAGCCGAAGTAGCAGAGCGCGGGGGCGAGTTCGACGCCGTCCGCGGCGAGGGCGAGCCGGTCGGCGACGGCGCCGCGGAACGGGGCCAGGCCGGTGCCGGCCGCGACCATGATCAGCGGGGTGTCCGCGGAGTGCCGGATCCGGAAGACCTCCCGGCACGGCTGGATGCGGGCGTGGACGGTGTCGCCGGGGCGCACGGCGTGCAGATACCCCGAGCCGGTGCCGCGGTAGGTGCCCCGGCCCGAGCGGGCGGGCGCCTGGAGCAGCGAGACCATCAGGTCGACGTGGTGCGGGTCGCCGGTGGGCGAGGACGAGACGGAGTAGTGGCGCGGCCGGATCGGCGTCAGCAGCTCCAGCAGCACCGGCCAGGTCAGCTCCGCGGCCAGCGCCGGGTGGTCCTCGATGACGTCCAGCAGTCCGCGGTGGTCCGCGGCGCGCGCTGCCTCGTCCGCCGCCAGCGCCGCCAGGGCCTTCCGCTCGGGCGGGCAGGGGTTGAGCGAGGCGAGGAGCGTCAGCTGTCCGGCGGTCGGCCGGTCCTGCAACTCGACGTGGCGGGTGAGGAGGTGGCGTGCGGTGACCGGCCGGTCGAGCGCGAGGCCGTCGCGGCGCGAGCGGTGGGCGGCGATGTGCAAGGCGGCGTCCGGGTCCACCCGCAGGATCCGGACGGCCCGCTCCACCAGCTCCGGGGCGTTGGCAGGGAGGACCGTCAGATGGTCGCCGGTGCGGTACGTCTGCCCGTCGGGCAGCGCGAGGCGGACGTACCGCTTGGCGCGCGGGTGGTCGGGGTGGGTGAGGCTGCCGGTCTCGGTGACCGTCATCGCGGTCATGCCGTGCCGGGCGGCGAGTGCGTCCAGCGGCCCGCCGGTGATCTCGGTGACGGCGTAGGCGGGGCCCTCCGGCGCGGCGGCGGGGGCGGCGCCGACGCTTTCCGGGTCGCCGTAACCGGTGAGCAGGGCGGTGCGCAGGGCGCCGGTGAACGCGGTGACCGCGCCGTTCAGATCGCCCGAGGCGTCCGCCGCCGCGCGCTCCAGCAGCCGGGTGCCGCCGAGGGCGGCCAGCTTGTCGTCGATGAGGGTGGGGACGCGCTGGTAGGTGGCGGACCAGTTGCGGTCGCCGACGCCGAGGACCGCGTAGGTCACCCCGTCCGCGGCGCCGGGCCCGGCGGTCTCCAGCCAGCGGACGAACTCGGCCGCGTCGTCGGTGGGGCGGCCGTTGTACGAGGCGGCGGCGATGACGACGGGCCGGTCGGTGGGGAGGGCCCCGGTGTGGGCGTCGAGCGGGGCGAGGGCCGTGGCGCAGCCGGTCTCCGCGGCGGCGTCGGCCAGCCGGGCGGCGATGTCGCGGCAGGTCCCGTAGTTGGAGCCGTGCAGCAGCAGGACCCCGGTGTCCGGCCGCACCCGGGTGGGCAGGGCGGCGCCGGCCGGGTTCTCCGCCTCGTGCGCGGTGCCGGCGGGCGGCGCGGTGCGGTGCGTGGCCCGGTCGGCGGGGGTGCGCGGGGCGAGGCCGAGGGTGAAGCCGTCCGGCTTGATGGTGAGCGCCTGCTTGAGGTCCAACGTGTAGTCGGCGTGGTCGAGCAGCCGGTAGCGGTGGACCAGCATGGCGAGCATCATGGTCGCCTCGTGCAGCGCGAACTGCCGCCCGATGCAGGCGCGTTCACCGGTGCCGAACGGTTTGAAGGCGTGCGGGGAGCGGGCCGCCTCCGCCTCGGGGGAGAAGCGCGCGGGGTCGAACAGCTCCGGGTTGTCGCCCCAGACCGGGTCCCGGTGCAGCATCGGCGTCAGCACCGTCGCCCACTGTCCGGCCCGCAGCGGCAGACCGCCCAGCTCGGTGTCGACGAGCGCCCGGCGGGAGAAGGCGGGGGCCGGCGGGAACAGCCGCAGCGTCTCGTTGAGCGCCCGGCGGGTGTGGTGCAGCCGTCCGATGTCCTCGAACGTCGGCTCCGGGTCGGGGGCGTCGCCCCACAGCTCGTCCACCTCACGCTGCACCCGCCGGAGCGCGGAGGGGTGCTTGAGCAGGTTGTGGAGGGCGAAGGAGAGGGTGCCCGAGGTGGTTTCGTGCCCGGCGATGAGGAAGGTGATGACCTGGTCGCGGATGTTGGCCGGATCGAGGGTGGTGCCGTCCGCGGGGTGGGCGGCGCCGAGCATCAGCCCCAGCAGATCGTCGCCGCCGGGCGCCGGTGCGTCCGGTGCGGTGCGTGCCGCGATGACCTCGTCCACCACCGCGGCCAGATGGGCGGCGTCGGCGCGGAACGCCGCGTCGGTCTCCGTGTGGTCCAGCTCCGGGTCGCGGCTGAGTTCCGTCATCGCCCAGTGCAGACAGCGCACCAGCGAGCCGACGAACGGGTGTGGCTCGTCCCGTTCGAAGGACCCGAAGTCGAAGCCGAACCCGGCCAGGCCGATGGTGTCCAGGGTCATCCGGGTCATGTCGTCGGATACGTCGACGGGGGTGCCGTCCGCGCACCGGCGGTCCCAGGAGTCGATCAGCCGGCGGGCGACCCGCAGCATCACCGGGTGGTAGGTGCGCATCGAGCCGAGCGCGAAGGCGGGCATCAGGATGTCGTGCGCCTTGGTCCAGTTGGGCTCGTCGTCGTACGCGGTGAACAGCCCGTCGTGGGCGAACTCCCGGACGTTCTCCAGCGCCGGTCCGATCGCCTTGCCGAAGCGCCGTTCGTCGGACAGCTCGGTGACCAGGTCCAGGCTGCTGACGAACAGCGTGTCCCGGCCGTGCTGCCGCTGGACGAAGGCCGGACCGTGCCGCCGGGCCAGGGCCATGGTCCGCAGCAGCGGGGTGCGGGCCGGGGTGTGGGAGATGTCGACGACCGGGAGGCCGTCGGGGTGCGGGGGGAGCACCGTCGCGGACATCGAGGCGAACCGCCTTCCGTGAGCAGGGGAGACCGGAACGACCCGTGGGATCGGTTCCAGCGGTCCTCTCCAGCCTGTCCGTTGCGCGGACGACGGGTCGCCACCGCGGTGCACGATCGTGTAGTGCCGGAATCCGTACGGGGGTTGCGGAAATTTCCGGGGTGTGCCAAAGGGGCGGACCGGGGGAGCGGCGGGCGTCCGCGACGGCGGAACGGGGCGATCGGATCCCGTCGGTGACGAGGTGCGAGAAAGGTCACCTTTGGGCGGCTCATGACAGCTCAGGATCATTTCGCCGCGGAGGCAATGAAAGGATAGAAGGGGAAGAGGAGGGAATCCGCACCATTTGTGCGCTCCCTTCCGCGCTCCGCTCCCGTCCCCGCCGTACCGCACAACCGATGGGCCCCGTCCTGCCATGCCTCTCGCCTTTCTGAACCGCCTGCGCGACCGAATGCCGCACAGCTCCCCCTCGCCGCTCCCCGGCGGGGCGGGCGCGCTGGACCTGCGGGTGGACGACCCCGTCGGACTGCCGATGGCGGGGGTGGCGGTCTCGGTCCGTAACCTCGGCGGCCAGGAGGTGACGCAGGGGCGGACCGACCCCAACGGGCGGCTGACGGTGACGCTGCGGCCCGGTACGTACCGGCTCGTGGTGACGTCCGACGGGTTCCGGCCGGAGCGGTGCGAGGTCGAGGTGGTGGCGGGGGAGCGGACCGCGCCGCGCCCGATCGCCCTGGAGCCCGCCCCGGCGCTGCCGCTGCCCGCCGCCGGACAGTGGCGGATCGACCCCGACCACAGCGCCATCCGCTTCACCGCCCGCCACATCGGCCTGGCCGAGATCCACGGCCGGTTCAACCGCTTCGAGGGCGGACTGTGGATCGGCGAACGGATGGCGGATTCGCGGGTCGAGGTGGCCATCGAGGCGGCGAGCATCGACACCGGCGTACGGATGCGGGACGAGCATCTGCGGTCGGCGGAGTTCCTGGACGTGACACGCTTCCCGTATCTGCAGTTCGCCGGGGAGCGGTTCGTGCACAAGGGCGGCAGCCGCTGGGCGGTGCAGGGGGTGCTGCAGCTGCACGGCGTCAGCCGCACCGTGCAGCTCGACACCCGCTACCTCGGGATCGGCACCGGTATCGCGGGCGAGACCCGCACCGCCTGCCAGGCCGTCACCGAGCTGCACCGCGAGGACTTCACCCTGGACTGGCGCACGATGCTGGCCAAGGGCATCGCCGCGATCGGCGCGACGATCCGGGTGGAGCTGGACATCCAGGCGATCCGGCCCGAGTAGCGGCCTGTCGGCGCAAGGGCGGCGGCGCACGGTTCCCACCGTGCACCGCCGCCCTTTTCGCGTTCCCGCGCCCGGTGTCCTGCTTCACTCCGGGGCCCGTGGCGTCGGGATTCGTACATGTCATCGTACGATGACATCAGCCGCTGACATGGCGGCGCCGCTGAACAGGAGGAGCCGGCGTGGAAGCCGCCCCAACGAGGTCCCCATGGAAGGACCGGGCCCTGGTGCCCGTACTGGTGTCGGTCGGGATGCTGGTGGCGATCATCAGCAGCCTGGGCGCACCGCTGATCCCGACCATCGCCCGGGTCGATCATGTCCCGCTGGAGGTGGCCCAGTGGTCCCTGACGGTGACGATGCTGGTCGGCGCGGTCGTCACTCCGCTGATGGGGCGGCTGGGGGACGGGCCGCACCGGCGCCGGGTGATCCTCGGCGGGCTGGCGCTGGCGCTCGCCGGCAGCCTGCTGGCCGCGCTGCCGACCGGCTTCTCCGGACTGCTCGTGGGGCGGGCGCTCCAGGGCGTCGGCATCGCGCTCACCCCGCTGACCATGGCCACCGCCCGTGACGCGCTGCCGCCCGAGAAGGCCCGGCACACCGTGGCGACCCTCTCGCTGACCGCCGCCGCAGGGGTGGGCCTCGGCTACCCGCTCACCGGCGTCCTCGCCCGGTACCTGGGCCTGCACGCCGGATTCTGGTTCGCCACCCTCGCCTCCGCGCTGGCGCTGGTGGCGCTCGCCGTGATCCTGCCGCCGTCGCCGTCCCGGCCGAAGCATCCGCTGGACCTCACCGGGGCGCTGCTGCTCGCCGTGGGCATGGCCGGGCTGCTGCTCACCACCACCGCGGGCGGCCGCTGGGGCTGGACCTCGCCGAAGCTGATCGCGCTGGCCGGGGTCTCCGTGGCGCTGCTCGCCTGGTGGGTGGTGCACGAACTGCGCACCCCGCACCCGCTCGTCGACGTCCGTCTGGTCCGCGACCGGCCGGTGCTCGCCGCCGACCTCACCGCGGTCCTCTCCGGTGTCGGTATGTACGTGATGCTGTCGATGGTGCCGCAGTACGTGCAGACGCCGCGCTCGTCGGGGTACGGGTTCGGCGCCTCGGTGGTGATCGCCGGGCTGATCCTCACCCCGTTCTCGGTGGCCAGCATGGTCTCCGGGCGGCTGGTGCGGCTGGCGTCGCGCTCCATGTCGCCGGGCCGGATGCTGCCGCTGGGCTGTCTGATCTGCCTGGGGGGCACGGCGCTGTTCACCTGGGTGCGCGGCGGACTGTGGGAGGCGTTCGTCGCGATGGGGATCATCGGGCTGGGCGCCGGGGTGACCGTGTCCGTGATGCCCGCGCTGATCGTGGGCGCGGTCCCGGCGCACGAGACGAGCAGTGCGCTCAGCTTCAACCAGGTGGTGAAGTACATCGGTTACTCCTCCGGCAGCGCGTTCACCGCGGCGGTGCTCGCCGCCCACCCCGGGACCGGCGGACTGCCCGCCGAGAACGGCTACCGGGTGGCCGGGATGGCCGGCTGCGGCGTCTGGGTGGTCACCGCCCTCGTCGGATATCTGCTGGTCCGCGGCGGGTCCGGGCGGACGACACCCGGCTCCCCGGGGGCGGTGCCGGTCGCCTCGGCACATAGGGTGGTAGCGGTCGAGGGTGAGCCCGCGGGGCGGGAGGATGTGGAGGCACGGCGGTGACCGGCACTCAGGAGGCGCGCCGCAGGGATTCCGCGCGCAGCCGCGAGGCGCTGCTGCGCGCGGCGAGCGAACTCTTCTCGGAACGCGGCTTCGACCGCACCACCACCCGTGACATCGGCCGCCGCGCGGGCGTGGACCCGGCGCTGATCGCCCGCTACTTCGGCGGCAAGACACAGCTCTACCTCGCCGCCGTCGAGGCCGAACGGGGCGACGCGCCGGTCAGCGACCTCCTCGCCCCGGACCGGTTGCAGCAGGTCCTCGAAGGCGCCGCCCGCCGCGGTTTCGTCCCGATCCTCCAGGTCGGCGTCCAGCCGCTGAGCGATCCGGCGGCGGACGAGGCGGCCCGCGCCGCGCTGCACGACCGGCTGGTGGCGCCGCTGCACCGCCGGTTCGCGGCGGAGGGCCGGGCGCAGCCCCGGTTGCGCGCCGAGATCGTGGTCGCCGCGGTCATCGGCATCGTGCTGGGCCGCCGCTCCGGCGCGTTCGAGGAGTTGGGCGAGGTGGCGTCGGACGAGCTGGCGGCGCTGCTCCGGGAGACGCTGGGCGGCGGCGAGTAGCAGCGCGCACGCCCCGGACGCGCCGCGGCCCCGGTTTCCGCCCGTGGGGGCGGGCGCCGGGGCCGCGGCGTGCGGGGGAGCGGGTCAGCGGGTGACGCGGATCCGGTGGAGCTGGTCCTCGCCCTGCGGGCCGGCGCCCGACTTGTCGACGACGTAGGCGGTGCCGCGGGCGATCTCGATGTGGTTCGGGTGGGCGCCGGTGGTCACGGTCCGGACGACGGTGCCCTTGCGGGGGTTGAGGAGGGAGACGGTGGCCGCGGTGCGGTTGGCGACCGCGACGGTGCCGGTGCACGGGTCGCTCGCGACGGCGAGGGTGCCCTCGCCGGTCGGCACGGTCCGGACGACGGAGCCCTTGCGCAGATCGACGACGGAGACCGTACCGGCCTTCTGGTCGGCGGTGTAGGCGGTGCGGCCGTCGCGGGAGAGGGCGAGCGAGAGGGGGCCCTCGCCGGTGGGGATCAGCCGGGGCTTCTTCGCGCCGGGCGCCGCCTCGATGATCCGGCTGCCGTTCAGATCGGTCGCGTAGGCGGTGCCGGTGCGCTCGTTGACGGCGAGTCCGGTGGGACCGGCGCCCTCGACGGTGACGCGCTTCTTCTCCTGGTAGGTGCGGGTGTCGAACGCGACGAGCGTGCCGTCGCCGAAGCCGCTGGCCCATGCGGTGTGGTGGCGTTCGTCGACGACGACCTCGCGGGCGTGGTTGACGCCGGGCAGGGTGGCGAGGTGCTTGCCGGTGCGCTGGCTGTAGACGGCGACGGAGTTGTCGCGGGTGTTGGTGGTCCAGACGGTGTTGTGCCGGTCGTCCACGTCGATCCCGTAGACCGCTTCGACGGCGCCGGTGGCCCGGTCGGTGACGGGCGGGGTGTAGGAGGCGCGGACCGTCATCGTGCGCGGGTCCACCTTCACCAGCTGGGACTGGGTCACCGGCGGGCGGCCCACCGCGGCGGTCGCCCACAGGACGTGGTTCCGCTCGGAGTACGCGGACTGGTAGAGGCCCTTGACCAGCGGCGCCGCCGCGGCGGGCGCCGCTTTGGCCGCGGCCACCGGGTGGGCGGGCGCCGCGGGGGTGGCGTGGGCGGCGCCGGTGAGGGTGAGGGTGGAGCCCGCGGCGAGGGCCACGGCGGTGGCGGCGAGCCGGCGGATGCGGAGGGGCAGTGCGGACATGCGGCGTCAGTCTCCTTGGCGGGGATGCCTTTTGGGGGTGTTCGCGGAGAAGCGAGCTGCCAATAAATTAGCTTAGGCTTACCTAAGTTTGAGTCGGAAATGGTGTGGCTCGCGTCACAGACGAGGTCCGGGTGACCCCCCTCGGGTGCGCCGCGGCGGCGAAGGTAAGGTGACCCTAAGTTTCTGGGGTGTCCGAGCGGCGCCCCGGAAGTCCGCCCGGGCGCACGGCCGTACGGCCGCCCGCCCCCGTCACCGGAGTCCGCCGCATGCTCGCGTCCGCGCCACCCGAGGGCACCGCCCACCACCCGCCCCGTGTGGCCCGCCCGCAGCCGCTGCCGAGGATCGCCACCGGCCCCGTCCTGCCCGCACCGGACCGCGTCGCGGAGTTCTGGGCCGAGGTGGCACGCACCGGCACCCCGCTCGTCGGGCCCGACCCGCAGGGCGACCCGGACCACGCCGCCGTCACCTTCCTGTGGCGCGGCACCCCCGCCACCCGCGCCGTCCAGGTGCTGCCCAACAAACTCGTCGACCCCCGCGCCCCCGACGCCAACTTCATGGCGCACCTGCCCGGCACCGACGTCTGGCACTGGACGCTCCGGCTGCGCCGCGACTGGTACGGCACCTACGAGTTCTGCGTCGACGAGGGCGACGGCCCCGCACCGGACGGCGACGGCTACCACCCCTGGCTCCGCACCCGTCGCCACCCCGACCCGCTCAACCCCCGTACGCTGCCCGGCCGTTGGGGCGGTCCGGGAGTCTCCTGCGCACGGCTGCCCGACGCACCGCGCGACGCCGAGTGGGAACCGCGGCCCGGCGTCCCCCGGGGAACCGTCACCACGCATGACGTGCCGAGCAGCCACCTCGGCGGCGCCCGCCGGGTCCGGCTCTACCGGCCGCCGCACACCGCACCGGGCGCCGCGCTGCCGGTCCTCGTACTGCTCGACGGCGAACACTGGCAGCCCCGGCTCGGCCTCGCGCACCTCCTCGACAACCTCGTCGCCGACGGCCGTATCCCGCCCGTCGCCGCCCTCCTCCCGGAATCCGTCGACGCCGCCACCCGCTGGCAGGAGCTGACCTGCCGCCCGGAGTTCGTCGCCTTCCTCGATGAGGAACTGCTCCCGTGGGCCGCCGGGCACCTCCCGCTCACCGCCGATCCGGCCCGTACGGTGATCGCCGGCCAGAGCCTGGGCGGACTGACCGCGGCATACGCGGCGCTGACCGCACCGCACCGGTTCGGCAACGTCCTCTCCCAGTCCGGCTCGTTCTGGTGGCCGGTCGGCCCGGACGCGGAATGGCTCACCGCCCGCCTCGCCGCCGCACCCCGGCAGCCGGTCCGCTTCCGGCTCTCCTCCGGCACCCAGGAGTGGGTGGCACTGCCCGCCGCCCGGCGGCTGCGCGACGCGCTCGCCGCCGCCGGGTACGACGACGCCACCTACCACGAGTTCAACGGCGGCCACGACTACCTCTGCTGGCGCAGCGAACTCGCCGACGGGATCGTGGAACTGTTCGGCGAGGGGCGCGAGGGAAACGAGGGCGCGGACGGGGCGCGCCCGTAGGGTTGTCGCCGCCGCGGCCGGAGCGTACGGCGTGCCGAGCCGCGGCGGGACACCGTCCGCGTACGACAGGAAAGAGGCCCCCGTGCCGGAAGACCGTCCGCCCTACCCGCCGTTCACGCAGGAGACCGCCCTGCGGAAGGTGCAGGCCGCCGAGGACGCGTGGAACACCCGCGATCCCCACCGGGTGGCGCTCGCCTACACACCGGACTCGGTGTGGCGCAACCGCGACACCTTCCTCAGCGGGCGCGAGGAGATCGTCGCCTTTCTGACCCGGAAATGGGAGCGCGAACTCGACTACGCGCTCCGCAAAAGCCTCTGGTCGTTCCAGGAGAACCGCATCGCCGTCCGCTTCCAGTACGAGTGCCGCGACACGCAGGGCCGATGGTGGCGCAGTTACGGCAACGAACTGTGGGAATTCGACGCGCACGGCCTCATGCGACGGCGCGAGGCGAGCATCAACGACGTCGCCATCACCGAGGCCGACCGGCGCATCCACGGCCCCCGGACCGAGGCCGAACGCGGGGCCGACCTCCCGGTCCGGTAGCGCCACGCCGTCAAGACGTGGCCGCGCCGGGGCCCCGTACCGCGCAGGCCGCCGCCCAGCCGCCGGGGACGGGTACGTCGGTGAGCGTCCAGCCGGGGACCGGCTCCGGGCGGGGGCCGCAGCCCAGGTGGCGGTCGTGCAGGGCGGTGCCGGCCAGGCCCTCGCCGGTCGCCTTGAGGTAAGCCTCCTTACGGCTCCAGCACCGGGCGAAGGCGGCCGGCCGGGCGTCCTCCGGGAGGCGCGCCAGCTCCGCCCGTTCGGCCGGGTGCAGCGCGGCGGACGCGTCCGCCGCCAGCTGAGCCGTGGGGACGCGTTCCACATCGACGCCGATCGGGGTGGCGGCCAGGCCCAGCAGCGCCAGGCCGTCGCCGTGGGCGAGCGAGAAGTGCACCGCCCCGCCCGCCACCGCCGGACGCCCGTGCGGGCCGCCGCACCCCGGGCACGCCAGCCGGACCAGCTCCACCGCGTCCGGCGCCGTCCCCAGCAGACCGCCCAGCACCCGGCGCAGCTCCGCATGGACGGCGATGTAGAGCGCGCGGTCGGCCGGACGGCGCAGCGCCGCCGCCCGGCGCCGCTCCCGGGCGTCCAGCAGCGCCGTGTCGTTCTCGCCCTGCGTCTCCGCGGTGACGAGACGTAGCCACGGGCCCCGCGCCAACTCCGCGGCGCGGGGGCCCGGGCCGCCCGCCCGGGCGAGGTCCGGCGCGGGGCCCGCGGGCGTCATCCGGCGGTGCCCGTCAGGTGCGGGGCGAGCGCGGCGGCGATGGCGTCCAGCTGTGTCTCCCGCATCAACTGCGGATGGGTGCAGTCCAGATCGTGGTTGACGATCCGGCCGGAGACGTGCGGGCGCCAGGCGGTGCGGGTCAGCCAGTCCTCCGGGCGCGGCGCCGCCGCGGTGAAGAACAGGACGTCGCCCTCGAACCGGCGGTGGCGGTGGGCGCGCATCATCCGGGCGTGGTGCGGCACGATGTCGACGATCCGGGAGAGCGTGTGGTCGCCGAGACCGGCGAGCGGGCTGCCCGCCCTGCGGAGCGTCGCCAGCACGTCCGCGCGGCTGCGCTCGTCCGTCCGGTCGAAACCGGCCATCCGCAGCACGGCGGTGAGCGCATCGCCCTCCTCCGGCGCGGGCCGCTCCCGCCACTGCTCGGCCGGGAACGCGTCGAGCAGCGCCAGCAGTTCCACCTCCTCGCCCGCCTCCTGGAGCAGCACCGCCACGGTGTGCGCCAGGATCCCGCCGACCGACCAGCCCAGCAGCCGGTACGGGCCGTGCGGCCGCACCGCCCGCAGCCGGCGGACGTACCCGGCGGCCTGGGTCTCCAGGTCCGGCGGGAGCGGCCCGTCGTCGAGCAGTCCGCGCGCCTGGATGCCGTAGAGCGGCTGGTCGGGGCCGAGCCGGGCGGACAGGCCCGCGTAGCACCAGGACAGGCCGCCCGCCGGGTGGAAGGCGAACAGCGGGGGACGGTCGCCCTCGGTGCGCAGCGGCAGGACGACATCGAGCGCGTCCCCCGCGGCGGGCGCCGTCGCCGTCAGCCGGGCGGCGAGGGCCGCCGGGGTCGGCGCCTCGAAGAGCGAGCCGATGGTCAGCTCCGTGCCGCACTCCTCGCGGAGCCGCGTCACCAGCCGCACCGCGAGCAGCGAGGTGCCGCCGAGATCGAAGAAGGCGTCGTCGGGACCGGCGTCCGCCACGCCCAGGACCTCGGCGAACAGCCGGGTCACCGTCGCCTCCCGGGCGCTGGCCGGGCGGCGGGCCGCGCCGCTGCCGCCGAACACCGGCGCGGGCAGCGCCGCCCGGTCCAGCTTGCCGTTCGGGGTCAGCGGGAACGCGTCGAGCGCGACGACCGCCGCCGGGACCATGTGCTCGGGCAGCGCCGTGGCCAGCTCCGCCCGGACGGCGGCCGGGTCCGCGGTGCCGGTCACATAGCCGATCAGCCGCTGCTCGCCTGCGCCGTCCTCGCGGACCAGCGCACAGGCGCCGTCCACGCCGGTCCTGGCGGTGAGCGCCGCCTCGATCTCGCCCAGCTCGATGCGCTGACCGCGGAGTTTGACCTGGTGGTCGGTGCGGCCGAGGTAGGCGACCTCGCCCTCCGCGGTCCAGCGCGCCAGATCGCCGGTGCGGTACATCCGGTCGCCGGGCGCCCCGAACGGATCGGCGACGAAGCGCTCCGCGGTCAGCTCCGGGCGATTCAGATAGCCGTCGGCCAACTGCCGCCCGGCCAGGAAGAGTTCACCGGGAACGCCGGGCGGGCACGTCTGCCGCGCCGCGTCCAGGACGTACAGCCGGGTGTTCCACACCGGCCGCCCGATCGGCACCGGACCGTCGCCGTCCGCCGCGCACGCGTGGTACGACACGTCGACGGCGGCCTCCGTCGGACCGTAGAGGTTGTGGAGCGCGGCGCCCGGCAGTGTGCGGGCGCAGAGCGTCGCCGTCTCGCGGGGCAGCGCCTCGCCGCTGGCGAAGATCTGCCGCAGCGCGGCGCAGCCGGCCGCCTGCGGGGCCGCCAGGAAGACCTGGAGCATCGACGGGACGAAATGGCAGGTGGTGACCGCCCGTTCGGTGATCAGGCGGGCCAGCCGGACCGGGTCCTTGTGCACCCCGGGCTCCGCGACGACCAGCGCCGCTCCTTCCCGCAGCGGCCAGAAGAACTCCCATACGGAGACGTCGAAGGACGACGGGGTCTTCTGGAGGACGCGGTCCCGCCCGTCCAGCGGATAGGCGTGCTGCATCCACCGCAACCGGTTGTCGATCGCCCGGTGGGAGACCACCACGCCCTTGGGGCGGCCGGTGGAGCCGGAGGTGTAGATGACGTACGCCGGGTGCGACGGGGTGAGCGCCCGCGCCGGGTTGACCGGCAGCTGCCCGGACACATCGAGCGTGTCCAGCGCGATCAGCGGCGTTCCGGCGTCGGACGGCAGCCGCCCGGCGTGGTCGGTGAGTGCACAGACCGGCGCCGCGTCCTGGAGCATGTACGCCAGCCGCTGCGCCGGATAGTCCGGGTCGAGCGGCAGATAGGCGGCGCCCGACTTGAGGACCGCGAGCAGCGCGACCACCAGCTCCACCGAGCGCGGTACGCAGACCGCGACCAGCTTTCCGGGCCCGGCGCCGAGCCCTTGGAGGTGCCGGGCGAGCCGGTTGGCGCGGGCGTTGAGCTGCCGGTACGTCAGCGTGGTGGCACCGAAGACGAGCGCGGTGGCGTCCGGCGTGCGGGCCGCCCGCGATTCGATCGGGCCGATCAGGGTGGTCGGCGGCACCTCGCGCGCGGTGTCGTTGAACTCGTCGATCACCAGGGCGTGTTCGGCGGGCGTGGCGATGGTGTGGCCGGCGAGCGGTTGCTGCGGGTCGGTGGCGGCGAGCCGCTCCAGAAGGTTCAGGAACCTTTCCTGATGACGGGCGAGCGTCTCGGCGTCGTACAGCGCCGGGTTGCCGTCGTGGTCGATGCGCAGACCGCGGCCGTCGGCGCGGTCGTAGATGTTGACGGTCAGATCGTCGACGGGACCGGCGGAGAGGTTCCGGGCCCGCGCCGGGGCGCCCGCGAACTCGGCGCCGTAGTCGAACGGCATGACGTTGACCAGCGGCCCGACCAGTCCGCGCGCCTCGCCCAGCAGGCCCAGGTCGCGGCGGATGTCCTCGTAGCGGTAGCGCTGGTGGCGGCGGGCCTCGCGGAGGGCGAGGATCACCTGCCGCACCAGCTGCGCGAAGGTCGCCTCGGGGGTGACGGTGAGCCGCAGCGGCAGCACGTTCATCACCATCCCCGGCACCCGCAGCGCCACCGAGCCCAGGCGGCCCATCATCGGCAGGCCGAGGACCACGTCCGCACGGTCGCAGGCGCGGGAGGTGTAGAGCGCCTGCGCGGCGATCAGCACGTCCGGCCAGGTTGCCCGGAGCGCGGTGGCCAGCTCCCGCAGCCGTTCGGTCGCCTCGGGGGAGAGGTGCGCGGTGGTGCGCAGGAAGGTGCGCGAGGGGAGCGCACCGCGCCCGGCGAGCCGCGGCGCCTCCGGGCGGTCGGCGAACGCGGTCCGCCAGTGGTCGCGGTCGGCGGTGTACGCCGCCGAGGCGCGGTACTCCGCGTCCTGGGCGACGAGATCGGCGAGCGCCCCGAAGGCGCGCGGGCCCGGCTCCTCGCCGCGGACCAGCGCGGAGTACACCTCGGCGGTGCGGCGCACCAGCAGCGAGTAGCCGTAGCCGTCCATGACGAGATGGTGGATGCGCTGGTACCACAGCCACCGCTCGTCACCGGTGCGGAAGAGGGCGTGCCGGAACGGCGGTCCGGCGGCCAGGTCGCACGGTTCGGCCAGGTCGGCGCGCATCCACGCCTCGGCCGCCGCGTCGGCGTCGGCCGCGTTGCGCAGATCGTGGACGGACAGCGGCAGCGCGACCTCCGGCAGCAGGTGCTGGCGCGGCCCGTGAGGGGTGTCGGTGACGCGGACGCGCAGCGCGTCGGCCTCGGCGGTGACGCGGCGCAGCGCGGCGGCGAACACCTCCGGGTCGAGCGGCCCGGCGATCTCCAGGCACTCCGCGGTGTTCTGCGCCGGGCTGAGCGGGTCGAGGGCCTGCGCGTACCACATGCCCGACTGGGCGGCGGTCAGCGGCAGTCCGGCCCCGGAGTCCTGTGCGAAGGAGGCGGGGGCGGCTTCGGTGGTCATCCGACCCCCAGCAGCGGGGCCCATGCCTCGATGGCGGGGGCTTCGGCGAGATCGGCGAAGCTCGCGTCAACGCCGTGGTCGCGGCGCCAGCGCTCCAGCAGCGCCATGATGCGGACCGAGTCCAGGCCGTAATCGAGGAGGTTCTCGTCGACGGGGAGGTCCGCCGGGTCCTCGCCGAGGGCGTCGGCGATGTCGGCGCGGAGCGTTTCCAGGGTGAGTGCCATGCTCAGATCTCCTCCAGGACGGCGTCGGTGCAGGTCACGACCGCGCAGCGGCCGGCGGCCCACTTCAGGGCCATGTCGTGGTCGGCGCGGGAGAAGTCCGCGACGGCGTCGGCGACGACGAACGCCTGGATGTCGCGCATCCATGCGTCGCACGCCGTCATCAGGACGCCGATGTGTGCGTACACCCCGACGATCACCAGCTGGTCGCGCCCGGCCTCGCGCATCCGCCGCTCCAGGTCGGTGCGGACGAAGGCGCTGTACTTCCACTTGGTCACGGCGGTGTCGTCCGGGCCCGGCGCGACCTGGTCGGGGACGGCGAGCTTCGCCGGGTCGTCGGCGACGCCCGGCCCCCAGAAGTCCAGCTGGAGACCGCGCTCCTCGGGCGTCTGCCCGCCGCGCTGGGCCGAGTAGACGACGGGCACGCCGCGCTCGCGGGCGGCGGACAGCAGCCGCGCGGTGTTGCCGAGCATCCCGGTCAGCGGCTGCTCACCGGCCGGGTACGTGCCGAGGAAGTGCTGCTGGAGGTCGTGGACGAGGACCACGGCGCGCGCCGGGTCGATCTTCCAGGCGACCCGGTTGTCGGGCAGCTCCTGCGGGGACGGGAGCGGATAGGGGGCGATGGCGGGAAGTGCCATGGTGGGTGGGCCTTTCAGTGCTGCTCGGTGGGGGCTGCGGCGGAGCGCAGGCCGTTCTTGCTGACCTTGCCGACCCCGGTCTGCGGGAAGGCGTCCACGAACTCCACGAGATCGGGGACCTTGTAGTCGGCGACGCCCGCCTGCCGGACGTGCCGCTTGATCGCGACCGGCTTCAGCGGCTCGGCGCCCGCGCGCAGGATCACGTACGCCAGCGTCCGCTCGCCGAGATAGGCGTCGGCGACGGCGACGACGGAGACGTCGTGGACGGCCGGGTGGCCCAGGACGATGTTCTCGATCTCCTCCGGCGCGACCTTCTCGCCACCCCGGTTGATCTGGTCCTTCGCCCGGCCCTCGACGACGAGATGACCGGTCGGGGTGCGGCGCACGATGTCGCCGGTGCGGTAGAAACCGTCCGCGGTGAAGGCCCGCGCGTTGTGCTGCGGGGCGCGCCAGTAGCCGCGGATGGTGTACGGGCCGCGGGTCAGCAGATGGCCGAACGCGCCGTCGGGGACGGGCTCGTCGGCGTCGTCCACCACCCGGATCTCGTCGTCGGGGGAGATCGGCAGGCCCTGCGTGGTGACGACGGTCTCCGGGTCGTCGTCCAGCCGGGTGTAGTTGACCAGCCCCTCGGCCATGCCGAAGACCTGCATCAGACGGCAGCCCAGCGCCGGTTCCAGGCGCCGTGCCGCGGCCACCGAGAACTTCGCGCCGCCGACCAGCAGCAGCTCCAGGCTGGAGAGATCGTGCTCCGAGCCCGGGCCCGCCTCGGTCCACACCAGCGCCAGCGGCGGCACCAGACCCGTCATCGTGATGCGTTCCTCTGCGATGAGCGGGAACGCGGTCGCCGGATCGGGCCGCGGACAGAGCACCACCGTGCCGCCCGCGTACAGCACGCCCAGCCAACCGGGCGAGGACATCGGGAAGTTGTGTGCTGCGGGCAGGGCGACGAGGAAGCGGGTGTGCTCGTCCACGCCGCAGATCTCGTTGGAGCCCCACAGCGAGTAGCCGTAGTCGTCGTGGGTGCGGGGGATCAGCTTGGGAACGCCGGTGGTGCCGCCGGACAGCTGGAGGAAGGCCAGCTCGTGCGGCTCGGGCCCGTCGAGCGGACCGGTCGGCTCGCACGGCACCTCGGCGAGCGCGGTGTGCTCGCCCGGCTCCCCGGCGACGAAGACGTGCCGCAGCGCCGGCGCCTCCTCCTTGACCCGCGAGGCGAGCGCCCGGTGGTCGTAGCCCGCGTGCCGGTCGGGGATGACGTACGCGACCGCCTCCGCGAAGGTGCAGAAGTAGGTGATCTCGGTGTCGCGGTGCGCCGGGAGTGCGTAGACCGGCAGGGCGCCGATGCGGAACAGCGCGAAGACGACGACGAGGAACTCCCCGACGTTCGGGAGCTGGACGACGACCCGGTCGCCCTTGGCGATGCCGCGGGCGGCGAACCCGGCGGCCATCCGGTCGGCCGCCTCGTCCAGCTCGCGGTAGGTCCAGGTGCGGCGCTCCGGCGCCGGGTCGATGAGCGCGGTGCGGTCGGGGTGGGCGGCGGCGCGTTCGCGGAGCACGGCGCCGAAGGTCTCCCCGCGCCAGTAGCCGGCCGCGCGGTAGCGGGCGGCGAACTCCTCCGGCCAGGTGGGCGCGTCGAGGCCCGGGGTGGTGGCGAGCGGCGTGGTCACAGGGCGGCTCCCACGGCGCTCAGGAAGGTACGGAACTTCGCGCCGGTCTCGGCGGTCTCCGCCTCCGGCGAGGAGTCGGCGACGACCCCGGCGCCCGCGAAGAGCCGCAGCGCCCGGCCCTCGGCCTCGGCGCAGCGGATGGTGACGACCCATTCGCCGTCGCCGTCCGCGTTCTGCCAGCCGACCATGCCGGTGTACGGGCCCCGGTCGAACGGCTCGGACGCGGCGATCACCTCGCGGGCCAGCGGGGTCGGGGTGCCGCAGACCGCGGGCGTCGGGTGGAGCGCGGACGCCAGCTCCAGCGCGCACACGTCGGGGTCGGCGAGTTCGCCGGTGACGGTCGTCGACAGGTGCCACATCGCCGCGGTCCGCACCAGGGTGGGCCGCTCGGGGACCTCCAGACGGGTGCAGAACGGCGCCAGCGCGGCGCGGACCGCGTCCACCACGACGGCGTGTTCGTGCAGGTCCTTGGGGGATTCCAGCAGCGCGGCGGCGCGCCGTACGTCCTCGGCGAGATCGGCGCTGCGGGGCGCGGAGCCGGCCAGCGGGTTGGCGGTCAGCCGGCCGCCGGTGCGGGCGAGAAGAAGCTCGGGGCTGGCGCCGACGAGGGTGCGGCCGGGGCGGCTGGGGACGGCGAAGGTGTAGCCGGACGGGTCGCGGCGGGCCAGCCGCTGGACCATCGGGGGCAGGTCCAGATCGTGACGGGACGTCAGCTCAAGGGTGCGGGCCAGGACGACCTTGTCGAACTCCCCGGCCCGCATCCGCGCCACGGCGGCGGCGACGGCCGCACCGAACTCCGCCGGCTCCGGCACCTCCCGTATCTCCCAGTCGGCGGCCCGCTCCGCGTCAGGCGCGGGCAGCGCGATCAGCGGGTCCTCGCGCAGCGGCGGCGCCCAGGCCACGGAGGCGGGCACGGCCAGCGCGGCCGGGCCGTCCGGGGCGAACGGCAGCGCGCCGAGAACGACCGGCGACGGGGTTCCCGCGCCGCGCCGCTCCCGCAGCGTCTCGCGGACGCGCAGATACACCGGTCTGGAGTCGTGCGGGACGTCGGCGAGGGTGCCGCGCCCCAGCAGGGTGTGGCGGGGCGTGCCGAGGAAGCGGTCCGTGCCGGCGCGGTAGGCGTCGAGCAGGGCGGTGGCCTCGCCCGGGGTGACCACGGGCGCGGTGCGGGGTTCGCTCAGGGAAGCGGGCATGGCGGTCTCCAGGAAGGGGGAGCGGAAGAAGCGCGTGGGGAAGCGGTGCGCGGGCGCGGGCCGGGGCGGCGGCCCCGGCCCGGCCGGTCAGGCGCGGAGCGTGGCGCCGCCGTCGACGTACAGGTCGTGCAGCGTGATGTGGCGGGCGCGGTCGGACACCAGGAAGGCGACGGCCTCGGCGATGTCGGACGGGTCGGCGATCCGGCCGAGCGGGATGCCGGTGCGGTGCGCGGCGAGGTCGCCCTCGATGATGCGGCGGGCGGCACTCTCCTCGTCCTGGCCGGACGCGGTCCACATGGCGCGCTGCATGTCGGTGCGGGTCGAGCCGGGGGAGACGGTGTTGCAGCGCACGCCGTGCGCGGCGACCTCCAGGCCCAGGCACTTGGTGAACATCACCGCGGCCGCCTTGGACGCGGCGTACGCGGCCATCCCGGCGCGCGGGATGCCCGCCGCGTTGGAGGCGACGGTGACGATCGAGCCGTGGCCGCGGGCGGTCATCCGGCGGGCGGCGGCCCGTGAGACGTGCATGACGCCGTCGGTGTTGACGGCGAACGTCGCCGCCCAGTCCGCGTCGGTCAGCTCGGTGACCGGCGAGGTGCGCAGCACGCCCGCGACGTTGACGGCGATGTCGAGCGGGCCTTCGGTCTCCTCGACCTCCGCGACGAGCGCGTCCACGGCGGCGGCGTCGGTGACGTCCAGCGCGCGGGTGGTGATCCGGTCCGCGTACGGCCGGGCCTCCTCGGGGAGTACGCCGGGGGCCAGGTCGGTGGCGACGACGTGGGCGCCGCGGGCGGCGAGCGCCGCGGTGGTGGCGGCGCCGATGCCCCGCCCGGCGCCCGTCACGAGGGCGAGGCGGCCGTCGAGTTCGGGTGCGGCGTTCACTTCACCATCGCCTTGCGGATGTCGTCGAGGACGGAGACGGCGGCCTGCGGCCCGCCCAGGCTGGTCCACTTGGAGCCGTCGATGACGGTGGCGTGGTGGTCGCGGACCGCGTTCAGCTGGCGGTAGGCGGGCTTCCCGGTCAACTCCTTGAGCAGCGACGACTCCGAGCTGCCCGGGTCGAGGGTGCCGATGAAGAGCCAGTCGGCGTCGATCTCCTTGAGGTTCTCCTCGCTGAGCGGCGTGGAGTGGCCCTTGCCCGGCTGTGCCTGGATGCCCGGCCGCTTGAAGCCGAGGTCGTTCAGGACGTCGCCGATGAAGACGCCCTGCTGCATGACGGCGGTGCCCTTGGCGGAGTAGCGGGCCACCGAGACGGAGGCGCCGGCGCGGGAGCCGAGGTCCTTCTTGAGGGCGGCGACCTTGCCGTCGTAGTCGTCGAGGAACTTCTCGGCGCTGTTGGTGCGGCCGAGGGCCTTGCCGGTCAGCTCCAGGGAGGTGCGCCAGTTCTTGTCGGCGCCGATGGTCACGACGGTCGGGGCGATGGTGCGCAGCTGCTTGAGCACCTGCTTGTCGGCGAGTTGACCGGCGAGGATGAGGTCCGGCTTCGCCTGGACGACCTTCTCGATGTCGGGCCCGGTCACGGCGCCGACGACGGGTATCCCCTCGGCCTTGCCGGCGAGGTAGGCGGGGGCGCCCTTCTGGCCGCGGCCCGCGGTCAGGCCGACCGGCCGGGCGCCGAGGGCGAGCGCGGAGTCCAGGTCCATCTCGCTGAGCGCCACCACGCGCTGGGGTTCGGCGGGGACGGAGACGGCGGTGCCGGTCGCGTCGGTCACCTTGGTGGTGCCCTTCTCGGCGCCGGACTTGGTGTCCGAGGAGCCGCAGGCGGTCAGCGTGAGCGCGCAGGCGGCGAGCGTCGCGACGGCGGCGGTGGTGCGGAAGGGTCTGAGAGCGGGGGTGGACGCCATGGCCTGGGTTCTCCGTTGGGGTGGGTCGGTGGCGGAAAAGGTACGTGTCCGAGCGGTATGCGGCGTATGGGTACGCCAAGTTCGTCCGCTTTCGGGCATGCGGGGGAGCGCTCCACGGAAATCCCGGAGCGATCGATTTAGGTTAGGCTAACCTCATGTTGATTGCGCAAGAGGGGCGGCCGGACGGCACCGGGAACCGCCCCGGCGAACCCCTCATGCCGGGCCACCGCCCCCTTCGCCGGGCCGCGCTCGCGCTCACCGTCGTCCTGCCGGTCCTGGCCGCGCTCTCCCTGGTCATCGGCACCGGCCACAGCTCCGCCGCCGACGCCTGGCACTTCCTCACCGGAGACCCGGCCGCCCGCGCCGATGCCCAACTGCGCCTGGCCGTGCTGGACGTACGGCTGCCGCGGACCCTCGCCGCCCTCTTCGTCGGCGTCTGCCTCGGCGTCTCCGGCTGCCTCCTCCAGGCCGTGACCCGCAATCCGCTGGCCGAAACCGGACTGCTCGGCGTCAACTCCGGCGCCGCCTTCGCCGTCGTCCTCGGCCTCACCTTCTTCGGCGCCACCTCGCCCACCGCCCTGATGGGCTGGGCGCTGGCCGGCGGGCTGGCCGCCAGCGCCGTGGTCCTGCTGCTCGCCGCGTCCGGCCGCACCGCCGGATCCCCGCTCCGCCTGGTCCTCACCGGCACCGCCATCGGCGCCACCTTCCACGGCCTGACCTCGTACGTCCTGCTCGGCACCCAGTCGACGTTCGACACCTACCGCTACTGGACGATCGGCTCGCTCGCCGGCGTCGAAACCGCCGACCTGCTGCCGCTCACCGCCCCGGCGGCCGTCGGGCTGCTCGTCGCGTTCGGCTGCGCCCGCCCGCTGTCGGCGCTCGGCCTCGGCGACGACAGCGCCCGCTCCCTCGGCCACCACCCGGGCCGCATCCGCCTCGCGGTGGCCGCCGCCGTCTCCCTCCTCGTCGGCTGCGCGGTCGCCGTCGCCGGGCCGATCGCCTTCCTCGGCCTGCTCGCGCCGTACGCCGCGCGCGCCGTCGCCGGGCCCCGCCTCACCGCCCAACTCGCCCTCTCCGCACTGGTCGCCGCCGCCGTGCTGCTGCTCGCCGACATCCTGGCCCGCGTCGTCATCCGCCCCTGGGAGACCCCGGTCAGCGTGCTGCTCGCCTTCGTCGGCGGACCGCTGCTCGTCTGGATCGCCCGCTCCTCGCGCCTCTCCACCGCCGGAGCGTCCGCATGAGCGCACCGCACCCCACCCGGGCCCCGCGCACCGGGATCGAGCTGCCGGACACCACCGTCCTGCGCACCGGCACCTTCTCCTGGCTCTTCCCGCACCGCGGCGCCCTGGCGGCGGCGCTCCTCGTCCCGCTGCTCACCGTGCTCATCGCCCTGTCCGTGACGGCGAGTTCGACGGGGATGGGCCTGTCGCAGACGCTCGGCGGACTCCTGGGCACCGGCGACGCCGGGACGGTCATGGTCGTCCGGGACTTCCGGCTGCCGCGCGTCCTGGTGGGCCTCATGGTCGGCGCCGCGCTCGGCATCTCCGGCTGCCTCACCCAGACCCTCGCCGGCAACCGCCTCGCCACCCCCGACCTGATCGGCGTCAACGAGGGCGCCACCGCCGCGGTCGTCGCCGCCGCGGCCGGATCGGCCACCGGCATGGTCGGCGACTGGTGGCTCGGACCGGTCGGCGCGGTCGCCGCCGCGGCCCTCGTCGTGCTCTGCGCGGGCGGCGCGGGCACCGCCGGATACCGCGTCCTGGTCGTCGGCATCGGCGTCTCCACCACCATCGGCGCCGTCAGCGACCTGCTGATGTCCCGCGAGAACGACAACACCGCCGGCGGCGTCTTCCTCTGGGCGGTCGGCAGCCTCAGCGGCCGCGACTGGAGCGCCGGCACACCGCTGCTGATCGCCCTGGCCGTCCTCGTCCCGCTCGCCCTCGCCGCCGGACACCGGCTGCAACTCCTCCGCTTCGACGACGACATGGCCGCCGCCCTCGGCGTCGAACTGCGCCGGGTACGGGCCGCGGCGCTGGCGCTCGCCGTGGCGCTGGCCGGGGTCGCGGTCGGCGTCGGCGGGCCCATCGCCTTCGTCGGCCTCGCCGCCCCCGTCCTCGCCCAGCGGATGGCCGGACCCACCCGCGTCCCGGTGGTCTGCTCGGCGCTGACCGGCGCCGCCCTCGTGGTCGCCGCCGATGCGCTCGGCCGCGTCATCGCCCCCGTCGAACTGCCCGTCGGCGTCGTCACCAGCGTCCTCGGCGGCCCCTTCCTGCTCTGGGTCCTCTTCCGTGCGGACCGCCCCGCCCGAAAGGACCGATCATGACCGATCAGCCGATCCGCACCCCCGGTCTGGAGATACGCGAGCTGCACGCGGGCTATCCCGGCCGCCCCGTCGTCCGGGACGTCTCCCTGGCGGTGCCCGCCGGGCAGGTCGCCGCGATCGTGGGCCCCAACGGCTGCGGCAAGTCCACGCTGTTGCGCGCCGCCGCCCGGCTGCACACCCCGGACTCCGGCACCGTGCACGCCGACGGCGCCGACATCTGGGCCCTCGGCCGCCGCCGCGCCGCCCACCGCATCGCCCTGCTCCCGCAGTCGCCCCGCGCCCCCGAGGCGGTCACCGTCGCCGGACTCGTCCGCTACGGCCGCCACCCCCACCAGGGGCTGCTGCGCCAGTGGTCACGGGAGGACGAGGCGGCCGTCCGGGAGGCGCTGGACGCCACCGGCACCACGGAACTCGCCGCCGAACGCCTCGACCGGCTCTCCGGCGGCCAGCGCCAGCGCTGCTGGCTGGCGATGGTCCTCGCCCAGCACACCCCGGTCGTCCTGCTCGACGAACCCACCAGCGCCCTCGACCTCGGCCACGCCGTCGAAGTCCTCACGCTCGTCCGCGAGGTGGCCGCGGCCGGCCGCACCGTCGTGATGGTCCTGCACGACCTGGCCGCAGCCGCCCGCTACGCCGACACCGTCGTCGCCATGAAGGACGGCCGCGTCGTCGCCCAGGGCGCTGCGTCCGAGGTCGTCGACGCGGCGCTGGTCAAGGAGGTCTACGGGCTGGACGCCGACATCCTGCGGGCCCCGGGCGACGGGGCACCGGTCGTCGTCCCCCGCGCGCAGGCGCCGCACCCGGCGTCCGCCCCCGTCGGCTGAGGGCGCGCGCCGTGCGGTGCGGGGCGGCGGGCACACCGCCACCCCGCACCCCCGCCGGAGCGCGCCCGGCCAGGTCGCGTCCCGCGGTTCGGGGCCGGGCCCGGCCGCGCTCCGGCCGGACACCGGGTCAGCGGGGACCGGCCAGGACCTCCGCCGCGGCGACACCGGAGGCGGCCGTCGCCCCGTGGGTGAACAGCCGGACCGCCCCGGGCACGTCCGCCCCGGGCAGCCCCATCTCCACCACGACCGCATCCGGCCGCGCCGCGACGAGCGCGGCGAGCGCCTCGGCCATCCAGCCGTGCCGGGCGGCGTCGCGCACCACCACGACCAGCGGCCGTCCGGTGGCCGGGGCCAGCGCCTGCTCCGCCAGCGCGCCCGGGCGGTCGGTCAGCTCCTGACGGGGGATCCGTACGGAGGTGGTGCCGGGCAGCCGCTCGCGCAGCGGCGCACCGACGCCCCACGGCGTCTCGTTGCCGATCGCGAGGTTGGTGGACGGCACCAGCTCCACGACGTGGGCCGGTGCGGACAGCGGCAGTACGCCGTCGCCCGCGCCGCTGATCCGCAGGGCGCGCCGCGCGGCGACGAAGCCGATGTCGCGGCTGACCGGGTCGGCGGGCACCGAGCGGCGCAGCCCGGCCGACCAGCGGGCGAACTCGCCGACCCGGTCGGCCGCCTCGGCCAGCCGCTCCGCCGGCAGCCTGCCCGAGGAGGCGGCCGCGACCAACGCGCCGACCAGCAGCTCCGCGGTGTCCTCCCCGGCGTTCTCGCCGCCCACGCAGAGCGCGTCGGCGCCCGCGGCGACGGCCCGTACCGCGGCGCCGTCGATCCCGTAGAGGCCGGTGACCGCGCCCATCTCGATGGCGTCGGTGACGATCAGCCCGTCGAAGCCCAGCTCGCCGCGGAGCAGGTCGACGAGGATGCGGCGGCTGAGCGTGGCGGGCACCTCCGGGTCGTAGGCGGGGACCAGGAGATGGGCGCTCATGATCGCGCGGACGCCCGCGTCCAGGGCGGCGCGGAACGGCGGCAGCGCCTGCGCCGCGATCTCCTCGGCGGTGGCGTCGTAACTGGGCAGCCCGTGGTGGGAGTCGATGGCGACGTCACCGTGGCCGGGGAAGTGCTTGGCGCACGCGGCGACCCCGGCGGACTGGAGCCCGCGCACCCAGGAGGAGGCGTGCCGGGAGACCACCTTGGCGTCCACGCCGAACGACCGGACGCCGATGATGGGGTTGTCCGGGTTGGAGTTGACGTCGACGCTGGGTGCGTAGTCCAGGCTCACCCCGGCGGCGTGCAGCTGACGGCCCAGGTCCCGGGCGACGGCCTCGGTCAGCTCGGTGTCGTCGACGGCGCCGAGCGCGAAGTTGCCCGGCCGGGTGGCGCCGGTCGCCGCCTCCAGGCGGGTGACGTCACCGGCCTCCTCGTCGATGGCGATGATCAACTCGGGATTCTCCGCGCGTAGTTGCGCCGCGAGCTGCGCCACCTGCTCCGCGCTGCTGATGTTCCGGGTGAACAGCACCACGGAGGAGAGTCCCTCACCGATGGCGCGCAGGATCCACGGGGGCGCCACGGTGCCGGCGAACCCGGGCTGGAGGACGGAGAGGGCGAGCCGCCGCAGTTCCTTGCTGTGCATGTTGGAGGACATCGACCGGCCTTCCGGGTAGTGCCGACACATCGCCACGGTGTTCATCGGTGCGGACGTTCATTGGTACAGGCCAATGGATATTGGCCTGTACCAATTGCCGATGTCAAGGATGCCCGCTGCCGTATCCGGTGACTACCGCCGTGCCGCCCCGTATCCGCTCCCGCGCCCCGGCGGTCCCCGGCGCCCCTTCGGGGCGAGGTCTCAACTGCCGTTCACCTGCTCTTCGTTGACGCCACGTCGAATACCGGGCAAGTGTTGACATGCCGCCGTGGTCTAGTCCAGTTTGGTGGAACGCGAGTGAAGCAAGGGGCGGGTGTGACTGGCCCCGGGCAGCGCGGCAGACCGCCGCCGCTGCCGGGGAGAGGCCCGCCCGCCTCCCGGTACGGAGCACCGCGCGGCGCTCCGCACCGGCACTTGACCCGCCTTCGGCGACCCCACGCCCTCCGGCGACGGGCGGCGCCCCCTTCGGAACCGACCACCGCATCCCTCACCACCCCGCACCGACTCCTTCCGCACGCGCATCCCTCCCGACCGACGGCCGTCCGTGCCGCCGCGCCCCGCGCGGCCCCCCACCGCCACCGACGCGCCCGTCCGGGACCTCCCGCACCCGCCGCCGCCCCACCGGGCCCTCCGCGGCGACCCCGGGAAACGGCCCCGGCCACCGGACCTTCGAGCTTTGGAGTGCACACATGCCGGCCCCCGGCCACCTGTACCGCGCAGCCAGCGACGTCCCCTACTTCAGCGAGGACGCCGACACCTACCTGGCCCGCACCCCGCTGCGCGACCTCACCAAGACCCGCCCGCTGCGGGTGCTGTCCGAGGCGGACTTCACCCACTGGCAGACCTACGGCTACGTCGTCGTCGAACAGGCCATCCCCGCCGCATCGGCGGCCCGGCTCCTCGACTTCGCCTGGGAATTCCAGGGCCTCGACCCCACCCGCCCCGACACCTGGTACGAGGACCGCCCCTACCGCTCGGACCTCGACCGCGAACTCCACATCTACGGCTTCGTCGAGGCATACCACCACCAGCTCATCTGGGACAGCCGCCAGACACAGCGGGTCTACGACGCGTTCGTCGACGTCTGGGACGCCGAGGAACTGTGGGTGACGCTGGACCGCCTCAACCTCAACCCGCCCAACGTCAAGAACCGCGACCGCGCGCTGATTCCCGGCACCGACCGCGGATTCGACATCAATCTCCACTGGGACATCGACACCACCCTCGGCGTCCTGCCCCAGCGCGTCCAGGGAATCATCGCCCTCAACGACACCGACCCCGCATCCGGCGGATTCCGCTGCGCCCCGGAACTCTTCCGCGACTTCGACCGCTGGAAAGCCCTCCAGCCACCGGGCCGCGACCCGATCCGGCCGCACATCGACCCGGCCGAAATTCCCGTCGTCCGCCCCGCATTGCGCGCCGGGGACCTGCTGATCTGGAATGGCGCACTCGCCCACGGCGTCGCGCCCAACACCTCCGCCGACGGCGTCCGTGCCGTGCAGTACCTCTCGATGATGCCCGCCCTCGAATCCCACGAGGAACTGCGCCGCTCCCGTATCGAATCCTGGCGACGGCTGCGGACCCCGGAATGGAACGCGACACTGCTCGGCGACGCCGTACGCCATGAATCGCTCCGCTACGGCCGGGCCACGCTCAATCCGCTCGGCGCCGCACTGCTGGGCCTCGAATCCTGGAACGGAAATCCCACCGCACAGCCGACCGGAGACGGGGCATGGACCGCATCTGTCTGACCCTTCCCACCAACCGGGAATGCACCGCCACCCTCACCGCCCTGGGCGAGGAGGCGGCCTACGCGGCCGAACACTTCGGCGTCGAGGTCGATCTGCTGATCCTCGACTCCGCCGACGCCCCGGACCGCGCCCGCCACGCCCGCGCGGCGCACGCCGCCGCCGGGGAGCACGTCACCGTCCACCACCTCGACGAAGCCGCCCAACGCACCTTTCTGCGCCGCGTCATCGACCGGGCCGGGCTGCCCAAACCCGAGCTGATGCTCGCCCTGATGCTCCCGGACCGGCTCTCCTACGGCGCCTGCACCAACCGCGCCTTCCTCCTCGCCGCCGCCCTCGGCTGCCGCTCCGTCCACCGGCGCGACTCCGACAGCCGCTACCAGACCCACCGCGGCGAACCGGTTCATCCGATCCACCACGAACTGCTCGCCCTCGGCAGACGCGCCCGCGACGTGGCCGCCGCCGTCACCGAGAATTCCCTGGACGACCGGCACGCCGGGAAATCCGTCGTCCTGGCCGGCGCCTCCTTCGTCGGCGAACTCTCCGTCGACATCGGCGAGATACGCGCCACCGACCCCGGAATCTACCGGGACATCGTCGGACTGTGGGCCCCCGAGAACTGGTCCGCGGAAGAGAAAAGGGAATTGGCGGACGCCTCCTTTCTCGGCGCCGGAACCGACCCTTTCACCGGCGACCATTCCACGCTGGCCCTCGTCGACCCCATGCACGTCGACATGTGCAACATCGGATTCCACGGCATTCAGGAAGACGTCCCGCTGCCCCCGGCCACCGACACCATCGGCAGCGACTATTTCCTCTTCCATCTCGCCCGCAGCGCCACCCTCCCGGGGGTGCTGCACAACCGCCATATCGTCAACTACTACACCGGGGAACGCCGCACCGACGCCGGATTCCTGGCGTATCAGCTGCGGTTCGTGAAATTCCTCCTCTCCATGCAGTACCTCCACCACGTCTACGACCGGATGGCCCACGCCGGGCCCGCCCTCCTCGACGCGGACGACCGGGTACGCGCCGGTGACATCGCCCTCTTCGCCCGGGAGAGCGCCCACCTCGACCCGGCGGAGAACCTGCGGCGGCTCACCGTCCTCGACCGCTCCTACCGCCGCCTCGGCGGCCGGTACGCGGACTTCGCCGACCACCTCGCCACCCACCGCGCCCGCCTGCTCGACGAAGCCCGCCGCGACATGGAGGACTTCGCCCTGCTCACCGAGGTCTGGCGGAGCCTCGTCACGGCGAGCGCGGCGACCGGCCCGCCCTCCGGCGGCAGCCGCCCGGACCGAGGACAGCGATGACCGGCCCCGGCCCCCGGCTGCGCACCGCCCTCGCCGCCGCCGACGACGACCGCCTCCTCCTCGACCTCACCGGCATCGCGGAGAGCTACGACGCGCTGCTGCGCGAACTCCCCGGCGTCCACGTCAGGTTCGCCATGAAGGCGTGCCCCGCCGACGAGGTGCTCGCCCACCTCGCCCGGCGCGGCGCGGGCATCGACGCCGCCGGGCCCCGCGAGATCGGCCAGGCCCTCGCCGCCGGGGTGCCGCCCGCCCGGATCCACTACGGCAACACCGTCAAGTCCGACCGGGACATCGCCCACGCCCACCGGCTGGGCATCACCGACTTCGCCACCGACAGCACCGAGGACGTCGCCGCCCTCGCCGTGCACGCCCCGGGCGCCCGCGTCTTCTGCCGTCTGGCCACCGACGGCGACGGCGCCCTGTGGGGCCTGACCGGCAAGAACGGCTGCTCCGCCGAGGACGCCGTACGCGTCCTGGAGACCGCCCGGGACGCCGGACTGACCCCCGCCGGACTCTCCGTCCACGTCGGCTCGCAGCAGATGACCGCCGACGCCTGGCACACCGCGCTCGACCGCCTCGGCGCCGTCCTCGCCGCCCTGCGCGGGCGCGGCATCACCCTCGACCACCTCAACCTCGGCGGCGGACTGCCCGCCCTCGGCTACCGCGACCGGCACGGCCGCGACCTCGACCCCCCGCTCGACAAGATCTTCGCGGTCCTCCGCGAGGGCATGCGGCGCCTGGCCGACGAGGCGGGCCACCCGCTGGACTTCCGCATCGAACCGGGCCGCCACCTCGTCGCCGACCACGGCGCCATCCGCGCCTACGTCAGCCGCCTCGCCACCCGCCGCGCCGCCGACGGCACCCCCCGCCACTGGCTCTACCTCAGCTGCGGCAAGTTCAACGGCCTCTACGAGATGGACGCCGTCCAGTACCGCCTGGTCTTCCCCACCCGACCGGGCAGCCCCACCGTGCCCGCCGTCGTCGCCGGGCCCACCTGCGACAGCGACGACGCCTTCTCACCCGGCCACCTCGTGCCCGTCCCCGCGGACGCCGCCTCCGGCGACCCCGTCTGGATCCTCTCCAGCGGCGCCTACGCCCTCAGCTACATGACCCGCGAGTTCAACGGCTTCGCCCCGCTCCCGTACCGCTGCGTCACCGACGGCGCCGCCTCCGAAAGGCATCCGGCAGATGAGTCCTGACCTGCGGATACGGCATCTCGCCGAGGGTGACTGGGACGCCGTGACCGCCCTGGAGGCGGCCACCTACACCCCGCTCGGCCTCTCCGAGGACCGCGCCGCCCTCACGTCCCGGGCCGACGCCTCCCCGGCGACCTGCTTCGTCGCCGAGCGCGGCGACCGGCTCGCCGGCTATCTGCTGGCCCTGCCCTACCCGCCCCACACCCACCCGCACCTCACCCGCGCCGAGGAGCGCCCCTTCGCCTCCCGCAACCTCCACCTCCACGACCTGGTCATCGCCCCGCCGCAGCGCCGCCGCGGCCTGGCCCAACTGCTGCTGCACCGCCTCACGGCCGCCGCCACCGCCCGCGGCTACGAGCAGCTCTCCCTGATCGCCGTCGGCGGCAGCCACCCCTTCTGGGCGGCCCGCGGCTTCACCGTCGACCACCGGGCCGCCGCCCCCGGCCCCGACTACGGGCCGGACGCGGTCTGCATGGTCCGCCCCCTGCCCCCGCGCGCCGGCCACCCCGGAGTGCGGCGCCCCGCACGCCACCGCCCCGCCGCGCCCCACGAAGTGAGCTGATCGCGTGTTCCGACTCGACGACCCGTTCCGCCGCGCCCTGTGCGCCATCGCCGCGCTCTTCTGCTGCCTCGGCTTCCAGTACGCCACCTGGACGGCGCGGCTGCCGCAGCTCAAGCACGACCTCGGGCTGGACGCCGCCGAGGTCGGGCTGCTGCTGATGGCCGCCGGAGTGGGCGCCGCGGTGTCGTTCCCGCTGGTCGCGGCGTTGATGCGGCGCCTGGGCTCCCACCGCCTGGCACCCCTCGCGGCCCTCGGCCTGGCGGCGGCGCTGCTCGCCCTGGCCGCCGCGCCGAACTACCCGGCGGCCCTGGCGGTGATGTGTGTGGACGGCGTCCTGGTGGGCTGTCTGAACGTCGCGATGAACGCCCAGGGCGCGGCGCTGGAGGCCGCACACGAGCGCACCGCCATGGCCCGGCTGCACGCCGTCTTCAGCGGCGGCTCCCTGGCCGCGGCGCTGCTGGCCTCCGCCACCCACGCGCTCACCCCGTCCGTGGCCGCGCACTTCACCGTCGCCGCCGCCCTGCTGCTGGCCCTGGTCGCGTTCGCGGCGCCGCGGCTTTTGCGGGAGGAGGCGAAGCCCGAGGCGACGCCGAAGGCGGAGCGGGTACGCGGCGCCCGGCGGCTGCCGACGGCGATGACGCTGTGGATGTGCTGCGCGATGGTGTTCGGCACCATCACCGAGGGCGCGATGAACGACTGGTCCGCGCTCTACATGACGGACGTGACGCACGCCTCCGCGGAGATCGCCCCGCTGGGCATCGCCGTCGTCTCCGGAATGATGGTGGTGGCGCGGCTCTTCGCCGACGGCTGGCGCAGCCGCTTCGGCGACGGCCGGGTCGTCCGCGTCGGCTCCACCGTCGCGGGCATCGGGCTCGCCCTCGCCCTGCTGAGCGGCGGCGTCCTCCCGGCGCTGCTCGGCTTCGCCTGCGTCGGCCTGGGCGTCGCCGCGGTCACCCCGTGCGTCTACGTCGCCGCGGCCCGGCAGGGCTCCGACGCCCTCACCCTCGTGGCCGCCATGGGGACCACCGGACTGCTCGCCGGGCCGCCGCTCATCGGCTTCCTGGCGGGCGCCGCCGGACTGGTCTGGGGGATGTCGGCCGTCGCCGCCTCGGCGCTGGTGGTCGCGGTGTGCGCCACCCGCATCCGCTGGCAGCGGACGGCCTAGGGGGTGTCTTTCCGATCTTCGTGGGGTCGTGGCGCCTGGCACCGCACCTCGCCGCGTTGTCGCCCCACCCACGGACACCCAGTCCGCGGGAGGGCCTCCGCCTTGCGATGCACGGCACCAGACGCCACGCCCTGATCCACGAAGACCGGAAAGACACCCCCTAGCCGAGCGGTCGCGTCGCCGGGGGGGGGGGTCCCGTCAAGTGAGCAGGATTAGAACCTCGGCTTTCCGGATTTTTTTCTT
>NZ_JBVHWT010000013.1:217084-218564 GCF_055564055.1 Streptomyces sp. NPDC029159
ACCCCCCCCCCCCCCCCCCCCCCCCCCCCCCCCCCCCCCCCCCCCCCCCCCTCCCCTCCTCCCCCCCCCCCCCCCCCCCCCCCCGACACGGCTCAGGACTGCGCCTCGCCGGCTTCCTTCTTCGCGCGGTCCGCCGCCTGCTTCTCCTTGATGCGCACGGCCTCCTTGCGCACCTCGGCCTGGGTGGCGCGCTCGCGCACCAGCCACTCGGGCTGCTCCTGCTTCAGCGCGTCGATCTGCTCGGTGGTCAGCGGCTCGGTGACGCCGCCCCGGGCCAGACCCGCGATGGAGACGCCGAGCTTGGCCGCCACCACCGGACGCGGGTGCGGGCCGTTGCGGCGCAGGTCCGCCAGCCACTGCGGCGGCTCGGTCTGCAGCGCGTTCAGCTCCGCGCGGGAGACGACGCCCTCCTGGAATGCGGCGGGCGTGGCCTGGAGGTACACGCCCAGCTTCTTGGCCGCCGTCGCGGGCTTCATGGTCTGGGTGGTCTGCTGGGACTTCATGAGGTCAAGGGTATCGAGCGCCGGGGCGGCCGCCGACCACGACCGGATACCCTTGCGGCGTGACAGGCTCGGAAGCAACCCCGTCGTTCCGCCTCGTGTACGTCCCCGGCGTGATCCCCGGTAAATGGGTGCGGATCTGGCAGGAACGGCTGCCGGACGTCCCCCTCACCCTCGTACCGGTGCCCGCCGCCGACGCGCAGGCGACGCTGCGCGCCCGCGAGGCGGAGGCGGGCTTCGTCCGGCTGCCCGTCGACGGCGACGACCTCCACGCCATCCCGCTCTACACCGAGACGACCGTCGTCGTGGTCCCCAAGGACCATCTGCTCACCGCGGCGGAGGAGGTCACCACGGCCGATCTCGCCGAGGAGACCGTGCTGCACCCCCTCGACGACACCCTCGGCTGGGAGGCGCCGCCCGGCGAGGAGGCGTTCACCCGCCCGGAGACCACCGCGGACGCGATCGAGCTGGTCGCCGCCGGGATCGGGCTGCTCGCCGTCCCGCAGTCGCTGGCCCGCCTCCACCACCGCCGTGACCTCACCTACCGGCCGCTGACCGACGCCCCCGTCTCCCGCGTCGCGCTGTCCTGGCCCAAGGAGGACCCGGCCGAGCTGGTCGAGGACATGATCGGCATCGTCCGCGGCCGCACCGTCAACAGCACCCGCGGCCGCCCCGCCGCCCGCACCGACGGCAAGGACACCGAGGGGAAGAAGAAGCAGGACGGCCCCGCGAAGAAGGCCGGCACCGGCGGCCGGGGCCGCGGCGCCGCCAAGGGCCGTCCCGCCCGCTCCGGCGGCGCCAAGAGCACCCGCCGCGGGGCGCCCCGCCGCCGCTCGTAGCCGTACGGGGAAAGGGAAGCGGGGGGGGGGGGGGGGGGGGGGGCACCCCCCCCCTCCCCTCCCCCCCCCCCCCCCCCCCTCCACCCCCCCCCCCCCGCCCCCGGGGCGACCAACCGACCCACGTCGGGTGACCTGTTGTGT
>NZ_JBVHWT010000014.1:0-99923 GCF_055564055.1 Streptomyces sp. NPDC029159
GGGGATAACACAAATCCTGCACCCCCCCCCCCCCCCCCCCCCCCCCCCCCCCCCCCCCCCCCCCCCCCCCCCCCCCCCCCCCCCCCCCCCCCCCCCCCCGCCGTCAGGGATGCGGGTGGCTCAGATGTGGCCGACGCCCGCGCCCGCCTCCGCGTTCGCACCGCGCTTGGTGAAGAGCGCGACCACGGCGGCGACCACGGCGACACCGCAGGCCACGGTGAAGGCGAGGCCCATGCCGGAGATGAAGGTGTCGTGGGCGACCGCGACGATCTTCTGGCCGATCGCCGGCGGGGTGTTCGGCGGCACCGGCGCGAAGCCCGCCGAGACCGCGTCGGACGCCTGCGACAGCTGCTGGGAGCCGACCGGGGGCAGCCCCGCGTCCTTCCAGTTGCCCGGCAGGTCGTTCTCGACGCGGGACGCCATCACCGCGCCCAGGACGGCGGTGCCGAGGCTGCCGCCGACCTGCATCGCGGCCTGCTGGAGACCGCCGGCCACGCCGGACAGCTCCAGCGGGGCGTTGCCGACGATGACCTCGGTGGCGCCGACCATGACCGGGGCGAGGCCCAGACCGAGCAGGGCGAACCAGACCGACATCGTCACCGTGCCGGTCCCGGTGTCCAGGCCGGACATGCCGTACATCGCGACGGCGGTCAGCACCATGCCGCCGACCAGCGGGATGCGCGGGCCGAGCTTGGTGATCAGGGCGCCGGCCAGCGGCGAGCCGACGATCATCATGCCGGTGAGCGGCAGGAGGTGCAGACCGCTGTCGACCGGGCTCATGCCATGGACGTTCTGGAGGTAGAACGTCACAAAGAAGAGGCCGCCCATGAACGCGAAGGCCATCAGGACCATCAGGACCGTGCCCGCGGTGAGCGGCACGGAGCGGAACATCCGCAGCGGGATGAGCGGCTCGCGCACCTTCGTCTCCAGGAGCGCGAAGAGGGCGAAGAGCACCAGGGAGCCGATCAGGAAGCCCCAGGTCTGCATCGAGCCCCAGCCCCACTCGGACGCCTTGATCAGCGGCCATATGAGGCAGAACATCGCGCCGGAGAGCAGCGCGATGCCGGGTATGTCGAACGACCGCGGGGCGTTGGCCGCACGGTGGTCCTTGAGGATCACCAGGCCCAGGACGAGCGCCAGCACGCCCACCGGGACGTTGATGAAGAACACCGACTGCCAGCTGACGTGCTCGACGAGCAGACCGCCGACGATCGGGCCACCGGCGGTGGAGGCGCCGATGACCATGCCCCAGATGCCGATCGCCATGTTGAGCTTCTCGGCGGGGAAGGTCGCACGCAGCAGACCGAGCGCCGCGGGCATCAGCAGTGCGCCGAACAGGCCCTGGAGCACGCGGAAGACGATGACGAAGGCGACTTCCTTGGAGAAGCCGATGGCCCCGGAGGCGGCGGCGAAGCCGACGATGCCTATCAGGAACGTCTGACGGTGGCCGAAGCGGTCACCGAGCTTTCCGGCGGTGATCAGCGCGATGGCCAGCGCGAGCATGTAGCCGTTGGTGATCCACTGCACATCGGCCAGCGAGGCGTTCAGATCCTGCTTGATGGCCGGGTTGGCGATCGCCACGATCGTGCCGTCGAGGGCGACCATCATGACGCCGATCGCGACGGAGAAGAGGGTCAGCCACGGATGGCCGCGCAATCCCTTACGGGGCTCCGGTACGGGAAGTTCCGGCGCGCTCTGGGCAACCGGGGTCTGGGAACTCATATTCGGAGACACTAATGTCAGCCACTGACAGTTGACAAAGCAATTCATGAGTCGGTAACTGTCATTTCGCTCACAGCTATCCTGAGCAGCGAGAACACCTTGGAAAGGCGGCGCAGCATGACCCTCTCGACGCCGCGCGAATCGGCTCTGTGCGGGCTGCGCGCCCGCAAGAAGCAACGCACCCGGGACGCCCTGATACGCGCCGCACTGGAGCTGTTCACGGCCCAGGGGTACGAGGCGACGACCGTCGACGAGATCGCCGCCGCCGTCGACGTCTCGCAGCGCACCTTCTTCCGGTACTTCAGCAACAAGGAAGAGGTCACCTTCGCCGTCCAGGAGATGGTCGAGGCGCGCTTCCTGGAGGAGCTGAGCCACCGGCCCGCCGACGAGGCACCGCTGACCGCGCTGCGCAGTTCGCTGATGGCCGCCTGGGACGACATCGCCGCCTCGATCGAGCCGATGGTCCCGGTGGAGCTGTACATGCGCACCTACCGGATGATCGAGTCGACCCCCGCGCTGATCGCCGCCCACCTGCGGCGCTCCTGCGACCTGGAGGAGGGGATCGCCCGGCTCATCGCCCGGCGGGAGGAGCTCGACGCGGACCGGGACCCACGCCCCCGGGTGCTCGTCGGGGCGTTCAACGGGGTGATGCGCGCCGCCGGGAAGGCGTGGAGCGAGGGCGACGACTTCACCGTGACGTCGCTCCGCGAGCTGACCCACTCGTACCTCGATCACCTCGGGCCCGTCCTCGCCGACAACTGGCGCGCGGTGCGGTGACGCGCCCCCGGCGCGTACGGCGCTCCCGCGCGCCGGGCGGCGCCGCTCCGGGACACGGCGTCACCCGGTATCGGCAGGGCGTGACGCCGTGGTTCCGGATGAGTCCGGCGCCGCACCGCTGAGCGCGAACGCGCAGCTCCGGGCGTCCAGATTGTTCGAATTACCCGCCGTGAAACGTGACATGACTCACCCGTGAAGCAGGCATGCTGCCGCGTCTCCTAGGGTGGCCCGCGGTGACTTCTTTCTCTGGGCTCGGCCCCTCCTTCGGTTCCTTCGGATTCCTGCAGTCCACCGCCTGGCGTGCGGCACTCGCCCTGGCGGTGGTGTTCGTCATGCTCACCCTCACGGGGTGGACCGCGATCAGAGGTCACCAGGACGACGCCAACCCGCTGGCCACCGCGGAGGCCGACTGGCGGCACGCCACCTTCCGCGGCGACCGGCTGCCCGACCCGGACGCCGCACCGAACCGGCTCCGCGCCTTCTTCGCCTCCCTGGACCGCGCCGGTCGCCGTGAGCTCGCCGACCGGTATCCGCTGGTCGTCGGCAATATGAACGGTGCGCCGGTGGACCTGCGCTACCGCGCCAACCACACCGCGCTCGACCAGGCGCGCGCCATCGAGGAGCGGCGCTCCACCGACCGCCGCCTCACGCCTCTGGGCCGTCAGGACGCGGGCCGTCTGATGCACCGCTTCGAGTCGATGGCCGCCAAGGGCCGCCAGATCCTGGCGTTCGACCCGGCGGGCGGCGGCCGCGCCGCGGAGGTCTTCGGCGACCTCGACACGGCCCGCCGGGTCTCCGTGGTCGTCCCCGGGGTGGACACCAACCTGACGAATTTCGAACGCACCAACCGCGCCACCAGCGCCCCCGTGGGCATGGCCGATGCGCTCTACGGCGCCGAACGTGCCGCCCGGCCGGGCACCCGGACCGCGGTGATCGCCTGGGCCGACTACACCGCCCCGGCCGGTCTCGGGGTGGAGGCCGCCACCGGGCAGCTCGCCCAGGCGGGCGCCGTCCGGCTGCGGGCGCTGGCCCGGGCGCTGCCCCCGGCCGACAGCGTCGCGCTGTTCTGCCACAGCTACGGCTCGGTGGTCTGCGGTCTGGCCGCGCGCGATCTGCCGTCGAACGTGCGGGACATCGCGGTGGCGGGCAGCCCCGGTATGCGCGCGGCCAACAAAACGGCGCTCGACACCCGGGCCCGTCTGTGGGCCATGCGGGACTCCGACGACTGGATCCAGGACGTGCCGTACCTGGAGGTCGGCGGGCTGGGCCACGGCCCCGACCCGGTCGACCCGGCGTTCGGCAGCCGCCTGCTGTCGGCAGCCGGCGCCGACGGCCACGCCGGGTACTTCACGCCCGGCACCGAGAGTCTGCGCAACTTCGCGAAGATCGGTGTGGGCGCGCTCTCGGACGTACGCTGCGCGACCGACGACGTCCGCTGCGACGCCGGGCTCGCCTGATCCGCCGCGGCGGCCGGGAGCCGTCGGCCGCGGAAGGTACAAGGTGTCCATAAGGGGGACGGGCGGGCAACCGCCGCATACGATGAGCCGCATGGGTGATGTGCTGGCCGGTTTTCACGCCGTCTGGGAGTTCGGCCCGGACTCCGTACTCATCCGCTTCGAACGGGGGATCCGCAGGCCGAAGCTGTTCCAGGCGCTCGGCGAGCGACGCATTCCGTACGAGGCGCTGAGCGCCGTCGAGCTGTCCGAGGGCAGACGCGGCACCGTCGTGCTCCACGCCGTGCCCAGGCCGGGCGCCGACCCCCTGATGGAGGCGGCCGCCGGGCAGCTCAAGGAGGACGCCGACCCCTACCGCCTGGTGCTGCCCGCCGAGCAGGAGGCCCCGGCGGCGCACTTCGCCGACGCGCTGCGCCGCCTGCTGGGGCCGGGCGCCGGGGAGCCCGCCGACCGTCATCTGGTCGCGCCGCCCGAGGGCCCGCTGCACTTCAAGGCGTACGACGGGAAGGCGTCGTTCGACGGGAGCGCGGTCACGTTCCGCTGGTTCTGGACGGGGGCGTCGTCCGCGAAGTGGATGAGCGGCGACCAGAGCTTCGGCGTCGGCGAGTTGAGCGGGGTGGAGTGGCGCTCTCCGGAGCTGGTCACCGGCCATCTGCGGCTCCTGGAGCGCACCGCCCGGGACGGGACGCCCGGCGAGGCCGACCAGGATCCGGCCGCCGTGATCTTCGGCCTCGGGTACGGGCCCGTCCACGAGTCGCTGCCGTTCGCCGCGGCGGTGCTGGCGGCGGTCCGGACGGCGCAGACCGGCCCGGAGCCGGCGGCGTGCGCGCCGGTGCGCCGGGTCGGGGACACCGGGCGGAATCCGGCCGACATCGCCGACCGGATCCGCCAGCTCGGCGAGTTGCACGGTGCCGGGCTGCTGACGGACGGCGAGTTCAGCGCGAAGAAGGCCGAACTCCTCGCCGAGCTGTAGCGGCTGCTCGGGACGGCTACCGGAACTCCGCGGGTCATACCGTGGTAGGGGTGCAGCTCCGCACCCCGGTATGACGTTCGGGTCATCGCCCTCCGCTTACATTGACTGCGCGATGATCCGAGATGCTTCCCCTTCCCCGACCGGCACCGGCGCGGCGCGCGCACCGGCCCGGGGGCCCACCCTGCGCGCGGCCCGCCGGGGCCTGGCCGCGCTCCTCGGCCTGGGGGACCGGCCCGGCACACCGCTGCTCGGCACCGCCCGCAGCGTCTGGGTCCGCCGCCTCCCGTACGTTCTCGCCGTCCTCCTCACCACCGTGCTGTTGCCGGTCGGCGGGCACAATCTGGGCGAGAACTACGGCATGAACGCCTCCCTGGCGGCGCTCTTCGGGGCGGCGCAGACACTGCCGTTGCTGATGGCGGTGGTCCGGCCGCTGTCGGCATGGTGGGTGATCTTCGGCGCCGATGTGCTGTGCGCGGTGCTGCTCTCCCTGTCCCCGCAGACGCAAGCCTGGCCGTGGCCGCCGACGGCGATCATCGGCTATCTGGCGCTGATGGTGCCGCTGTCCCAGCGGGAGAGCCGCCGGACCCTGGCCACGGTCTGGGCGACGACGGGTGTGGTGGGCGTCCTCCTGGAGCCGCTGACGCCCCGCCGCAGCGACAACACCTGGATGCTGATGTTCGTCCTGGCGGGCGTGTTGCTGCTGGTCGGCCTCGTGGTGCGGGAACGCGGCGACGCCCGGCGGAAGTTGCGGGAGCAGGAGACGATCAGCGAGGCGGAGCGGGCCCGCCGCACCCTGCTGGAGGAGCGGGCCCGGATCGCCCGCGAACTGCACGACGTGGTCGCCCACCACATGTCGGTGATCACCGTCCAGGCCGACAGCGCGCCCTACCGCATCGAGGGCATACCCCCGCAGGCTCAGGAGGAGTTCGCCGCCATCGCGACGACGGCCCGGGAGTCGCTGACGGAGATGCGGCGGCTGCTGGGGGTGTTGCGCAGCGCGGAGGCGGAGCGGGACACAGGTCCGGAGAAGGCCCCGCAGCCGGGTCTGGACGAGCTGCCGCGTCTGGTCGAGGCCACCATACGGGCAGGTGTGCCGGTCGAGTTGACGCTTCCCGACGAGCCGGTGGCACCGGAGCCCGCGGTGGCCCTCTCGGCCTACCGCATCGTCCAGGAAGCCCTGGCCAACGTGGTGCGGCACGCCCCCGGGGCCCGCACCCGGGTGTCGGTGGTGCGCTCCATGGACGGCACCGTGCTGACGGTGCTGGTCCTCAACGGCCCGCCGCCGACCCCGTCCACCGCGTGGGAGACCTCGGGCACCGGGCACGGCCTCGTGGGGATGCGCGAGCGGGTGCGGCTGGTGAAGGGCCGCCTGTCCACCGGGCCACTGCCGGACGGCGGCTTCATGATCGCCGCCCAGCTCCCCCTGCCCCTGCCCTTTCTGATCGACAAGGACACCGACTCCCCATGACCACACGAGTGATCATCGTCGATGACCAGGCCATGGTGCGGGCAGGCTTCGCCGCGCTGCTCGCCGCGCAGAGCGACATCGACGTGGTCGGCGATGCCCCGGACGGCGCCCAGGGCGTCGAGCTGAGCCGCCGGACACACCCGGATGTGGTGCTGATGGATGTGCGGATGCCGCAGATGGACGGCCTGGAGGCGGCGCGGCAGCTGCTCGCCCCACCACCCGGCGTCACCCACCGCCCGAAGGTGCTGATGCTGACCACCTTCGACGTCGACGACTACGTCTACGAGGCGCTGCGCGCCGGCGCCTCGGGGTTCCTCCTCAAGGACGCCCCGCCCGCCGATCTCATCGCCGCGGTCCGGATCGTCGCCGCAGGTGAGGCCCTGCTCGCCCCGTCCGTGACCCGTCGGCTGATCGCGGACTTCGCACGCCAGGGCCCGGCCCCCCGCAAGGACGCCACCGCACTGCGGCTCAACGGCCTCACCCCACGGGAGACGGAGGTGCTGAAGCTGATCGCCCGGGGCCTCTCCAACCAGGAGATCGCGGACGCACTGGTCCTCGCCGAACAGACCGTGAAGACCCATATCGGGCGCGTACTGGCCAAGTTGGAGCTGCGTGACCGGGCACAGGCGGTCATCTTCGCGTACGAGTCGGGGCTGGTCACGCCGGGCGAACGCTGAGGCGGGCGATGCGCGGCTCGGGAGGCCCCGCCCGGCCGGCCGCCGCCCTGCCATGCCGCAGGTCAACCGCCGTTCCCTCGCCGCAGAGTGCACGAGTGGTACTCAGGTGGGACCCGGCGCCCTACCCCCTACTGCGGTATCACGCGGGAGTTGGCTCCGAGGGGTGACGCCGTACCACCCGACGTCTTTCTACGTTTCCTTCCGTCGCACCACCGCACGAAGGAGACACCATGGCACTGTTCCGAGCCGCCGGCCGACGCGGCCGACGCGCGCTGATCACCGCGGCGCTCGTCGCGCTCGTCGCCGCAGGCACGGGCGGCTGGGCCGCGGGCTCCGCGGAGACCGCCGTGACCGGCCCCGCACCGGGCGCCGCCGCCTGGCGCGCGGACCACTCCCTGGGCATCCGTCTGCCGGACCCGGCGACGGCCTCCCCGGCCGAGGTGGCCCGCTTCTTCCATGGGCTGACCGCCACTCAGCGGCACCTCCTCACGGTGCGGCACCCGTTGACCGCCGGCAACCTCGACGGCGCCCCGATCCCCCTGCGGTACCAGGCCAACTCCCTTGCGCTGAAGGCCGAGCGGGACCGGCAGCTGGCACTGTCCACCGATCCCGGCGGCACCCTGGAGGACCATCGGGCGGCACGCCGGGCGGCCGACCGTTACGCCGAACTGCTCGCGCCCGGACGGCAGGTCCTCGCCTTCGACCCGCGCGGTCGCGGTCAGATAGCGGAGGTGCACGGCGATCTGACGCGAGCGGAGCGCACCGCCGTGGTCGTGCCCGGCTCCGACATCGACCTGGCCACCTTCGACCGCGGCCGCGACCCGTACGGCACGCCGACCGGGATGGCGATATCCCTGCGCGCCCGGATGGCCGCCGACGCCCCCGGGGTCCGGACGGCCGTGATCGCCTGGACGGGGTACACCACCCCGGTCGGTCTGGGGCCGGATGCCGCGACCGGGCGGCTCGCCGAGGCCGGTGCGCCCCGGCTGGTGCGCCTCCTGTCCGGGCTGGCCGCGGTGGGCGCCCCTGCACCGGCGCTGCTGTGCCACAGCTACGGCTCGGTCGTCTGCGGTCTGGCCGGGCCGGTCCTGGGCCACACCGCGAGGGATCTGATCGTCTTCGGCTCCCCCGGTATGCGCCGCCCCTCCGCCGCCGAGGTGGACGGCTACGCCCGGGTGTGGGCCGCGCGGGACGCCACGGACTGGATAGGCAACGTCCCGCACGTCGACGTCCTGGGGCTGGGGCACGGAGAGGACCCCACCGATCCGGCGTTCGGCGCGCGGCGGGTCTCCGCGATACGGGCCGAAGGCCACACCGGCTATCTCGCCCCGGGCACCGACTCTCTGCGCAACTTCGCCGCCATCACGCTCGGCCACTACTCGGTCGTCACCTGAACCGGCGCCGGTCAACGGCCGGTTCGGGTGCGGGCCACCGGCCGTCCCGGCCCGGTGGCCCGCTCGGCGACGCCCCACCGGGCGAGGGGCCCCGTCCCTACGGCGGAGGCTCCCCTCCCCCGTTCCCGTCCGTCACTCCCGTCCGGCAGAGGTGAATGTCATGTCCGCGTACCGGTCTCCCGCGACCTTGCCCGCGATGGGCTCCAGCAGCGCCAGCTCCTCCGCCGTGAGCCGGATGCGGGTGGCGGCGGTGTTCTCCTCGATACGGGAGGGCCTGCGGGTGCCGGGGATCGGCACCACGCTGAGGCCGTGCGCCTCGGCCCGCTGCTGGACCCAGGCCAGCGCGATCTGTCCGAGCGTCGCACCATGCGCGGCGGCGAGGGAGCGGACGGGCTCCAGCAGTGCGGCGTTGGCCGCGGCGTTGTCGCCGGTGAAGCGCGGCTGCTGGCGGCGGAAGTCGTCCTGGCCCAGCTCCTTCTCCGCGCTGACGAAGGAGCCGGTCAGGAACCCCCGGCCGAGCGGCGAGTACGGCACGAAGCCCACGCCCAGCTCAGCGGCGGCAGCGACCACGCCGTTCTCCACGTCACGGCTGAAGAGCGACCACTCGGACTGGATCGCGGAGATCGGGTGCACGTCCTGGGCGGCCCGCAGTTCGGAGGCGGTCACCTCGCTGAGCCCCAGGTGCTTGACCTTGCCCTCGGCAACCAACTCGGCCATCGCGCCGACGGATTCCTCGATCGGAACGGCGGTGTCACGGCGGTGCATGTAGTAAAGGTCGATCGTGTCCACACCGAGGCGCCGCAGGCTGCCCTCGACGGCCTGCCGTATGTACGGGCGGTCGTTGCGGATGGCGCGCTTGTGCGGATCGGCGGGGTCGAAGGAGAGCGCGAACTTGGTGGCGATCACGACCTCGTCGCGGTGGTTGCGGATGAAGGGCCCGATGAACTCCTCGTTCTCACCGCTGCCGTAGAAGTCGGCGGTGTCGTAGAGGGTCACGCCCAGTTCCAGGGCGCGCTCCAACGTCTCCCGTGCGGCGTCGGCGTCGGTCGGGCCGTAGGCGAAGCTCATGCCCATGCAGCCCAGGCCCTGGACTCCGACGCGGGGTCCGCCGGTGCCCAGCTCCACGGTGTCGATCTTCTCGCTCCCCATGTCGGGTCAGCCCCTCTCGGACGCCCGGCGTCGGGCGTCGGCATAGATATCGATCTTGTAGTCGAGTACGGCGAGCGTGTCCTGCAGCTCCGCGATGCGGTGCCGTACGTCCTCGCGGTGTGCGGTCAGCAGCTCTTCCCGCTCGGCGAAGGTCGCGTCGCCGCCCTTGGCGAGTTCGGCGTAGCGCACCATGTCGGCTACCGGCATCCCGGTGAGCCGCAGTTTGGCGACCAGCCCCAGCCAGTCCAGGTCGCGGTTGGTGAAGCGCCGCTGTCCGGTGTGGCTGCGGTCGACGTGCGGCATCAGGCCGATCCGCTCGTACCAGCGCAGGGTGTGGGCGCTGAGCCCGGTGTACGACGCCACCTCGCTGATCGAGTAGCGGTCCCGGCCGGTCGGGCGCGGGTGGAACACCTCCTGCGCGCAGCTGCGTGCCGCCCACTGCGGGCTGCCGGGCGTCCGCTGTACGGACACCGCTCCGCCGTCCGCCGCCGTTTCCTCGATCACCGGCTCGCTCTGCGTCACCGTCATGCCGCGTCTCCCCTGTTCGACTGTCGCCCCCATCGACCTCGTTCAACGCTAGAGAGTTGGAGTGCACTCCAGGCAAGCCCGATCTTGACCGGGATTTGGCAAGCCCCCGAAGCCGGCCGGGCGTTCCCCGGCCCGGCTCCCGGGCGCGGGACCGGTCCCCCGGTCCGTCTCCAGCCAGGACATCGGAGCGGCGGAAGCCTTGTACCGACCGGCCTGTGGCCACCCGGCGGGCGGCCTTTAGGCTCGTCCCATGCAGAGCCTGCGGATGATCGAGAACTGGCCGGTGCCGACCGCTGCGGCCGCCGTCGTACGAGCCGATGGCAGTGTCGCCGGGACGTGCGGGCCCCAGCAGCACCGCTTCCCGCTGGCCTCGGTGACCAAGCCACTGGCCGCCTATGCCGCGCTGGTGGCGATCGAGGAGGGCGCGGTCGAGCTGGACGAACCGGCCGGGCCCGAGGGCTCCACCGTGCGCCACCTCCTCGCCCACACCTCCGGTCTCGCCTTCGACGAGCAGCGCACCATGGCCGCCCCGGGAACCCGGCGGATCTACTCCAACGCCGGTTTCGAGGCGCTGGGCGACCACATCGCCAAGGCCACCGACATCCCCTTCCCCCAGTACCTGCGGGAGGCGGTGCTGGAGCCGCTCGGGATGGACGCGACGGAGCTGGCCGGTTCGCCTGCCAAGGACGGTGTCTCGACCGTCGCCGACCTGATCCGCTTCGCCGCCGAATTGCAGGCGCCGCGGCTGCTCGCGCCGGAGACCGTCGCCGCCGCGACCTCCGTGGTCTTCCCCGGGCTCACCGGCGTACTGCCCGGCTACGGTCACCAGAAGCCCAACGACTGGGGGCTGGGCTTCGAGATCCGCGACGGGAAGTCGCCGCACTGGACGGGTGCTTCGTCGTCGGCGCGGACGTTCGGCCACTTCGGTCAGTCCGGGACGTTCCTGTGGGTGGACCCGGAGGCGGGCGGCTCCGGCGCCGCCTGTATCGCGCTCACCGACCGTGCCTTCGGCCCCTGGGCCGTCGACGTCTGGCCGCCGCTGACCGACGCGGTCCTGGCCGAGCTGCACTCCGCCTGACACCCGGCGGCCGGGCCCCGCAGGTCCCGGCCGCCCATCGCCCAGCCCGTCACCGACCGGGCCGCACCCCGCGCCGAGGGGCGCCCGTGGCACACCGCCGCCCCTTCATGCACACCGCAACGCCCCCGCCCCGCGGCTCACGCGTACCGCGGCTCCGTCCCCATCTCCCAGATCAGGCACTCCGCGGGCCCCGCCGCCCGCAGCCGTGCGTCGCTCTCCTCGGTGAGCCGCGCGGCGTCACCGGCCGCCAGCACGGCCTCGCCCAGCCGGATCTCACCGCGTACCACCTGCACATACACCCGCGGCGCTGCCGGGAGTCCGGCGCTTTCGCCCGGGGCGAGGCGGCGGATGTGCAGCGTCGCGCCCGCGCGCGGGACGGCGTACGGGGCGTGGTCGGCGAGGCCGCGCACCACGTCATACGCGGGGGTGCCGCCGAACTCCGTCGGGGCCAGCCACATCTGGACGAAGCGCAGCGGTTCGGGGCCGTCGTTGCGTTCGATGTGCCGGACGCCGTCGGCGGCGGTGAGCCGGGCCAGGTCACCCGGCCGTACCGTCGTCTCGTGTCCCGTGGAGTCGCGGTGGGTCAGTTCGCCCTCGACGACCCAGGTGACGATCTCGGTGTCGCGGTGCGGGTGCTCGTCGAATCCGGCGCCCGGTGCGAGCCGCTCCTCGTTGCAGGCGATCAGTGCGCCGAACCGCAGGTTGGCGGGGTCGTAATGGGGGCCGAAGGAGAACGCGTGGAGCGTCTCGATGCCGGCTTCCGGATCGCCGCCCCGATAGCGTTCCGCGCCCGCATGCACCTGAATCATGCAGTCACCGTAGCCCCGCCGCGCCACGCGCCCGACCCGATAAGGCAGTCTTGTCCCGTGTCTGAACCCGCATCGCGCGCCCCTCATCCGCACCAGGCGACCCTCCGCAGGCTGGAGCAGTCGTCCGGCAAACTCGCCGCGGCAGCCATCGCGCGCATGGACGCGCAGTTGCCGTGGTACCGCGCGATGCCACCGGAGAACCGCTCCTGGATCGGCCTGGTGGCACAGGCCGGTATCGCCGCGTTCACCGAGTGGTTCCGGCACCCCGAGACCCCCCAGGCGATCAGCACCGACGTCTTCGGCACCGCACCGCGCGAGCTGACCCGGGCCATCACGCTGCGCCAGACCGTGGAGATGGTCCGGACGACCATCGAGGTCATGGAGTCGGCGATCGACGAGGTCGCGGCACCCGGCGACGAATCGGTCCTGCGGGAGGCGCTGCTCGTCTACGCCCGCGAGATCGCCTTCGCCACCGCGCAGGTCTACGCCCAGGCCGCCGAGGCGCGTGGCGCCTGGGACGCCCGGCTGGAGTCGCTGGTCGTCAACGCGGTGCTCTCCGGTGAGGCCGACGAGGGCGCGATCTCCCGGGCCGCGGCCCTGGGCTGGAACTCCCCCGAGCACGTCTGCGTCGTCCTGGGCACCGCCCCCGACGGCGACAGCGAACTGACCGTGGAGGCGATCCGCCGGGCCGCCCGGCACGCCAAGCTCCAGGTGCTGACCGGCGTCCTGGGCAGCCGCCTGGTGGTGATCGCCGGCGGCTCCGACAACCCGCTCAAGGCGGCGAAGGCGCTGATCGGGCCGTACGCCGCGGGCCCGGTGGTGGCCGGTCCGGTCGTCGCCGACCTGCTCGCCGCGACGCGCTCGGCGCAGGCCGCCGCCGCCGGTCTGCGGGCCTGCGCCGCCTGGCCCGACGCACCGCGGCCGGTGCTCGCCGACGATCTGCTGCCGGAGCGCGCGATGGCGTCGGACCCGGTGGCGCGCGATCAGTTGGTGGAGGAGATCTACAGGCCGCTGGAGGAGGCGGGCTCCGCGCTCCTGGAAACACTGAGCGTCTATCTGGAGCAGGCCAGCAGCCTGGAGGGTGCGGCGCGGATGCTGTTCGTGCACCCGAACACCGTGCGCTATCGGCTCCGACGCGTGACGGACGTCACCGGATGGTCCCCGTCCGATGTCCGCTCGGCCTTCACCCTGCGTATCGCACTGATCCTGGGGCGTCTGGCTGGCGGAGAATCGCAGCTCTAGACTTTTGTCGGACACCAACAATTCCCCCGATGGTTCTTCGTCCCTGTCCCCACGGGCGGGCGGGACCTCCCACAAGAGAGAGTGTGAGGGTGCTCGTACTCGTCGCTCCCGGCCAAGGCGCTCAGACGCCCGGCTTCCTGACCCCCTGGCTCGACCTCCCCGGTGTCGAAGACCGGCTCCGTGAGTGGTCCGCCGCCATCGACCTGGACCTGATCCACTACGGCACGAACGCCGACGCGGACGAGATCCGCGACACCGCCGTGGCGCAGCCGCTGCTGGTGGCGTCCGCACTGATCTCCTCCCGGCAGCTGTTCGCGACGCCCGAGGAGTTCACCGCGCGCGTCGGCGCCGCGGCCGGCCACAGCGTCGGCGAGCTGGCGGCCGCCGCGCTGACCGGCACGCTCACCGACACCTCCGCGATGCAGCTGGTCCGGCGGCGTGGCCTGGCGATGGCCGAGGCCGCCGCCGTCACCGAGACCGGCATGGCGGCACTGCTCGGCGGCGAGGAGTCCGTCGTCGTGCCGCATCTGGAGAAGCTGGGGCTGACCCCGGCGAACGTCAACGGCGCCGGTCAGATCGTTGCGGCGGGCACCGCCGAGCAGATCGCGGCCCTCGTCGCGGACAAGCCGGAGGGCACCCGGCGGGTCGTCCCGCTGAAGGTGGCCGGCGCGTTCCACACCCACCACATGGCGCCCGCCGTGGCGGCGCTGGAGTCCGCGGTCGGCGAGCTGGACGTCACCGACCCGCACACCCGCTACGTCTCCAACAAGGACGGCCGGGCCGTCGCCACCGGCGATGAGCTGGTGCAGCGTCTGGTGGGCCAGGTGGCGAACCCGGTGCGCTGGGACCTGTGCATGGAGACGTTCAAGGAGCTGGGCGTCACCGCGCTCATCGAGGCGGCGCCGGGCGGCACGCTCGTCGGCCTGGCCAAGCGCGCCCTGCCCGGTGTGAAGACGCTCGCTCTCAAGACCCCCGACGACCTCGACGCGGCCCGCACCCTGATCGCGGAGCACAGCTCTCCGGTCGCCGACCCGTCGGCCGAAGAAGGAGCCCGCGCATGACCTCGAAGATCAAGCCCTCGAAGGGCGCCGAGTACGCCCGGATCATGGGTGTCGGCGGCTACCGCCCGACCCGTGTCGTACCGAACGAGGAAATCCTCAAGCACATCGACTCCTCCGACGAGTGGATCCGCTCGCGGTCGGGCATCGCCACCCGGCACTGGGCGAGCCCGGAGGAGACCGTCGCCGTCATGTCGATCGAGGCGGCGGGCAAGGCCATCGCCGACGCGGGCATCACGCCCGAGCAGATCGGCGCGGTCATCGTCTCCACCGTCTCGCACTTCAAGCAGACCCCGGCCATCGCGACGGAGATCGCGCACCGTATCGGCGCGGGCCGTCCCGCGGCGTTCGACATCTCGGCCGGCTGCGCGGGCTTCGGCTACGGCCTGACCCTCGCCAAGGGCATGGTCACCGAGGGTTCCGCCGAGTATGTGCTGGTCATCGGCGTGGAGCGGCTGTCGGACCTCACCGACCTGGAGGACCGTGCGACGGCCTTCCTGTTCGGTGACGGTGCGGGCGCGGTCATCGTCGGCCCCGGCAAGGAGCCCGCGATCGGCCCGACCGTCTGGGGCTCCGAGGGCGACAAAGCGGAAACGATCAAGCAGACCATCGCCTGGGACGCGTACCGCACCACGCCGGTGCCCGGTGGCGACGGCCCCGAGGAGCGGACGGCCCCCGAGGCCATCCGCTACCCCGCCATCACCCAGGAGGGCCAGGCGGTCTTCCGGTGGGCGGTGTTCGAGATGGCGAAGGTCGCCCAGCAGGCGCTGGATGCGGCCGGAGTCAGCCCGGACGACCTGGATGTCTTCATTCCGCACCAGGCGAATATGCGGATCATCGACTCGATGGTGAAGACGCTGAAGCTGCCGGAGAGCGTCACGGTCGCCCGTGACGTGGAGACCACCGGCAACACCTCCGCCGCCTCCATCCCGCTCGCCATGGAGCGGCTGTTGGCGACCGGTCAGGCCAAGAGCGGCGACACCGCGCTGGTCATCGGCTTCGGGGCGGGTCTCGTTTACGCCGCTACGGTCGTTACCCTCCCCTAAGCAAGATCTGCGCAGCGCCGTCCGTCCCCCCGATGTGCCGGCCGCTGCGCGCCCAGCTTCACCCCGTCAGTTACCACTAGAACATCAAGGAGCGCCACCGTGGCTGCCACCCAGGAAGAGATCGTCGCCGGTCTCGCCGACATCGTGAACGAGATCGCCGGGATCCCCACCGAGGACGTCAAGGTGGAAAAGTCCTTCACCGACGACCTCGATGTCGACTCGCTGTCCATGGTCGAGGTCGTCGTCGCCGCTGAAGAGCGCTTCGACGTGAAGATCCCCGACGACGACGTCAAGAACCTCAAGACCGTCGGCGACGCGACCGATTACATCCTCAAGCACCAGAGCTGATCCAGCTTCTGCGCATGTCGCCACCCCGCGGTGGCGCCGTATTCAGACCCCTCTACCCGTGGAGTAAGAATTCCCGTGAACGCGACCAATCGCACCGTGGTCGTCACCGGTATCGGCGCAACCACACCGCTGGGTGGCGACAGCGCTTCGACCTGGGAGGCCCTGCTCGCCGGCCGGTCCGGTGTGGGCACCCTGGACGAGGACTGGGCGGCCGACCTCCCGGTCCGTATCGCCGCCCGTGCGGCGGTGGACCCCGGTGAGGTCATCCCCAAGCCGCAGGCCCGCAAGCTGGACCGCTCGGCGCAGTTCGCGCTGATCGCGGCCCGTGAGGCGTGGGCCGACGCCGGTTTCACCGGTAAGGCGGGGGAGGACACCTCGGTCGACCCCGACCGGCTCGGCACCGTCATCGCCTCCGGCATCGGCGGCGTGACGACCCTGCTCGGTCAGTACGACGTACTGAAGGAGAAGGGCGTTCGCCGCGTCTCCCCGCACACCGTGCCGATGCTGATGCCGAACGGCCCGTCCGCCAACGTCGGCCTGGACGTCAACGCCCGCGCGGGTGTGCACACCCCCGTCAGCGCCTGCGCGTCCGGCTCCGAGGCGATCGGCTACGCCATCGAGATGATCCGCACCGGCCGTGCGGACATCGTGGTCGCGGGCGGTACGGAGGCGGCGATCCACCCGCTGCCGATCGCCGCGTTCGGCAACATGATGGCGATGTCCAAGTCGAACGACGACCCGCAGGGCGCCTCCCGCCCCTTCGACTCCGCGCGCAACGGTTTCGTCCTCGGTGAGGGCGCCGGTGTGATCGTGCTGGAGTCCGCGGAGCACGCCGCCAAGCGCGGTGCGCGGGTCTACGCCGAGGCCGTCGGCCAGGGCATCTCCGCCGACAGCCACGACATCGTGCAGCCCGAGCCGTCCGGCAACGGCATCGCGCACGCGCTGCAGAGCCTGCTCGACAACAGCGACCTGGATCCGTCCGAGGTCGTGCACGTCAACGCGCACGCGACCTCGACGCCGCAGGGTGACCTCGCCGAGCTGAAGGCGCTGCGCAAGGTCTTCGGTGACGACACCGACCACATCGCCGTCGCCAGCACCAAGTCGATGACCGGTCACCTCCTGGGTGGCGCCGGCGGCATCGAGTCGGTCGCGTCGATCCTGTCGGTGTACCACCGGGTGGCCCCGCCGACGATCAACGTCGAGAACCTCGACCCCGAGATCGACGTCGACATCATCCGCGACGAGCCCCGCAAGCTGCCCGCCGAGGGCCGCATCGCGGCGCTGAACGACTCGTTCGGCTTCGGCGGTCACAACGTCGTGCTGGCGTTCCGCACCGTCTGAACGCACCCCTGACGTACGAGGGCCCGCCCGGTCACCACGACCGGGCGGGCCTTCGGCGTGTGCGGCCCGGTCAGTCGCCGAACGAGGCGTGGTAGGCGGCGGCCGCGTCCTCGTCGCCGTGGCCCTGTTCCTCCGCCCGGCGCAGCCGTTCGGCGGCGGCCGCGGCGAGGTCGGTGCGGACGCCGGAGGCCGCGGCCGCCTCGGCGATGAGCCGGGCGTCCTTGCGGGCCGCGGAGACGGTGAAGCTGGGCCGGAGGTCGCCGGAGAGGATCGCCTCGGCCTTCATCCGCAGATAGGGCAGGTCGAGCGGGCCGCCGTCGACGGCGGCGAGGAAGTCGCGCGGGTCGACGCCGAGCCCTTCGGCGAGCGCGACGGCCTCGCCGACGCCGTTGATGACGGTCAGCACCCAGCTGTTGAGGACGAGTTTGAGGCGGCTGGCGCGGCCGTCGCTGCCGTCGTCGCCGACCCAGCGGGTGGTGCGTCCGATGACGTCGAAGACGGCGGCGGCCTGCTCGCGGACGTCGGTGGGTCCGGCGGCCAGGACGGTCAGTTGGCCCTGTTCCGCGGGGGCCTTGGTGCCCAGGACGGGGGCGTCGACGTAGCGGAGGCCGTGGGCGGCGGCGACGTCCGCGAGCGGGGCGGTGCCCTCGATGCCGACGGTGCTCATCTGGAGCCAGAGGGTGCCGCGGGCGAGGTGCGGGGCCGCCGCCGTCATCGCGTGGAGGACGGCGGGGCCGTCGAGGAGCATGGTGAGGACGGTGTCCGCGCCGTCGACGGCCTCGGCCGGGGTGTCGGTGACGCGGACGCCGTCGGCGGTGAGGGGTTCGGCCCGGGCGCGGGTGCGGTTCCAGGCGCGGACGTCGTATCCGGCGCGGGCGAGGTTGCGGGCCATCGCCGTGCCCATGATGCCGGTGCCGAGCACCGCCACAGAGATGTGATCAGCCATGTCCGCACGCTAAGACTTCGGGTGCGGACGAGGGCAAGGCGCGACGGTGGGGTCAGACGACTTGATGCAGCCAGCGGACGGGGGCGCCCTCGCCGGCGTGCCGGAAGGGCTCCAGTTCGTCGTCCCAGGGCTTGCCGAGGAGGCGGGCGACCTCGGCGGTGAGGTCGCTCTCGCCGCCCTCGGCACGGACGACGGCGGCGCGCAACCGGTCCTCGGGGATGAGGATGTCGCCGTGTATTCCGGTGACGGCGTGGAAGATGCCCAGGTCGGGCGTGGAGCTGTAGCGCTCGCCCTCGGCCGTGGCGCAGGGTTCGGCGGTGACCTCGAAGCGCAGCAGATGCCAGCCGCGCAGCGCGGAGGCGAGCTTGGAGGCGGTGCCGACGGCGCCCTGCCAGGAGAATTCGGCTCTCCAGGTGCCGGGGGCGGCGGGCTGGGCGATCCAGTCGAGGGTGACGCGTACGCCGAGGACGCCCGCGACGGCCCATTCGACATGGGGACAGAGTGCGCGGGGTGCGGAGTGGACGTACAGAACTCCACGGGTCGTCACCGGGACCTCCAGTGCGGTTCGAGGTTCGCCTTCCCCGGCGGCCTCGTGCCCGCGCCGTCGGCGGCCGGGACGAGTGCCGACGGTCCGCTCCGGTGAGCGTTGCGGCACCGGCCTGCCAGGTGACCTACAGTAAACACCATTGGACCCAATATGCCGCAATCTGCCATAAAAAGGACAGGAAATGACGGGTTGCCAGAGGTTTACGCCGACGGTGCGTACCCGTTCGGGCCATGGCGCGGCCGCCCCGGACCGGGGCTGTCCCGCGGTGCCGGCCCGGGGGTGACGTACCGTCGGTACTTCGAAGAGATATCACCCACGGGCCGGAGGGGACAGGGGATGACAGAGATCGACCGGTCGTTCTCCTCTCGGCGTACGGCTTTCTTCCGGATGCGCTCCGCCGAGGTGGCGCTCCCCGGGCGGAACGGATCGGCAGGGGGCGTGCGGCGCCGCGCGGGCGCCGCCCTCGTCGCCGGTGCGCTGCTGCTCTCCGCGACCGCGTGCAGCGAGGACGGCTCCAAGGCACCGGCGGCGCGGCCGAGCCCGAAGGCTTCCACGCCGTCCGCCAGGCCCGCCCCCGCGTGGCGCACCGCCCCGGCGTCGATCGCGGCGCTCGGCGACTCCATCACCGTCGGCTTCGACGCCTGCACGGTGCTCTCCGACTGCCCGGAGGTCTCCTGGTCGACGGGCACCTCCCCCAAGGTCGACAGCCTCGCGAGGCGGCTGCTGGAGCGCCCGGCGGGGCACAGCTGGAACCTCGCCCGCACCGGTGCGCTGATGAGCGATCTGCCGGATCAGGTCGACGCGGCCAAGGTGCACCGGCCCGAGCTGGTGACGGTACTGATCGGCGCCAACGACGCCTGCCGCAGCGAGGTCCGCGCGATGACCCCGGCCGCCGCCTTCCGCGCCGACTTCACCCGGGCGATGAAGAAGCTGCGGAAGTCACTGCCCCGGACGCAGGTGTATGTCGCGGCCGTGCCCGACCTGCTGCGCCTGTGGTCGGAGGGGCGCAAGAACCCGCTCGGCAAGCAGGTGTGGCAGCTGGGGATCTGCGGCTCGATGCTGCGCGATCCGGACGATCTGACGGACACGGCGACCGAGCGCCGCGAAGAGGTGCGCGACCGCGTCAAGGAGTACAACAAGGCGCTGGAGGAGGTCTGCGCCGAGGACTCCCTCTGCCGCTTCGACCCGGGGGTCTTCGACTACCGCTTCACGGAGCGGCAGTTGAGCAGCTGGGACTGGTTCCACCCCGGCGTCCGCGGCCAGGGGGAGCTGGCGGAGATGGCGTTCCGGACGATCACCCGTAGGGAACCGGTGACGTGACCCTGGCCGCGTTCTCCGGGTCCTGTCGTCCTGTGGCATGAGGTGCCCCGGTGCGCCTTGCCGGAAGATCTTCGGTGTATCGCCGTCGCCTTCTGGGGGAACCTCGCCATGACCCGTCTCCGAACCGCGCTCTCGCCCTGACCTGCGCAGGAGCGGCCGCCTTGCTGACCGGCTGCTCGGGCGTGCTCGGGCCGTCGAAGTCCGGGGAGCGGACGTACTCGGTCTCCGGGGGCGTCCGGTCGGTGACGGCCAGGACGTCGGGCGGCTCCATCGAGGTGGTGGCGACGGACGGCAGCGGTCCGGTCCGCGTCACGGAGAAGTACACGTACCACAACAGCCGTCCCACGCCGACCCATGACGTCGAGGACGGCGGGCTGACGCTGGACGCCTCGGTCTGCCGGGGCCTGGGCGACAACTGCTCGGTGAGCTACCGGGTGCAGGTGCCGCGGGCGACGGCGGTCGATCTGCACACCAGCGGTGGGGACGTCACCGTGCGCGGTACGGCGGGTTCCGTCACCGCGGAGACCAGCGGCGGGGGCGTCACCCTGGACGCCGTCGCCGCACACGAGGCGCGGGCGAAGACCAGCGGCGGCGATGTGAGCGCCACGTTCACCACCGTGCCCGACAGCGTGTCGGGCACCACCAGCGGCGGCGACGTCACGATCCGGCTGCCGAAGAGCACGTACGACGTGGAGGCCACGACCAGTGGCGGGGGCCGGAAGGTCACGGTGCCCACGGCCCCGGACGCCCGTCGCCGGGTGGAGGCGCGCACCAGCGGCGGGGACGTGTCGGTGCTGGCGGCTTCCTGAGAACGGGCGGGGGCCGGGCGGCCGATGATCCGCCGGTCGGCCTCCCGACCTGCGGATCCGCCCGCCGGACGGGAGTTGTCCACAGGCTCTGCGCGGGTGGGTTGCGCGGATGCATGATGGCGGCATGTTGATCGCCGCAGCCCAATTCCCCTCCCGCCGCCACGACATCGCGGCCAACGCCGCGCGGATGGCCGCCCTCCTCGCCCGCGCCGCCGATCTGGGCGTGGCGCTGGTCGTCTTCGCCGAGCTGGCTCTCACGCAGTACGACCTCGACGCCTTCGCAGCCGATCCGGGCCTCGCCCTCGCGCCGGACGACGCACGGCTGGCGCCGGTCCGGGAGGCGTGCCGGGCCCACGGTGTCGGGGCGGTGGTCAATCTCCCCGCGCGCGAGCCCGGCGCCCCGGCGGGCATACGGGGCATCACCTCGTTCGTCTTCGGTCCGGACGGGGCGCTGCTGACGCGCTACACGAAGCTGCATCTGTCCGGACGGGAGGCCGACCTCTTCGCCCCGGGCCGCGCCGAGGGCCGATTCCGTCTCGGTGGCGTCCACTTCTCCCTCACCACCTGCTACGACAACTCCTTCCCGGAGCTCGCCGGGCACGCCGCGGCGGACGGCTGCCGGGTGTATCTGGCCAGTTCGTTCCACAGTTCACCGGAGAGCCTGACGAAGTATCCGGAGCGGGCGCGGGACCACGGCCTCCATGTCCTGCTCGCCAACGGTGTGGGCATGGGCAGCGGCACCTCCGGTCCGGGCTGCGGGCTCAGCGGCGCCTGGCTGCCGGACGGGCGCCAGGTGGCGTCGGCCGGTCCGGGGGCGGGCTGCCCGGAGGAGGGCGAGCTGGTGCTGACCGATGTACGCGATGCCGTCGTGCTGATGGCGGATCCGGCGGTGGCCGCGGTGCCGGTCCGCGAGTGCGGGGAGCCGCTGGTGGATGTGCGGGAGGCGGCGCCGGGCCTGCTGGCGCCCGAGGCGGGGAAGCTGACGGCGGACGGCGCCGCGGCGTACCTGCGCTCCGGGGTGCTGGAGCGGCTGCTCACCGCAGCGCGGGCGCTCCCGGACGGTCTGCGGATACGGCTGGCCGAGGGGTACCGCCCACCGGCCCTCCAGCGTCGCTACTTCGAGGAGTACGCCGACACGCTGCGCAAGGAGCACCCCGACTGGGCGGCGGAGCGGGTGCACTCCGCGGCGTCCCGGTACGTCTCCCCGCCGGAGATCGCCCCACACAGTGCGGGCGGCGCCGCGGACCTGATCCTGACCACCGCCGACGGCACCCCGGTCGACATGGGCACCCGCCTGAACGCCTCGCCGGAGGAGAGCGACGGCGCCTGCTACACCGCCGCGCCCGGCATACCCGCGGCGGCGCGTCGGGCCCGCCGGACGCTGGGCGCCGCACTGACGGCAGCAGGGCTGGTCAACTACCCGACGGAGTGGTGGCACTGGTCGTACGGCGACCGCTACTGGGCGCTGGAGACGGGCGCGGACGCCGCGCTGTACGGACCGAAGGAGCTGAAGCATGAGTGAAGACCGCGGCGGCGGAGCGGCCTTGACCGGTCCGGTGCTGCTGGGGGACGCCGAGGTGCGGGAGTTGCTGGACGCACCGAGTGCGGTACGGGCGGTGCGGCGTGCGCTGCTGGAGCACCACGCCGGAGGGCTGGCCGCACCGCCCCGCCTCCGGGCCGGACTGGGCGGGCAGGAGCTGGTGTTCACCGCCGGGCAGCTGACCGGCGAGGGGCTGCACGGCTTTCGCGCGTACGGCACCGGCGGCGGCGATCAGCTGGTGGCGGTCTGGGACACCGCGAGCGGTGCGCTGCTGGCGGTGGTGCACGGCGCGGAGCTGGGGCCACGGCGGACGGGCGCGATCGGGGCGGTGGCGGTCGAGGCCCTGGCCCGGCCGGATGCGGTCCGTTGCGGGCTGATCGGCACGGGTCCGCAGTCCTGGGCCCAGCTCTGGGCGCTGGCGGCGGGCCCGCTGCGGCCCGAGGCGGTCACGGTCTGCGGGCGCCGGGCGGAGCGCGCCGAACGGTTCGCCGCCCGTGCCCGGGCGGAGTGGGGGTTGCCGGTCCGGGTGGCACGGGAGGTACGGGAGGCGGTGTCCGGACAGGACGTGGTCATCGTGGCGACGAACAGCCCGCGGCCGGTGCTGGAGGCGGAGTGGGTGTCGCCGGGCACCCATCTGAGCACCCTCGGCCCCAAGTCCCCCGCCCGCCACGAGATACCGCCGGAGCTGGCGGCGCGGGCAGCGGTGATCGCCACCGATTCCCCTGCTCAGGCCGGGGCGTACGGCACCGATCATCTGCTGGGCCCGGCCCCGATGACGGCGCTCGGCGCGGTCCTGGCGGGCTCCGCACCGGGCCGGACCGACGCCGATGCGATCACCCTGTTCTCGTCGGTCGGCCTGGCGGGAACGGAGGTCGCGGTGGCGGCGGAGCTGGTGGGGAGGTGCCGGGGGCGGAGCTGACGGGGCCGCCGGGCGGGGCGTTCCCGGCGGGAGCCCCCGCCCGGGCCCGCCCCTGGTGCCCCTGCGAGGTGCGCGTCGTACGGCCGCGTCCGCCGCGCGCCCCGTCCACCGTTCAGCTGTGCGGCAGGGCGTCCAGGTCGGCGAGGGTCGGGTAGGAGGGCTGGGCGCCGGGCCTGGTGACGGCGGCGGCGCCGACGCGTACGGCGAAGCGGGCGGCGTCGGGCAGGCCATCGCCGCGGGCCAAGCGGGTGGCGAGGGCGCCGGTGAAGGCGTCGCCGGCACCCGTCGTGTCGACCACGTCGACCCTGACCCCGGGCACCTCGTGCAGGCCCGCCCCGTCCAGCAGCAGGGCGCCGTCGCCGCCGAGGGTGACGACGACGGAGCGGGCACCCAGCTCCCGCAGAGCGTACGCCCAGTCCTGCGGGGTGCCGTCGACGGCACCGGAGAGGCGGCGGGCCTCGTGCTCGTTGACCACCAGCGGGTCGGCCACCGCCAGGAGTTCGGGGTCCAGTCGCTCCGGCGCCGGGGAGGGGTTGAGGACGACGCGGGTGCCGCACTCCTCGGCAGTCCCGGCGGCCGCCCGGACGGTTTCGATCGGAATTTCCAGCTGAAGGGAGAGAACGGTGGCAGCGGCGACGGTCTGCCGGGCGGCGGCGACGTCCTCCGGGGTGAGCGCGGCGTTGGCACCGGGCGAGACGACGATGCTGTTGTCGCCGTCCGGGCCGACGATGATCATCGCGGTGCCGGTGCGGGCCGCCGCGTCGACCACGACCGGCGTCACATCGGTCCCGGCCGCACGCTGCGCGGCGAGCAGCAGGTCACCGTACGCGTCCTTGCCGACCCGGGCCAGCAGCGCGGTCCGGCCGCCGATCCGGGCCGCCGCCGCGGCCTGGTTGGCGCCCTTGCCGCCGGCCGATTCCACCAGGTCGGTGCCGAGCACCGTCTCCCCCGCGCCGGGCCGCCGGTCCACCCGTACCGTCAGATCCGCGTTGGCCGAACCGACCACCAGGACGTCGTACCTTCGCCCCGCTCCGCTCATCACCTTCACCGCTCCGCTCTCTCGTGTCTGTCGGGAAAATTTTGCCCGCCGCGTGGCCCGGTGGCGGTTCGCGGGCCACCGGGCACCCGTGGCGCGTACCGCCCGGGCGGCGCAGGCGGGGCCGGGCGCGGTCCGGTCAGCCGTCGAACGATGCCGCGTTGTCCGCCGACACCAGGACGACCGGCACCTTCACGGAGGCCGGCAACTGCTCACCGCGGGCGGCCTTGAGCGCCCAGTCCACCGCCTTCTTGCCGAGCAGTTTGGGCTGCTGGGCGACGGTGGCGGTCAGCGTGCCCCGGCGCACGGCTGTCACGCCGTCGGGGGTTCCGTCGAACGCGACGACCTTGACGTCCTTGCCGGAGCGGGCCCCGAGCGCCTTGGACGCGCCGAGCGCCATCTCGTCGTTGGCGGCGAAGACCCCGCCGATGTCGCGGTGGGCCTGGAGCATGTTCGCCATCACGTCCATGCCCTTGGTCCGGTCGAAGTCGGCGGGCTGGCGGGCCACGACCTGGATGCCGGGGTACTTCTTGATGCCCTCCTCGAAGCCCTGACCGCGCTCGCGGGCCGCGGACGTCCCGGGCTGGCCCTCCAGGAAGGCCACCTTGCCCTTGCCGCCCAGCGATTCGGCGAGCGTCTTCGCGGCGAGGCGGCCGCCCGCGACGTTGTCGGAGGCGATCGTCGAGCCGACCTTGCCGCCGTTGACACCGCGGTCGATGGAGATGACCGGGACGTCCGCCCGGTTGGCGACACCGACGGCGGGTACCGCCGCGTCCGAATCGACCGGGTTGATGATGGCGGCCCTGACGTCCTGGCTGGTGAACGTCTCCATCTGGTTGATCTGCTGGGTGGGGTCGTTCTGCGCATCGGTGATGTTGATGTGCAGCCCCCGGGCGTCCGCCTCCGCCTGGGCGCCTTCCTTGACGCCGACGAAGAACGGGTTGTTGAGCGTGGAGAGCGCCAGGCCCAGATCGGTGTCGCCACCGCGGTCGCAGCCCGCCAGCCCCAGCGCCAGCCCGGCCGCCGCAGCGACCGCCGCACACCGTACGCCCCACCGGCGGCCCGCTCCGGCCCGTCCCGTACGGGGCTGCGCCTCGCGGCCTCCGGTCGCCGCGTTCCGGGCGCTCACCGGGCGCTCCGGCGGCGCAGCGTGTCCAGGAGGACGGCGACGGCGATGACCAGGCCGGTGGCGACCTGCTGCCAGAACGCCGAGACGCTCAGCAGGTTGAGGCCGTTGCGGAGCACCGCGAGGATCAGGGCGCCGATGAGGGTGCCGGACGCCTTGCCGGAGCCGCCGGAGAGGCTGGCGCCGCCGATGACGACGGCGGCGATGGCGTCGAGTTCGTACCCGGACGCGGCCTGCGGCTGCGCGGAGGTGAGCCGGGCGGCCAGCACGATACCGGCGACCGCCGCGAACAGGCCGGAGAGCGCGTAGATGACGAGCTTGCGGCGCTTGACGTGGATGCCGGAGAGGCGGGCCGCCTCCTCGTTGCCGCCGATCGCGAACATCGCCCGGCCCGTGTACGTACGGGCCAGGACCACCGCGGCGATCAGCCCCATCGCGATCATCACGAGGACGGGGACCGGCAGCCAGCCGCCGAGGGTGTCACCGAGCGCACTGACCGAGGAGGGGAACGGAATGGGCGTACCGCCGGAGACGACCAGCGCCAGACCGCGGCCGACCGACAGCATCGCCAGCGTCGCGATGAACGCGGGCAGCCTGCCGTACGCCACGAGCGCGCCGGAGACGAGACCCGCGGCCACGCCGACCGCCAGGCCGAGGAGGACCGCGCACCACACCGGCAGTCCCTCGTTGCTCGCCGCCCAGGCGACGACGGTCGCGGACAGCGCGGCGACCGAGCCGACGGACAGGTCGATGCCCGCGGAGACGATGACGAAGGTGACACCGAAGGCGAGGATCGCGGTGACGGACGCCTGGACGCCGACGTTGAGGAGGTTCTGGCCGTTGAGGAAGTCCTTGGAGAGCACGGCCATCACCACGACGAGCGCGATCAGACCGCCCAGCGGACCGTTCTTCAGGACCGCCCGGGTGAACCATCCGCCGAGCGCGGCACCGCGGCTCGCCTCCAGGGCCGGAGGTGTCTCCTCCGGCGTCTTCAGCAACTCAGTCATCGGAGCCCTCCATCGCGCTCTGACCAGGGGTTTTCATGGGGTTCTGCGGGGTGGCGGACGGGACGGTGCCCGCCGGACCGGCCGCCGATGCCGCCTCGGTGGGGGCTTGGCTCCCGACGGCCAGTTCCATGACGGCGTCCTGGGTGGCCGCTCCGGCGGGGAGCTCACCGGCGATCCGTCCCTGGGCCATGACCAGCACCCGGTCGCTCATGCCGAGCACCTCGGGCAGATCGCTGGAGATCATCAGGACCGCGCAGCCGGCCGCGGTCAGCTCGTTGATCAGCTGGTAGATCTCGACCTTGGCGCCGACGTCGATACCGCGCGTCGGCTCGTCGAGGATCAGCAGCCGGGTCTCGGTCAGCAGCCACTTACCGATCACGATCTTCTGCTGGTTGCCGCCGGAGAGGGTGCGGGCGCTCTGCCCCAGACCGCTCATCCGGACCTTCAGCTGCGCGGCGACCGCGGCCGCCTCCCGCCGCTGCCCCCGCCGGTCGACCAACCCGCCGCGGGTGTCCCGGTCCAGCCGGGCCAGCACCAGGTTGTCCTGCAACGAGGCATCGAGGACCAGGCCCTGGCCCTTGCGGTCCTCCGGCACCAGGCCGAGCCCGGCGCGCATCGCCGCCCGTACGTCGCCGGGGGCCAGCGCCTTGCCGTCGACCTCGACGGTGCCGGCGTCATAGCGGTCCACCCCGAAGAGCGCCCGCGCGACCTCCGTACGGCCCGCGCCGACGAGTCCGGCGAGGCCGACCACCTCGCCCGCCCGCACCTCGAAGTCGATGCCCTCGAAGACGGGACGGGCCGGTGCGCCCTTGCTGCTGCGCACTCCGTGCCTGGTCAGACCGCGTACGCGCAGCAGCGGTGCGCCCGGGGCTCCGGGCCGCAGACGCGGGTACTGCTCGGAGATGTCGCGGCCGACCATCAGCCGGATCAGCTCGTCCTCGTCGGTGGTGGCCGGGACCTCGGCGACGGAGCGGCCGTCGCGCAGGACGGTGACCCGGTCGCCGAGGGCGCCGATCTCCTCCAGGTGGTGGGTGATGAAGATGATGCCCACGCCGTCCGCGCGCAGCTCCCGCACGATGCCGAAGAGGGTGTCGACCTCCTCGGAGGTGAGGACCGCGGTCGGCTCGTCCATGATCAGGACGCGGGCGTCGAGGCTGAGCGCCTTGGCGATCTCCACCATCTGGAGCCGGGCGATGCCCAGTTCGGCGACCGGGGTGGACGGGGAGATGTCCAGGCGGACCCGGCGCAGCAGCTCGGCGGCGCGCGCCCGCATGGTCTTCCGGTCGACGAGTCCGAGCGCGGTGCGCGGCTGCCGTCCCAGGAAGATGTTCTCGGCGACGGTCAGGCCGGGGACGAGGTTGAACTCCTGGTAGATGGTGGCGATCCCGATCCGTTCCGCGTCCTGGGCGGAGCGGATGTGCACCTCGTGGAGTCCGTCGGCGCTGCCGTCCGCGCCTCCGGCGGCGAGGATGCGTCCCTGGTCGGGGCGGTGGGCGCCGGAGAGCATCTTGATCAGGGTGCTCTTGCCCGCACCGTTCTCGCCGAGCAGGACGTGCACCTCACCGGAGCGCAGGCTCAGGTCCACGCCGTCCAGCGCGCGCACGCCGGGGAACGATTTCGTCACCCCCTCGACGCGCAGCAGTTCGCGGCCGCCCGGTACGTCGTCTTTGACGCCGGTCATGCGCTGCCCTCTCTTCCTCGGGTGTGGTGCTCGGGTTTCTCGTGCTCGGGTGGTGGGGTGGGATACGGGTGGACGGGTGGCGCACTCGGGGCGCCGGATCCGGGTGATGCCGCCGGGCTTTCGCCGGACGCCCGCCCGGCGCCTTACCGGAACGGGGCCCGGGGACGCGGCAGGCGGCGAGAACGCTCCGGTCCGCCGTCGGCCCGGCGGCGGCCGACGGTCGCCCGGGCGGTCAGCCCGGAAGTGCGCGGGACGGCCGGCTCATACGGCATCGGCGGGGCTGGGCACGGGCACCCGGCTCCCGGTCGGTTCGCCGCACGAGCTGCGGGCCACCAATCGCGCCGGGAGCAGCACCGATTCGGCCTCCCGGCCCTCGATACGGGCGAGCAGCGTGTGCACGGCGGCCCGTCCCAGCTCGCGGGTGGGCTGGGCGATGGCGGTCAGCGGCGGGTCGGCGTGGCGGAACCACGGGACCTCGTCGTAGACCACCAGCGCCATGTCCTCGGGGATGCGCAGCCCCCGTGCGCGCAGTTCGTCCATCGCGCCGAGCGCCATGAGGTTGTCGGTGGCCAGCACCGCGTCCGGCGGCTCGGGAAGCGCGAGGAAGGTACGCATCACGGCGCGGCCGCCGGTGGGCTGGAGGTCCGGGGTGGCGCCGACGCATGCGTCGGGGAGCGCGATGCCGTGTGCGGCGAGTGCGGTACGGAACAGCCGCAGCCGTTCGTCGCCGGTGGGCGTACCGGCGGGTGCCACGATGATCGCGGGGCGGCGGCGTCCGAGGGCGGCGAGGTGTGCGGCGAGGTCGGTGAGGGCCTCCCGGCCGTCGGCGCGTACGCACGGGGCGTCGATGCCGGGCACGATCCGGTCCAGCAGCACCAGCGGCGTGCCGGAGGTGACGACCTCGCCGAGCATCGCGGAGCCGGTGCCCGCCGAGCTGACCAGCAGCCCGTCGATCTGCCGGTCGAGGAGCGTGCGGATGTAGTCGTCCTGCTGCTCGGGGCGTTCACCGGCGTTGCCGATGACCAGGCTGTAGCCGAGGCTGCGGGCCTCGTCCTCGACGGCGTCGGCCAGTTCGGTGAAGAACGGGTTGGTGAGGTCGCCGATGATCAGCCCCAGCGTGCCGGTCCGCGCGGTGCGCAGGGCCCGGGCGACGTTGTTGGGGCGATACCCCAGCTCCCGCACGGCGGCGAGCACCCGCTCCCGGGTCTCGGCCACGGGACTGTTCCCGTTGAGCACCCGTGACACGGTGGCGACCGAGACCCCTGCCCGTTCCGCCACGTCCTTGATGTTCGCCATGGCGCCGTTGCCATCCTCTGCGTGCGATCGACGTGTAATCGATTTCTCGGGGGATACGAAATCGATTACACAAGGGCTCCGTCAAGACGGTTGCGGCGTGGCCTGCATCACGTGAGGGAGGGCACTTCGGGCCGCGCGGGCGCCCCTTCGCAGCCGGGCGAGGGCGGCGAGGTGCACCGGGGAGGGTGGGTCCGGGAGGGCTCGACCAGCCGGTCGTGCGGCTGGGTGATCACGGGCGCCGATGCTGCGGCCGAGGAAGCGGGAACAGGCCGGCCAGGACCACCTGCCGCTGCCGCTCCGAAGGCGCGCGCCGATGACGGCCGGTCAATGTCACGGAGAAAGTGGCAACTTGAGGCGCCGACCATCAACTCCCATGGGAAGCAGAGCTCCTGAAGCCACATCGCCCACCCAGGAAAACCCGAAGGCCGCCCCCGTACGGATACGGAAGCGGCCTTCAGGCTTGCTTGCGACCCTGCTGCCCAGCTGTGCCCCGCTGCCCTGACACTCGGCAGCGTCGGCGAGTTGCGGCTACCCGGCCCGCTCGGCGGCGTCCCAGATCAGGCGACCGTCAGCGTGACCTCGATGTTGCCGCGGGTGGCGTTCGAGTACGGGCAGACCTGGTGGGCCTTCTCGATGAGGTCCTTGGCGGTGGCGGCGTCGACACGGGGGATCGAGGCGGAGATCTCGACCTTGAGGCCGAAGCCGCCGGCCGGGGTCTTGCCGATGCCGACATGGGCGGTGACGCGGGAGCCCGAGACGTCGGCGTTCTCCCGGCGGGCGACGACGCTGAGCGCACCCTGGAAGCAGGCGCTGTAGCCCGCGGCGAACAGCTGCTCCGGGTTGGTGCCCGCGCCGCTGCCGCCCTGCTCCTTGGGCGGGTTGACGATGACGTCGAGCTTGCCGTCGTCGCTGGAGACGCGGCCGTCGCGGCCGTTCTCGGCAGTGGCGACGGCGGTGTAGACGACCTCGACCGGCTGGATGGACATAGGAATCCTCCTGTGGTTCGCCGCGACTCGCGCCCACGATCGCGACGGCTTGCCCCGAGCCTAACGGTCCGCCCGTGGGCACGGCATGACGAGCTGTGAAGCCGAACCCACCCGGTGGCGTCGGCTGATGCCGCCGGCCCGGCCGGGACCGGGCCGACCACCGGCCGAAGCCCGCCGAGTCCGCAGGCCCGAGGCCGTACGCCGGTCACTTCGGCGCACGGCCCGGCGACGCCCACGACGGGAGCCGGAGGCGGTCGGTCGGCTCCGGACGGTCAGTCGGCCACGGTCACGATCATCTTGCCGGTGTTCTCGCCGCGGAGGAGGCCGAGGAACGCCTCGACGCCGTTCTCGATGCCGACGACCTCGGTCTCGCGGTACTTCAGCTCACCGGACCGGATCCAGCCGGAGACCTCCTCGACGAACTGCGGCTGCAGCGCACCGTGGTCGGCGACGAGCAGCCCCTGGAGGCGGAGCCGCTTGCCGATGACCAGCGCGAGGTTGCGCGGGGCGGGGGTGGGCTCGGTGGCGTTGTACATCGAGATCATGCCGCAGATCGCCGCCCGGCCATGGACGTTGAAGGAGCTGATGGCCGCTTCGAGGTGGTCGCCGCCGACGTTGTCGAAGTAGACGTCGATGCCGTCGGGTGCGGCCTTCTTGAGCTGCTCGGAGACCGGGCCGTTCTTGTAGTTGAACGCCGCGTCGAAGCCGTACTCCTCGACGAGGAGCTCGACCTTCTCGTCGGAGCCGGCCGAGCCGATCACCCGGGACGCGCCCTTGAGCTTGGCGATCTGGCCGACCTGGCTGCCCACCGCACCGGCCGCGCCGGAGACGAAGACCGCGTCCCCCGCCTTGAAGGAGGCCACCTCCAGCAGACCCGCGTAGGCGGTCAGGCCGGGCATGCCCAGCACGCCGAGGTAGGCGCTCAGCGGGGCCAGCGCAGGGTCGACCTTCGCGGCGCGCTTCCCGTCGAGGACCGCGTACTCCCGCCAGCCGCTGCCGTGCAGCACATGGTCACCGACGGCCACGTCGTCGGAGCGCGAGGCGATGACCTCGCCGACCGCGCCGCCGTCCATGGGCTGGTCCAGCTGGAACGGGGGGACGTAGGACTTCACGTCGTTCATCCGGCCGCGCATGTACGGGTCGACGGAGAAATGCCGGGTGCGGACGAGGATCTGGCCCTCGCCGAGCTCGGGCACCGCCGCCTCGCGCAGCGCGAAGTCGTCCGGCGTGGGCCAGCCGTGCGGGCGGGCGACGAGGTGCCATTCACGGCCGGTCGTGGGCAGTGCGGACATGACGCGATCCTTCCTGATGCTTCAGTAACTGAAACAACCATGCCTCTGAATATTTCATGCTGTCAAGCAATTGGGTATCCTGTGGGTATGACTCCGCGCGCAGACCACCTGACCGTCGAGGTCGTCGATCTCATCGGCACCGTCGTCGCCCGTTACCACGAGGAGTACGAGCACGCGGCGTCGCAGCACTCCCTCACCGGTGCGCAGGCCCGGGTGCTCGGCCTGCTGAGCACCGAGCCGCTCCCCATGCGGCGGATAGCGCAGCGCCTGAAGTGCGAGCCGTCGAACATCACCGGCATCGTCGACCGGCTGGAGTCCCGCGGGCTGGTCGAGCGGCGGCCCGATCCCGCCGACCGCCGGGTGAAGCTGGCCGCACCGACGGAGGAGGGCAGACGCACCGCCGAGGCGCTGCGCGGTTCGCTGCACTTCGCGCGCGAGCCGCTGAGCCGTCTGACGGTCACCGAACGGACGCTGCTCAAGGAGCTGCTCCAGCGGATGCTCGGCACCGCCCCGGAGTGAGCGGCCCACGGCGCCGGGCCCGCCCCGCCCCGGCCCGGCGGCGACCGGTGGCCCACCGCCACGGACGGAAAGTGGCCCGGGCGCCCCGCCGCGCCGCGGCATAGCCTGAGCCCATGACCGAGATCACCGCCCCGGAAGACCGCGCCCCGCAGCCCGGGGGCGACCGCCACACCGTCGACTTCTACTTCGACCCCATCTGCCCGTTCGCCTGGATCTCCTCCCGGTGGATCCTGGAGGTCGAGCGCCACCGCGACCTGGATCTGCGGTTCCGGGTCATGAGCCTGTCCGTGCTGAACGAGGGGCGCGAGGGCCTGCCGGAGAAGTACCGGGCGCTGCTGGACGAGGGATGGGGCCCGGTCCGGGTCTGCATCGCCGCGGCGGCCGGGCACGGCGAGGCGGTGCTGCGCGATCTCTACACCGCGCTCGGCACCCGGCTGCACAACGAGGCCCGCGAGGACACCGCGAACGTGATCCGGGAGGCGCTGGCCGAGGTCGGGCTGCCCGCCGCGCTGGCCGGCGCGGCCGAGACCGACCGCTACGACGAACTGCTGCGGCAGAGCCACCACGAGGGCATGGACCCGGTGGGTGAGGACGTCGGCACCCCGACGATCCACATCGACGGGGTCGCGTTCTTCGGGCCGGTGCTGATGTCGATCCCGCGCGGCGAGGACGCGGTACGGGTCTTCGACGGCGCCCGGCTGCTCGCGGGCTACGACCGGTTCTTCGAGCTGAAGCGGACCCGCACCGGGGAGTTCGACTTCAGCTGACGGCCGCGGGCGGCACTCCACCGGTCGCCGCGCCGCCCGCCGCCCGCTTCCCAACTCCCGTACCGCACCGCCACGGTGGCGCGCCCCCCACCCCACCCTGCGCAACGATGGGCCCCATGAACCCGAACTCCGGCTCCCCCGACCCGCTGCCCGGGCCGCTCGCGTTCCAGCTGGTGCTGTTGCGGCGGATGGCCGACCACCAGCCCGGGCTCGTCGAGGCGGCGCTGCGGGAGCTGGGGGTGGACCGCGCCGGGCAGCGCGAGGCCAACAAACGGTGGCAGGCCCGGCTGCACGCACCCGGGGCGCGCACCGGGACACGGCCCTACCGCGCGCTGCTCGGGACGCCGGAGACCGTCACGACCCGGCGGATCGGCGATCTGACCTGCGAGGCGCTGCGCTGGCCGGTGCCGCTCTGGCCCGAGCTGCGGTTCGAGGTGCTGACCGCCCCGGGCGGCGCCGTCTGGAACGCCTGGCTGGTCCGCGCGCCCGGCGCCCCCGCCCCGCGGCTGCGCACCGCCGACGACCTCACCCCCTGGTCCTGCACCGTCGACGAGGCCGCCCGCGCCTTCGCCCCGGCCCGCCCCATGGAGGGCGACGCCCCGAACCGCTGGAACCTGCGGGCCACCGTCCCCGACCCGGCGGGCGAACTCCGCCCCGCGGTCCTGGAGTTCACCTGGGGCCTCTTCCAGCGCCGGCTGAGCTGACGCCGCCGCGGGGCCCGTTCCGGCAGGCACCGGTACGTCCCCCGACCGGCCCTCCCCAACGCGCAGCGGACGGACGGCCGCCACAGGATGGCCGGGAGTGCTCCTCGCGACGCTCCGTCCGTACCGGCCCACAGGGGAGGAATCTTCCATGACCATCAGCCTCGCCCAGCTGCGCCGTTGCTCGGTCGCCGTCGACATCGGGGCGTCCCGGACCCGCGTCTACCTCAAGAACCAGGGGCTGATCGTCGACGAACCGACGGTGGCCGCCGTGAACGTCCGTACCGGCGCGCTGCTGGCCGTCGGCAGCGACGCCGCGGTGATGGACGGCCGGACGCCGGAGTACATCCGGGTCGTCCGGCCGGTCGCCAACGGCACGGTGGTCGACATCGACATGGCCCAGCGGCTGCTGCGGCATCTCGTCGGCAACAAGCTGCGCCGGACCTGGCGGCGGCGCCCCACGATGCGGGCCGCGGTCTGCCAGCCGTTCGGCAGTGAACCGCTGGCGCAGCGCGCCGCGGTGGAGACGCTGAGCGGGCTGGGGGCGCGGCGCGTGGAGCTGGTCGACACGCTGGTGGCCGCGGCGGTCGGCTGCGGACTGCCGGTCGAACAGCCCGAGGCGACCATGATCGTGGTGTGCGGGGCGGGCACCACCCAGATCGCGGTGCTCTCCCTGGGGTCGATCGTGGCGGCGGAGACCGTGGCCGTGGGCGGCAACGCCATCGACCACGCGGTCGTCCAGCATCTGCGCCAGCACCACGAGGTGCACCTGGCCAGCCGCGCGGTCCGGCCGCTGCACCTGATGCTCTCCAGCACCGGCGGCCTCACCTCCGGGTCGACCGAGGTGCACGGCCGCGATGTGGTCAGCGGGACGACGCGGTGCGTACAGGTGGACACCGACCGGGTCCGGCACGCCATCGCGACTCCGCTGACGGCGATCCTGGACGGCATCGGGGCGGTGCTGCGCCGCTGCCCGCCCGACCTCGTCGCCGACCTCGGCGAACGCGGCATCATGCTGGCCGGCGGCAGCGCGCTGATCCCGGGCCTGGAGTCGATGATCCGGGAGGCGACCACGGTGCCGGTGCACATCGCCGACCGGCCCGACACCTGCGCCGTCCAGGGGCTCGGCGCGATGATCGAGGGCAAGGTCGAGCCGATGCACCTCGACCCGATGGCGCCCTGACCCCGCGCCCCGGGCCGGACGCGGCAGGGCTACCGGGCGTTCCAGGCCACCACGGCGGGCCGGTCGTGCTCCGTGCCGAGGACGCCGACGGCGCCGGTCCCGAACGTGAACAGCGCCCCCGCGGACGGCGGCAGACCGAGCCGGCGGGCGGTGAGCACCCGCAGAAAATGTGCGTGCGCGACGAGGGCGACATCCCCGTCGCCCTGCTCCAGCAGCGGCAGCACCCGCGCCAGCACCGCGTCCGCGCGCGCCCCGACCTCCTCGGGCGACTCCCCGGGATGCCCGTCGGGCCCCGGAACGGCGCCGTCGGTGAAGAGGAACCAGTCCGGCCGCTCCCGCTGGATGTCCGGCGTCGAGACGCCCTCGTAGCCGCCGTAGTCCCATTCGCGCAGACCGTCGTCGGTCCGCGCGCCGTCCAGCCCCGCCAGCTCCGCGGTACGGCGGGCCCGCGCCATCGGGCTGACGCGGACGGCGGCGATCCGCCGACGGGCGAGGAACGGCCGCAGGGCGCGGGCCTGCTCCTCGCCCTCGGCGGTGAGCGGCAGATCCGTCCAGCTGGTGTGCCGGCCGTCCCTGCTCCACTCGGTCTCGCCGTGCCGGATCAGCAGCAGCTCACTCACTTCTCCTGCGCCTGCTCGGCCTGCTCGGCCTGCTGCGCCTCGGCGACCGAGGCGCGGACCTCGTCCATGTCCAGACCGCGGGCCTGCCCGATGACGTCCTCCAGGGCGGCCTCCGGCAGCGCCCCGGGCTGGGCGAACACGGCGATGTTGTCGCGGACGATCATCAGCGTGGGGATCGACTGGATCTGGAACGCCTGGGCCAGCTCGGGCTGCGCCTCGGTGTCGACCTTGGCGAAGACCAGGTCGTCGTGCTTGTCGGAGGACCGCTCGAAGACCGGACCGAACTGCTTGCACGGGCCGCACCACTCGGCCCAGAAGTCGATGAGGACGAAGTCGTTGCCGGAGACGATCTCGTCGAAGTTTTCCTTGGTCAGCTCTACGGTGCTCATGGGGTCTCCCTGCTTGCGACTCTGTACCTGTATGTCCGGTCCGTATCCAGCTGCGGCAACGAGATCACCCCGCACCGTATTCCGCACGTCGGACCGTCCCGCTCCCCTGCCCAGGGCGCGGCGTCCTAGACATCCCGACAGCACCCGGTTGACGTGGCACGCAGCACACTTGGCGGGCGGCCCGGACAGGATCGATCCGGGCGTTGCCGGAGGTCACGGCGTACGGGGCGTTGATCGGACGCTGAGCCGCCCTTGACCGGCGGGACCCAGCGTGGAGGCGTGGCCGCCTCCGCAAGGGGGATGCCACCGGAAACACCCCAACGTCCTGAGGAAGTACGCACATGGCGCCCGTCTCCCACTCCGAGTTCCAGCTCGGCGGGGTCAACCACCTCGCACTCGTCTGCTCCGACATGCAGCGCACCGTGGACTTCTACTCCGGAGTCCTCGGCATGCCGCTGATCAAGACCATCGAACTCCCCGACGGCAGGGGGCAGCACTTCTTCTTCGACTGCGGAGGCGGGGACAGTGTGGCCTTCTTCTACTTCCCGGACGCCCCCGCTCCGGTGCCCGGCGTCTCCGCCCCTGTCCATCTGCCCGGCGAGGGCGAGATCGTCAGCGCGGTCGGCTCGATGAACCACGTGGCCTTCCACGTACCGCCGGAACTGTTCGACGCCTACCACGCCAAGCTCGCCGCCAAGGGCGTACGGGTCAGCCGGGTGCTCAACCACGACGACAGCCCCATGGGCGTCGCACCCGCCCTGCACGAGGGCGTGTTCGTGCGCTCCTTCTACTTCCAGGATCCCGACGGGATCCTGCTGGAGTTCGCCTGCTGGCTCCGCCGCCCCGCGGGCGAACCGGAGAATGTCACCCACACGCCCCTCACGGGGGCGTCGCCCGCGTCCGCCGAATCTTGACCTAAGCGGGTGAGCGCGGGCCGCCACTACGGAGTGGCGACCCGCGCTCTTACGTTTCCGCAGGTAGGAACGGTGTGACGTCCCTGCCGCGCGGTGGGGCGGGTGGGGCTCGAACCCACGACCGACGGATTATGAGTCCGCTGCTCTGACCGGCTGAGCTACCGCCCCCACACGGCGCGCCGCGCACATTTGTGCGCGCCGTCTGCCGCAGCATAGCCGCTCATACGATCTGTTGCCCGTGTGGGCTGCCGTCCGGCGACTGTGCACGGTCAACAGGACTTCACCCATGGGGCTTTCGGTTCCCGGCATACGGAAAAGGACCCCTTTCGGGGTCCTCTTCGGTGTTGCTCCCCCGACTGGACTCGAACCAGTAACCCTCCGGTTAACAGCCGAATGCTCTGCCAATTGAGCTACAGGGGATCGCGCTCCCCCGACTGGACTCGAACCAGTAACCTGCCGGTTAACAGCCGGCTGCTCTGCCAATTGAGCTACAGGGGAATGCTGCGTGTGCCTCGAATGCTCCGTCGGCCGGAACTCCGGACGGCGTGCGCTCGCTGCGACACATACATTAGCGCAAGCAGGGGGGTGCTCCGCCAATCGGTATCGCCAGCGGCGATCACCGGCCCCGCAGGGCAGGCGCGCGGCACAGCCCACAGGTCCGGTGCACCGGCACCGGACGCGACCGGACGCCATCGGCGGGCGGCGCCGCGGGAGCCCTCCCGGCGGGCGCCCCGCCGACGACAGGAAAGGGTGGAGCGATGCGCTACCGGCTCACGTTCATCGCGGGACTGGCCGTCGGATATGTGCTCGGCACGCGGGCCGGACGGGAGCGGTACGAGCAGCTGCGCAAGGCGGCCCGGCGGGTCGCGGAGAACCCCGCGGTCCGCAACACCGCCGAAACCGCCGCGCTGGGCGGCCGGCAGGCGGCGACCAAGGCGTTCGACAAGGTTTCGGCCAAGGTCGGGGACCGGATGCCGCAGGCGGTCACCGACCGGGTCCGGTCCCTGCGTGAGCAGCGCGACACCGACCCGGACGACTGGGGTACGAGCAACACCTGAGGGCGCGCGTTCTTTCCCCGTGGCGGCCGTCGTAAACCCTGAGGCGCCCCGGGCCCGCCGGATGGGGCATCATCTGGGGCCATGGGGAAAGTCGCCGGGTTGGACAGTTCTTCCGAGTGCACACGGATCGTGGTCTGCGATACCGATACCGGTGCCGTCATCAGGCGGGGGTACGCGCCGCACCCCGCCGAGAAGGGGCCCGAGGTCGACCCTCAGGCGTGGCTGATGTCACTGGGTGAGGCCGCCGGGAACGGCCTGCTCGAAGGCGTCCAGGCGATCGGGGTCTCGGCGCAGCAGCACGGGTTGGTCCCGCTGGACGCCGAGGGCGGGCTCGTCCGGCCGGCGCTGGTGGGCAACGACAAACGTGCGCAGAGCGCCGCGGCCGATCTGGCGGACTCGCTCGGCGGCCGGGCGGCGTGGGCGCAGGCCATCGGGGCGGTGCCGCAGGCGGCGCACCCGGTGACGAAGCTGCGCTGGCTGGCGCGGAGCGAACCGGCGAACGCCGCCCGGATCGCCGAGGTCATGCAGCCGCACGACTGGCTGGCCTGGCAGCTGCTGGGCCGCCCGGCACGGCGGACGACGGACCGGGGCGGCGCCTCGACCACCGGATTCTGGTCGGCCGCCGCCGAGGCGTACCGGCCGGACCTGGTGGAGCTGGCGCTCGGGCACCAGGTGCGGCTGCCGGAGGTGCTCCGCCCCTGGGGGACCGCGGGCTTCACCCCGGAGGGGCTGCTGATCTCCGCCGGTACGGGCGAGACGATGGCGGCGGCGTTCGGGCTCGGGGTGGGCGTCGGCGACGCGGTGATCTCGCTGGGCGCGTCCGGTTCGGTCTTCAGCATCCACCACGAGGCGCTGGTCGACGCCGAGGGCACCATCACCTCGTTCGCCGACGCGACCGGCCGCCATCTGCCGGTGGTGCACACCAGCAACGCGGTGCGGGTGCTGCGCGGCACCGCCGAGATGCTCGGGACGGACCTGGAGGGGCTGTCGGAGCTGGCACTGCAGTCGACGCCCGGTGCGTACGGCATGGTGCTGCTGCCGTATCTGGAGGGTGAGCGGACGCCGCATCTGCCGCACACCGCGGGGTCGTTGCACGGGATGCGCCGGGAGAGCATGAAGCCGGAGCATCTGGCGCGCGCCGCGGTCGAGGGGATGCTCTGCGGGCTCGCGGACGCGCTGGACGTGCTGCGCGGCCGGGGCGTGACGGTGCGCCGGGTCTTCCTGCTGGGCGCGGCGGCGGAGCTGACCGCGGTGCAGGCGGTGGCGCCGGCGCTCTTCGGGGTGCAGGTCGTGGTGCCGCAGCCGGCCGAGTACGCGGCGCTGGGTGCGGCGCGGCAGGCGGCGTGGGCGCTCGGTGCGGCGCACGGCTCGCTGCCCACCGCCGAGCCGGGCGGTCCCGCGGAGCCGCCGCAGTGGCCGGCGGCGGCGAGCCAGGTCTTCGAGCCGGGCGAGGAGCTGCCGGTGGGCCAGGCGGTGCGTCAGCAGTACGGGGCGGTGCGGGACGAGGCGTATCCGGGGGCGTTCGCCACCGCGGCGCCCGCGGAGGCGTTCGTACCGGAGGGGTGAGGCGTCAGTCGAGGTAGCCGCGGAGCTGGTCGGCGTAGGCGTGGTCGCGGAGCTTGCCGAGGGTCTTGGACTCGATCTGGCGTATGCGTTCGCGGGTGACGCCGAAGAGGCGGCCGATCTCCTCCAGGGTGCGGGGGCGGCCGTCGGCGAGTCCGTAGCGGAGCTGGACGACGCGGCGTTCGCGTTCGCCGAGGGTGGACAGGACGGCGTCGAGATGTTCGCGGAGCAGGAGGAAGGCGGCGGATTCGGCGGGTGAGGGGGCGTCGCCGTCCTCGATGAGGTCGCCGAAGGAGACGTCGTCCTCCTCGCCCACGGGGGCGTGCAGCGAGACCGGTTCCTGGGCGAGGCGCAGCACCTCGGCGACACGTTCGGTGGTCAGGCCCAGCTGGGCGGCGATCTCGCCGTGGGACGGTTCGTGGCCGGTCTCCTGGAGGAGGCGGCGCTGGGTGCGGACCACGCGGTTGATCAGCTCGACGACGTGCACCGGGACGCGGATGGTGCGCGCCTGGTCGGCGAGGGCGCGGGACATCGCCTGGCGGATCCACCAGGTGGCGTAGGTGGAGAACTTGAAGCCGCGGGCGTAGTCGAACTTCTCGACGGCGCGGATCAGCCCCAGATTGCCCTCCTGGACGAGGTCGAGCATGGTCAGGCCGCGGCCGAGGTAGCGCTTGGCGACGGAGACGACGAGGCGGAGGTTGGCCTCGATCAGACGGCGTTTGGCCATCCGGCCGCGGACCACCAACGCGTCGAGGTCACCGGCGAGTTGGGAGTCGAGGTCCGGGGTGCGGGCCAGCTTCTCCTCGGCGAAGAGACCGGCCTCGACGCAGCGCGCGAGGTCGACCTCGTCGGCGGCGGTGAGCAGCGGGATGCGGCCGATCTCGCGGAGGTACTGGCGGAAGAGGTCGGCGGACGGGCCCGCGGTCTCGGGGCGCAGCGGCGGGCCGGGGGCGTCCTCCGGCTCGTCCTCGGGGACGCCCGCCTCCGGGTCGTCCGGGAGGTGTCCGGTGTCCGGCGGGGTGGTGCGGGCGGGGCCGGTGGGCTGGGCGGGGACGCGGAACGTGCCGGGGGCCGGGCGGGGGCTGTCCCGGCCGGCGGGGCCGCGGGCCGGGGCCTCCTCCCCCTGCGGCAGGGTCGTCCCGGTCGCGGCCTGCGGGGCGCCGGACGCCCCGGGGAGGATCTGGCTCTGCACGGGGGCGACCTCCAGGGGATTCGCTGCGCGGGCGGCAGAGTCCGGGAGCGGCGGCGGGCCGGCCGTCGTACCGCGAGTGGCCGCGGGCGGGAAGCGGGTGCGCGGGAGCTGATGGGGCGCGGCTGGCTCGCGCACCGCTTCTCAGTGTGGAGTACGACACAGGGCTGCCACGAGGGGCGTGCGAGCACTTTCTGAGTTCGTTCCGTTACCGTCCGGCTACGCCGGGGCGTCGGGCGGAGCGCGGCGGGTGGCTGTGCGGGGTGCCGGAGGTCTCTGGGGTTGGCGGGGCGGGTCCGGGGGCGGAAACGGCCGGAGGGGGCACGCGGTCGGGCGGGCGTACGGGGCCCGAGTGGCCGGTGCCGCGCCAGGGGCGAGCCCCCCGCCTACAGCGCCGCGTACCCCCGGTCGCGCAGGGACTGGCCGTACTGCTGGAGGACCCAGAGTTCGTTCTGGACGGCGGCGAGGTGTTCCGGGTCGGCGCGGGGGCCGAGGCGTTGGAGGGTGCCGCGGATCTCGGTGATGCGCTGATTGACCGCGGCGAGGCGGACGGCGACGAGCTGGACGCCCGCGTATGCCTCGTCCGGATCGCGGCGGGTGTGCAGCGGCTCGACGATCAACTCGGTGACCAGGGCGCGGACGGTGTCGTCCGGCGCGGCCTCGCGGACCCGCTGGACATAGCCGTCGTCGTGCGCGGCGGCGCCCCCGGCGTCCTCGATGCAGCGGCGGACGACGGCGTAGGGCGGGGCGGTGAACTCGTCGGTGCCGTAGGCGTCGAAGGCCGGGGAGACCAGGTCGGGGCGTTGGAGGGCGAGCTTGAGGAGTTCGCGCTCGACGCGGTGGGCGGGGCTGCGGAGGTTGAGCGCGGGGCCGCGCAGGCCGGGGGCGGGCGCCTCGGGGGCCGGGGCCTGGCCGCGGGGGGCCCGGCGGGGCTGGTCACCGCCGTCGCGGCCGCGCTCGCGGGCCCAGCGGGCGAGCTGGGCGACGCGGCGGACGACGAACTGGGTGTCGAGGATGCCGAGCAGCCCGGCCAACTGGACGGCGACCTCGTGCTGGGCGCCGCTGTTCTTGATCCGGGCCACGACGGGGGCCGCCTCGTCGAGGGCGGCGGCGCGGCCCGCGGGGGTCTCCAGGGCGTAGCGGCTCACGATCTGGCGGAGGGCGAACTCGAAGAGCGGGGTGCGGGGTTCGACCAGGTCGGCGACGGCGGCGTCGCCCTTGGCGAGGCGCAGCTCGCAGGGGTCCATACCGTCGGGGGCGATGGCGATGTAGGTCTCGGCGGCGAACTTCTGGTCGTCCTCGAAGGCGCGCAGGGCGGCCTTCTGGCCTGCCGCGTCGCCGTCGAAGGTGAAGATCACCCGGGCCGATCCGTTGTCCATCAGGAGTCTGCGGAGGATCTTGATGTGGCCCTCGCCGAAGGCCGTGCCGGAGGTGGCGATGGCGGTGGTGATGCCGGCGAGGTGGCAGGCCATGACGTCGGTGTACCCCTCGACGACGACCGCGCGGGAGGTCTTGGCGATCTCCTTCTTGGCCAGGTCGATGCCGTAGAGGACCTGGCCCTTCTTGTAGATCGGGGTCTCGGGGGTGTTGAGGTACTTGGGGCCGTTGTCGTCGTCGCGGAGCTTGCGGGCGCCGAAGCCGACGACCTCGCCGGAGATGTCGCGGATCGGCCACATCAGACGGCCGCGGAAGCGGTCGATGGGGCCGCGGCGGCCGTCCTGGGAGAGTCCGGAGAGGATCAGCTCCTTGTCGGTGAAGCCGCGGCCGCGCAGGAAGCGGGTGAGGTGGTCCCAGCCGGCGGGGCTGTAGCCGACGCCGAAGTGCTGGGCGGCGGCCTGGTCGAAACCGCGCTCGGCGAGGAAGCGGCGGCCGATCTCGGCCTCGGGCGAGTCCAGCTGCTCGATGTAGTAGGCGGCGGCGGCCTTGTGGGCCTCGACCAGGCGGGTGCGCTCGCCCTGCTGGCGGCCGGGGGCGTAGCCGCCCTCCTCGTAGCGCAGGGTGATGCCTGCTTGAGCTGCGAGGCGCTCGATGGTCTCGGCGAAGGAGAGGTGGTCGATCTTCATGATGAAGTCGACGGTGTCCCCGCCCTCCTGACAGCCGAAGCAGTGGTAGAGCCCCTTGGCGGTGCTGACGTGGAAGGACGGGGACTTCTCGTCGTGGAACGGGCACAGGCCCTTGAGGTTGCCGCCTCCGGCGTTGCGGAGCTGGAGGTATTCGGACACGACGGCGTCGATCGGGACCGCGTCCCGCACCGCCTTCACGTCGTCATCGTTGATCCTGCCTGCCACGCATGAATTCTACGGCCGGGCACCGACAGTCCCGTCCGGGCCGCCGGGTCAGGGGGCGTCGGGAGCGCCGCCCAGCACTTCCAGGAAGCGGTCGAGGGCGATGTTGCCGCCCGAGACGACGACGCCGACGCGGGGCGGGAGCGCCTCGACGCGGCCGCTGAGCAGGGCGGCGAGGGCGCAGGCGCCGCTGGGCTCGGTGACGATCTTGAGGCGTTCGAAGGCGAACCGCATGGCGGCGCGGATCTCGTCGTCCGTGACGAGCGCAACGGAGTCGAGGAGCCGCCGGTTGACCGCGAAGGTCAGCTCGCCGGGGATCTCGACGGCCTGGCCGTCGGCGATGGTGTGCGGCACGGGGATCGCGACGCGCTCCCCGGCGGCCAGCGAGCGCGCGGTGTCGTCGCCCGCCGCCGGCTCCACGCCGATCATGCGGATGCCGGGGACGAGGGCGGTGGCGGCGGTGGCGCAGCCCGCCATCAGGCCGCCCCCGCCGAGCGGCGTGAGCAGCGCGCCCAGCGGCCCGGTCTCCTCGATCAGCTCCAGGGCGGCGGTGCCCTGACCCGCGATGACGTCCGGGTGGTCGTAGGGCGGGATGAGGGCGAGGCCGCGCTCCTCGGCCAGTGCGCGGCCCAGGGCGGTGCGGTCGCCGGTGTAGCGGTCGTAGGTGACGACCTCGGCGCCGTAGCCCTCGGTGGCCTCGCGCTTGGAGCGCGGGGCGTCCTCGGGCATGAGGATGACGGCGGTGGTGCCCCGTTCGCGGGCGGCGAGGGCGACGGCCTGGGCGTGGTTGCCGGAGGAGTAGGCGGCGACGCCGCGGCGGCGCTGCTCGGGGGTGAGGCGGGCGACGGCGTTGTAGGCGCCGCGGAACTTGAACGCGCCGATGCGCTGGAAGGACTCGCACTTGAGGTGGACCTCGGCGCCCACCAGCGCGTCCAGGGTGCGCGAGCGCAGCACCGGGGTGCGGTGGGCGACGCCCGCCAGCCGGGCCGCGGCCTCCCGGACGGAGTCGAGGGTGACGGCCGCGGGGCCGGCGGGCGGGGTGGGGCCGCTGGGGCCCGAGGGGCGTGCGCTCATGGCGGCACGCTACGGGAGCAGGCTCTCCAGCGGTACCTCCGGATCGGCCAGAGCGGTGGGGTCCAACGGGTGGCCGGAGCGGATGAGTTGCTGGATCGGCCCGGTGACGTCCCAGACGTTGACGTTCATCCCGGCGAGCAGCCGTCCCTCGCGCAGCCAGAACGCGATGAACTCGCGCTTGGCGACGTCACCGCGGCAGACGACCTGGTCGTACGAGCCGGGCGGGGCGTAGCCGGAGTACTCCATGCCGACGTCGTACTGGTCGGAGAAGAAGTACGGGACGCGGTCGTAGGAGACCTCCTGGCCGAGCATGGCGCGGGCGGCGGCGGGGCCGCCGTTGAGGGCGTTGGCCCAGTGCTCGACGCGGATGCGGGTGCCGAGGGCCGGGTGGTCGGCGGCGGCGACGTCGCCCGCGGCGTAGATGTGCGGGTCGGAGGTGCGCAGCGTCGCGTCGACGGCGATGCCGCCGCCGTCGTAGCGGTCGACGAGGGCCAGTCCGGCCTGCTCGGCGAGGGAGGCGCGGGGGGCGGCGCCGATGGCGGCGAGGACGGCGTGGGCGGGGTGCTCCTCGCCGTCGTCGGTGCGGACGGCGAGGACCATGCCGTCCTGGCCGACGATCTCGGTGAGGCGGGCGCCGAAGTGGAAGCGGACGCCGTGTTCGCGGTGGAGGTCGCCGAAGAGGTCGCCCAGTTCGGGGCCGAGGGCGGCGTGCAGCGGCGTGGGCGCGGTCTCGACGACGGTCACCTCGGCGCCGTACGAGCGGGCCGCGGCGGCGACTTCGAGGCCGATCCAGCCGGCGCCGGCGATGACGAGGTGGCCGTTGTCGCGGCCCAGGGAGGCGAGGACGCCGCGCAGCCGCTCGGCGTGGGCGAGGCGGCGCAGGTGGTGGACGCCGGCGAGGCCGGTGCCGGGGATGTCGAGGCGGCGCGGCTCGGCGCCGGTGGCCAGCAGCAGCTTGTCGTAGACGATGAGGGTGCCGTCGCCCAGGCGTACGGTCCGGGCCTGCGGGTCCAGGCGGACGGCGGGCTGGCCGAGGTGGAGTTCGATGTCGGCGCCCGCGTACCAGGCGGGCTCGTGGACGAAGACGCTGTCGCGCTCCTCCTTGCCGAGCAGGTATCCCTTGGACAGCGGCGGGCGTTCGTACGGGTGGTCGCGCTCGTCGCAGATGAGGATCACCCGTCCGGTGAAGCCCTCCGCGCGGAGGGTCTCGGCGGCTTTCGCGCCGGCCAGGCCACCCCCGACGATGACGAACGTCTGGTGTGCTTCGACCACTTGCTTCCTCCTCGTTGTCGGTGCCGTCCGTCCGCTGCCGCGGCCGTGCACGTCGCCGATCGTTCCCCCGCTGTTCGGTCCCCCGCTTACGCTCCCCCGTTCTCCGTCCTCGTTACCGTGTTTCGCGGCCGGGTGCCGGTGCGGGTGTCGCGCCGGGCGACACCCACGTGGTGTCCGCGCGCCGTCCGCGCGGTCCGAGCCTCCCGCACGGCGGGGACGGACGGAAGGGTACGGTCCGGTGCGGCGCGTCCCGGAGGCGCGGTCAGGACATTCCTGGCGCGCGGGTGAGGCGGGCGTGGAGATTGCGGGCCGAGGCGTCGGTGAGGGCGGCGATCTGGTCGATGACGACGCGCATCCGGGCGGTGTCGTCGCCCGTGGCCTCGGCGGTCTCGAAAAGTGACCGGAATTGCGGGTCGAGGCCGTCGGGGGCGCGGCGCAGCAGGGCCTCGGCGAGTTCGGTGAGGACGACGCGCTGGTCGGCGCGGAGCGCCTCCTGGTCGGGGCGCTGCATGACGTAGCGGTCGGCGACGGCCTTGAGGACGGCGCACTCCAGCCGGGTCTCCTCCGGGACGACCAGCGAGGCGCCGTACCGGGTGAGGCGGCCGGTGCCGTACGCGGCGCGGGTGGCGGTCTCGGCGGCGGTGCAGAAGCGGCCGATGAGCTGGCTGGTGGCGTCCTTGAGGCGGGCCTGGGCGAGGGCGGAGCCGTCGTAGCCGTGCGGCCACCACTCCTGGTCGAGGAGGCGGTCGAGGGCGGCGGCCAGTTCGGCGGGGTCGGCGCCGGGGGCGTAGCGGAGGGCGGCGACGGTGAAGATCTCGGCGCGTTCGGCGTCGGCGAGCAGGAGGTTGGGGTCGAGGTGACCGGCGTGCAGACCGTCCTCGACGTCGTGGACGGAGTAGGCGACGTCGTCGGACCAGTCCATGACCTGCGTCTCGAAGCTGCGGGCGGTGGCCGGGGCGCCCTGGCGGAACCATGCGAAGACCGGCAGGTCGTCCTCGTAGACGCCGAACTTGGGCGAGGCAGGGTCGGTGGGGTGGCCGCCGCGGGGCCAGGGGTATTTGGTGGCGGCGTCCAGGGCGGCGCGGGTGAGGTTGAGGCCGACGCTGACGGGGGTGCCGTCGGTGGTGGTGCGGAAGCGTTTGGGCTCCAGGCGGGCGAGGAGGCGGAGCGACTGGGCGTTGCCCTCGAAGCCGCCGCACCCGGCCGCGACCTCGTTGAGCGCCTGTTCGCCGTTGTGGCCGAAGGGCGGGTGGCCGAGGTCGTGCGCCAGACAGGCGGTCTCGACGAGGTCGGGGTCGCAGCCGAGGGCGGCGCCCAGTTCGCGGCCGACCTGGGCGCACTCCAGGGAGTGGGTGAGGCGGGTGCGGGGGCTGGCGTCCCAGAGGTGGGTGCGGGTGCCGGGCGTGACGACCTGCGTCTTTCCGGCGAGACGGCGCAGGGCGGCGGAGTGCAGGACCCGCGCCCGGTCCCGCTGGAAGGCGGTGCGGCCGGGGCGTTTGTCCGGCTCGGCGACCCAGCGTTCGGCGTCGGCCGGGGCGTAGCCGTCGGTGGCGGACGGCGCGTGGCCGCCCGGGTGCGCCCCGGTGGTCTCCGCGTCGCCGGTGCCGTTACGGCCGGTGTGTGCAGGAATGCCCGTCATACGGCGACGGTAGCCGCCCCGGCGGAACCATGTGCGAAACCGTCGCCCAGGACGGCATTCCGGCTGGTGAGGGGCTCCGTCTCCGATGGCGGGTGCCGCACCGCTTCGTCGTAGCGGTGCAGCAGGAGGCGGGCCAGGGCCGGGTGGTCGCCCAAGGGGGCGGCGGCGGTGTCCGGGGCGTCGGCGGCGCACCGGGCGGCGAACCGTCCCGGGGCGGTGAAGCACCCGGCGACGGCGATCCGGCGGTGCCCCCGGGCGGCGAGGTCCCGGACCGCCGCGGTGACGGTGGGGGCGGCGGCGGAGGCGTACCCGGGGACGACGGGGAGGCCGCCGAGCCGGGCCGACAGGAGCGCGGCGACGGCCTCGGTGTCGGCGGCGGAGCGCGGGGCGCGGGAGCCGGCGGCGGCGAGGACGACGGCGGTGTGGGCGGGGCGCCCGGGCACGGCGTACCGGGTGAAGCCGGCTTCGGTCAGGCGGCCGTGGAGCGCCTCGGCGAGCAGCGGGTGCGGGCCCAGGGGCGCGGCGATCCGGCCGTCCAGGTGCGGGGCGGCGGCGAGGGCCGCGGGCAGGTCGTGGGTGACGTGGTGGCCGTGGCCGAAGAGCAGCGGGACGAGGACGGCGCCGCCGTGCAGCCCGGTGAGGGTGTCGGCGAGCAGCGGCCGGTCGAGCCCGAGGTGGCCCAGGCGGACCGGCAGCCCGGGGCGGAGCGCCCGCACCCGCGCCAGCAGCGCGCGGACGGCGGGCAGGGCGCGCGGATCGCGGCTCCCGTGGGCGACGGCGACGAGCGCGGGCCCGCCCCGGCCCGGCCGCCCGCCGCCGGGGCCCGCCCCGTACGGGGCGGGGCCGGGCGGGCGGAGCGGGGTGCGGGAGCGGGACGCCGTCATGGGGCGAGGGTCCCGAGCGGGCGTTTCCGGGGTGTTTCCCGGTGGGGAACGCGCGGTAACCGGGAGCGCCGCGGGCCGGGAGGGGGCGTGAGAGGGCGGGGCCGCGGGCCCGGTCCGCGGGTCGGCGGCCGGGCCCGGGACGCTACCCCTGGTGCGCGTCGACCTCCTGGAGGTACTTCTCCCGGGTCGCCTCGTCCAGGAAGGCGGCGCGGAAGGAGTTGCGGGCCAGGGTGCGCAGGGTCGCGTCGTCCAGGTGGAGGGCGTCGCGGACGGCGGTGAAGTTGTCGTCGGCGTAGCCGCCGAAGTAGGCAGGGTCGTCGGAGTTGACGGTCACCAGCAGTCCGGCGTCGAGCATGGCGGGCAGCGGGTGGTCGGCGAGGTCGTCGATGACGCGCAGCCGGACGTTGGAGAGCGGGCAGACCGTCAGCGGCATCTGCTCGGCGGCGAGACGGGCCACCAGCCGCTCGTCCTCCATGCTGCGCACACCGTGGTCGACGCGGTCCACGCCGAGGATGTCCAGCGCCTCCCAGACGTACGCGGGCGGGCCCTCCTCACCGGCGTGCGCGACGCACTTGAGCCCGGCCTCGCGGGCCAGTTCGTAGACCTCGCGGAACTTCGACGGCGGGTGGCCGACCTCGGCGGAGTCGAGGCCCACGGCGGTGATGCGGTCGAGGTGCGGGCGGGCCGCCTCGAAGGTGGTGAGGGCCGATTCGGCGCTCTCGTCACGGAGGAAGCACATGATCAGGCGGGTGGTGATGCCGTGGCGCTCGGGAGCGGCGTCGAGCGCGCGGGCCAGGCCGTTGATCACGGTGGCGAGGGAGACGCCGCGGGCGGTGTGGGCCTGCGGGTCGAAGAAGATCTCGGCGTGCCGGACGCCCTGCGCGCGGGCGCGGGTGAGGTAGTCGTCGGCGAGGTCGTGGAAGTCGTCCTCGGTGCGCAGCACGGCCATCAGCGCGTAGTAGAGGTTCAGGAACGACTGGAGGTCGCTGAAGGAGTAGGCGCTGCGCAGCTCCTCGCGGGTGGCGTACGGCAGGGTGACGCCGTTCCGCTCGGCGAGGGTGAAGGCCAGTTCGGGCTCCAGGGTGCCCTCGATGTGCAGATGCAGTTCGGCCTTGGGGAGCGGGGCGGGGGCGGTGGGCGAGGAGGAGGGCACGGTCACACCTGTTCTGCGGTACGGATCGGTGGTCGGTCGGCGGATCGGCCCAGGTTAACCGCGGGGCGGGACGTGGTGAGCGGTGGGCCGGGGCGGCCGTCGTCTCCGGGCGGGGCCGCTGCAACCGTGCCGGGGCGGGGTGCGTCGCTGCCGGTGACGTGGGCCGGTGCCGGCCCCGGGGAGCGGAGGAGTCGGGATGCGGGGGCCGAGTGGGTGGAGGGCGTGGCGGTTGCCGCGGACCCGGCGGGGGCAACGGCGCGGCTACCAGGTCGTGGTGGCGCTGACGGTCCTGGCGCTCGCTCCGGCGACCTGGCTGAACGTCTCGGCGGGGCCGCGGGTGCGGGCGCTCGACGAGGTGCCGCGCGCCCCCGTGGCGGTGGTGTTCGGGGCGGGCCTGTGGGACGGCGAACCGTCGCCCTATCTGGCGGACCGGCTGGACGCGGCCGTCCGGCTCTACCGGCGCGGCACCGTCCGGGCGGTCCTGGTCACCGGTGACCACGGGCGGACCGACTACGACGAGCCGGACGCGATGCGCCGCTATCTGGTGCAGCGCGGCGTTCCGGGGCGGCGGATCGTCGGGGACCACGCCGGGTTCGACACCTGGGACTCGTGCAGCCGGGCGCACCGGATCTTCGGCGTACGGCGGGCCGTCCTGGTGAGCCAGGGCTTCCACATCCGGCGGGCGCTGGCGCTGTGCACCGCCGCCGGGATCGACGCGTACGGCGTGGGCGTGGCCGCCCCGCACGATGTGACCTGGGTGTACGGCGGGGTACGGGAGATCGCCGCGGCGGGCAAGGCGGCGGCCGACGCGGCCCTGCGGCCCGATCCGCGGTTCCTGGGGCCGCACGAGCCGGGGCTGACGGCGGCGTTGAAGTAAGCGCCGGGGCGGGCCCGGAGCGCCCCGGGGCACGCGGCCGGGCGGCCGCCCCGGGGGCGGACACGCAGCCGGGTGCCCCGGGGCCGCGGGGTCAGCCGCTGATCGCCCGGAGGTAGAGGCCGAGGATCTCCGCGCCGTAGTAGGGGCTGTAGGAGGTGCGGTCGGCGTGGGGGCCGTCGGGGCCGCCGCCGTTGAGGCCGCCGATGTTGCCGATGACGCGGCCGGTCCTGGTGCGCTCGTCGAAGTGGGTCAGCCAGGGGCTGCCCGAGGTGCCGCCGTGGAACCCGTTGCACTGCATCTGCAGTTGGCGGTATCCGTCGAGCCGCTTGGTGCCGGTCTCGCAGCGGATGGCGCGGTCCTTGGGGTCGTTGCGGACGCTGGGGTAGCCGATGACGGTGACGTCGTTGGTGTAACCGGGGGTCGGGGTGAGGGTGTTGCCCCCGGTGAGCGATTCGATGGGACGGCCGCGCCGGTCGGGGGCGACGGTGGCGAACGCGAAGTCCAGGTCGGAGGCGGAGCCGGTGGTGCCGTGCCCGGGGTACAGGAACGACTTGGTGATCGCCCACACCCCGTACGGCTGGGTGGTCGCCCCGGAGCGGTACCTGGGGACGAACGCGGCGCGCGTACCGGGGTTGCAGTGGCCCGCGGTGAGCAGGAGGTTGCGGCGCGGGCTGCTGACGACGCTCGCGGTGCAGTAGTGGGCGTGGGCGTCCTTGTCGACGGAGAAGAGGACGCCGACGGACGGGATGCCGTTGAAGTGCCGGGCGGTGGGCACGGACGCCGCGGCCGGGGTGGTGGTCGAGGTCAGCGCCGTCGGGCGGCCCGGCGCATCGCCGTGGGGCATCGCCGCGGCCATCTTGGCGGGCGTCCAGAAGTCGGCGGCCGCCTCGGCCGTCCAGGAGGCGGCGGCGGAGGTGATGCTGATCTTGGGCTTCGGGCCGTCGCCGGTGGCGGACGGGGTGGGGGTGGCGGCCCCGGGGGCGCCGGGTGCCGCGTGGCCCCGGGGGCGGTCGTCGGGGGCGGTTCCGGCCTGGCTGACGGTGGCGGTGGTCAGCCAGGCGGTCAGGCCGAGGCCGGCGCCGAGGGCGGCCGCCACGGCCTTCCCGCGGTGCTTCCTGCCGTGTCGTCGCATGTCAGCGGGTCTCCTCAGCGATCCAGTCCAGATAGTCCGCCGCGCCGCGCACCACGGGCGTCGCGATGATCTCGGGGGTGTCGTAGTCGTGCACCGCCCGGATGTGGGCCCCCAGCGCGTCGTAGCGGTCCTCGGTGGTCTTGAAGAGCACCTGCACCTCGCGGCTGGTCTCCACGGCGCCCGCCCAGCGGTAGACGGCGGTCACCGGGGCGCTGACCTGCGCGCACGCCGCCACCCGCGCCTCGATCGCCCCGCGCGCCAGCTCCTGCGCCTTCGCCTCGTCGTCGGTGGTCATCAGCACGGTCAGACAGCGGGCCGGCCCCTCGGCGGGTGCCGGGGTCTCGTACGGGTCGGTCACGGGTGCGCACCTTTGCGGGTCGGGCGGGCCGGGGTGATTCCCGGTCGGAACGGTTCAGGGCGGGACGATCCCCGGGCGGGGAGGCCCAGTTGATCTCCGGACGGCATGGTACGGACGCGGACGATCACCGGGGACGGAACGGGGGCACGGGCGAGGCGGGTGGCCGTGCCCGCCTGCCCCGGCCGTCGCGGGAGGGCGCGGGGCGTGCGGCCCGGTGCGGGCGCCGCCCGGGAGCGCGTGAGGCCGGGCCGGGCGCCGGGGCGCGTCCGGGCCCCTCCGGGGCGCCCCGTACGGGTCCGGTCGCAGCTGGGCCCGACCCGGTCGCGGCTCCCCCGCCCGGCCCGCCTGCGTCATCCTCCGGCCCGGCTTGCGCACGGCGTACCAGCGGCCACGATGGAACGGGAGGGACGGCACACGGCCCGCCCCGCGGGGCGCGACAGAGCCCGGTGCATCCGGCAGGCGGCCCGGCGGAGCGAGCGGCGGGACGGCCGGGCGCACCGGTGGTCGGCAGGCCGGCGGGCGGCGGAAAGGGCAGGGCACGGCATGGACAGCGACGTCAACGACCTCAAGGCCCTCGTCCGCGATCGGCTCGACGACGCCCGCGCCTCGGCGCACGGCCGCAGCGCCCATCTGTTCCTGCACGACGGGCCGCTGCGGCAGACCGTGATCGCGCTGCTGGCCGGCTGCGCGCTGGAGGAGCACAACGCACCGCCCGCGGCCAGCCTGGAGGTGCTGCACGGCCGGGTCCGGCTCACCGCCCCGGGCGGCAACCGCGAACTGGTCGCCGGGCAGATCGTCCGCATCCCCCAGGAACGCCATGCGCTGCACGCCGTCGAGGACTCCGCGGTGCTGCTCACCGCCGTCACCGCCGTACCGGAGACGCCCCGTACCGCCCCGGCGGGCTCGGCCACGGCCCAGGGGTGACGCGCCGGAGGTGACCGGGGCCAGGGCGTGTCCGCACAGTCCCGCCTGGCTTGCGACGCCCTCCGGGCGGACGGCGGGACTTCACGGACACGCCCTAGGCGGCTCAGGCCCCGTACCACTGGTCGTACGCCAGCTTGCACAGGAGGGCGACGACCACGACCACCAGGACGCCGCGGACGAATCCGGTGCCCCGCTTGAGCGCCATCCGGGCGCCCAGCGTGCCGCCGGCGAGGTTGAACAGGGCGAGGGTCGCGCCGAGTTGCCACAGGATGGCGCCCTGGAAGGCGAAGACGCCGAGCGCGCCCACGTTGGTGCAGACGTTGACGATCTTGGCGGTGGCGGAGGCGGCCACCAGGTCCATGCGGAGCACGGCGGAGAGCGCGACGATCAGGAACGCGCCGGTGCCGGGCCCGATCAGCCCGTCGTAGAAGCCGATGCCGAGGCCCGCCACGAGGATCGCCGCCGCCATCCGGCGCCGGGTGACCGGGCCGGACGGGGCGGGCGCGGTGCCGAAGGACGGGCGGAGGAGGACGAAGGCGAGCACGCCGAGGAGGATCACCATGATCAGCGGCCGGAGTACCGCGCTGTTGATCCCGGCGGCGAAGAAGGCGCCGCCGAGCGATCCGGCGAGGGCGGCGAGCCCGATCCGCAGCGCCGTCCGCAGGTCGACCGGGGTCTTGCGGCCGTAGGTCACGGCGGCGGCGGTGGTGCCGACGACGGCGGCGGACTTGTTGGTGGCCAGGACCTGGACGACGGGTGTGTGCGGCAGGCCGACCAGCAGCGCGGGGAGCAGCAGCAGCCCGCCGCCGCCCACCACGGCATCGATCCAGCCCGCGGCGAGCGCCGCCAGGCAGAGCAGGGACAGGACGGTGAGGGATATGTCAGCGGGCACCGGGTGATCTTACGGACGCCGGGTCCTGCCCCCGCGGCCCCGGCCACCGCCCGTAGGGGGCCGCCCCTCACACCTCCGTGCCCCACCCGCTGAGTGCAGCGTTCCGTCCGGGAAACAGGCAGGACCCCTGCGGGTAACAGCGGCGGCGGACGCTGAACGCCGCCCGTTCCGTTCCGCCGTCGCCCGACGCCCGACTCCCCGTTCCCCGCTCCCCCGTGATGGAGGCACCGCTATGGCCGCAGCCACCGCCCGCCCTTCTGCCGCAGCGCCTCCGGCGCACCGCCCGACCCTCGTGCTCATCGGGCACGGCATGGTCGGCCAGCGGTTCCTGGAGGAGTTGGCGGAGCGGGGCGTCACCGGGCGGACCCGGGTCGTGGTGCTGGCCGAGGAGCCCCGCCCCGCGTACGACCGCGTCCAGCTGACCTCGTACTTCGCCGGTCGCAGCGCCGAGGACCTCACCCTGACCGACCCGGAGTTCCTCGCCCGGCACGCCATCGAGCTGCACCTGGACGACCCGGCGACCGCCGTCGACCGCCGGGCCCGCACCGTCACCACCCGCTCCGGCCGCACCGTCCGCTACGACACGCTGGTGCTGGCCACCGGCTCGTACCCGTTCGTCCCGCCGGTCCCCGGGCGGGAGAGCGCCGGGTGCTTCGTCTACCGCACCGTCGAGGATCTGCTCGCCATCGAGGAGCACGCGGGCGGTGCGCGCACCGGTGCGGTGATCGGCGGCGGGCTGCTGGGCCTGGAGGCGGCCGGTGCGCTCAAGGGGCTCGGGCTGCGCACCCACATCGTGGAGTTCGGGCCCCGGCTGATGTCCCTCCAGGTGGACGAGGGCGGCGGGCGGGCGCTGCGCCGCACCGTCGAGGGGCAGGGGCTGCACGTCCACACCGGGGTCGCCGGGAAGGAGATCGTCGCCGACGCCTCCGGGGCGGTCGGCGCACTGGAGCTGTCGGACGGCAGCCGGATACCGGCGGACCTCGTGGTGTTCTCGGCGGGCGTGCGGCCGCGCGACCAACTGGCGCGCGACTGCGGGCTGCCCGTGGGCGAGCGCGGCGGGATCGTCGTCGACACCCGCTGCCGCACCGCCGACCCGGCGGTCTACGCGATCGGCGAGTGCGCGCAGACCGCCGACGGTCTGGTGTACGGCCTGGTGGCGCCCGGGTACGAGATGGCCCGCACCGCGGCGGCGGCGATAGCCGGGCGGGACGCACCGGAGTTCACCGGGGCGGACCGGTCCACCAAGCTGAAGCTGCTCGGCGTGGACGTGGCGTCGTTCGGCGATGCGCACGGCACCACGGAGGGCAGCTTGGACATCGTCTACGCGGACGCCCGCGCCGGGATCTACAAGAAGCTGGTGGTGGGCGCCGGCGGGGAGTTGCTGGGCGGGGTGCTGGTCGGCGACGCCGAGGCGTACGGCACGCTGCGGCCGCTGACCGGGTCGGTGCCCCCGGTGGCGCCCGAGGAGCTGGTGGTGCCCACCGGGACGGGCGCCGCGACGCTCGGCCCGGGGGCGCTGCCCGACGACGCGGTGCTGTGCAGCTGCCACAACGTCACCAAGGGCACCGTCCGCGCGGCCGTCACCACGCACGGCTGCACCTCCGTCCCCGAGGTGAAGGGCTGCACCAGGGCCGGTACCGGGTGCGGCAGTTGTGTGCGGACCCTGACCGCCGTCGTCCACGACGAACTCGCCGCGACCGGCACCGTCGTCGACCCCGGTCTCTGCGGCTGCTTCCCGCACACCCGCGCGGAGCTGTACGAGATCGTCCGGACGCTGCGGCTGCCGTCGTACGCCGCGCTGCTGGAGTCGTACGGGCGACCGGAGGCGCGGGGCGGTGAGGGGTGCGAGATCTGCAAGCCGGTGATCGGTTCGGTCATCGCGTCGCTGGCGCCCTCGGTCGGCGCCGACGGGTACGTCCTCGACGGCGAGCAGGCGGCGCTCCAGGACACCAACGACCACCATCTGGCCAACCTCCAGCGCAACGGCTCGTACTCGGTCGTGCCGCGGATCCCCGGCGGCGAGATCACCCCGGAGAAGCTGATCGTCATCGGGGAGGTGGCCCGCGAGTTCGGGCTCTACACGAAGATCACCGGCGGGCAGCGGATCGATCTGCTGGGCGCCCGCGTCGAGCAGCTGCCGCGGATCTGGGCGCGGCTGGTGGCCGCCGGTTTCGAGTCGGGGCACGCGTACGGCAAGGCGCTGCGGACGGTGAAGTCCTGTGTGGGGCGGACCTGGTGCCGCTACGGCGTGCAGGACTCCGTACGGATGGCGATCGCGCTGGAGCTGCGCTACCGGGGGCTGCGCGCGCCGCACAAGCTGAAATCGGCGGTCTCCGGGTGCGCCCGCGAGTGCGCCGAGGCGCGCGGCAAGGACTTCGGCGTCATCGCCACCGCGGGCGGCTGGAACCTCTACGTGGGCGGCAACGGCGGCGCCACGCCCCGCCACGCCGATCTGCTGGCGCAGGACCTGTCCGACGCCGAACTGGTGCGGCTCATCGACCGGTTCCTGATGTTCTACATCCGCACCGCCGACCGCCTGGAGCGCACCGCGGCGTGGCTGGAGCGGATCGAGGGCGGGCTCGACCACGTACGGGACGTGGTGGTGCACGACTCCCTGGGGCTCTGCGCGGAGCTGGAGTCCCTGATGGCGGCGCATGTCGCCCACTACCAGGACGAGTGGGCGCTCACCCTCGCCGACCCGGAGCGGCTGGCCCGCTTCGCCTCCTTCGTCAACGCGCCGGGCGTACCGGACCCGTCGGTCCGCTTCATGCCCGAACGCGACCAGATCAAGCCCGACCTGCCCCTGCTGACCGGACCTGACCTGCCCGTACGCACACTGGAAGGGACCTTGACCCGATGATCTCCACGGATGCCGCGACCGCCACGGACACGTCACCGACCGGGGCGCGTACGGGGTACGCCCCCGGCGTGCGGCCCGCCCCGGGCGCCCCGGGCGCCGTCGTCGAGGTGTACGGGCCCGGCGGCTGGTGCCCGGTCTGCGCGCTCGCCGCGCTCACCCCCGGGCGCGGGGTCGCCGCGCTGCTGCCCGACGGCGGCCAGGCGGCGCTCTTCCGGGACCGGACGGGCAGGGTGTACGCGATCGGCAACCGCGACCCGTTCACCGGCGCCCAGGTCCTCTCGCGCGGGCTGACCGGTTCGGCGGCGGGCCGCCCGTACGTCGCCTCACCGCTGCTCAAGCAGCGTTTCGACCTGGCCGGCGGGGCCTGTCTGGACGATCCGGAGGTGGCGGTGCCGGTGTATCCGGTGCGGGTCCGGGAGCCGTAGCGGCGCCCGGTGCGCGGCCCCTTCGCGCTGCGCGTCCCCGGGGCGCGTGCCACGCTGGCAGGGCTCGGTCGAACGGTCGCGCCCGCGTCGTGGGAGGCCGCTCATGGACAGGAACGACCCCGCGGACACGGGCGCCGCGGACCGGGACCGCATCGAGCGGGAGATCACCGTCGCGGCGCCCGTGGAGCGCGTCTGGGCGGTGCTCACCGAGCCGGAGCACGTCGGCTCCTGGTTCGGCCAGGGCGCACCGGTCCCGGTCGATCTGCGGCCCGGCGGCGTCATGCACCTCGACCACGGGCCCTACGGGCAGTTCCCGGTCGTCTTCGTCACCGTCGAACCGCCGCACCGCCTCTCCTACCGCTGGGCGAGCGGCCACCCCGGCGAGGTGGCGACCGAGGACAACGCCACCCTGGTGGAGTTCACCCTCACGCCCGAGGGCGGGGGCACCCGGCTGCGGGTCACCGAGTCCGGGTTCGCCGCCCTGCCCGCCCCGGGGAGCGCGGGCGCCACGTACGAGAGCCATGCGGAGGGCTGGAGCGGGCAGGTCGAGAACATCCGGCGGTACACGGAGCGGCTCCCGGGCTGACGGACGGCGGCGGCGCCGCGGGCGGACACGGCGGGCTCCGGCCGCCCGGGGCCGCCACACGCCACACGACGGCGGCCCCACCCGAAGCACCCGGGCGCCCCGGGAACGCCCCCTGCGCCCGTCCGTTCCCGTGCGCCCCGGGCGTACGCTGATGCGCGTCCCCGACGGAGGAGGCGCCGTGCCCCGGTGGAACCCCAGCCACATCCCCGACCAGACGGGCCGCTGTGCCGTCGTCACCGGCGCCAACAGCGGCATCGGCTTCGCCACCGCGCGGGAACTCGCCCGCCGCGGCGCCCGGGTGGTGCTGGCCTGCCGCAACGTGGCGCGCGGCGAGGCGGCCCTCGCCGAGCTGCGGCGCGAGGTGCCCGCCGCCGAGGCGGAGTTCCGCCGCCTGGACCTGGCCGATCTCGCCTCCGTACGCGACTTCGCCGCCGGGCTCGACAGCTTCGACGCCGTCCGGCTCGATCTGCTCATCAACAACGCGGGCGTGATGGCGCTGCCCCGCGGCACCACCGCCGACGGCTTCGAGCGGCAGTTCGGCGTCAACCACCTGGGCCACTTCGCCCTCACCGGCCTCCTGCTCCCCCGGCTGCTGGCCACCCCCGGGGCCCGCGTCGTCACCGTCTCCAGCTTTCTCCACGCCCTCGGCGGCATCGACCCGGACGACCTCAACGCCACGCGCTCCTACAGCCGTTGGCGGGCCTACGCGCGCTCCAAGAGCGCCAACCTCCTCTTCGTCCACGAGCTGGCGCGGCGGCTGGCGGCGATCGGCTCCCCGGTGGTCGCGGCCGCCGCGCACCCCGGGTACGCCGCCACCAACCTGCAGACCACGGCGCCCCGGATGGAGGGCCGCCGGTCCGCGGAGCGCCTGATGGAGCTGGGCAACCGCCTCATCGGGCAGTGCCCGGAGGGCGGCGCGCTGCCCGTCCTGTGCGCCGCGACCGCCCCGCACATGAAGCCGGACACCTTCGTCGGCCCCCGCGCCCTGCTCCGCGGCGCCCCGGCCCCCTCGCCCCGCGCCCCCTGGGCCCGCGACGACGCGGCCGCCGCCCGCCTCTGGGAGGCGTCGGAGGAACTGACCGGGGTGCACTACGACTTCACGGTCGGCGGCGGCCCGAAAAAGGTCTGAGCCCGGCCCCGTACCGTCCCGGACCGGCACCCGGCGCGCGGATGCCCGGCGCGCGCCCCCGCGGTAGAGTGACGGCGCATTCGCAGTGGACGAGAGAAGGAGGTGGGACCCATCACCGCTGTACCCGGTGGGTGCTCTCGCCCCGACAACGCGCGGTTCACCAGGCAGAGGTGACCGGAGAGCGCCCTTTTCGGCACTCCGAAAGGCCCTCATGCCCGTGCGTCACCCCGCTGCCCCCTCCTCCGACTCCTCCGCACCGCCCTCCTCCCCCGGTCTCGTCGCGCGGCTGCGCGCCGCCGGGTGCGTCTTCGCCGAGGACGAGGCGGAGCTGCTCCTCGCCACCGCCCGCACCCCCGCCGAACTCGCCGCCATGGCCGGGCGCCGGATAGCCGGTCTGCCCCTCGAACACGTCCTGGGCTGGGCCGGGTTCTGCGGCCACCGGATGCGCGTCGGGCCGGGCGTCTTCGTCCCCCGGCGGCGCAGCGAATTCCTCGTCCACGAAGCCGCCCGGCACACCCGCCCCGGCGCCGTCGTCGTCGACCTGTGCTGCGGTTCGGGCGCGCTGGGCGCGGCGCTCGCCGCCTGCGCCGGGCCGGTCGCACTGCACGCCGCCGACATCGATCCGGCGGCGGTGCGCTGCGCCCGCGCCAACGTCGCCGCGGCGGGCGGCCGCGTCCACGAGGGCGACCTCTTCGCCCCGCTCCCCCGGGAGCTGTGCGGCCGGATCGATGTGCTGCTGGCCAACGTCCCGTACGTGCCGACCCAGGAGGTGGGTCTGCTGCCGCCGGAGGCGCGGGACCACGAGCCGCGGATGGCGCTGGACGGCGGCGCCGACGGCCTCGACGTGCTGCGCCGGGTCGCCGAGTCGGCCGCGCGGTGGCTCGCGCCCGGCGGCGTGGTGCTGAGCGAGACCAGCGAACGCCAGGCCCCGGCTGCCCTCCGCACCCTGACCGGCAACGGACTGCACGCCCGTACCGAAAGCTGCGCGGAGCGGGCCGCCACCGTCGTCCTCGGCACCCGGCCCGCCACGTAGCGCCCGCCGCCCCCGGGGCGCGACGGGGCGCGCGACACCCCCGCCGCACCCCCGGAAGCGCGCTCCGGGGCGCCCCGGACGGGCCGTCGCCTCCCGGTTCACCGGATGGATTCGTCCGGTTGCCATGCGACTGTCACACCCGTACGGCACAGTGGTCGGGCACCATTCGGTGATCGCCGATCACCGTCGGCAGGCGACGGACAGCGGACGCAGGGGGCGAGGCCATGACGGACACCGGCACGGGCATCGGCAGACGGGGGTTGCTGGCCGCCACCGGAGGGCTGGCGGCCACCGGACTGCTGGCCGCCTGCGGCTCCAACACCGGGCGGGGTGGCGGTGGTTCAGGCCCCGGGATCAGCCAGTGGTACCACCAGTACGGCGAGCCGGGCGTCGAACGGGCCGTCAAGCGCTACGCCGACACCTACAAGAAGGCGCGCGTCACCGTGCAGTGGCGGCCCGGCGACTACGACCGGCAGACCGCCGCGGCGCTGCTGACCGACTCCGGTCCTGACGTCTTCGAGGTCAACGGGCCGACGCTGGACCAGATCCGCGGCGGTCAGGTCGTCGATCTGACCGCCGAGGTCGAACCGGTCAAGGACGACTTCAACCAGGCGGTGCTGGCCCCCAAGATCTGGCAGGACCGGATCTGGGGCATCCCGCAGACCGTCGACACCCAGCTGCTCTACTACCGCAAGAGCCTCCTGAAGGACGCCGGGGTCGAACCGCCGCGCACCCTGGACGCGCTGGTGGACGCCGCGCGGAAGCTGACGACGGCGAAGACCAAGGGCCTGTTCCTCGGGAACGACGGCGGGGCGGGCGTCCTCGGCGGCACCCCGCTCTTCGCCGCCGGTCTCGGCCTGGTCACCGACGACGGCAAGGTCGGCTTCGACGACCCGGCGGCCGCCCGCACCCTCGGCAAGATCCGCCGCCTGTACGCCGACAAGTCGCTGCTGCTGGGCGCGCCCACGGACTGGTCCGACCCGGCGGCGTTCCTCCAGGAGCTGACCGCGATGCAGTGGTCGGGCCTGTGGGCGCTGCCGCAGATCCAGCAGACCTTCGGTGACGACTTCGGCGTCCTGCCGTTCCCGGCGGACGGCCCGCACGGCGCACCGGCCGTCCCGGTCGGCGCCTACGCCTCGGCGGTCAGCGCGCGCAGCGCCCGTAAGGCGGAGGCCAAGGCGTTCGCGTCCTGGCTGTGGATCGAACGCACCGACCTCCAGCAGGACTTCGCGCTGTCGTACGGCTTCCACATCCCGGCCCGGACATCGCTGGCGAAGAAGGCGGCCCGGCTGCGGACCGGCGCCGCCGCGGACGCCGTGCGGTACGCCACCGACCACGGCCACGCCGAACCGCTGCGCTGGACGACGGCGTCGCACACCGCCTACCAGGACGCGCTGAGCCACATCATCAAGGACGGTGCCTCCCCGGAGACCGAGCTGCGGACCGTGGTGCGCAAGGTCGACGCCGAGCTGGCCCGGGTCAGGAAGAGGTGACCGCGCGGACGGCGGAGGCGCCCCCGGACGGGCAGGGGGCGCGCGGCGCCGCGGAGCGCGAACGGCGCACGCCCGGCCCGGGGTTCTTCGGCCCGCAGCGGCGCTCCCTGTGGTTCTGGATCTTCGTCGGCCCGTTCGCGCTGGGCCTGGCGCTGTTCACGTACGTCCCGCTGGCGTGGAGCGTCTACCTCAGCTTCTTCGACGCGCACAACACCGTCACCCCCACCGACTTCGTGGGGCTCGGCAACTACACGTCGATGCTGACGGACGGCGCGTTCCTCTCCAGCCTCGGCACCTTCGCGCTGTTCACCCTCTTCATCGTGCCCGCGACGTACGCGCTGTCGCTGGCGCTGGCCGTGATGGTCAACCGGCTGCGCTTCGCCCAGGCGTTCTTCCGGTCGGTGTTCTTCCTGCCGACGGCGTGCAGTTACGTGGTGGCGGCGCTGATCTGGAAGCTGTCGCTCTTCAGCGGGGTGCGCTTCGGGCTGGCCAACACCGTGCTGGGGTGGTTCGGCGCAGATCAGACGGCGTGGCTGTCGACCACCCATCCGCCCTGGTACTGGCTGGTCATCGTGACCGTCCGGCTCTGGCTCCAGGCCGGCTTCTACATGATCCTCTTCCTCGCCGGGCTCCAGCGGATCTCCCCGCAGCTCTACGAGGCGGCGGCGGTGGACGGCGCACGGCCCGGCTGGCAGACGTTCCGCCACATCACCTTCCCGCAGCTGCGGGCCACCTCCGTGGCCGTGGTGCTGCTGCTGGTGATCAACGCGTTCCAGGCGTTCGACGAGTTCTACAACCTGCTCAGCGACGCCCGCGGCTATCCGCCGTACGCCCGGCCGCCGCTGGTCTACCTCTACTACACGGCTCTCGGGCGGGAGCAGAACCTCGGCCTCGGCAGCGCGGGCGCGGTGATCCTCGCACTGATCATCGCGGTGGCGACGGTCGCCCAGGCCCGCTGGCTCGGCCTCGGCCGCAAGGAGGACTGACCACCGATGCACCACGCCTGGATCCGGGTGGGCCGCGCACTGCGCCTGACCCTGCTGTGCGCCCTGGCGCTGCTCTTCCTCGTCCCCTTCTACCTGCTGATCCGCAACGGCCTGGCCACCGAGGCGGACATCACCGCCCCGGACTGGACGTTCTTCCCGCACCACCTCCGGTGGTCCAACCTCACCGAGGTCTTCACCGACCCGAACCTCCCGCTGGGCCGCGCGCTGCTCAACTCCACGCTGATCGCGGTCGCCACGACGCTCGGCACGGTGCTGCTGGCCTCCCTCGCCGGGTACGGGCTCGCCCGCATCCCGTACCGCGGCGCGGGCGTCGTCTTCTCCGCGATCCTCGGCACGCTGATGGTCCCGGCGGCCGTCACCTTCGTACCGAGCTTCGTGCTGGTCTCGTCGCTGGGCTGGATCTCCACGCTGCGCGGTCTGGTGATCCCGACACTGTTCAGCGCGTTCGCCTGTTTCATCTTCCGGCAGTACTTCCTCGGCTTCCCCCGGGAGCTGGAGGACGCGGCGCGCGTCGACGGCCTCGGGTACTGGCGGACGTACTGGCGCATCGTCGTCCCCAACTCCCGCCCGGTGTTCGCCGCCGTCTCCACCATCGTCTTCATCGGCGCCTGGAACGCCTTCCTGTGGCCGCTGGTCATCGGCCAGGACCAGGAGGCGTGGACGGTCCAGGTGGCCCTGTCGACCTTCACCACCGCCCAGAACCTCAACCTCCACGAACTCTTCGTCGCCGCCGCGGTCTCCATCGCCCCGCTGGTCGTGGTCTTCCTGCTGCTCCAGCGGTACATCGTGGCGGGGGTCGAACGCTCGGGGATCGACGACTGAGCCCGGCGCCGGCCCGGGAGCCCCGGCCGGGCCGCGTCCCCGGGCGCCGTTCCGCCGCCCGGCCCCGCCCGCTCCGGTCGTCCCGCATCGTTCCGGGACGACCGGGGTACGCTCCCCGGCATGTGCCCGCAGCCGACCGCCCGTGAGCCGCACCCCCGCGGCCGCCACGGCGGCTGCGCGCCCCGCGGCCTGAGCTTCCTGCGCCGCCGCGGCCGGGTGGGCTCGCCCCCCGGCATCCGCTGTACGGCCTGATCCCGGCCGCCGTACGCCGGGCGGGCCCCGCGCCGCCGCGCCCCTGATCCGCCGCCTGCCGGGCGGCCGTCGAAGCCGCCGGCCCGCGCCCGCCGTACCGCGCCCCGTCACACCCGTTTCCGCTCCCCAGGAGGTCCCGTTGACGGCCATCGCCGATTCCGCCCTGCGCCCGCACCGCATCCCCGCCGACGGGCTGTACGAGGGCGAGCGCGTCCTGCGCCGCACCCCCGACGGCTGGCAGGACCGGCCCTACGACCTCTTCGGCGTCCACCCGCTGGGCCGCACCCTCGGCGCCGAGATCCACGGGCTCGACCTGTCCCGCCCACTGAGCCCTGCCCTGCGCGCCGAGCTCAACCGGGCGCTGCTCGAATGGAAGGTGCTGTTCTTCCGGGACCAGCATCTGACCACCGCCGCCCAGCGCGCGTTCGCCGCCCACTGGGGCGAGCTGGAGACCAATCCGCTGCTGGCGTCCGGCGGCGCCGCGGATGTGGTGCGCTTCGACAAGTCGGCCGGCGCCGCCCCGACGTTCGAGAACGTCTGGCACACCGATGTCACCTTCCGCGCCCGCCCCGCCATGGGCGCGGTGCTGCAACTGCGGGAGGTGCCCCCGTCGGGCGGCGACACCCTGTGGGCCGACATGGCCGCCGCGTACGACAACCTTCCGCCGGAGATCAAGGAACGCATCGAGGGCGCCCGCGCCGTCCACGACTACCTCCCCGGCTTCGCCCGCTTCTTCCCGCCCGCCCACCTCGCGCCTCTCCAGCAGACGTTCCCGCCGGTGGAGCACCCGGTGGTGCGCCGCCACCCCGAGACCGGCCGCCGGATGCTCTTCGTCAACGCCTCCTTCACCACCCGCATCACCGGCTTCACCGAGGAGGAGAGCGACCGGGTGCTGCGGCTGCTCTTCCAGCAGGCCCATGTCCCGGAGTTCCAGGTGCGGTTCAGCTGGCGCCCCGGCGACATCGCCTTCTGGGACAACCGCGCCACCCAGCACTACGCCGTCGCCGACTACGCCCCGCACCGCCGCGTCGCCGAACGCGTCGCCATCGCGGGCGACCGGCCGTACTGAGCCCTCCGCGCGGCGGCCCCGGGCGGCGCGCGCTACGTTGACCGTCCCCTCCACAGCACACCGCACGAGGAGCATCCATGACCGACCCCGGCGCGCCGGTCGGCGGCCCCGCCCTGCCTCCGCCGCCGCCCCCGCTTCCGCCGCAGGCGCGGACCACGGGCGGCCCGGTGCCGCACAGCGCGGACGAGGCACTGGAGATCGGCCGGAGCCACTTCCCGCCGGTCGGCGCGCCCGGGGGCCCCAGCGGCCTGTTCGTCCACGAATTCGCCGAGGGCTATCTCGTCCACGCGGGTTGGCCGCCCCCGGAGGGCCCGGGCGCCCCGCCGGCGCAGCCCGGCGGCAGCCACGTCGTCCTCGCCAAGGAGACCGGCGAGCTGACCTTCCTGCCCCACTTCCCCCTGCCGGAAGCCGTCGCGCTGTACCGCCGCCTCCGCGCCGAACGGCCGGCCGGCCTTCCGCCCACCGGCACCCCGCCGATCACCCGTGAGGACGCGCTCGCTCTCGTCCGTGACCGTCATGCGGAGCCCAGACTGCCCGACGGTACGGCGGTCCCGTTGGCGGTGCAGGAGTTCGACATCGGTTACCTCGTCCACCCCGTTTTTCCGCAGACCTCGCGGAGGGATGCCGCGGGGAACCCGCTTCCCGCGCCGCCCGGCGGGACGAAGGTCATCGTCTCCAAGGCGACCGGGGAATCCGTCACCGTGCCCAACCTCCCCGCCGAAAGCGCCATCGCGCTCTACCGGGAGATGCACGGATAGCCCGGGCTCACCCCACCCCGCCCTCCCCCGCCTGACCGCCCCGCAGCAGCGCCGCCCCCAGCGGGGTCAGGGTGTGCAGGACCGCGTTGCCGCGGCGGAGGGTGAAGAGGAGTCCGGCCTCGCGGAGCACCGTGGCGTGCTGGCTGGCGGAGGCGAGGGAAACGTCGGCGCGGCGGGCCAGTTCGGTGGTGGTGCAGCCGGCGCCGATGCCGCGGAGGATCGCGGAGCGGGTGTGCCCGACGAGGCGCCCCAGCGAGCGGCCGGGCGCCGGTACGGCGGTGACGCGCGGGACGGGGTGGTCGACGGGGTAGACCAGCACCGGTGTGAGGTCCGGGTTGTGGAAGGTGACCGGCGTGCGGCGGCAGAAGTAGGACGGCATCAGGAGGAGGCCGCGTCCCCCCAGATGGAGGTCGCGGTCGACGGGGTACTCGACCTCCAGGACCGGGGCGCGCCAGCGCAGCGTCGAGGGGAGGGTGGCGAGCAGCCGGTCGGCGCCGCCGTCGAGCAGGGCCCGGCCGCGGGCGGCGCGGTCGGCCTCCGTCCGGGCCTGGAGCCGCGGCCAGTAGGGGGCGACGGCCGCCGCGTGGTAGCGGTGGAGGGCGCCGACGAGATGGCCGAGCTGGCGGGTGTCGCCGTCGGCCATGGCCCGTATCCAGGTGGGCAGGGCGCGGGTGCGGGCGAGCCCGGCGAGTTCGGTGTGGACGCGGGCGGGCGGGGTCTCGCGGAGCGCGGACAGGGCTTCGTCGACGCCGAGTTGCCCCTCGGGCGGGGTGAGGAAATCCGGGAAATAGCCGCGGGTGGGCACCAGCGGCGCCAGTAGCCGCGTTTCGCCGTTCAACTTTTCCCGGGTTTCCACCCGCCATTTCCCGAAGGCCGGGCCGTCCCGCCGGTCACGGAGTCGGTGAAAACTTAAAATGGTTTCCCACAGCGCATCGGGACGCGCCGCTATCCGCACCCGGGCCAGATCGGGTCCACTGAAATGGACGCGTAACACCGATCCCCACCCCTGGTTACCTTCGACGACCCCGGCCCACGCCTGAGTATGCACGCCGATACGTGCGGTCACCATGGCCTTTTGGCCAGAGTTGAAAAGGGTCGCGCACAGGGGTGGACACGAGGAATGCTGTACTCAATTCAACGCCGATGTACGCGGCCCGGATTGCTCGATCCCGTGGGGGGTGACGGGCATGGAACCAGCCGCGCCACATCGCGTTGAAAGCCGCCCCCACGCCGACATGGGAGGCGGCGGCTCCCGAGGGGGGAGTTCGGAAAAGGCGAGGGCGGCACCTCCGCACGGGTGCCGCCCTTGCCCATATGACCTGCGACGATGCCCCCGACTGGGTGGCCGGAAGGGCACCCGGCCCAGCCTTCGGCCGGCGCGCCGTCGCCTCGTACACACTGGCTGAGGCGACGTCGTACCGGACCGGCACGCGCGGGCGGGGTGGACTGCCGTGGCCGGTCCGTACCGGAACCGCGGCCGACCGGCCGGCCGCCGCTGCGCCACGCCGTTCGCGCGACGGGGCGGTGGCGGACACCGCTCCTCGCGGGAGCGTCCGCGCCACTCCTCGCGCGGCGCCCACACTCCGCCCCGCACGAGGAACGGGCAGAACCGCCTACGAAACGGGCGGGTCCCACCAGGTGAACTGGACCACCGTGTCGTTCCAGTCCTTGTCGAGGGAGTCCTCGCCCACCACCATGCTGACGTTGAAGAGGCCCAGCTTTTGCCCGAGCGGCATGGTCTGGTGATTGTTCCACTTGCCGTTCAGCCAGTACTGCGGGGTGACCTTGACCAGGTAGCGTGTGCTGCGGGCGGAAACCCAGCGGATTCCGCAGGAATTGAGGCCCGATCCGCTCATGGGTTTGTTGTCCTCGCCCACCCCCGTAACCGTCCAGGTGTCGAACGGATTACTTGCACCCTCTTCGCGGAATTCAAGGAGGGCGCGCTGGGAGTAGCCGGCGTTCGTGAAGGACCGGACTTCCACCGCGCGCTTCGGAGGGATCTCCACGCTCTGACTCATGCCGCCCCTCCGATGGCAGAGACCCGGATTTCGAAGGGGGAGAACTTCCCCTGCGTCTTGTCGAAGTACTCCGGGTTCAAAGAGACCTGCACCCGGGCGGCGTGGGTGCTCTGCGCCTCGGCCTCCCGGACCTCCACCCGGCCCCACCGGACACCCCGCACATATGCGGTGACGAGGTAGTTCGTGTCGGGGAAACTGTTCTTCAGCGGGACCTCCACGTTGAAGTAGGGCCATTCGCCGCCGATGGGAATTCCGCCGTCACCGATGTCGTCCCAGGTCTTGCACTCCTTGAGCGACCGTTGCACGGCGAACTTACCGCCGCCCGGGTCCCCCTTCTCGCCCTTCTCACCTTTCTCGCCGCGCTCCCCTCTTTCGCCTTTCTCGCCGCGGTCCCCCTTGTCGCCCTTGGGGCCACGCTCGCCGGTGTCACCGCGCAGGCCCGTGGGGCCCGGGTCGCCCTTCTCCCCCTTGTCACCCTTATCGCCCTTGGGGCCACGGTCGCCCTTCGGTCCGGGCGGCCCGGGATCTCCCTTGTCCCCGGGGTCTCCCTTGTCACCCTTTTGGCACTCCTGAAGCGCACTCACCTACTCGGGCACAACCTCACCTCACACCTCTCCGAAATCGCGTGCAGGAATGTCACTGGAGAGTGAAGTTGAGTCTCCGATGCCCGGCAACAGAAGCGGGTGAACGGGTTAGCGGGCACGGCCGGGAGCGGTAACCTCAACCGCCGTTGGAGCCAAGGGAAATGAAAAGGACTCAGGCGTAGCCCGGTACCCCTTTCACGCAACTTCGCGGAGGGAGGGAAAACCCCCGATCGGCGCGGAGATGCGCACCGATTTCCCCCTGTGGAGGTGTCCCGTTGCCGCAGTCGGGTGGCACGTCCGCGCATAAGGGTCCAGGGGTTTTTCTGCTGTGACGGATCGGCAGCAGCAGTATGGTTCGGCCGGTCGGATCTCCGGCGCGCCGAGATCCGATCAGGCTTACGGATTCCGCGTATTCCGCCGAAAGGCTTTCGCGGACGCACCGCGTCGCTGCGGCTCCGTAGGCGCCCGCACGGCGAAAACCGAGGGCGGCACCTCCGCACAGGTGCCGCCCTCGTCGGTCCGGAGCCCCGGCGGCGGTGAGGGTGGTGGTGCCGGCCGGTGTTCCGGTGGGAGTACGGGTGCCGGACGTGTGAGGGCACGGCCGGCACCCGTGGTTCAGCGGCTGTCGCTCCCCTTGGCCTCGGCGGCGGCGCGGCCGGCCTCCAGGCGGGCGACCGGGATGCGGAACGGCGAGCAGGAGACGTAGTCGAGTCCGGCCTCGTGGAAGAAGTGCACGGACTCCGGGTCGCCGCCGTGCTCACCGCAGACGCCGAGCTTCAGGTCGGGGCGGGTGGCCCGGCCTGCCGCGGCGGCGTTGCGGACCAGCGAGCCGACGCCGTCCTTGTCGATCGTCTCGAAGGGGCTGACGCCGAAGATGCCCTTCTCCAGGTACGCGGTGAAGAAGCTGGCCTCGACGTCGTCGCGGGAGAAGCCCCAGACCGTCTGCGTGAGGTCGTTCGTGCCGAAGGAGAAGAAGTCGGCGGATTCGGCGATCTGACCGGCAGTGAGGGCGGCGCGGGGCAGTTCGATCATGGTGCCGAGGGTGAGCTTGAGGCTGACGCCGTGGGCCTTCTCGACCTCGGCGATGACCTGCTCGGCCTCGTCGCGGACGATCTCCAGCTCCTGGACGGTGCCGACCAGCGGAATCATGATCTCCGCACGCGGGTCGCCCTTGGCCTCCTTGCGCTCGGCCGCGGCCTCCGCGATGGCGCGGACCTGCATGGCGAACAGTCCCGGGATGACCAGGCCGAGGCGGACACCGCGCAGCCCCAGCATCGGGTTCTGCTCGTGCAGCTTGTGGACGGCCTGGAGGAGGCGGAGGTCGTTCTCGTTGGCGTCCTTGCGGGCCTCGGCGAGCGCGACGCGGACCGACAGCTCGGTGATGTCGGGCAGGAACTCGTGGAGCGGCGGGTCCAGCAGCCGGACGGTGACCGGCAGACCGTCCATCGACTCGAACAGCTCGATGAAGTCGGCCTTCTGGAGCGGCAGCAGCTGTTCCAGGGCGGTGTCCCGGTCGGCGTCGGTGTCGGCGAGGATCAGCCGCTCGACCATCTCGCGGCGCTCACCGAGGAACATGTGCTCGGTGCGGCACAGGCCGATGCCCTGGGCGCCGAACCGGCGGGCGCGCGCGGCGTCCTCGGCGTTGTCGGCGTTGGCCCGGACCCGCAGCCGACGGACCCGGTCCGCGTACGCCATGATCCGGTGGACGGCCTTGACCAGCTCGTCGGCGTCGTCGGCGCCGGCGTGCATCCGGCCCTCGAAGTACTCGACGACCGGGGACGGGACGACGGGCACCTCACCGACGTAGACCTTGCCGGTCGAGCCGTCGATGGAGACGGTGTCGCCCTCCTCGACGACCACGCCGTCCTGCGTCGTCATCCGGCGGCGCTTGGTGTCGACCTCCAGCTCCTCGGCGCCGCAGACGCAGGTCTTGCCCATGCCGCGGGCGACGACGGCGGCGTGCGAGGTCTTGCCGCCGCGGGAGGTGAGGATGCCCTCGGCGGCGATCATGCCGTTGAGGTCGTCGGGGTTGGTCTCGCGGCGGATGAGGATGACCTTCTCACCCGAGCGGGACCACTTGACCGCGGTGTACGAGTCGAAGACGGCCTTGCCGACGGCGGCACCGGGCGAGGCGGCGATGCCGCGGCCGATGGTGTCGGCCTTGGCGCCCAGGTCGAAGCGGGGGAACATCAGCTGCGCCAGCTGCGCGCCGTTGACCCGCTGGAGGGCCTCGGCCTCGTCGATGAGTCCCTGGTCGACGAGTTGAGTGGCGATGCGGAAGGCGGCACCGGCGGTGCGCTTGCCGACGCGGGTCTGGAGCATCCAGAGCTTGCCGCGCTCGATGGTGAACTCGATGTCGCACAGGTCCTTGTAGTGCGTTTCGAGCGTCTCCATGATCTGCATCAGCTGGTCGTACGACGCCTTGTCGATCTGCTCCAGGTCCGCGAGCGGGACCGTGTTGCGGATACCGGCGACGACGTCCTCGCCCTGCGCGTTCTGGAGGTAGTCGCCGTAGACGCCCTGGTGGCCGCTGGCCGGGTCGCGGGTGAAGGCGACGCCGGTGCCGGAGTCCGGGCCGAGGTTGCCGAAGACCATCGAGCAGACGTTGACGGCGGTGCCGAGGTCGCCGGGGATGCGCTCCTGGCGGCGGTAGAGCTTGGCCCGGTCGGTGTTCCACGAGTCGAAGACCGCGCGGACGGCGAGGTCCATCTGCTCGCGCGGGTCCTGCGGGAAGTCCCGGCCGGTCTCCTTGGCGACGATGCCCTTGAACTGCTCGACCAGCGTCTTGAGGTCGCCCGCGTCGAGGTCCACGTCGACGGTGACGCCCTTGGCGTGCTTCGCCTCCTCCAGCGCCTCCTCGAAGAGGTCGCCGTCGACGTCCAGCACGGTCTTGCCGAACATCTGGATGAGGCGGCGGTAGGAGTCCCACGCGAACCGCTCGGAGCCGGCCTGCTGCGCCAGACCGCCGACCGAGGCGTCGGAGAGGCCGATGTTGAGGACGGTGTCCATCATGCCGGGCATGGAGAACTTCGCACCCGAACGCACCGATACGAGCAGGGGGTTGTCGGCCTGGCCGAGCTTCTTGCCCATCTGCCGCTCAAGGGCATCCAGGTGCTGCGAAACCTCGGCACGGAGTGCCGCGGGCTCCTCCCCGCTCTCCAGGTAGACCTTGCAGGCTTCGGTGGTGATGGTGAAGCCGGGAGGGACCGGGAGACCGAGGTTCGTCATCTCGGCGAGGTTGGCGCCCTTACCACCGAGCAGGTCCTTGAGGTCCTTGTTGCCCTCGGTGAAGTCGTACACGAACTTCGCGGACGCAGGCTTGGTTACGTGGGGATTCTGTGTTTCCGACACGGGACTGGACTCCTCGCGGATGGCTGCCCTGACGGCGAGGAACATACCCAGATCGAAGGCATCTGGGTACGTCCACTTGGTCGACATGCGTACGCAACCCCCTGTCCGCCACCGGATCGAAAGGAATATCTCCTTGAACGGTGAATACATAGCTTGAATGGATGCATGCGGAGTGTTGCGGGATTGCCGATCATTCTCACTCTGCGCCCGTTCATCCGTGCAGGTAATGAACATCAACGACGTGGCACCCAGTGCCAGCATTGGAGAGGTGGACCCCTCCACGAATTGCTCATCTGAGCGCAGGGGTTATCAGGGGTGGCGAGAATCACGCGCTCGGACGGGCTACGGTCCCATCATTCGAGCGGCCGCGGGTCCGCTTGCGGACCTGCGGCGGGCGGCCGGGGCGCCCGGTCGGCCGATGCCTCCGGGCGGCGGCGGCCGCGGGCGGGAAAGCTGGCGGGGAGGCAGACCCCCACGGCAAGGAGTGAGCGATGGCCCGCCCGCACGACAGCCACGGCACCGGACCCGAGGGCGCCGCATCCGGCACCGCCACCGGCGACGGCGTCGGCAACACCGCCTACGGCCGCAAGCCCTTCTCCCGGTCCCGCAGCCACTTCGCCGACCGCATCACCGCCGACGGCAGCTCCGGCTGGCCGGTCGAGGCGGGGCGCTACCGGCTGATCATCAGCCGCGCCTGCCCCTGGGCGAGCCGGGCGGTGATCTCCCGGCGGCTGCTGGGGCTGGAGGATGCGCTGACCATGGGGATCGTCGACCCGATCCAGGACGACCGCAGCTGGCGCTTCACCCTCGACCCCGGCGACCGCGACCCGGTCCTCGGCATCCGCTTCCTGAGCGAGGCGTACGACCGGCGGGAGAAGGGATACCCGGGCGGGGTGAGCGTCCCGGCGGTCGTGGACGTGCCGAGCGGGCAGCTCGTCACCAACGATTTCCAGCAGATCACGCTCGACCTGGCCACCGAGTGGCGGGCGCTGCACCGGCCCGGGGCGCCCGACCTCTACCCCGAGGCGCTGCGCGCGGAGATCGACGAGGTGATGGAGGGCGTCTACCGGGACGTCAACAACAGGGTCTACCGGGCCGGGTTCGCGACCGGGCAGGCGGAGTACGACACGGCGTACGCGGCGGTCTTCCGGCGGCTTGACCTGCTGTCGGAGCGGCTGGCCGAGCGGCGCTACCTCGTCGGGGACACGATCACCGAGGCCGACATCCGGCTCTTCACCACGCTGGTGCGGTTCGACCCCGTCTACCACGGCCACTTCAAGTGCAACCGCTTCAAACTGTCCGAGGATCCGGTGCTGTGGGCGTACGCGAAGGACCTCTTCCAGACGCCCGGGTTCGGGGACACCGTCGACTTCCACCACATCAAGCAGCACTACTACCGGGTGCACACCGGGGTGAACCCGAACGGGATCGTGCCGGGCGGGCCCGAACTGGACGGCTGGCTCACCCCGCACCACCGCGAGGAGCTGGGCGGGCGCCCGTTCGGCGACGGCACCCCGCCGGGGCCGGTACCGGCGGGCGAGGTGGTGCCGCCGGGCGGGCGGGCATGAGCGCGGAGCGGCCGTGCCCGGCGGGCGCGGCGACCGGCCCGCCGCGCCGCCGGGGCTCAGCCGCCGGAGGTGTCCAGTTCCGCGTCGGCGCCGACGCCCGTGCAGTCGTTGGGGTCGTCGAGCCAGCCGTCGGGCAGGACGACGCGGTCGCGGCCGGAGGTGCGGCCGCGCGGGCCGTCGGCGCCGGCGGGCCAGGGCTGGACGGCGTCGATCTTGCCGAGCAGGTCCTCCAGCTCCGCGAGGGAGGAGCTGACGGCCAGACCGCGGCGCATCTCGGAGCCGACCGCGAAGCCCTTGGTGTACCAGGCGACGTGCTTGCGGAAGTCGATCACGCCGCGCTTCTCGTCGCCGATCCACTCGCCCAGCAGCGCCGCATGGCGCACCATCACGGCCGCGACCTCGCCGAACGTCGGCTCGGTGTACGCGCCGGTGCCCTCGAAGGCGGCGACCAGATCGCCGAAGAGCCAGGGGCGGCCCAGGCAGCCGCGGCCGACGACCACGCCGTCGCAGCCGGTCTCGCGGACCATCCGCAGGGCGTCGTCGGCGCACCAGATGTCGCCGTTGCCGAGCACCGGGATCTCCGGGACGTGCTCCTTGAGGCGGGCGATGGCGTCCCAGTCGGCGGTGCCGCTGTAGTGCTGGGCGGCGGTGCGGCCGTGCAGCGCGATGGCGGTGATGCCCTCCTCGGCGGCGATCCGGCCCGCGTCGAGGTAGGTGAGGTGGCCGTCGTCGATGCCCTTGCGCATCTTCATCGTCACCGGCAGGCTGCCCGCGTTCCGCACCGCGTCGCGCAGGATCGCGCGCAGCAGCGGCCGCTTGTACGGCAGCGCGGAGCCGCCGCCCTTACGGGTCACCTTGGGGACCGGGCAGCCGAAGTTCAGGTCGATGTGGTCGGCGAGATCCTCTTCGGCGATCATGCGGACGGCCTTGCCGACGGTGTCCGGGTCGACGCCGTACAGCTGGATCGAGCGCGGCTTCTCGGACGCGTCGAAGTGGATCAGCTGCATGGTCTTCTCGTTGCGCTCGACCAGCGCCCGCGTCGTGATCATCTCGCTGACGAAGAGCCCTTTGCCGCCGGAGAACTCCCGGCACAGCGTCCGGAACGGGGCGTTGGTGATCCCGGCCATGGGCGCGAGCACCACGGGCGGGGACGCCGTGTGCGGTCCGATCTGGAGCGAGGTCATGGCAGGAGGATTCCTTCGGCGGTCGGGGGCGGTGCGGCGCCGGGGCGACCCGGCGGTGCGACCTCCCATTGTCCCGCATCCGGCGGGTGGGCCCGGCGGGCGCGTCCCCGGCGGGCGGCCGGGGCGCGGCGGGGACCGGAATCCGACGTCCGGCCGGGCCGCCCCGCACGTATCGTTGTAGCGTTCAACCATGTCTGAGCTGAGCCACCGGCGGCGCCTGCTCGTCCTGGCGATCTGCTGTATGAGCCTGCTGATCGTCAGCCTCGACAACACCGTCCTCAACGTCGCACTCCCCTCCCTCCAGCACGAGCTGCACGCCTCCGTCTCCGGGCTGCAGTGGACCATCGACGCCTACACGCTGGTGCTGGCGTCGCTGCTGATGCTGTCCGGCTCGACCGCGGACCGGCTCGGGCGGCGCCGCGTCTTCACCGTGGGCCTCGCCGTCTTCTCCCTCGGCTCGCTGCTGTGCAGTCTCGCGCCGAGCCTCACCTGGCTGGTCGTCTTCCGCATGGTGCAGGCCGTCGGCGGGTCGATGCTCAACCCCGTCGCGATGTCGATCATCACCAACACCTTCACCGAGCCGCGCGAGCGGGCCCGGGCGATCGGTGCGTGGGGCGGCGTCGTCGGCATCAGCATGGCCGCCGGACCGGTCGTCGGCGGGCTGCTGGTGGAGTCCGTCGGCTGGCGCTCGATCTTCTGGATCAACGTCCCGATCGGCGCCCTGGCCCTCTTCCTCACCCTGCGCTACGTCCCCGAGTCCCGCGCCCCGCGGCCGCGCCGGCCCGACCCGGTCGGCCAGCTGCTGGTGATCGTCCTGCTGGGCGCCTTGACGTACGCGATCATCGAGGCGCCGGAGAAGGGCTGGCTCTCCGCGGAGATCCTGGTGTTCGCCACCGTCGCACTGGCGGGGCTGGCCGCGCTGATCGGCTACGAGCGGCGCCGCCGCGAGCCCCTGATCGATCTGCGGTTCTTCCACAGCGCGCCGTTCAGCGGCGCCACCGTCATAGCGGTCTGCGCCTTCGCGTCACTGGCCGGATTCCTCTTCCTCAACACGCTCTACCTCCAGAACATCCGCGGCCACACCGCCCTGGAGGCCGGGCTCTACATGCTGCCGATGGCCGGGATGACGCTGGTGTGCGCGCCGCTGTCCGGGCGGCTGGTCGGCAACCGCGGGCCACGGCTGCCGCTGCTGCTCGCGGGGTGTGCCATGGGCGCCAGCGGGCTGATGTTCGCGGCGTTCGACGCCGAGTCGACCACCGCGCTGCTGTTCACCGGGTACGTCCTGTTCGGCATCGGCTTCGGCCTGGTCAACGCGCCGATCACCAACACCGCGGTCTCCGGGATGCCACGGGCCCAGGCGGGCGTGGCGGCGGCCGTGGCGTCCACCAGCCGTCAGGTCGGCTCGTCGCTGGGCGTCGCGGTGATCGGCGCGGTGCTGGCCGGTGGCGTACGGGCGGCGGGCCCGGGCGGGGCGGCGGGCGCGGCGGCCGCGGCCGACTTCGTCGCGGCGGCCCGCCCGGCGTGGTGGATCATCGCCGGCTGCGGCGCCGCGGTCCTGCTGCTCGGCGCGCTGACCACCGGCGTCTGGGCCCGTACGACGGCCCTGCGTACCGCCGGACTCTTCGAAGGCGAGACGGTGCCGGGTGCGGTGCGGGCGGGAGCGCAGGGGCCGGGCCGGGGACGCTGAGGCGCCGGGCCATCGGCGGCGCACCCGCCGCCCGGGCCCGTCCTCCCAGGTCAGCGCCCCGCTGCCGCCACGCCCAGGAACCGCAGCACCGCCAGCACCCGGCGGTGGTCCGCGTCCGCCTTCGGCAGGTCGAGCTTGGTGAAGATGCTGTTGATGTGCTTGGCGACGGCGCTCTCGCTCACCACCAGCTGCGCGGCGACGGCGGAGTTGGAACGGCCCTCCGCCATCAGCTCCAGCACCTCCCGCTCCCGGGCGGTCAGCCGCTCCAGCGGATCGCTCGCCCGCCGGATCAGCAGCTGCGAGACGACCTGCGGATCGAGGGCGGTGCCGCCGCCGGCGACCCGGCGCAGCGCCTCGACGAACTCCTCGACGTCCGCGACCCGCTGTTTGAGGAGGTAGCCCACCCCGCAGGTATGGGCCGCGAGGAGATCGGCCGCGTACCGCTCCTCGACGTACTGGGAGAGCAGCAGCACCGCGGTGTCCGGGTGCTCCCGCCGGATCGACAGCGCGGCCCGGACGCCCTCGTCCGTGAAGCCGGGCGGCATCCGGACGTCCACCACCGCCAGCTCCGGGCGGTGCTCGGCGACGGCGGCCAGCAGCCCGGCCGCGTCCCCCGCCTCGGCGGCGACCGTGAAACCGGCCATCTCCACCACTTTGACCAGGCCGATCCGCAGCAGGACGGAGTCCTCCGCGATCACCGCACGACGCACGCCGTTCGCCCCCTCGCTCGCGCCGGGCCCGGTGGCGGGCGCCGTCGGCGCGCTCACCTCGGACACGGCAGCTCCACACTCATCGTCGTCGGGCCGCCCACCGGGCTGCTCATCCGGAACGTCCCGTCCACCGAACGCACCCGCTGCGCCAGCCCCTTGAGACCGCTGCCCCGGGCGGGATCGGCCCCGCCCGGCCCGTCGTCGGCGATCACCACCCGCAGTATTCCGCCGATCCGGGCGACCGTCACCTCGGCCCGGGTCGCCTCCCGGGCGTGCTTGGCGACGTTGGTCAGCGCCTCGGAGACGACGAAGTACGCGACGCCCTCGACGGCGGCGCTGGTCCGCTCCAGGGGATCGACCCGCAGCCGTACGGGCAGCGGTGCGCGGGCCGCGAGCCCGGACAGGGCGGCGTCCAGGCCGAGTTCGTCGAGGACGGCCGGGTGCAGCCCGCGGACGAGATGGCTCAGCTCCTCGATCGCGTCCTTCGCCTCGCGGTGCGCCGCCTCGATGACCTCCCGGGCCTCCGGCGGCAGATCGGTGAGGGTCGCCTTCGCCAGCCCCAGGTTGAGCGCGAGGGAGACCAGCCGCTGCTGGGCGCCGTCGTGGAGGTCGCGTTCGATGCGGCGGCGCTCGGCGTCCGCCGCGTCCACCGCCCCGGCCCGGCTCGCGGTCAGGTCCTCGACCCGCCGCTCCAGCTCGTCGTGGCGGCTGACGCCCAGCACCGCCCGGCCCACCAGGTTCTCCAGCCGGACCAGCCCGGCGGCGCCCGGGACGACGGCGGCCAGCGCGAGCAGGCCGAGGCCGGTGAGGTAGGTGGCCTGGGTGGTGTAGCCGGGGTGGCCGAGGCGCCACTGCCAGGGCAGCGCCCAGATCCACAGCAGCACCGTCGCGGCGGCGAGACCGGCCACCAGCAGCGTCAGCAGCAGGAGTTCGAGGGTGCCGAGGAGCGGGCCGATCAGCCAGTTGTAGCCGAACTGCCGCCGCAGCCGCCGCAGTCCGAGGCGCGGCAGCTCCACCCCGCACAGCGCCCGGAACCGCCACCGCTGGACCTCCGTGAGGCCCGGACCCGCGGCGCAGAGCAGGGCGAGCGGGGCGGCGAGGATCACCGGGGCGTCCGCGTCGCTGCCGGTCAGCGTCGCCCCGAGGAGCAGGGCCGCCCACAGGTACAGCGGGACCACCAGCAGATGCGGCAGCACCCCGGCCGCGGTGAAGAGGAGATCGCGCCGCAGCCGCAGCAGGGCCCGGCGCAACCGGGGCGGGAGGGTCATGCCGGAACCGTACGGGGCGCCCGCCCGGGCCCGCCATGCAGGTGGGGACCGGATCGGGGCTGTACCTGGCACCACCCCCGGTCGGGCCCGTGGACTACCGACACCGGCGGCCGGGATGACCAGGGTGGAGTGCGGGCCCGACGTCCGGGTTCACCGTCGCCGCAAAGGACCCGGATCATGACGCTGCCCCTCAACTCGCCCTGCCTGAAGGCACGTTGGCGCCCGCTCGCCACGGAGGGACGCCGCTGGCCGGGCCGGCTGCTGACCGGCACCGGGCTCGCCCTGCTGCCGTGGACCGTCTGCCTCGCCGCCACGCTGCCGCCGGGGCAGGCCGCGGGCTGGGGGGCCCTGGATCTCCTGGAGGCCGCGGCCCTGCTGAACGCGGGCCGCCGCCTGCTGCGCGGCGCCCCGGGGCATCGCCGTCCCGCGGCCGCCGCCGCCCTGCTGCTGCTCGCCGACGCCGTCGTGGACGTCGCCACCGCCGCGCCCGGCGCCGAACTGGCCACCGCCGCCGCCATGGCCCTGGCCGCCGAACTCCCGCTGGCGGCGGTGTGTGCGGCGCTCGCGCTGCGCCCGGATCCCCGCTGACCCGCCGCGAAAAGGCCACCGGCCCCGCCCGCAGCGTGTGCGGGCGGGGCCGGTGGCCACGCTCGGAGGCGACGGGCCGGAGCCCGCCCCGGGTCAGCAGCCGAGCAGCCGCGCGCCCAGGTACGCCTGGATCTGGTCCAGGGAGACGCGCTCCTGCTTCATGGTGTCGCGCTCGCGGACGGTGACCGCGTTGTCGTCGAGGGTGTCGAAGTCGACGGTGACGCAGAACGGGGTGCCGATCTCGTCCTGACGGCGGTAGCGGCGGCCGATGGCGCCCGCGTCGTCGAACTCGATGTTCCAGTTCTTGCGCAGGTCGGTGGCGAGGCCCTTGGCCTTCGGCGACAGCTGCGGGTTGCGGGAGAGCGGCAGGACCGCGACCTTGACCGGCGCCAGACGCGGGTCGAGGCGCATGACGGTGCGCTTCTCCATCTTGCCCTTGGCGTTCGGCGCCTCGTCCTCGATGTACGCGTCGAGCATGAAGGCGAGCATCGCGCGGTTCACGCCCGCCGCCGGCTCGATGACGTAGGGGGTCCAGCGCTCGCCGGCCTCCTGGTCGAAGTAGGAGAGGTCCTGGCCGGACGCCTTGGCGTGCGCCGACAGGTCGAAGTCGGTGCGGTTGGCGACGCCCTCCAGCTCCGAGAACTCGGTGCCGCCGAAGTTGAAGCGGTACTCGATGTCAGCGGTGCGCTTGGAGTAGTGGGAGAGCTTCTCCTTGGGGTGGTCGTACCACCGGATGTTCTCCTCGCGGATGCCGAGGTCGCGGTACCAGTTCCAGCGCTCGGCCATCCAGTACTCGTGCCACTGCTCGTCCTCGCCCGGCTTGACGAAGAACTCCATCTCCATCTGCTCGAACTCGCGGGTGCGGAAGATGAAGTTGCCCGGCGTGATCTCGTTCCGGAACGACTTGCCCATCTGCGCGATGCCGAACGGGGGCTTCTTCCGGGAGGTCTGCTGGACCTGCGCGAAGTTGGTGAAGATGCCCTGCGCGGTCTCGGGACGCAGGTAGGCGACCGAGGCGGTGTCCTGCGAGGGGCCGAGGTGGGTGGAGAGCAGACCGGAGAACTGCTTGGGCTCGGTGAAGCCGCCCTTGTTGCCGCAGTGCGGGCAGTTCAGGTCGGCCAGACCGTTGGCGGGCAGCCGGCCGTGCTTCGCCTCGTACGCCTCTTCCAGGTGGTCGGCGCGGAAGCGCTTGTGGCAGGAGGTGCACTCGGTGAGCGGGTCGGTGAAGGTGGCGACGTGGCCGGACGCCTGCCAGACCTCGGGGGCCAGGATCACCGACGAGTCGATACCGACGACGTCCTCACGCGAGGTGACCATCGCGCGCCACCACTGGCGCTTGAGGTTCTCCTTCAGCTCGACGCCCAGCGGACCGTAGTCCCAGGCGGCGCGCGAACCGCCGTAGATCTCACTGCAGGGGTAGACGAAGCCACGGCGCTTGCTCAGGCTGACGATGCTGTCGATCTTGTCGGCGGCCACGGTGCTCTCTTCATTACGACGGCGAACGATGGATGGGCGGCGGCGCTGCGCGCCGGTGCGGGTGAATGATTCAGGTTACCGGCGGGCGTACCCCCCGGGCCAAATCGCCTGGGGCACCTCTCCGCTTCCTCCCGGTACCACCCGCCCCGGGACCCCGTTCGAACATGTTGTTGACAATCGTTTCCACTTTTGTTGAAAATGACAGTCATGAACACACGCCGTCGCATATCCACCGCAGCCCTGGCCGGAGCCTGCGGCCTCGGCCTTCTCGCCCTCTCCGGCTGCTCCACCGCCACGACGGGCGCCAGCGGCGGGAAGCTGCGGGTGACGGCGTCGTTCTATCCGATGGAGTTCCTCGCCCGGCAGATCGGCGGCGACCACGTCGAGGTGTCCAACCTCACCAAGCCCGGCGTCGAACCCCACGACCTGGAGCTGTCCCCCAAGCAGACCGGCCAGCTCGGCGAGTCCGGCGCGATCGTCTACCTCAAGGGGCTCCAGCCCGCCGTCGACGAGGCGGTCGCCCAGTCCGGCGTCGAGCACATCGCCGACGCCGCCGCCATGACCACCCTGGAGAAGCACGGCGACGAGGTCGACGGCCACCACCACGGCCACTCCGCGACCGGCGCCGACGCCGACCCGCACATCTGGCTCGACCCGGTGAAGTACGCCGAGGTCGCCAAGGGCGTGAACGCGACGCTGGCCGAGGCCGACCCGGCCCACAAGGCCGACTTCCAGAAGAACACCGACGCCCTGGTCGAGAAGTTGGACGGGCTGAACACCGACTTCGAGAAGGGCCTGAAGAACCGCGCGTCGGACACCTTCCTCACCACCCACGCGGCCTTCGGCTACCTCGCCGAGCGCTACGGCCTGACCGAGGAGGCCATCAACGGCCTCGACCCCGAGTCCGAGCCCAGCGCGAACCGCATCAAGAACCTCCACACCGTGGCCGAGAAGCACCACGTCTCGACGGTCTTCTTCGAAACGCTCGCCAACCCGGCCACCGCCAAGACGCTCGCCGGCGACCTGCACCTGAAGACCGACGTGCTCGACCCCCTGGAGGGGATCACCGACGCCTCCCGCGGCAAGGACTACTTCGGCGTGATGCACGCCAACCTCGCCGCCCTCCGGAAGGCGCTCGGCACCAAGTGACCACTCACCCCGGGTCCACGACGGAGGTCAGCATGGAAGAAACGTCACCCCAGCAGCCGGACCGCCCGGTCATCGCGCTGCGCGGCGCCACCGCGTCGCTCGGCTCCCGGCCCGTGCTGCGCGGCGTCGATCTGACCGTGCACGCCGGAGAGGTCGTCGCGCTGCTCGGCGCCAACGGCTCCGGCAAGTCCACCGCCGTCCGCTCCGTGATCGGCCAGGTCCCGCTGACCGGCGGCGACCTCACCCTCTTCGGCACGCCGCTGCGCCGCTTCAAGGAGTGGCACCGCGTCGGCTACGTCCCGCAGCGCACCACGGCCGCGGGCGGGGTGCCCGCCACCGTCCGGGAGATCGTCGCCTCCGGGCGGCTGGCCCGCAGCCGCTTCGGGCTGCCGCGCCGCGCCGACCGCGAGGCCGTCCACCACGCGCTGGAGCTGGTCGGGATGGCCGACCGCGCCAAGGACTCCGCCACGGCGCTCTCCGGCGGCCAGCACCAGCGGGTGCTGATCGCCCGCGCGCTGGCCGTCGAACCGGAACTGCTGATCATGGACGAGCCGATGGCCGGGGTGGACCTCGCCAGCCAGGAGGTGCTGGCGAGCGCGCTGCGCGAGCAGGTCGCCCGCGGCACCACCGTCCTGCTCGTCCTGCACGAGCTGGGCCCGCTGGAGCCGCTGATCGACCGGGCGGTGGTGCTCCGCGACGGCTGCGTCGTCCACGACGGCCCGCCGCCCGAGGCCGTCGGCCAGCACGCGCTGCCCGGCCACGACCACGTCCACCCGCACGCCGACGACCCGGCCCCCGCGGCGCTGGGGACGGGACTGCTGAGCTGACATGGAAATCCTGACCTACGCCTTCATGCAGCGGGCCCTGATCGCCGCCCTGATCGTCGGCATCACCGCACCCGCCATCGGCATCTACCTCGTCCAGCGCCGCCAGTCCCTGATGGGCGACGGCATCGGCCATGTCGCCCTCACCGGCGTCGGCCTCGGCTTCCTGATCAACAGCAGCTCGGCGTGGGCCGGTCCGGTGTGGATCGCCACCTTCGTCGCCATCGCCGGCTCCGTCGCCATGGAGCTGATCCGCTGGTACGGCAAGACCCGCGGCGATCTGGCGCTGGCCATGCTGTTCTACGGCGGCATGGCGGGCGGTGTGATGCTGATGAACCTCTCCGACGCCGGCTCCAACGCCAACCTGAGCACATACCTCTTCGGCTCGATCACCACCGTCTCCGCGCAGGACATGACGGCGATCTGCGTACTGGCCGCGCTGGTCCTGGCGATCACCGTGGGGCTGCGCCGCCAGCTCTTCGCGGTCTGCCAGGACGAGGAGTTCGCCCGCGTCACCGGTCTGCCGGTACGGCTGCTGAACCTGCTGATCGCGGTCACCGCCGCGGTCACCGTCACCGTCGCGATGCGCGTCGTCGGCCTGCTGCTGGTCTCCGCGCTGATGGTGATCCCGGTCGCCGCCGCCCAGCAGATCAGCCGCAGCTTCGCGGTCACCTTCGCGCTGGCCGTGGCGATCGGCATCGGCGTCACCGTGACCGGCACCGCGACCTCGTACTACGTCGACGTGCCCTCCGGCGCGACGATCGTGCTCTTCGCCATCGCCGTCTTCGTCCTCTTCACGCTGCTCGCCGCGCCGCTCGCCGGGAAACGGGCGCGGGCCGCCGCCGGGGGCACCGACGGGTGCACCCTGGAAGTACCCGAGGGCCGCGCCCCGGCGGACGACGTACAGGTCTGAGCGCGGGTCCGGTCGGCGGGCGCCGCGGGGGCGTAAGTGTCACCCCGGCGATCCGGTCATCACCTGGCACAATGGCCACACGCCCGTCCAGGGGGACGACCACGACCTAGGAGGCAACGGTGGCGACGAGCGCGGGATCCCCGGTACGCGGCCGGTCGACGCGACAGCGGACCGCGGTGTCGGCCGCTCTCGACGAGGTCGACGAGTTCCGCAGCGCCCAGGAACTGCACGACATGCTCAAGCACCGGGGCGACTCGGTGGGCCTGACCACCGTCTACCGCACGCTCCAGTCGCTCGCGGACGCCGGCGAGGTCGACGTCCTGCGGACCAGCGACGGCGAGGCCGTCTACCGCCGGTGCAGCACCGACGACCACCACCATCACCTCGTCTGCCGCACCTGCGGCAAGGCGGTCGAGGTGGAGGGCCCGGCGGTGGAGAAGTGGGCCGACCAGATCGCCGCCGAGCACGGCTTCCGCGATGTCGCGCACACCATCGAGATCTTCGGCACCTGCGGCGACTGCGCCGAGGCCGCACAGAAGTAGCGGCACCCCGGTACGGCACAAGGGCCGCCTCCCCGAGCGGGAGGCGGCCCTTGTATGTGTCCGGTGGCCGTCAGACCGCCGACTCGCCCTCGGCGATCGGCGCCGCACCGAACCGGCGGTCACGCTTGGCGTACTCCAGGCAGGCTTCCCAGAGGTTCCGGCGGTCGAAATCAGGCCAGAGAATGTCCTGAAACACCATCTCGGCGTAGGCGCTCTGCCAGATCAGGTAGTTCGAGGTGCGCTGTTCACCCGACGGGCGAACGAAGAGATCGACGTCCGGCATGTCCGGGTAATACATGTACTTCGCGACGGTCTTCTCACTGACCTTGGACGGATCGAGTTTGCCCGCCTTCACATCCGCGGCAATGGCCGCAGCGGCATCCGCGATCTCCGCGCGACCGCCGTAATTCACGCAGAAATACAGCGTCATCGCGTCATTGTCCTTGGTCTGCTCCTGGGCGATCTGGAGCTCCTGGACAACGGACTTCCACAGCTTCGGCATACGCCCGACCCACCGGATGCGGATACCCAGCGCGTCCATTTCGTCACGCCGCCGCCGGATGACGTCGCGATTGAAGTTCATCAGGAAGCGGACCTCGTCCGGCGAACGCTTCCAGTTCTCGGTGGAGAATGCGTAGAGCGAGAGATTCTTCACGCCCATTTCGATGCAGCCCTTGAGGACGTCCATGACGACGCCCTCGCCGACCTTGTGGCCTTCGGTGCGCGGCAGTCCGCGCTCCTTGGCCCACCGGCCGTTTCCGTCCATGACGATGGCCACATGCTCGGGAACCAGCTCCCCGGGGATCCGCGGGGGACGCGCACCGGAGGGGTGCGGCTCGGGCGTCTCGTATTCGCGTCGATTACGGCCCAGAATTCCGCGTCGTGCCATGCGGCCCACGTCTCCCATTGTCTTGAATACCGAGGTCGATTGAGTTCGCCGGGCGGCTGCGCGCCACCCCCCGGACCATACCGCCGGGCTATTTCTCCACGTACCGGAGCGAACGCAGTCCGCGCTCCAGATGCCAGTGCAGATACGCCGCGACGAGTGAGCTGCCCTCCCGGACGTGCCGGGGTTCGCTCGCGTCCGCGGTCTCCCAGTCGCCGGTCAGCAGCGCGCTGAGGAGCCCGATGGCCTCCGAGGAGGGTACGACGCTTCCCGGCACCCGGCAGTCGCCGCACACCACCCCGCCCGAAGCGACCGAGAAGAACCGGTTCGGACCGGACAGCCCGCATTTCGCACAGTCGCCGAAGCTCGGGGCGTAGCCGTTCACCGCCAGCGAGCGGAGCAGGAAGGCGTCGAGGACCAGAGGCGGTGCGTGCTCGCCGCGGGCCAGCGTCCGCAGCCCGCCGACGAGGAGGAGGTACTGCTGCACCGCCGGTTCGCCCTCGTGGTCGGTGAAGCGCTCCGCCGTCTCCAGCATCGCGGTGCCCGCGGTGTAGCGGGCGTAGTCGGTGACGATCCCGCCGCCGTACGCCGCGAGCGACTCACTCTGGGTGCACAGCGGCAGCCCGCGCCCGACCAGCTCGCTGCCGCGGGCGAAGAACTGCACGTCGACGTGGGAGAACGGCTCCAGGCGCGCGCCGAACTTCGACTTCGTCCGCCGTACTCCGCGGGCGACGGCCCGCACCCGTCCGTGGCCGCGGGTGAGCAGCGTGATGATCCGGTCCGCCTCCCCGAGCTTCTGGGTGCGCAGCACGATGCCGTCGTCGCGGAACAGACTCATGGCGCCATTGTCCCGCATGCGCCGGGGGCGGCGGGGCGGCCGGTGCGGGGATTGCCCGCCGCCGGCGCGACCGGTCCGGACGGGCGAGGGGCGGGCGGAAATGCCGGGAACGGCGGAAATCGCGGAAAGCTCGGGTAACTCGGAAAACCGGGGAATCGCGGAACACGGGGTGGCCGGGGAATTGCGCATCGGCGGACGAACGGGGCCGCCGGGCGGCGGGGTGGAGCCTTTCCGGCCCGGACCCCGCCGGGAAGGGCGTCAGGCCAATTCGCCTCTGCTGCGGGCGTTCACGTACGCGGTCGTCGCCCGGAGACGCTCGGTGACGGTGGCCGGCCGCACCGTCGTGCGGGCACATTCCCAGTCCCGGCCCCCGCCGATCGGCCGCAGCCGGAGGATTTCGCCGTCGACCGCCACGACCTTGCCGACCCGCGCCGTACGGATATCGAGGGCGAAGGCGCCGACCGGTGGCCGGGGCGCGGTGCTCATCGTTCCCCCAGCGCGTCCGTCAGCCGCCGGGCGACATCCATCGTGCAGCGGCCCAATTCCACCAGCGGGAGCATCGCGTAATTGGCACAGGAAACGGGGTCGGGTCCAAGGGACGGCAGGACGATTCCCGCGCGTGCGAGGGTATTTCGCAATTCTTTGGTGACGGATTCAACTTCTTCGATCCGGTCCATCGGAGACCCACACCTTCTGTCGGAGCTTTCGCCGTTGGGGGGTAAAGAGTGACCCCTCGGCCCGGACTGCGCAACGAGGGGCGCACCGCAAAGCCCGGGTCGGGTAACCGGAGCAGGGTTATGGCCAATGCTTCACAAGGCGGTGAACACCGGGCGGTTCGCACCACATTCGAGGCCCCGGACCGCCGGCCCGGCGAATGGGTGCACCCCGGCACAAGGCAGCCCGTTCGCGCACGTATTCCTTTTCCCGCACCACGGCGGATGGCACGGCCGGAGGCGGAACGCGAGACCGTAAGACCCCATTCGGCGCGTCGCCCCTTATTCGGTGCGGACCGGAAATCCGGCCGTTCTTTCGAGAAAAGCTCAGAGGGTGAGCGAAAACCCGTCACCCTGCGGGGATTTCACGACAGGGCTCCCCCGCGGATCCGTCGATGCGACGCCCTTCCGGACCGTCCGCCACAAGAGGTCGGAGGGCGCGCGAAGGTGCGGACCGGCGCGCGGGAAAGCCTTGTGCGCCGGGGCCGGAGAACGGTTGCGGACGGCCCCGGGGACGCGCCGCGCGCCCATTTAGATCACCAGGTGCCGCCGCGTCAACCTCCGCCTCCGGGCCCGGGCTTGTGTGGCGATCGTCGCCCGTTCATCCCTGGTGAAGGGCGCGGCGGACCCCTACGCTCTTCTCGTCGCCGCGGCTCTCGCCGCGGGCATCCCTGACCTGGCCACATCGGCGTCGGAGGAAGGCACGCAATGCACCGCCGCCCGCTCGAACACCCCGCCGCGGCGCACCCGCAGCCGCGGCGGCGGCACCTGCGGCAACCGCCGGAGGCGGCGCGGCGACCCTCGGTGTGCCACCGCCGCCCGGGAGCACCCCCGCCCACTCCCCGCCCGGCCCACGGGATCGCAGCACACCTTCCGCACCTCTCCGACCACCCCGGGAACGGCCCGTTACCGCAACCGACGCGCCGGTAACATTCCGTCAGGCCCGGGCTTTCGTGCGGCCGTACGCGGCGCTTGCGTGCCGTTGACGCCGTGTGGTCGGCACCGGGACGACCGGCCCCGTTCCCCCAACAAGGATCTCGATGACATCCATACCGGAGGCACTGCTGTGGTGCCTCAGTGCAGGAACGGCCGCCGCCGTGGTGCTGGCCGCGTGCCTGTTCCGCGCCCAGCGGCAAGGCAAGGCCCTCACCGGGCGCCTGGCCGCCGCCGAGGAACAGAACGCGGCGACGGTACGCGGCAACACCGAGCTGCAGGCCCGGCTGCGGGCCACCGAGGCGGAGATCCGGCATCTGGCCGGTGCGCGCATCCCCGACCTGACGACGGCACTGGCCCATCCGCACGTGCCCGTCCGCGGTCTCCTCGACGGGCGGTTCGCGGACTCCGAGACGGACCACGCGCTCACCGCGGTGCTGGACCAGATCTCCGAGGCGGTCACCAAGGAGCGGCTGCGGGTCGACGCCGCCGCCCAGGCCACGCTGCGCGGCGCCACCACCACCATCCAGGCGCTGCTCTACCGCCTCCAGACCGCGCTCCAGGAGATGCAGCACCGCTACGACGACCCGTCGGTCGCCCAGGACCTGCTCCACGCGGACTTCCTCAACGAGCAGGCGCTGCGGCGCATCCAGGCCACCGGTGTCGTCTGCGGCGCCTGGCCGGGCCTCACCCGCGAGGACTCCTACCTCGCCGAACTGGTCGTCGGCGCCACCTCCCGGCTGCGCGGCTACGAGCGGGTGCAGGTCAGCAACCAGCTGCGGGACCCGATCGCGGTCGTCGCCCGGGCCGTCGAGCCGATCGCGATCACCGTCACCGAACTGCTCGCCAACGCACTGCACCACTCGCACCGGGAGCTGCCGGTCACCGTCACGCTCCAGCAGGGCAACCGCGGTGCGTCGGTGATCATCGACGACTACGGCGTCGGTATGCACGCCGACGAGATCGAGCACGCCATGGCGCTGATGTCCGGTGAGCGGGAGGTCATGCTCACCCAGCTGGGCGACCCGCCGCGGGCGGGTTTCGCCGCCGCCGGGCAGCTGGTGCGCCAGTACGGCTTCGGGGTGCACGTCGAGTCGTCGCCGTACGGCGGTGTCCGTGCGGTGATCTACATCCCGGGCGACCCGCTTCTGACCGTCCTCGACGAGAGCCGGCAGCCGATGTCCGTCATGGCCCCCGTGCCGCACCGCCCGGCCGCCTCGGCGGGCGGCTCCGTCCCCGCGACGGGCAGCGGCACCAGCCCCGCGCCGGTGGCCGCCCCGCAGTCGCCCGCCCAGCACGCCCCCGCACCGGCCACCGAGCCGTCCCCGCCCGCTCCGGGCACGCCGTTCGGGCACCCCGACCCCGGGGCCGCCCCGGGCGCCGAGGGTGAGCTGCCGCGCCGCCGGCGCCGCCGCCCGGCCACCGAGCCCGAGCCGAACCTGCCGCGCAGTGAACCGGTCGCCGACCGCACGCCGGAAGAAACCGCCTCCCGCTGGGCCGCGCTCCAGCAAGGTACCGAATCCGGCCGGGCAGCCGCCGCCCGTCCGGAGCCCCCTCGCTCCCCCGAAGGGAATCCCCACGCATGAACACCCCGACCCGCCGCCGCGTCACCGAGGACAAGTCCTGGGTACTGGCGCCTCTCCTGGAGCTGCCGCATGTTATCCACGCCGCCGTCATCTCGGGCGACGGATTCATCGAGGGCTCCTCACCCGGCCTGACCCGTGAGGCGGCCGAGGGCGTCGCCGCGATGATGTCCGCGCTCCAGGGCGCCGGACGGGCGGTGACCGCCGCCTTCGCCGAGCGGAGCGACGCCACGCTGCGGCAGACCGTCGTCGAGTCCGAGCAGGGCTGGGTGTTCGCCATCCCCGCCGGGGAGAACACCTGCCTGGCGGTCTTCGCCGGGCCGGAGGTCAACATGGGCATCGTCGCCCACCACATGCAGGTGCAGGTGTCGACGCTGGGCGCCAAGGTCATGAACAGCCCGGCCCGGGACCTCGGCAGCCCCGCATGACCCCGCGGCAGAACGGCAGGCGCCTGGTGCCGGCCTATCTGGCCACCGGCGGGCGGGCCCGGCCCAGCCGCAACACGCTGGACCGGCTGACGCTGCTGCACGGCGTGGACATGCCACCCACCAGCGAGCTGCGGCCGGAGGAGCGCCGCATCCTGGAGCTGCTGCGGCCCGGCGCGCTGTCGCTGGCCGAGGTGGCGGCCCATCTGCGGCTGCCCGTCAGCGTGGTGAAGGTCCTGGTGGCCGATCTCGTCGACGCCGGGCGGCTGCACGCCCGTGTCCCCATACCCGAAGCCGAGCAATTCGACCGGCAGATCCTGGAGAGGGTTCTCGATGGACTCCGCTCTCTCAAGTCCTAGCGGCGCGCCCGCCACCGGCGGCGGCTCGATGTACCTGTCCGGCACCGACCAGACGCTCGTCAAGCTGCTGGTCGCCGGGCCGTTCGGAGTCGGCAAGACGACGCTGATCCGCGCGCTGTCCGAGACGCAGCCGCTGCACACCGAAGAGGTGATGACGCAGTCCGGCGCGTTCGTCGACGACCTCGCCGGGGTGCGGGAGAAGACCACCACGACCGTCGCCATCGACTTCGGGCGGCTCACCCTCCCCGGCGACCTCGTCCTGTACCTCTTCGGCACCCCGGGCCAGAAGCGCTTCCGGCCGCTGTGGCAGGACATCGCCCGCGGCGCGCTGGGCGCCCTCGTCCTCGCCGACACCCGCCGTCTGGCGGACTCCTTCGAGGTGATGGACATCATCGAGGAGGCCGGGCTGCGGTACGCCGTCGCGGTCAACACCTTCCCGGACGCGCCGAACTACGACACCGAGCAGCTCCGCGACGCGCTCGACCTGCACCCCGACACACCGCTGGTGCTCTGCGACGCCCGCGACCGCGACCAGTCCGTCGACGCGCTGATCTCCCTCGTCGGACATGTGCTGGCCCATACGCCCCAGGAGAACCAGAACCCGTGACTTCCCCGTACGAACCGGGCGCCGCCCCGCCGCCCGGCTGCCCCGCGCACGCGCACGGCGGCGCGGCCCCCGCCGGACCGCAGGACGGCTACGCGCCGGGCCCCGCGCACGGCGCGACCGGTCCCGACGCCGCCGAGCAGAGCGGTCTGGTGCGGCTGTACGACCCGGAGTTCGCGGCCGACCCGCACCGCTACTACGCCCATCTGCGGCAGTACGGCGCCCTGGCGCCCGTCGAGATCGGCACCGGCGTCACCGCGATGCTGGTCACCGACTACCGCGCCGCCCTCGACCTGCTCAACGACGACACCACCTGGTCGAAGGACTCCCGCAGCTGGCAGCAGACCGTGCCGCCGGACTCCGCGGTGCTGCCGATGCTGGGCTGGCGCCCGAACGCGCTGTTCTCCGACGGCGACACCCACCGGCGCTACCGCCAGGTGATCACCGACAGCTTCCGGCTCGTCGAACCGCACGAACTGCGCGCCCGCGTCCGGCACGCCGCCGACAGCCTCATCCGGAAGTTCGGCGCCCGCGGCGACGTGGACCTGATGCCGGAGTACGCCCAGCGGCTGCCGCTGCTGATGTTCAACAACCTCTTCGGGATGCCCGAGGAGTACGGCGACCAGCTGATCGCCGCCGTGGGCGGGCTGATGGACGGGGCGACGCCCGAGGAGGCGGCCAGCGCGGACGCGGCGTTCACCGCGTACATCATGGAGCTGGTCGGCCGGAAGAAGGCCGAGCGGGGCGCCGACCTCACCTCGTGGTTCCTCGACCACCTCAACGGGCTGAGCGACGAGGAGGTCATCGCCCAGATCGTCGTGACGCTGGCCGCGGGCAACGAACCGCTGTCCAACCTCATCGGCAACTCCCTGTCGCGGATGCTCTCCGACGACCGTTACTACAGCACCCTCTCCGGCGGCGCCCTCACCGCGCAGGACGCCATCAACGAGGTGCTGTGGAACGACCCCCCGATGGCCAACTACTCCGCCCACTACCCGCGCCGCGACGTGTTCTTCCACGGCACCTGGGTGCGCGCGGGGCAGCTGGTGCTGGTCTCGTACGCGGCGGCCAACACGCAGTTCGGCGAGGTCGCGCTCGACGACCGGTCCGGCAGCGGCGCCCATCTGGCATGGGCGGCGGGGCCGCACATGTGCCCCGTCCAGCGGCACGCCCTGGTGATCGCGACCACCGCGATCGAACGTCTCACCGCCTGGCTCTCCGACATCGAACTCGCCGTTCCGGCGGAGTCGCTGACGTGGCGGCCCGGCGGGTTCCAACGAGCCCTCGCGGCTCTTCCGGCCCGCTTCACCCCGATCACTCCCGACCAGGCAGGAGCAACACCATGGGACAGCAGCCCGTCGCCATCGACCCGACCGGAGCCGACATCCACGGCGAGGCGGCACGCCTCCGCGCACTAGGCCCCGCCACCCTGGTCCAGCTGCCCGACGGGCCCACCGCCTGGTCGATCACCAGCCACGCCCTGCTCAAGGAACTGCTGACCGACCCGCGCGTCTCCAAGAACGCCCGTGCGCACTGGCCCGCCTGGCAGCGGGGCGAGTACCACGAGACCTGGCTGCAGACCTGGGTCGGCGTGAACAACATGTTCACCGCGTACGGCGCCGACCACAAGCGGCTGCGGAAGCTGATCGCCCCGGCGTTCACCGCCCGCCGCACCGAGGCGATGCTGCCGTCCGTCGAGCGCATCACCACCGCCCTCCTCGACGACCTCGCGGCGCTCCCCGCCGGCGTCACCACCGATCTGCGCGCCGGGTTCGCCCACCCGCTGCCGATGCAGGTCATCTGCGAGCTGTTCGGCATACCGGACGGCGACACCCGCGCGGAGCTGGCCCGGCTCTCCGAGATCATCATGACCACCGTCGACCCCGAGGAGGCCGGGGTCACGCTGGTGTCGACGCATGAGCTGCTCGGCAACCTCGTCGCGCTGAAGCGGAAGGAGCCCGCGGAGGACCTCACCAGCCTGCTGGTCTCCGCCCGCGACGACGACGGTCAGAAGATGAGCGAGGCGGAGCTGATCGACACGCTCCTGCTCGTCCTCGTCGCCGGTCACGAGACCACCGTCAACCTCATCGGCAACGCGGTCCACAGCCTGCTCACCCACCCCGACCAGCTCCAGCTGGTGCGCGACGGGAAGGCGAGCTGGAACGACGTCATCGAGGAGACCCTGCGCTGGGCCCCCAGCGTCGCCAACCTCCCGCTCCGCTTCGCCGTCGAGGACATCGAGCTGCCGGACGGCCCGACCATCCGCAAGGGCGAGCCGATCCTCGCGGCCATCGCCGCCACCGGCCGGGACGAGGCGCACCACGGCCCCACCGCCGGCGCCTACGACATCCGCCGCCCCGCCCCGGAACACCTCACTTTCGGCCACGGCGTGCACCACTGCCTCGGCGCCCCGCTGGCCCGGATGGAGGCGCGGACCGCGCTCCCGGCGCTCTTCGCCCGCTTCCCGGACCTGGAGTTCGCCGTCCCCACCGAGAAGCTGGAGCCCGCGGGCGGCTTCATCGTCGGCGGCTTCCGTGAGCTGCCGGTACGCCTGAGCTGATCGCCCGTCCCGACGGCCGTCGGCCCCGCAGCCCGTGGTGGGCGGCGGGGCCGACGGCCGTTGCGGGATCCGGGCCGGTCAGGACGGGGTGCGGGCGGCCGCCAGCAGACGCTCGGTGTCGGTGTCCGCCAGCGTCAGCGCGGTGCCGACGGTGGCCAGCACCTCCCGCTCGGCGGGGGTGTACGCGCCGTCGGCGAGGGCGATCCGGGCCGCCTGGAGCAGCAGCGCCTCCCGGCCCGCCGGGGCGAGGTGCGGGGCGAGCGGGCCCAGGGAGGAGTGCAGCTCGATGGCGAGGGCCGTCCCGCACGGGTCCAGCCCGCGGGAGGCGCCGTCGTCGCCGGTCAGCGTCTCGAAGGCGGGGCTCAGCGCGCCGGTGTCGGCGGCGAGCGCGGCGAGGAGGGTGAGCAGCTGGTCCTCGCAGCAGTCGGGGAACCCGGCGTCGCGGACGGTGGTGACGGCGGTCTCCCGCACCACACGCGAGGCGGTGCCGCCCGCCGCCAGCAGCGCCAGGGTGACGGTGTGGACCGCGTCCCGCAGCATCGCGGAGAGCCGCACGGTGGTCGGGTGGTCCAGGGCGTCCGGGGCGAAGCGGCCGCGGCAGGCGGAGCATTCGACGACCGGCCCGGCCTGGCCGCGGGAGAGCAGCGGGAGACCGAGCACGGTGAGGCGGCGCCGGCCGGTGCGGCGGCGGTAGTTGCGGTCGCCGCCGCAGTCGGGGCAGAAGAACTCGCCGTCGGCGACGGTCCGCCAGGACGTGCGTACCCCCACCACACCCAGCTTGACCATCGCGTCAGACCTCCGTATCTCCCCCGTAGCCATGAGGGCACCGAACGTCTGCTTCTCGGCCCCTTCGCCGCACCGACGTGATGTTAGCCACATCCACGATGCGGCGTCAGCACCCCGGACGGACAACGGCCGAATGACGAAGGGTGCGCACCGCCAGGGGGAGGCGGCGGGCGGCGGATTGACGCACGGTGCCCCGCCCGCCGCGTACACGGGGTACGGGCGTACGGGGCACCGAGGCGGCGGGGCTGCGCCCCGGGCGGTCAGCGGGCCGCGCGGTTGACCGCCGAGGCGACGGCCTTGATGGAGGCGCGGACGATGTTCGCGTCGATGCCGACGCCCCACAGGACCTTGTCGCCGATGGCGCACTCGACGTACGCGGCGGCCTGGGCCGCGGCGCCCTCGCTCATGGTGTGCTCGACGTAGTCCAGGACCCGTACGTCCGCGTCGATCGCGTGCAGCGAGTCGATGAAGGCGGCCAGCGGGCCGTTGCCGGTGCCGGTCAGGACGGTGTCGGCGCCGTCGACGACCGCCTCGACGGTCAGCGCGTCGGTGCCCTCGCTGGTCGTGGAGGTCTGCGCGGAGCGCAGCGCGATCCGGCCCCAGGCGTTCTCCGGCGTGGGCAGGTACTCGTCCTGGAAGGTGGCCCAGATGGCCGCCGGGGTGACCTCGCCGCCCTCGGCGTCGGTCTTCTCCTGGATGGTGCGGGAGAACTCGATCTGCATCCGGCGCGGCAGGTCCAGCTTGTGGTCGTTCTTCAGGACGTACGCGATACCGCCCTTGCCGGACTGCGAGTTGACCCGGATGACCGCCTCGTAGGAACGGCCGACGTCCTTCGGGTCGATGGGCAGGTACGGCACCGCCCACTCGATGTCGTCGACGGTCTTGCCCCGGGCGGCCGCGTCGGCCTCCATGGCGTCGAAGCCCTTCTTGATGGCGTCCTGGTGGGAGCCGGAGAAGGCGGTGTAGACCAGGTCGCCCGCGTAGGGGTGGCGCGGGTGGACCTCCATCTGGTTGCAGTACTCGGAGGTGCGGCGGATCTCGTCGATCTGCGAGAAGTCGATCTGCGGGTCGACGCCCTGCGAGAAGAGGTTCATGCCCAGGGTGACCAGGTCGACGTTGCCGGTCCGCTCGCCCTGGCCGAACAGGCAGCCCTCGACGCGGTCGGCGCCGGCCATCACGGCCAGCTCGGCGGCGGCGACGGCGGTGCCGCGGTCGTTGTGCGGGTGGGTCGACAGGCAGACGAACTCACGGCGGGTCAGCTTCCGCGACATCCACTCGAAGCGGTCCGCATGGGTCGAGGGGGTGGAGCGCTCGACCGTGGCGGGCAGGTTGAGGATGATCTCGCGGCCCTCCTCGGGCTGCCAGACGTCGCAGACCGCCTCGCAGACCTCCAGCGCGAAGTCCAGCTCGGTGTCGGTGAAGATCTCCGGGCTGTACTGGTAGCCGAAGATCGTCTCGTCGCCCAGGATCTTCTCGGCGTACTCCATGACCAGCCGGGTGCCGTCCACCGCGATCTGCTTGATGTCCTCCTTGGAGCCGCGGAAGACGACCCGGCGGAAGGTGGGGGCGGTGGCGTTGTAGAGGTGGACGGTGGCGCGGTGGGCGCCGCGCAGCGACTCCACGGTCTTCTCGATCAGGTCCTCGCGCGCCTGCGTCAGGACGGAGATCGTCACGTCCTCGGGGATCGCGCCCTCTTCGATGATGGAGCGGACGAACTGGAAGTCGGTCTCGCCGGAGGAGGGGAAGCCGACCTCGATCTCCTTGTAGCCCATCCGTACCAGCAGATCGAACATCTCCCGCTTGCGCGCCGGGGACATCGGGTCGATCAGCGCCTGGTTGCCGTCGCGCAGGTCGGTCGAGAGCCAGCGGGGCGCCTTGGTGATGCGCTTTTCCGGCCAGGTGCGGTCGGGGATCTCGACCGCTTCGTACCGGCCGTACTTGTGGACCGGCATACCCGAAGGGCGCTGCAGCTGGGTGGCGTTGGTGACCGGGGTGGGACGGCCGACGGCGTTCTCGGCGGGGGTCGAAGCGTTCGACATGGTGCGTGGGGCTCCTCGTGCAGTCCGCGGAAGTCCCCGGTCCGGGCTGGTCCGGGAGCCGGGGAAGGCCGACGGGGCGATCACTCGCAGCACCGAACTCCGCGGGGAGGGGGTCGGCCTACGACTACAGGCCCTCGCCGCGGCAGCTAAGGAGAAGCAGCCCGAAACGCATGATGCCTCGCACCTTAACCGAGCCGATCGAGTCCTGCGGCCCCGTATCAGTATGCGGGACCGCGTGGACAGTCTGGCCGGAATGCGCTCAGGCGCACGTTTTCGCACCACACCTTTTCGGGAAATTCAGAAGCGGGCAGTGACACGGGCATCACGCAATGCGACATTTGCAGGTATGGACGTCAACTCGAAGCCGGGCACCCCGGCCACTCCCGTTTTCTGCACGATCGTGCCGCCCCACCTCCTCGACAAGCTGGCACAATCCGACGCTCCTGAACACCACGAGCCGGCCCGCCGCACCCTCGAACACGACGCGTTCCTGCGCACCCGGCGCCACGAGTGCACGCTGCGCACCGCCGCGGCCCGCACCGAAGGCTCCGACAAGCCGAACCGCACCATCTACGACGCCCGGCACAGCCAGGACCTGCCCGGCACCAAGGTGCACTCCGAGGCCGACAGCGCCTCCAAGGACGCCTCGGTCAACCGCGCGCACGCCGGGCTCGGCGCCACCTTCGAGCTGTACCTGAAGGTCTACGGCCGCCACTCCATCGACGACGCCGGCCTCCCGCTCAACGCGACCGTCCACTACGGCGAGAAGTACGACAACGCCTTCTGGGACGGCGAGCGGATGGTCTTCGGCGACGGCGACGGCAAGCTCTTCAAGGACTTCACCATCCCGGTGGACGTCATCGGCCACGAACTCACCCACGGCGTCACGCAGTACACCGCGGGCCTCGACTACAACGGCCAGTCCGGCGCGCTCAACGAGTCCATCTCGGACGTCTTCGGCTCGCTGATCAAGCAGTACGCCCTCAAGCAGAGCGCCGACCAGGCCGACTGGCTGATCGGCGCCGACCTCCTCGCCCCCGGCGTCAAGGGCTCGGCGCTGCGCTCCATGAAGGCGCCGGGCACCGCGTACGACGACCCGAACCTCGGGAAGGACCCGCAGCCGGCGACGATGGAGCACTTCGTCGACACCCAGGAGGACAACGGCGGCGTCCACATCAACTCCGGCATCACCAACCACGCCTTCTACCTCTTCGCCACGGCGGTCGGCGGCAACGCCTGGGAGAAGGCAGGGCAGGTCTGGTACGACGTGCTGACCGGCGGGAAGCTGGCGAAGACCGCCCAGTTCGCCGACTTCGCCAAGCTGACCATCGAGGCGGCCAAGGCCCGCTTCGGGGCGTCGGGCGCCGAGCACGAGGCCGTCGTCAAGGCGTGGTCGACGGTCGGCGTCACCACCAAATAGCGCAGCCCCGGGACGTCTGCGGCGCCCCGGGCGGGTAGGAGCCACCCATGCACATTCACATCAGACGCACCGGTGGCTTCGCGGGCATCGAGCGCCGCGCCGAGGTCGACACCTCGGCGCGGTCCGACGCGGACGCCTGGCACACCCTCGCCGAACGGTCCCTCGCCCAGGGCCACACCGAGCCCCCGATCGGGGTCCCGGACGGCTTCTGCTACCAGATCACCGTGGACGGCACAACCGTCTACTGCTCCGACCCGCGCCTGACCGAGGAGCAGCGCACGCTGATCACCCGGGTACTGAAAGAGGGTGACTGACGTACGACGCAAGGGAGTTGAGATACGGAGGGCGGTGGCGGCCGGTGGGCCGCGCCGCCCTCCGTCCGTGTTCTGGGGCCGATCCGGACAGCCGGGCGCCCGGACCTTGACACCGTTACCGGCGGTATCCATGCTCCGGCCATGACCACGGTGCCGGACCCCGCCCCGCTCCCCCGTTTCCCCGCCGCCTTCCTCTGGGGCGTCTCCGCCTCCGCGCAGCAGACCGAGGGCGCCGTCGACGAGGGCGGGCGCGGCCGGTCGTCCTGGGACGCGTTCGCCGAGCGGCCCGGCCGGATCAAGGACGGCTCCGACCCCCGGGTGGCGGCCGACCACTACCACCGCTACCGCGAGGACGTCGCCCTCCTGCGGGAGCTGGGCGCCGGGGCGTTCCGCTTCTCGGTGGCCTGGCCGCGGGTGGTGCCCGACGGCGACGGCCCGGTCAACGCCCGGGGCCTGGACTTCTACGACCGGCTCGTGGACGCGCTGCTGGCGGCGGGTGTCACCCCGGTGCCGACACTCTTCCACTGGGACACCCCGCTGGCCCTTGAGGAGCGCGGCGGCTGGCTGCGCCGGGAGACCGCGGGGCACTTCGCCGCGTACGCGGACGCCGTCGCCGCCCGGCTCGGCGACCGCGTACACCGCTGGATCACCCTCAACGAACCGGCCGAACTGACCCTGCTGGGGTACGGCATCGGCGCCCACGCCCCCGGCCGCCGGCTGCTCTTCGACGCGCTGCCCGCCGCCCACCACCAGCTCCTGGGCCACGGTCTCGCCGTCCAGGCGCTGCGCGCCCGCGGTGCGAGAGACATCGGCATCGCCAACTCCCACGGCCCGACCTGGCCCGCCTCCGACTCCGCCGCGGACACCGGCGCCGCCGACCTCTACGACCTGCTACTCAACCGGCTGTTCGCGGAGCCGCTGCTGCTGGGCCGCTACCCGGACGACGATCTGGCGGCGCTGCTGCCGGGCCCGGTCGCCGAGGACCTGAAGATCATCGCGGAGCCGCTGGACTGGTACGGCATCAACTACTACCAGCCGACCCGGGTGGGCGCCCCGCTGCCGGACGGCGCCCCGGCAGAGTTCGGCGGCGTCGCGCTGCCCCCGGAACTCCCCTTCGCGCCCCGGGAGATCGAGGGGTACCCGCGGACCGGCTTCGGCTGGCCGGTGGTGCCCGCGGCCCTCACCGAACTGCTGCTGTCCTTCCGCGACCGCTACGGCGACCGGCTGCCCCCGGTGATCATCACCGAGAACGGCTGCGCGTACGACGGCACCGACGACCGGGAGCGGATCGCCTTCCTCGACGGACATCTGCGGGCGCTGCACACGGCGATGACGGCGGGCGTCGACGTCCGCGGCTACTTCGTCTGGTCGCTGACCGACAACTTCGAGTGGGCCGAGGGGTACGCCCAGCGGTTCGGGCTGGTGCACCTCGACTACGCGACGCAGCGCCGCACCCCGAAGGCGTCCTTCCACTGGCTGCGCGACGCCTGGCGGGCGCAGCGGGCGTGACCGTCCACCGGGCGCCCGTGCCGGACACCGGCACGGGCCGGGCGGCGCAGAAGCTCAGAACCCCAGCTTGCGCAGCTGCTTCGGGTCGCGCTGCCAGTCCTTGGCGACCTTGACGTGCAGATCGAGGAAGACCGGCGTACCGAGCAGCGCCTCGATGTGCTTGCGCGACTTGGTGCCGACCTCCTTCAGGCGCTTGCCCTTGGGGCCGATGATGATGCCCTTCTGGCTGGGGCGCTCGATGTAGACGTTGGCGTGGATGTCCAGCAGCGGCTTCTCCGCGGGCCGGCCCTCGCGCGGCAGCATCTCCTCGACGACCACGGCGATCGAGTGCGGCAGCTCGTCGCGGACGCCCTCCAGCGCCGCCTCGCGGATCAGCTCGGCGACCATGACCTGCTCGGGCTCGTCGGTGAGGTCGCCCTCGGGGTAGAGCGGCGGGCTCTCCGGCAGCAGCGGCACCAGCAGATCGGCGAGCAGGCCCACCTGGGCGTCGCCGACGGCGGAGACCGGCACGATCTCGGCCCACTCGATGCCCAGCTCCTTGCCGAGCCGGTCGACGGCGAGCAACTGCGCGGCGAGCTCCTTGGAGTCCACCAGATCCGTCTTGGTGACGACGGCGATCTTCGGGGTCTTCTTGATACCGGCCAGCTCGGAGGCGATGTAGCGGTCGCCGGGGCCGAGCTTCTGGTCGGCGGGGAGGCAGAAGCCGATCACGTCGACCTCGGCCCAGGTGGTGCGGACCACGTCGTTGAGCCGCTCACCGAGCAGGGTGCGCGGCTTGTGCAGCCCCGGGGTGTCGACGAGCACCAGCTGCGCCTCGGGGCGGTGCACGATGCCGCGGACGGTGTGGCGGGTGGTCTGCGGACGGTTGGAGGTGATGGCCACCTTCGTGCCGACCAGAGCGTTCGTCAGGGTGGACTTGCCCGCGTTGGGGCGGCCGACGAAGCAGGCGAAGCCCGCGCGGTGCGGGGCGGAGGAGTCTGTACGAGCGCTCATGGCGCCCATTGTCCCCGATCCCCACGGCCCGCCCGACCACCGGTCGCCCCGGCGGCGGACGGACGCCCGACCGGCGGCGCCCCGGGAACGGCGGCGGACGGCCTCCCGGAGCCCAGGGGGGCGGTAGGGGACGGCGCCCGCGCCCCGGCCGGGAGAACCCCGCCGGGCACGGGCGCCGCCCGCCAGGGCTCAGGCCCGGGCGTCGCCCGCCGGAGCGGTGACCCGCAGGGTGCCGTCGGGTCCCGCCACGAGCACCGGGGTCTCCGGGCCGCCCAGGTCGGCGACGGCCGCACGGTCCGCGTCGGCGGCGTACTCGGCGTCGGTGACCACGGCGGCGGCCTCCAGGGACTGCGCACCGCTGGCGACGGCCATCGCCACGGCGGTCTGCAGCGCGCTGAGCTTCAGCGACTCCAGGGCCACGGTCCCGGCGACGTAGGTGCGGCCGGTCTCGTCACGTACGGCGGCCCCCTCGGGCACGCCGTTGCGGGCCCGCGCCGAGCGCGCGAGCGTGATGATCTTGCGGTCTTCGGGGTCCAGCGGTGCGGCTTCGCTCATACGGGCGAGCATATGCGGGGCCCGGCCCCGGCGGCCCCGCGGGGCGCAGCCGCCTCCGGCCCGTCCGCACCCCGCCGCCGCGGTGCCGCGTCGAAGCGGACGCCCGCCACCCGCTCCCGGGTACCGGCGTCCAGCACCACCAGCGAGGTCAGCTCGGCGAGCGTGTCCGGCAGCTCCGCCGCAGGCCCGTCGGCGGGACGGTCCAAGGAGCGCAGCAGCCGGCCCAGACCGCGGCAGTGGCGGTCGAAGACGCGGCGGCGCACCCAGCGGGCGCGGGCCCGCTGCCCGGAGAGCGCGGTGGCAGCACCGACATCCAGCAGGACCACGTGGAGCGTCCGGCCGTGGCGGGCAGCGCCACGCCCCAGCAACCGCCGCAGCCAGGCCCGGCTCCCGCAGTCGTGGACCAGCACCGGACCGTCCCCACGCAGCGCGGCCACCACCTCCCGCACCAGCCGCCACCGCGCCCACGGCCGGTAGACCGGGTACGGCAGCCACCGCGGCATCACCGCCTCACAGGCGACGTGCACGGCACGCGGATCGATCACCCGCGCCACCGCTGCCCCCGGCCCACCCGCCCAGCGCCCCAACAGCGTGCTCTTACCGCTACCCGGCAGCCCGGCGACCACGACGACAGCACCGGCCGGATACCGCAGAAGCCCCGGGACGCCATCCACGTCCCGAAGATCCAGCAGGCCGCGGGGGCGGACTTCGCCGAAGGCACAGACGGAAGCGCCCTCGGGACCGCCGCCGGATGCGTCCCCGGACGCTTCACGACACAGCTCACCGGACGCATGCCCCGACACGTCACCGACCGCCTCCCGGGACGCCTCGCCGCCCCCTTCACCAGAGGGCACCTCCCAAGGCGACCCCCCGGCCCGCTGCCCACCCGCCCCACAGCTGCTGATGCCGAATCCCCCTCACCACACACCGTTACCGACCCAGCTTCGCACGGGCACGAAATCCACCGGGAGGGCGCAGCCGGCACCACCCTCACCACCACAGCCAACCGAAGGCCCTACGACACGAGAAGGTGGTGGGGGGGGGGGGGGGGGGGGGGGGGGGGGGGGGGGGGGGGGGGGGGGGGGGGGGGGGGGGGGGGAGACGCCAAAACAACCACACAAACACCAAAAACAAACACAAAAAAACAA
>NZ_JBVHWT010000014.1:99929-214487 GCF_055564055.1 Streptomyces sp. NPDC029159
CGTACCCCCCCCCCCCCCCCCCCCCCCCCCCCCCCCCCCCCCCCCCCCCCCCCCCCCCCCCCCCCCCCCCCCCCCCCCCCCCACCACCGCACCCACCACCGACGCAGGCACACAGGCACAGGCACAGGCGTCAGCTCACCCCTCCGAGCCACCCCCACGCTCCCCCGCAACCCCCCGAACCGGCTCACACAACACCGTGACGATCTTGTTCCGACGCCCCGCCGGCGACTCCGCAGTGAGGCGCAACCCCGTAAGCCCCGGATCGGCGGCCTCGCCGGAGAGATCGACAACGGCCGTGGCCCCGGCGATCGGAACCCGCCCCAGCAGCTTGGCCAGCAGCCCGCCGACCGTTTCGACATCCTCGTCATCCAGCTCCGCGAGCCCGTACAGCTCGCCGAGATCGCCGATGTCGAGGCGGGCGGTGACGCGGTAGCGGTCGCCGCCCAGCTCCTCGACGGGCGGCAGCTCCCGGTCGTACTCGTCGGTGATCTCGCCGACGATCTCCTCCAGGATGTCCTCGATGGTGACGATCCCGGCCGTGCCGCCGTACTCGTCGATGACGACCGCGACGTGATTGCGGTCGCGCTGCATCTCCCGCAGCAGGTCACCGGCGTTCTTCGTATCGGGCACGAAGACGGCGGAGCGCATCGCGGAGGAGACCAGCTCGGTCTCCGCGTCCCGGCTGACATGGACCTTGCGGGAGAGGTCCTTGAGGTAGACGATGCCGACGATGTCGTCCTCGTTCTCGCCGGTCACCGGGATGCGGGAGAAACCGGAGCGGAGCGCGAGCGTGAGCGCCTGGCGGATGGTCTTGTACCGCTCGACGGAGACCAGGTCCGTACGCGGCACCATCACCTCCCGCACCAGGGTGTCGCCGAGCTGGAAGACGGAGTGCACCATGCGGCGCTCCTCGTCCTCGATCAGCGACTCCTTCTCCGCGAGGTCGACCATCGCCCGCAACTCCGCCTCGGAGGCGAACGGGCCCTTGCGGAACCCCTTGCCCGGCGTGAGCGCGTTGCCCAGCCAGATCAGCAGCTGCGGGACCGGGCCCATGATCCGGGCCAGCGGCAGCAGGACGTAGGCGGCGGCGGTCGCGGTGTTCAGCGGGTGCTGGCGGCCGATGGTGCGCGGCGAGACACCGACCGCGACATACGAGACGAGCACCATCACGGCGATGGCGACGGTCAGCGCCTGCCAGGTCTGCGCGAAGGAGCGCAGGCAGGCGTAGGTGACGAGCACCCCGGCGGCCATCTCGCAGCCGACGCGGACCAGCAGCGCGACGTTGAGGTAACGGGTCGGGTCGGCGGCGACGGCGGCGAGCCGCTCGCTGCCGCGGCGGCCCGAGCGGACCGCCTCCTCGGCGCGGAAGCTGGTCGTCCGGGCGAGGCCCGCCTCGGCGCAGGCGGCGAGCCAGGCGATCACGACGAGCAGCACCGCCACCGCGATGAGTTGCGTGGTCATGTGCGGCGCCCGGTCAGGACACGGTGGGGGCCGGGGAAGGACCCGTCAGCCCCCGCTCGGCGCGCCAGCCGTCGATGATGGCCGCCTGGAGGCCGAACATCTCGGCCTTCTCGTCGGGCTCCTCGTGGTCGTAGCCGAGGAGGTGCAGCACCCCGTGGACGGTCAGGAGCTGGAGTTCCTCGTCCATGGAGTGGCCGGTCGGGGCCTCCTCGCCCTGCTTCTTGGCGACCTCGGGGCAGAGCACGATGTCGCCGAGGAGGCCCTGCGGCGGCTCGTCCTCGTCCTTGGCCGGCGGGCGCAGCTCGTCCATCGGGAAGGACATCACGTCGGTCGGGCCGGGGAGGTCCATCCACTGGATGTGGAGCTGCTCCATCGCCTCCGCGTCGACGACGATGACGGACAGCTCGGAGAGCGGGTGGATGCGCATCCGGGCGACGGCGTAGCGGGCGACGTCGAGGATCGCCTGCTCGTCGATGTCCGTGCCGGACTCGTTGTTGACGTCGATCGACATGGGGGCTGTGACTTCTCGCTTCTGGTGGGTGCCGGGCCGGCCGCGGGTGAGCGGCCGGCCGGCGGGGTGGACCACAGGGGTGGCTAGCCGCCGTTGCGGCTGTCGTACTTCTCGTAGGCGTCGACGATACGGCCCACGAGCTTGTGGCGGACGACGTCCTGGCTGGTGAGGCGGGAGAAATGGACGTCGTCGACGCCCTGAAGGATCTCCTGGACCTGGCGCAGCCCGCTCTTGGTGCCGCCCGGCAGGTCGACCTGGGTGACGTCACCCGTGATGACGATCTTCGAGTCGAAGCCGAGGCGGGTGAGGAACATCTTCATCTGCTCGGGGCTGGTGTTCTGCGCCTCGTCGAGAATGATGAACGCGTCGTTGAGCGTCCGCCCGCGCATGTAGGCGAGCGGCGCGACCTCGATCGTCCCGGCGGCCATCAGGCGCGGGATGGAGTCGGGGTCGAGCATGTCGTGGAGCGCGTCGTAGAGCGGCCGCAGATACGGGTCGATCTTCTCGTAGAGGGTGCCCGGCAGGAAGCCGAGGCGTTCGCCGGCCTCGACGGCGGGGCGGGTCAGGATGATGCGGTTGACCTGCTTGGCCTGGAGCGCCTGGACCGCCTTCGCCATGGCGAGGTAGGTCTTGCCGGTACCCGCGGGGCCGATGCCGAAGACGACGGTGTGCTTGTCGATGGCGTCGACATAGCGCTTCTGGTTGAGCGTCTTGGGGCGGATGGTGCGGCCGCGGTTGGAGAGGATGTTCTGGGTCAGGACCTCGGCCGGGGTCTCGCCGCTGCCGGCGCCGTCGGCGCCGTTCACACGCAGCATCGCGATGGAGCGTTCCACCGCGTCCTCGGTCATCGGCTGGCCGGTGCGGAGCACCAGCATCATCTCGTCGAAGAGGCGCTGGACGAGGGCGACTTCCTCGGCGTCGCCGACGGCGGTGACGTCATTTCCGCGGACGTGGATGTCGGTTGCGGGGAAGGCCTTCTCGATCACGCGGAGGAGCGCGTCGCCGGATCCCAGGACCGTCACCATGGGGTGCTTGGCCGGGACGGTGAACTGGGCGCTCGCCTGCTGGTGCCTGGGTGTCTGCGTCATGGGTCGGCGCTGTGGCCTGCTCAACCCCTGTCCTTTGCCGATAGCTGATGAGCGGTGCGTATGGCCGTACGGCTCAGCTCCTACGGTCTCCAGAGTACGACGGGGCACCGACAACACCGAAAGGCTTTACGAGGGTCGAAGCGGCGGGCGGGCCGGTTCCGCCCGCCCGCCGTGGGCCCGGGCCGGCCGCTACGCCGGGCGCCGGAAGCCGATCGTGGGGACGGCGCGGGCCGGCGGGGTGCAACGGCCCGGTGCGGGCAGCACGGCGTCGAGGAAGGCGTAGCGGTCGCGGAGCGCGTCGGCCGCCGGGTCGTCCCCGGCGCGGACCTGCTGCCACCAGCCGACGATCTCGGCCCAGCCGGGCGCCGCGAGGGAGCCGCCGAACTCCTGAACGGAGAGGGCGGCGGTCAGCCCGGCGAAGGCGAGCCGGTCGGCGAGCGGCCAGGCGGCGAGGGTGCCGGTGACGAAGCCCGCGACGAAGACGTCCCCGGCGCCGGTCGGGTCCAGCGCCTCCACGGCGATGGCGGGCACCTCGGCGCTCTCGCCGGTGCGGCCGTCGACGGCGCAGGCGCCCGCGGAGCCCATGGTGACGACGGCGAGCGGCACCCGCTCGGCGAGCTTGCGGGCCGCGGCGCGCGGGTCGGAGGTGCGGGTGTAGCGCATCGCCTCCTCGGCGTTGGGCAGGAACGCCTCGCAGTGTTCGAGCCCGTCGAGGTCGGCCGGGTCCCAGCGGCCGGTGTCGTCCCAGCCGACGTCGGCGAAGATCCGGCTGCCGCGGGCGGCGGCGCAGGCCAGCCAGCCCTCGTGGCGGCCGGGCACCAGCGAGGCGACGCAGGCGCGGGAGGGCGGCGGGCAGCCGGGGGCGTGGCCGCCGTCGAAGGCGGTCTCCGGCGGCGGCGCCTCGTGGCCGTGCGAGACCATCGTGCGCTCGCCCTCGTACGCCATGGAGACGGTGACGGGGGAATGCCAGCCGGGGATGGTGCGGGAGTAGGTGAGGTCGATGCCCTCGCCGTGGCTGAGCGCGTCCCAGCAGTACTCGCCGTACATGTCGTCGCCGAACGCGGCGGCGAGGGAGGTGCGCAGGCCGAGGCGGGCGAGGGCGGTGGCCATGTTGGCGACGCCGCCGGGGCTGGAGCCCATGCCGCGGGCCCAGGACTCGGTGCCGCGGACCGGCGCGGAGTCGAGGCCGGTGAGGATGATGTCGAGGAAGACGGTGCCGGTCAGATAGACGTCGGTGGCCGGGTCGCCGTCGCTGCGGAGGGGGGCGAGCGGGTCGAGGACCGGCGCCGGGGCGCCCCGCCGTACGGGCTGTTGCTGTGGTCGCGGCCTTGCGCTCACCGTGCTCGCCTCTCTCCCGCCGGTCCGGTCGCGGTGGTTCCCTCGCGTGCGTCCCCGTCCCGGTGGTGCCGACAGTGTGCCTGATGCCGGTGTACGTTCCGGCCCATGAGGCTCACGATTCTCGGTGGCGGCGGATTCCGGGTGCCGCTGGTGTACCGCGCGCTCCTGGACGATCCCGCGCGCGCGGTCGACGAACTGACCCTGTACGACACCGATCCGCGGCGGCTGGCGGTGATCGGGGACGTCCTGGAGCGGCAGGCGCAGGGGCATCCGGCGCCGGTGCGGGTACGGCGGGCGGCGACCCTGGACGAGGCGTTGACCGGCGCCGATTTCGTCTTCTCCGCGATCCGGGTGGGCGGCACCGCCGGCCGGGTGCGCGACGAGCGGATCCCGCTGGCCGAGGGCGTGCTGGGCCAGGAGACGGTGGGCGCGGGCGGGGTGCTCTACGGGCTGCGGACGATCCCGGTGGCGCTGCGGATCGCGGAGCGGGTGGCGGAGCTGGCGCCGCACGCCTGGGTCATCAACTTCACCAATCCGGCGGGGATGGTGACGGAGGCGATGGCCGAGGTGCTGGGCGAGCGGGTCATCGGGATCTGCGATTCGCCGGTGGGGCTGGTGCGGCGGGCGGCGCGGGCCGCGGGCGTGGACGGTGCGGCGTTCGCGGCGGGCCGGGTGGCGTACGACTACACGGGGCTCAACCACCTCGGCTGGCTGCGGTCGTTGACGCTGGACGGGCGGGAGCTGCTGCCGGGGCTGCTGGCGGATCCGGCGGCGCTGGGCTCGTTCGAGGAGGGGCGGCTGTTCGGCGCCGAGTGGCTGGCGGCGCTGGGCGCGCTGCCCAACGAGTATCTGCACTACTACTACTTCCGCCGGGAGACGCTGGCGTCGGTGCGGGAAGCGGCCGAGACGCGCGGGGAGTTCCTCGACGGGCAGCAGGGCGGGTTCTTCGCGCGGGCGGCCGAGGCGGACGGGCCGGAGGCGGCGTACGCGCTGTGGGAGTCCACCCGGCGCGAGCGCGAGGAGACGTACATGGCGGAGAGCCGGGAGGCGAGCGGTGGTTGGCAGCGTGACGCCTGTGACCTGGAGGGCGGCGGGTACGACCGGGTGGCGCTGGCGCTGATGCGGGCGCTCTCCGGCGGCGCGGACGGCGGCGCCGGTGGCCGGCTGATCCTCAATGTGCGCAACGGGACGACGGTGCCGGAGCTGGCGCCGGACGCGATCGTGGAGACGGTCTGCGAGGTGGGCGCGGACGGCCCGGTGCCGCTGCCGTGTGCGCCGCTGCGCGCCGATCAGCTGGGGCTGATGCTCCAGCTCAAGGCGGTGGAGCGGGCGACGGTCGAGGCGGCCGTCCGCAAGGACCGCGAGGCGGCGCTGCGGGCGATGGCGCTCCATCCGCTGGTGGACTCCCCGGCGGTGGCCGCCCGCATTCTGGAGCGGGCGGCCACCGAGGGGTGAGGGGCGGGCCGGGCCGGCCGCCGGGGCGGATCTCGTCCAGCCTCTCTCCCGGCCGGTGGGGGTGCGGTGGGGGGGGGGGGGGGGGGGGGGGGGGGGGGGGGGGGGGGGGGGGGGGGGGGGGGGGGACACCCCCCCCCCCCCCCCCCCCCCCCCCCCCCCCCCCCCCCCCCCCCACCACCTCCTCGTGTCGCAGGGGTTCCGGTTGGCTGTGGCTGGTGTCGTCCGGTGTGGCCGGTGCCCGGCCGTGTCGGGCTCAGTGTCCGCGCTTGATCCACTCCGCCAGGTGCGGTGCCTCGGCCCCGATGGTCGTGGCGTCGCCGTGGCCGGTGTGGACGGCGGTCTCCGGCGGCAGGGTCAGCAGCCGGTCGCGGATCGAGTCGATGATCGTCGGGAAGTCGGAGAACGATCGGCCGGTGGCGCCGGGGCCGCCCTGGAAGAGGGTGTCGCCGGTGAAGACGGCGCCGAGCCCCGGTGCGTACAGGCTGACGGCGCCCGGGGCATGGCCCGGGGTGTGCAGCACCGTCAGGTCCGTCCCGGCGATGGTCAGCACCTGGCCGTCGGACAGCTCCCGGTCGGGCGGGGTGCCCGGATGGGTCTGCTGCCAGAGCGGCAGGTCGGCGGGGTGGAGATGGATCAGCGCACCGGTGCGGGCCGCGAGGGCGGGGGCCGCGTCGATGTGGTCGTTGTGCGCATGGGTGCAGATGATGGCGCGCAGGGTGCGGCCGCCGAGTGCAGTGAGGATCGCGTCGGCGTCGTGGGCGGCGTCGATGACGATCGCCTCGTCGTCGTCCCCGACGATCCAGACGTTGTTGTCGACGTCCCAGGTGCCGCCGTCGAGGGAGAAGGTGCCGGAGGTGACCAGGTGGTCGATGCGGGCGGCCATCAGAGGGTCACCACCGAACGCAGCACGTCGCCCGCGTGCATCCGCTCGAAGGCCCGCTCGACGCCGTCGATGCCGATCGTCTCGGTGACGAAGGCGCCCAGGTCGATCCGGCCCTGCTGGTGCAGGTCGACGAGCATCGGGAAGTCGCGGGACGGCAGGCAGTCGCCGTACCAGGAGGACTTGAGGGAGCCGCCGCGGCCGAAGACGTCGAGGAGCGGGAGTTCCAGCTTCATCTCGGGGGTGGGGACGCCGACGAGGACGACCGTTCCAGCCAGGTCGCGGGCGTAGAACGCCTGCTGGTAGGTCTCCGGGCGGCCGACCGCCTCGATGACGACGTCCGCGCCGAAGCCGCCGGTCAGCTCGCGGATCGCCTCGACGGGGTCGGTGGTGCGGGAGTTGACGGTGTGGGTGGCGCCCATGGTGCGGGCGGTCTCCAGCTTCCGGTCGTCGACGTCCACCGCGATGATCTTCGCGGCGCCGGCCAGCCGGGCGCCGACCACCGCCGCGTCGCCCACACCGCCGCAGCCGATGACCGCGACGGTGTCGCCGCGGCCGACGTTGCCGGTGTTGATGGCCGCGCCGATACCGGCCATCACCCCGCAGCCCAGCAGCCCGGCGACGGCGGGCGAGACGGTCGGGTCGACCTTGGTGCACTGCCCGGAGGCGACCAGCGTCTTGTCCGCGAAGGCGCCGATGCCCAGCGCGGGCGTCAGCTCCGTACCGTCCTTCAGGGTCATCTTCTGCTGCGCGTTGTGGGTGTCGAAGCAGTACTGCGGACGGCCGCGCAGGCAGGCCCGGCACTGGCCGCACACCGCGCGCCAGTTGAGGACGACGAAGTCGCCGGGGGCCACGTCGGTGACGCCCTCGCCGACGGACTCCACGACGCCCGCGGCCTCGTGGCCGAGCAGGAACGGGAAGTCGTCGTTGATGCCGCCCTGCTTGTAGTGCAGGTCGGTGTGGCACACCCCGCACGCCTGGATCTGCACCACGGCCTCGCCGGGTCCGGGATCCGGCACCACGATGGTCTCCAGCCGGACCGGTTCGTTCTTCCCCGGCGCGATGACGCCGCGCACTTCCTGTGCCATGGGACAGCCCCTCTCAAAGATCACGTACGGGACCACTGTGGCGTACCGCCACCGAGCCGTGCCACACCGTACGCGGGGCGGGCGGCCGTCCGCAGGACCTGGGACGCAATCCATGATCCGGCGTACGCGAACGGGCGCGGGCCGCCGCGCCCGCCGCCCGTCACCAGCGGGGCACGGCCGGGACGCGCCAGCCGGGGTCGGCGCGGCGCATGGCGGCGGCGTCGTCGCGGGAGCGGAGGGCGCCGTCGTCGTCCTGCCAGCGGCGGTGCAGGGCGGCGAGCCGGTCGCGGTCGAGGGTGACGCCGAGGCCCGGTGCGTCGCTCACCTCCAGGGCGCCGCCGTGGAAGGCGAGCCGTTCGGTGAGGACGTCCTCGGTCTGCCAGGGGTAGTGGGTGTCGCAGGCGTGGTCGAGGCGGGGGACGACGGCGGCGGCGTGGGTCATCGCGGCGAGGGAGATGCCCAGGTGGGTGTTGGAGTGCATGGACAGGCCGACGCCGAAGGTGGCGCAGAGCGCGGCGAGTTCGCAGGTGGCGCGGAGTCCGCCCCAGTAGTGGTGGTCGGAGAGGACGACCTGTACGGCGCCCCGGGTGAACGCCTCGGGGATCTCCTCGAACGTCGTCACACACATGTTGGTGGCGAGCGGCAGCGGCGGGGCGCTCCCGGCGCGCAGCGCGGCGGCGATCTCGGCCATCGCGCCGGTCCCGGACGCGGGGTCCTCCAGATACTCCAGGGTGTCGCCGAGCGCGGCGGCGACGCGGAGCGAGGTGGCGACGGACCAGGCGCCGTTGGGGTCGAGCCGCAGCGGCTTGCCGGGGAAGGCGGCGGCGAGGGCGCGGACGGCGGCGATCTCCTCGTCCGGCGGGAAGACGCCGCCCTTGAGCTTGAAGGAGCCGAAGCCGTAGGTGTCCGCGAGGCGGCGGGCCTGGGCGACGATGCCGTCCGGGTCGAGGGCCGCACCCCAGTCGTCGGCCTCGCCACGGCCCTGCGGGTGCGCGGCCCAGCGGTAGAAGAGGTAGGCGCTGTAGTCGACGCGGTCGCGGACCTTGCCGCCGAGGAGTGCGTGGACGGGCAGCCCCGCCGTCTTGCCCCATGCGTCCAGGCAGGCCACCTCGACGGCGGAGACGACGGAGCGGCGGAGCTTGTCGGCGGTGCGGACGCCGCGGAGACCGGCGGCGTCGACGGCGGCGGGCCCGGTGGCGTCCGGGGAGTCGCCGCAGACGCGGGCGGCGAGCGCGGGCAGGGCGTTCAGATCGGTGACCCGGTGGCCGGGCAGGGCGTCGGCGAGCGGCCGGGCCAGCGCGAGGTAGGCGGTGTCGCCGTAGGTCTCGCCGACGCCGGTGACGCCGCCACCGGTGACCACCTCGACGATCAGGCGCGGCGTGTACGGCTGGTGGACGCCCTGGGTGTTCAGCAGCGGCGGATCGGCGACCAGGACCGGGGTGAGCCGGACCTCGGTGACGGTGAGGTCGTGAGCACGGGTGGCGGCCAAGGGACGGACTCCTGTCTCCGGAGGGACGCCGCCGGGCGACGGCGCCACGTATGTCCGCGTATGTGGACAACGTCCACGGACCGGAAGGGAGGCTAGGAGGGCGGCGCCGGAGCGTCAACGGGGCCTCGGGGGCGCGGGGTCGGGCGGCGCACGCCCCCGCGCCCGCCGGCACCCGCCCCGTTCGGCCGCGGCGCACGCCCCGACCCTGCCGCGGTGCGCCCCGGCACCGCCGCCGACCGGCCCGCAACTCCCGCCTCTTTACCAATCGTTGAATCTTCGCGCGTAGATCCCACGCCGCGCCTCTGTTAGATCTACCTGGGCCGGGCGTGACCTGCCCGGAACCGCGCGGCCCCGCGCGGACCCCCACCACTTCCCGAAGGAGCCGCGCATGCCCCGCTCTTCCCTGTCCCGCCGCGTTCCGGCCGCCCTCCGCTCCCGCCGGGCCAAGGCCGGCGCCGCGACGGTCGCCGCGCTCGTCGCCGGCACCGCGGTGTTCGGCGTCGGCCAGGCCACCGCGGAGCACTCGGTGCCGCGCAGCGACAAGGAGATCCCCAACCTCACCCTCGTCCAGGACCGGATCAAGGCGTACTACGGCGACACCGTCACCGCCGACGGCGAGCACTACGCCTCCCCGAAGAGCAACTACGCCCGCCAGGTCCACTCCATCGAGGAGAAGGCGCGCACCTACCTCACCCGCGCGCTCGCCCGTCACGACGCCACCGCGGACAAGGGCCACGCCAAGCCCGCCATCGTCCTCGACATGGACGACACCACGCTGCTGACGTACAACTACGAGCTGCGCGAGGGCTTCCACTTCACCGAGAAGAGCCAGGACGCGTACCTCGCCTCGACCGACATGGACCCGGTCTTCGGCATGGACCGCCTGGTCACCTGGGCGCACTCCAAGGGCGCCGAGGTCTTCTTCCTCACCGGGCGCAAGGAGGCCCAGCGGGAGTGGAGCGTACGCAACCTCAAGAACGTCGGCTACGACGTCCCGCTCGACCGCGGCCACGTCTACCTGAAGAACAAGGAAAACCCTCCGGCGTACCTGCCGTGCGGCGCCGACTGCACCACCGTCGAGTACAAGTCGGGCACCCGCAAGCACATCGAGTCGCTGGGCTACCGCATCGTCGCCAACTTCGGCGACCAGTACAGCGATCTGCGCGGCGGCTTCGGTGACCGGACGTTCAAGCTGCCCAACCCGATGTACTACCTGCCGTGAGCGGCGCGGGGGTGACCGGCGGCGGTCACCCCCGCCCCTCAGCGCCGCTTGGGCACCGGCACCCGCATCAGATCGCGGGCGACGGTCAGCTCACCGGTGAACCCGGCGTCCCGGGCCTGCCGTTCGAAGACGGCCGGGTCGGAGTAGCGCTGCGAGAAGTGCGTCAGCACGAGGTGCCGCACCCCGGCGCCGGCCGCCACCTCCGCCGCCTGTCCGGCCGTCAGATGGCCGTGCTCGGTGGCGAGCTGGACGTCCTCGTCGAGGAAGGTCGACTCGATGACCAGCAGGTCCGCCCCGTCGGCCAGCGCGTGGACGCCGTCGCACAGCCGGGTGTCCATGACGAACGCGAACCGCTGCCCGCGCCGCACCTCGCTCACCTCCTCCAACCGCACCCCGCCCAGCTCCCCGGCGCGCTGGAGACGGCCGACGTCGGGCCCGGCGATGCCGTGGGCGGCGAGCCGGTCCGGCAGCATCCGCCGGGCGTCCGGCTCCACCAGCCGGTAGCCGAACGACTCGACCGGATGCGACAGCAGCCGCGCCTCCAGGGTGTACGCCGGGGTCTTGGCCAGCACCCCGTCCGCGGCGACCGGCTCCTCCGCCAGGCGTACGGTCTCGCGGTACGCGGTGGAGTAGCGCAGCCGGTCGAAGAAGCGCTGCCCGCTCGCCGGGTAGTGGGCGGTGACCGGGTGCGGCACCCGGTCGAGGTTGATCCGCTGGATCACCCCGGCGAGACCCAGCGAGTGGTCGCCGTGGAAGTGGGTGACACAGAGCCGGTTGAGGTCGTGGGCGGCGACCCCGGCGCGCAGCATCTGCCGCTGGGTGCCCTCACCGGGGTCGAACAGCAGGCCCTCGCCGTCCCAGCGCAGCAGATAGCCGTTGTGGTTACGGTGCCGGGTCGGCACCTGGCTGGCGGTGCCGAGGACGACCAGTTCGCGTACGGACACTCTCGTCCCGTCAGACCAGGCGCTGGAGGTCGCGGCCGCCGAGCACATGGGCGTGGGCGTGGAAGACCGTCTGCCCGGCGCCGGGGCCGGTGTTGAAGACGATGCGGAAGCCGGTCGCGTCGACCTTCTCGTCCGCGGCCACCTCGCCCGCCTCACGCAGCACGTCAGCGGCGATGGCCGGCTCCGCGGCGGCCAGCTCGCGCGCGTTGGCGTAGTGGACCTTGGGGATCACCAGGACGTGGGTCGGCGCCTGGGGGTTGATGTCGCGGAAGGCGACGGTGGTCGCGGACTCGCGGACGATGGTCGCCGGCACCTCCCCCGCCACGATCTTGCAGAACAGGCAGTCGGCCTGCGGTTCTCCCGCCACCGGTGGGCTCCTCCCGGGTCATCGGCCGCCCCACCCGCCGGAGCACGAGGGCCACGCCATGGCCGCCCTCGTCCCGTCCCGGCGTACGCGGCGGACGCCGTACGCACCCTGCGTACGCCCTCGGATGCTACCGGCCCGGCACCCCGTACGGCCGGGTGGGCCGACCACGCCGGGGCACGGCCGCGAGGGCGGGTCCGTGAAGTCCCGGCCTCTAAGCTGGCCGGGCACAGCCCCCTTTTCGTCAACGGACCGGGAGTTACCGCACCATGGCCACCACCCGCACCGCCGCCACCCACTGGGAGGGCAGCCTCCTCCAGGGCAAGGGCACCGTCGCCCTGAACTCCTCCAACGTCGGCACGTACGACATCAACTGGCCGGCCCGCGCCGAGCAGCCGAACGGCGTCACCAGCCCGGAGGAGCTGATCGCCGCAGCCCACTCGGCCTGCTACTCCATGGCCTTCTCGCACGGCCTGTCCGGACAGGGCTACACCGTCGAGGACATCGACACCCGGGCCGATGTGACCTTCCAGCCGGGTGAGGGCATCACCGCCATCGCGCTGAGCGTCAGGGCGCGCGTCCCGGGCCTGTCGGAGGAGGACTTCCAGGAGGCGGCGCAGGACGCCAAGGCCAACTGCCCGGTCAGCCAGGCGCTGAAGGGCGTCAAGAACATCACCCTCGACGCCGAGCTGGTCTCCTGACGGCCCGGCCGGTCCGGGCGCCGGTCACCGCGCGCCCGGCCCGGCCTCCCGTCAGCTCCAGCGGCCGGTACGCCCCAGCAGCAGCGCCGTCGCGGCGGTACCCGCCGTGGAGGTGCGCAGCACCGACGGGCCCAGGCGGTACGGCGCGGCGCCCGCCGCCGCGAACGCGGCCAGCTCGTCCGGCGCGACCCCGCCCTCGGGGCCGACGACCAGCACCACCGAACCGGACGCGGGCAGCTGGGCGGTGGCCAGCGGGGTGGCGCCCTCCTCGTGCAGCACGGCCGCGAAATCGGCCGCCGCCAGCACCTCGGCCACCTGCTTGGTGGTGTGCGCCTCGGCCACCTCGGGGAAGGTCAGCCGCCGCGACTGCTTCCCGGCCTCCCGGGCCGTCGCCCGCCACTTCGCCAGCGACTTCGCGGCCCGCTCACCGCGCCACTGGGTGACACACCGCGACGCCGCCCAGGGGATGACGGCGTCGACGCCGGTCTCCGTCATCGTCTCCACGGCCAGCTCACCGCGGTCGCCCTTGGGCAGCGCCTGGACGACGGTGATCCGCACCGGCGGCGCGGGCTCCGTCCGTACCTCGGCCACCGCGACGGTCAGCCGGTCCTTGCCCTCGGCCGCCGCGACCGTGCCGTACGCACCGGTCCCGGCGCCGTCGGTCAGCACCACGTCCTCACCGGCCCGCAGCCGCCGCACCGACACCGCGTGCCGGCCCTCGGGGCCGTCCAGCACCAGCGTGCCGCCGGGCCGTGCGCCCGCCAGCGAATCCACCACGAAAACCGGCGCCGTCATGACTCGTCCCTCATCCTGCGACCGTTCAACTCTCCCTGTGCCGCGTCCAGTTCGGACGCCAGCAGTGCCACCAGTTCACCGGCGGGCAGCTCCCGCGCCAGCCGGTGCCCCTGTCCGGCCCACAGCGCCATGCCCTGGGCGTCACCCGCCCGCGCCGCCGCCTTCCGCAGCCCGGCGGTCAGATGGTTCACCGCCGGATAGGCGGCCGGGGCGTACGGGCCGTGCTCCCGCAGGAAGCGGTTGACCAGGCCCCGGGCCGGGCGTCCGGTGAAGGCGCGGGTCAGCTCGGTGCGGATGAACAGCGGGTCGGTCAGCGCCCGCTTGTGCAGCGGGTGCGCGCCGGATTCGGGGGTGGCGAGGAAGGCGGTGCCCAGCTGGGCCGCCTCGGCGCCGGCGGCGAGCACCGCGGCGATCTGCGCACCGCGCATCAGCCCTCCGGCGGCGATCACCGGCAGCCGCACCGCCTCGCGGACCTGCGTGAGCAGCGTCAGCAGTCCGAGCGGGGCGCCGGTGCCGTCGGCGTGCGGATCGTCCCGGTGGGTGCCCTGGTGGCCGCCCGCCTCGACGCCCTGGGCACAGACCGCGTCGGCGCCCGCCGCCTGAGCCGCCCGCGCCTCGTCCGGCGTGGTGACGGTGACGACGGTGTACGTACCGACCGCGGCGAGCGAGGCGAGCACCGCGGGCGAGGGGCAGCCGAAGTGGAAGGAGACCACCGGCACCGGGTCCTCGCGCAGCACCGCCAGCTTCGCCTCGTAGCCGTCGTCCGAGCCGCCGTACGGATCGACCTCGCCGAGCCCGGTCTCGTACCACGCGGCCTCACCGGCGAGCTGCTCGCGGTAGACCTCGACGGCGGCGGTGTTCGCGAGTTCGGGCTGCGGGAGGAAGAGGTTGACGCCGAAGGGGCGGCCGGTCAGCCCGCGCAGCCGCTTGATCTCCTGGTACATGCCGTCGGCGGTCTTGAGCCCGGCGGCGAGGAAACCGAGCCCGCCGGCCTCCCCCACGGCGGCGACCAACTCCGGACCGGAACCGCCGCCGGCCATCGGTGCCTGCACGATCGGATGACGGCAAAGAGCGGTCAGCGCGGTGGACATGGCCACATCGTGTCATGCCCCGCGCACCGCACCGAAACGGGCAGACCCACCCGGCGCCCCGGACGGGCACGATCGGCCACCGCCCGCCGAACGCGCGTGTGGGCCCGGGGAAAATCCCCGGGCCCACACGCGTAGACCTACGGCCGCCTACTACCCGTCGGCCGTGTGAACCGGGGACAACCCCGGACTTCCGGCCGGTACCACCTACCGCCCGTTGAACGCATCCTTCAGGCGGGAGAACAACCCTTGCTGTCCGGGTTGAAACTGGCCCGTGGGGCGCTCTTCACCACGGAGCTTGGCCAGCCGCCGCAGCAGCTCTTCCTGCTCGGGGTCGAGCTTGGAGGGCGTCTGCACCTCGACGTGGACGATCAGGTCGCCGCGGCCACCGCCGCGCAGATGGGTCACGCCGCGCTGGTGCAGCGGGATGGACTGGCCGGACTGGGTGCCGGGCCGGACGTCGATCTCCTCCACGCCGTCCAGCGTCTCCAGCGGACACTTCGTGCCCAGCGCCGCCGCCGTCATCGGGATGGTGACCGTGCAGTGCAGATCGTCGCCACGCCGCTGGAAGACCGGGTGCGACTGCTCGTGGATCTCGACGTAGAGGTCACCGGCGGGACCGCCGCCGGGGCCGACCTCGCCCTCGCCCGCGAGCTGGATGCGGGTGCCGTTGTCGACGCCCGCCGGGATCTTGACGGTCAGCGTGCGGCGCGACCGGATACGGCCGTCACCGGCGCACTCCGGGCACGGCGTCGGCACGACCGTACCGAAGCCCTGACACTGCGGACACGGCCGCGACGTCATGACCTGACCGAGGAAGGACCGCGTGACCTGCGAGACCTCACCGCGGCCGCGGCACATGTCACAGGTCTGCGCGGAGGTGCCGGGGGCCGCGCCCTCACCGGTGCACGTGGTGCACACGATGGCGGTGTCGACCTGGATCTCCTTGGTCGTCCCGAACGCCGCCTCGTCCAGCTCGACATCGAGACGGATCATCGCGTCCTGACCGCGCCGCGTCCGCGAGCGCGGACCGCGCTGCGAGGAGGCGCCGAAGAACGCGTCCATGATGTCGGAGAAGTTGCCGAAGCCGGCACCGAAGCCACCGGCCCCGCCACCGCCGCCGGCCTGCGAGAGCGGGTCGCCGCCGAGGTCGTAGACCTGCTTCTTCTGCGGGTCCGACAGCACCTCGTAAGCGGCGTTGATCTCCTTGAACCGCTCCTGGGTCTTCGGATCCGGGTTCACATCCGGGTGCAGCTCACGCGCCAGCCGCCGGAAAGCCTTCTTGATCTGGTCCTGCGAGGCGTCGCGGCCGACACCGAGGACCGTGTAATAGTCCGTGGCCACTTACGACTCCGCCAGGATCTGTCCGACGTAACGTGCCACTGCGCGTACCGCTCCCATCGTTCCGGGGTAGTCCATGCGGGTCGGTCCGACCACGCCGAGTTTGGCGACTGCCTCGTCGCCCGAACCGTAGCCGACCGCAACCACCGAGGTGGATGCAAGTCCTTCATGGGCATTCTCATGCCCGATACGTACGGTCATGCCCGAGTCCTTGGCCTCCCCGAGCAGTTTGAGCAGCACCACGTGCTCCTCAAGAGCCTCCAGCACCGGCCGGATCGTCAACGGGAAGTCGTGCCCGAAGCGGGTGAGATTGGCGGTACCGCCGATCACCAACCGCTCCTCGGTCTCCTCCACCAACGTCTCCAGCAGCACCGACAGCACCGTCGAAACCGTGCCGCGGTCCTCCTGCTCGAAGGAGTCCGGAAGATCCTGCACCAATTGCGGCACATCCGCGAACCGGCGCCCCACGACCCGGCTGTTGAGCCGGGCCCGCAGATCCGCCAGCGACGGCTCGCCGAACGGCCCCTGACAGTCGATCAGCCGCTGTTCGACGCGTCCAGTGTCGGTGATCAGTACGAGCATCAGCCGCGCCGGGGCCAGCGCCAGCAGCTCGACATGGCGGACGGTGGACCGCGTCAGCGACGGGTACTGCACCACCGCGACCTGCCGGGTCAGCTGCGCCAGCAGCCGGACCGTGCGGCCCACCACGTCGTCCAGGTCGACCGCGCCGTCCAGGAAGTTCTGGATCGCCCGGCGCTCGGGGCTGGAAAGCGGCTTGACACCGGCGAGCTTGTCGACGAAGAGGCGGTAGCCCTTGTCGGTGGGGATCCGGCCCGCGCTGGTGTGCGGCTGGGCGATGAACCCCTCTTCCTCCAGGACCGCCATGTCGTTACGGACCGTGGCCGGGGAGACACCGAGCCGATGGCGCTCGGTCAGCGCCTTCGAACCGACCGGCTCCTCCGTGCCGACGTAGTCCTGGACGATGGCACGCAGCACCTCGAGCCTGCGTTCACTGAGCACCGTGCACACCTCCAGTCCCGCCGTCCTGCGGCTTTCTCGCCTGGCACTCCACCGGTCCGAGTGCCAGTACCGGTCCAGTGTACGGCCGGGTCACACCGGCGGGGCAAGGGTCTCGCGTGCGACACCGGCCACGCCCCGTGATCCGCCGGGCGGCGCCACCGCGCTACCGATAGCGTCTCGGCATGCGCACGACTTGGGAAGAGGCGGGATGGGAACGGCTCGGCGACGGCATCGCCCGCCGCCGGATGCCGGGCTGGGACGAGACGGTGGGCGCCGTCGTGGGGTCGGACGGCGTGCTGCTCGTCGACACCGGCGCCACCCTGCGCGACGGCGCCGAACTGCGGCTCGCCGTCCGCCGGGTGGTGGGCCGCGACGTGACGCACATCGCGCTGACCCATCCGCACTTCGATCACGTCCTGGGCACCGCCGCCTTCGCCGGGGTGCAGGTTTTCGCCGCCACCGGCGCCGCCGAGCTGCTGGCCCGGGAACGGGAGACGCTGCGGGAGGACGCGGTGCGCCACGGTGTCGATCCGGACACCGCCACCAACGCCACCGACATCCTGGTGCTGCCGCACCACGGCGTCCACGGTGAACTGGCCGTCGACCTCGGCGACCGGCAGGTGCTGCTCGCCAATGCCGGCCCCGGCCACACCGCGCACGACCTCGCGGTCCTCGTCCCGGGGCGGGGCACGGAGCCCGAGGTGGTCTTCTGCGGCGACCTCGTGGAGGAGTCCGGCGAGCCGTCCGCCGGGCCCGACGCCCTCGGCCGGCAGTGGCCCGCCGCCCTGGACCGGCTGCTGGCGCTGGGCGGCGAGGACGCGCGGTACGTCCCCGGGCACGGCGCCGTGGTGGACGCCGCCTTCGTCCGCGCCCAGCGCGACGCACTCGCCGCCCGCTTCGCCGTCCCTCCCTCCTGACCTGCGCTTTCGTATGCGTATCCGGCACCCGACCCGTCACAGAACAGGCATCCCGACACCATGCAGAGCAGGCACTACGGCCCCGACCTCACCCCGCCGTGGAAGAAGCAGCGGCCCGCGCCCGAGGTGGCGGCGGAGCCGGATCTGGTGGTCGAGGAGGTGACCACCGGGTTCTGCGGGGCGGTGATCCGCTGCGAGAAGTCGGCGCAGGGGCCGACGGTCACCCTGGAGGACCGGTTCGGCAAGCACCGCGTCTTCCCGATGGAGCCGCGCGGCTTCCTGCTGGAGGGCAAGGTCGTCACACTCGTACGGCCCCGGGAGCGGGCTGCGGGCGGTCCGGCGCGGACGGCGTCCGGTTCGCTGGCGGTGCCCGGCGCGCGGGCCCGGGTCGCGCGGGCGGGCCGGATCTATGTGGAGGGGCGGCACGACGCGGAGCTGGTCGAGCGGGTGTGGGGCGACGACCTGCGCATCGAGGGCGTGGTCGTGGAGTATCTGGAGGGCATCGACGATCTGCCGGAGATCGTCCGCGCCTTCTCCCCCGGGCCCGACGCGCGCCTCGGCGTCCTCGTCGACCATCTGGTGCCCGGCTCGAAGGAGTCCCGGATCGCGGCGGGCGTGACCGATCCGCATGTGTGCGTGGTGGGCCACCCGTACATCGACGTGTGGGAGGCGGTGAAACCGTCGTCGGTGGGGATCGCGGCCTGGCCGGTCGTACCGCGCGGCCAGGACTGGAAGACCGGGGTGTGCCGGGCGCTGGGCTGGCCGGAGAACACCGGCGCCGCCTGGCAGCGGATCCTGTCGAACGTACGCAGCTACAAGGACGTGGAACCGGCGCTGCTGGGACGGGTGGAGGAGTTGATCGACTTCGTCACGGTCGGCGGTGCGGCCTGACGCCGGGGAGGAGGCCGAAGTCGCCGGTCTCCAGCTCGACGCCGAGCGCGTCCAGCGGCACCGGCTCGCCGAACTTGCTGATCCGCTGGACAGCGTAGTCGGCGTCGTCGCCGCTGCCGGACGGTTCGGTGAGCAGGACGCAGTGGCCCACGATGGGGTCGACGATCAGATAAGCGGGGATCTTGCCCGCGGCGTAGACCGAGCGCTTGACGCCGTAGTCGCGGTCCACGCTCGTCTTGGAGACCACCTCGACCACCATCGTGACCACCGCGGACGGCAGCAGCCGCCCGGACTCCGGCCCGGCGCCGCTCTCCAGCACCACGAGGTCGGGGACCGGCTCGCTCTGCTCGCTCAGGATGTCGATGTCCTGGGTGAGCAGCCACTCCCAGCGGTCGCTGGGCATTTGCATCGCCACGGACCTCACGATCCTGTTATGGATCAGGTCCGGCCCCGCCATCATCACGATTTCCCCCCGGAGGAGCTCAATCTTGACGCCCTCGGGAACATCGATGTTCTCGAAGAGCTCCGTCATCCGGCGTTCATCCACAGCGGTCATCTCCATGGCCTCCGTTTCCCGTCGCCGTGTCCTACGGCACAAGGTCAGGAGGAGCGTAGGCAGGTTCGGGGGCCTGCCGCATCGATTCACTCTTTCGGTAATCAGTCCACCAGATCCCGCACCACCGCGTCGGCCAGCAGGCGGCCGCGGAGTGTCAGGACGGCGCGGCCCGCGGCGTACGGGGCCGGTTCCAGGAGGCCGTCGGTGAGGGCGCGGGCGGCGGCGCGGGTGCCCGCGGGGGCGAGGAGGTCCAGGGGGCAGCCGTCGGCGAGGCGGAGTTCCAGGAGGATGCGTTCGACGCGGCGGTCCTCGGCGGCGAGGAGTTCGCGGCCGGCGCCCGGGGAGAGGCCCTCGGTCAGGGCCTGGGCGTAGGCGCCGGGGTGCTTGACGTTCCACCAGCGGACGCCGCCGACGTGGCTGTGGGCGCCGGGGCCCGCGCCCCACCAGTCGGCGCCGGTCCAGTACAACTCGTTGTGGCGGCAGCGGGCGGCGTCGGTGGTGGCCCAGTTGGAGACCTCGTACCAGCGGAAACCGGCGGCGGTGAGGCGTTCGTCGGCGATGAGGTAGCGGTCGGCGTGTACATCGTCGTCGGTCATCGGGACCTCGCCGCGGCGGATGCGGCGGGCGAGCTGGGTGCCCTCCTCGACGATCAGGGCGTACGCGGAGACGTGGTCGGGCCCGGCGCCGAGGGCGGCGTCCAGGCTGGCGCGCCAGTCGTCGTCGCTCTCGCCCGGGGTGCCGTAGATCAGGTCGAGGTTGACGTGCTCGAACCCGGCGGCGCGCGCCTCGGCGACGCAGGCTTCGGGGCGGCCGGGGGTGTGGGTGCGGTCGAGGATCTTCAGGACGTGCGGGCGGGCGCTCTGCATGCCGAAGGAGACGCGGTTGAAGCCGCCCTCGCGCAGCCCGTCGAGGTAGCGCGGGTCGACGGTCTCCGGGTTGGCCTCGGTGGTGATCTCGGCGTCCGGGGCGAGCCCGAACTCGTCGCGGATCGCGGCCAGCATCCGGCCGAGGTCGGCGGCGGGCAGCAGGGTCGGGGTGCCGCCGCCGACGAAGACCGTCTCGACCTGCCGCGGATCGTCGCCGAGCACCTTGCGGGCCAGCCGGATCTCCTCGACGAGGTGGTCGGCGTAGGTCTCCCGGGAGGCGAGGGCGCCGCCGGGGCCGCGCAGCTCGCTCGCGGTGTAGGTGTTGAAGTCGCAGTAGCCGCAGCGGGTCGCGCAGTACGGGACGTGCAGGTAGAAACCGAGCGGGCGGTCGGCGGCGCCGGTCAGCGCGGCGGCGGGCAGCGCCCCGTCCCCGGGCATCGGCTCCCCATCGGGCAGTGCGGAAGGCATGGGGTCCATTGTCCGTCATCCGGGGGCGGTCCCGGTTCGCGGCCGGGTCGGGGCCGCGCGCTCCGGCCGGAGGCCCGCTCCGGGCGGCGCTCCGGTCCGGGCCCGGCCTACCCCGCCGCCCCCTCCTCCTCGTCCTCCGGGATCGCCTGGAGGACGAGGAGGGCGAGGTCGTCGTCGGGCGGGGTCGGGGAGAAGCCGTGGACGGCGCGGCGGATGTGCTCGGCGATGTCGGTGGCGGGCAGCCCGGCGCAGGCGGCGAGGGTGCGGGCCAGCCCGTCGTCGTCATCGAACTGGTTGCGGCCCGAGCGGCGCTCGGTGACGCCGTCGGTGACGCAGAGCAGCGTCTCGCCCGGGGCGAGGTCGAACGCCTCGCTCTCGTACGTGGCGTCGCCGACCACGCCCAGCAGCATCTGCGGGGCGGCGACCACCCGGACCGTGCCGTCGGTGCCGAGGACCAGCGGGAGCGGGTGGCCGGCGCTGGCCAGGGTGCAGCGGATGCCGCCGGAGCCGTCCGGGTGCGGGACGATCTCGCCGTAGAGCAGCGACAGGAAGCGGGCCTGTTCGCCCTCGTCGCGCAGGCCGACGGAGGACTGCACCCCGGCCTCGGCGGCGACGGCGGCGGCCACCGCGGCGACGGAGTCGGCCGCCTCTCGGGCCATGGTCTCGTTCAGCCGGTCCAGCACCGCGCCGACGCCGAAGCCGTCGCGGGCCAGCAGCCGCAGCACCGGCCGGGCGAGCCCGGTGACGGCCGCCGCCTCCGGGCCGCTGCCGCAGACGTCGCCGAGGGCGAAGCACCAGCGGCCGTCGCCCGCGTCGAAGAGGTCCCAGAAGTCGCCGCCCGCCCAGGCGCCCGCGCGCGGTTCGTAGACCACGGCGGAGGCGACGCCCGGGACCTGCGCGCGGCCGTGCGGCAGCAGCCTTCGCTGGAGGACCCGGCTGATCCGCTCCTGCCTGCTGTACGCGCGGGCGGTGGCGACGGCGCGGGCGACGCGGCGGCACAGGTCCTCGGAGAGGCCGACCGCCGCGTCGGGGAAGCGCGGCAGCCCGGACCGGCCGAGCAGCACCGTGCCCAGCCGCAGGCCGCCGCTGATCAGCGGGCAGGCGAGGGCGGCGCCGCCGAGGGGAGCGCCCTCGCCGTCCGCGGCCCCGGGCTCGTCCGCCGCCTCCGCGCCGTCCGGCCACGCCCAGGGGACGGCCGAGCCGTCGGTGGCGCAGGACCGCGAAGGCGCCCCCGGGGGCGGGGCCTTCTCCAGGGCCAGCCGGAGCGGGTCGAGGAGGCTCTCGCGGGAGTGCCAGACGTGGGCGAGGCGCGGCGGTTCGCCGCCGCCGGCCGTGCCCGGCACCGGCCCGCCGGCCTCGCCGTCGTAGAGCCACACCGCGCACCAGTCGGCGAGCCGGGGCACCACGAGCTGGGCGGCGAGGGAGGCGATGCGGTCGGCGTCGAGCGGGCCGGAGAGCAGGTCGGACGCCTCGGCGAGGAAGGTCGGCGCGCCGTGCGTGATCCACTCGGCGGCCGTGCCGGAGGGGCCGGGATCGGGTGCGGCGTACCCGTAGGAGGTGTCGCTGTAGCTGCCCGCTCCGTAGGCGGCGTCGGCGTATCCGGCGGCGGGCCGGTCGGCCGCCGGGGCCTCGGGGTCGCGGGCGGACGCCGGGCGGTACGCGCCGTCCGGTGCTTCGGTGCGGTACGCGGGGGCGTCGTCCGGGGCGGTGCGGGCGGCCGGGACGTGGCCGGGCGCGCGGTCCGTCCCGGTCTCCGGGGCGGTGGTCGCGAGGCGGAACCAGACGGCCTTGGCGGCGCGGTCGTAGGTGATGCCCCAGGAGGTGGCGACCGCGCCGACCAGCTGGAGGCCGTGGCCCGCGCCGCCGGGCAGCTCGCCGTGGTGCGGTCCGCACACCGGCCGGGTGGGGTGGCGGTCGGCCACCTCGACGGTCAGGCCGTCCGCGTCGAGGCGGCAGCGGACGTCGACGTCGGTGCCGGCGTGCACCACGGCGTTGGTCACCAACTCGCTGACCAGCAGCACCGCTTCGTCCGTCAGCCGCCCGTCCAGCCGCTCCGCGCCCGGTGGCCGCCGGGCCGCCCAGTCGGCGAGCGTGGCGCGGACGAAGCGGCGGGCGTCGGCCGCCGCCCGGGCCGTGCCCGGCAGCGCGAGGGAGCGGGCCGCCCCTGCCGCACCCGCCGGGTCCGCGGCTCCGGTCTCCGCCGCTAACGCAGTCGTCGTCATCCCCGCACCTCCCGCGCGGCACGGCCGTCCGCCGCGTGCCGCACGGACAGGGTGACAGACCGGCCGCGTGCCACGACACCGCGTCACGGCGGAACGGCGCGCGGACGGCGGGGAAGCGGCCGGGAAGCGCAGGCAGCGGGCCTGCGGGCGGATCTCACCGGACGGGCGAGGGGGCGCGCGGCGCCCCGGCGCCCGCCCGGGCGGGCGCCCTCACGCCTCCCGCGCGCCCGCGTACATCTCGTCGATCAAGTCCTTGAAGGCCCGCTCGACGACCGGCCGCTTCACTTTGAGACTGGGGGTGACCTCGCCGTGCTCGATGTCCAGGTCGCGCGGGAGCAGCCGGAACTTACGGACCTGCTGCCAGCGCTGGAGGCCCTCGTTGACCCGCTCGACATAGCCGTCGATCAGATCGCGGGTCCGCCGGTCCGCGACGACCTCGGCGTACGGGCGATCGGCCATGCCGCGCTCGGCGGCCCAGGTCAGCAGCGTCGGCTCGTCGAGGGCGATGAGGGCGGTGCAGAAGTTCCGGTTGGCGCCGTGCACCAGGACGTTGGAGATGAACGGGCAGAGCGCCTTGAAGCGGCCCTCGACCTCCGCCGGGGCGATGTACTTGCCGCCCGACGTCTTGATCAGGTCCTTCTTGCGGTCGGTGAGCCGCAGATAGCCGTCGGCCGACAGTTCACCGATGTCACCGGTGTGGAACCAGCCGTCGGGCTCCAGGACCTCGGCGGTCTGCGCCTCCAGCCCGTGGTAGCCCTGCATGATACCGGGGCCGCGCAGCAGGATCTCGCCGTCCTCGGCGATCCGCACCTCGGTGCCGGGCAGCGGCTTGCCGACGGTGCCGGTGCGGTACGCCTCGCCGGGGTTGACGAAGCTGGCGGCGCTGGACTCCGTCAGGCCGTAGCCCTCGAGGATGTGGATGCCGGCGCCGGCGAAGAAGTAGCCGATCTCCGGGGCGAGGGCGGCGGAGCCGGAGACGGCGGCGCGCAGCCGGCCGCCGAACGCCGCGCGCAGCTTGGCGTAGACGAGCGCGTCGGCGGCCTTGTGCTTGGCGGCGAGCGCGAAGGGGACGGAGGCGTTGCCGGTGCGGCGGAAGGTGTCCTGGGAGACCTTGGCGTACTCGCGGGCCACGCCCGCCGCCCACTGGAAGATCTTGTACTTGGCGGCGCCGCCCTCGCGCGCCTTGGCGGCGACGCCGTTGTAGACCTTCTCGAAGATGCGCGGGACGGCCGCCATGTAGGTCGGCCGGACCACCGGCAGATTCTCGATGATCTTGTCGACCCGGCCGTCGACGGCGATGACGTGGCCGACCGAGATCTGCCCGGCGGTCAGCACCTTGCCGAAGACATGGGCGAGCGGCAGCCAGAGGTACTGCACGTCCTCCGCGGTGACCATGCCGGTGGCCTGGATGGCGCGCGCCATGTACGACCAGCAGTCGTGCGCCAGCCGTACGCCCTTGGGGCGGCCGGTGGTGCCGGAGGTGTAGATGAGCGTGGCGAGCTGGTCGGCGCGGAGGGCGGCGACGCGTTCGGTGACGCACTCCGGGTGCGCCTCCAGATGGGCGGCGCCGCGCTTCTCCAGGTCGGCGAGGGAGAGCACCCAGCCCTCCGGGTCGTCCTCGGCGGGCCGTGCGTCGGCCTCCTCGATGACGATGACATGGGCGAGGTCGGGCAGGTCGGCGCGGCGCTCGCGGACCTTGTCGAGCTGGGCGGCGTCCTCCGCGATCAGCACCCGGCTGCCGGAGTCGGACAGGATGTACGCGGTCTCCTCGGCGTTGGTGCTGGGGTAGACCGTGGTGGTGGCGGCGCCGGAACAGAGCACGCCGAGGTCGGCGAGGATCCACTCGACGCGGGTCGCGGCGGCCAGCGCCACCCGCTCCTCGGGGCGCACCCCGAGCGCCATCAGCCCGGCGGCCGTGGCATACACCCGCTGCGCGGCGTCGTTCCAGGTCAGCGACTTCCAGTCGTCGGGGCCCGTGCCCGAGACGGGCGGCACGGGGTGACGGAACGCCTCCGCGTCGGGCGTCGCGGCGACCCGCTCCAGGAAGAGGCTCGCCACCGAAGGCGGGCGGTTGTCGATCAGCGTGTGGGTGTCCGTCACGGCATCCTCCGGGGCCCGCTACATTGCTGGTGACTCGCGAGTAACCTTTGAGCGAGATCAGAGTAGGCCGCGTTCGGTCGCCATGTAAGAGTCTGCGGCCGACTGGTTCACGAAGTGATCCGTACGCTGTACGTGCAGATACCCCCTCGCCGCATCTCCGGCATATCCCCCGGAAGCCTGCCGTCCGGGACGTCTCACCGGACCCCGGCACGACGAAGGCGCCGACCCGCGCGGGGTCGGCGCCCTGTCCGGAACGCGCCCGCTCCCCCGTGCCGGGAGGCGGGCCGCGGCCGCTACTTCTTCTTGTCGCCGTCGGAGTCCGAGGAGAGCACCGCGATGAACGCCTCCTGCGGCACCTCCACGCTGCCGACCATCTTCATCCGCTTCTTGCCTTCCTTCTGCTTCTCCAGCAGCTTCCGCTTACGGGAGATGTCACCGCCGTAGCACTTGGCGAGGACGTCCTTGCGGATGGCGCGGACCGTCTCACGGGCGATGACCCGGCTGCCGATCGCCGCCTGGATCGGCACCTCGAAGCCCTGCCGCGGGATCAGCTCACGCAGCTTGCCGACGAGCCGGACGCCGTACGCGTACGCCTTGTCCTTGTGGCAGATCGCGGAGAACGCGTCGACCTTGTCGCCGTGGAGCAGGATGTCGACCTTGACGAGGTCGGCGATCTGCTCGCCGGTGGGCTCGTAGTCCAGGGAGGCGTAGCCGCGGGTCTTGGACTTGAGCTGGTCGAAGAAGTCGAAGACGACCTCGGCGAGCGGGAGGGTGTAGCGGATCTCGACGCGGTCCTCGGAGAGGTAGTCCATACCGAGGAGGGTGCCGCGCCGGGTCTGGCACAGCTCCATGATCGCGCCGATGAACTCGCTGGGCGCCAGGATGGTGGCCCGCACGACCGGCTCATGGACCTTGTCGATCTTGCCGGTGGGGAACTCGCTCGGGTTGGTGACCTCGTGGTGCGTGCCGTCCTCCATGTCGACCTGGTAGACGACGTTGGGGGCGGTCGCGATCAGCGCCAGGTTGAACTCGCGCTCCAGCCGCTCGCGGATGACCTCCAGGTGCAGCAGGCCCAGGAAGCCGACGCGGAAGCCGAAGCCGAGCGCCGCGGAGGTCTCCGGCTCGTAGACCAGCGCCGCGTCGTTGAGCTGGAGCTTGTCCAGCGCCTCGCGCAGCTCCGGGTAGTCCGAGCCGTCCAGCGGGTACAGGCCCGAGAACACCATCGGCTTGGGGTCCTTGTAGCCGCCCAACGCCTCGGTCGCACCGTTGTTGAGCTGGGTGATCGTGTCGCCGACCTTGGACTGCCGGACGTCCTTCACACCGGTGATCAGATAGCCCACCTCGCCCACGGAGAGGCCGTCGGCGGCCTTCATCTCGGGCGAGTTGGTGCCGATCTCCAGCAGCTCGTGGGCGGCGCCGGTGGACATCATCCGGATCCGCTCGCGCTTGTTGAGGGTGCCGTCGACGACCTTCACGTACGTCACGACGCCGCGGTAGGCGTCGTAGACCGAGTCGAAGATCATCGCGCGGGCGGGGGCGTCCTTGACGCCGACCGGCGCCGGGACGTCGCGGACCACCCGGTCCAGCAGCTCGGGCACGCCGACGCCGGTCTTGGCGGAGACCCGCAGCACGTCCTCCGGCTCACAGCCGACGAGGTTCGCCAGCTCCGCGGCGAACTTCTCGGGCTGCGCGGCGGGCAGGTCGATCTTGTTGAGGACGGGGATGATCGTGAGGTCGTTCTCCATCGCCAGGTAGAGGTTGGCGAGGGTCTGCGCCTCGATCCCCTGCGCGGCGTCGACGAGGAGGATGCAGCCCTCGCACGCGGCGAGGGAGCGGGAGACCTCGTAGGTGAAGTCGACGTGGCCGGGGGTGTCGATCATGTTGAGGATGTGGTGGGTACCGCTCCCCTCCTCACCCTCGGACGGCGACCACGGGAGCCGCACCGCCTGGGACTTGATCGTGATGCCGCGCTCGCGCTCGATGTCCATGCGGTCGAGGTACTGCGCGCGCATCTGCCGCTGGTCGACGACACCGGTGATCTGGAGCATCCGGTCGGCGAGCGTCGACTTGCCGTGGTCGATGTGCGCGATGATGCAGAAGTTACGGAGGAGGGCCGGATCGGTACGGCTCGGCTCCGGCACGTTCGTAGAGGTCGCGGGCACGCAGGGTCCATTCAAGGCGGGTAGGCGGAACAGGGTGCGTCCGGCGGACCCGCCATGATCCGCAAGACCACCCTCGGGTGTGACGTCCTCCCCATGGTCCCATGAGCGGCGCCCCGGCCCGCTCCGGGCGCTCACCCGCAGCTCCGGGTCCCTCCCGACGGCGGGCCCCCACGGGCGGAAACCGCCCGGATTGGGTGGCTGAGGAGGCGACTGGTAGCCTGGTCCACTGCGCTTCGTGCCCTCTCAGTACGTCGCGCAACTCGAAACTCCAACGAACCTGAAAAGGCTCTTTCGTGGCGAACATCAAGTCCCAGATGAAGCGGATCAAGACCAACGAGAAGGCTCGTCAGCGCAACAAGGCTGTCAAGTCCACTCTGAAGACCGCGATCCGTCGCACCCGCGAGGCCGTGGAGGCCGGTGACCTGCAGAAGGCCACCACCGCCCAGGCCGAGGCGGCCAAGAAGCTCGACAAGGCCGTCAGCAAGGGTGTCATCCACAAGAACGCCGCCGCCAACAAGAAGTCGGCGCTGGCGAAGAAGGTCGCCGGCCTCAAGGGCTGACGACCTCCGCCGGACGGCCTGCCGTCCGACCCGCACCACCCCGCCGTCGGGGACCCAGCGGCCCCTCTCTCCGCTCCTCGTACGGTGCACCACCGCGCCGCACACGGCCTGCGTTCGCCACGCGGGTGCGGCGCACCCCGGCCCACCCGGCCTCTCGCCGGGCGCGCCGACACATGACACATACGGAAAGCCCCGCCTGTGCCCTTCCCCAGGGCCGGCGGGGCTTTCTGCTGAGCTTTCCCTCGGGGCCGTGCGGTGGAGTTCGGCGGGCCGGGCGTTGTCGGTGGGGTCCGTTACTCTGCGGGCATGTCGATCTCGGGGGATTCCGGCCTGCCCTACGGCCCGCCGCAGCCGAACCCTTACGGCGGTCCGGTCCCGGCACCGTCCCCTCCGTACGCCCAGCCGTCGCCGCAGCCCGGTGGCTTCGGGCCGCCCGCACCGGTGCAGCCGCCGGTTCCGGACGCCAGGGGCAAGGGCGCGTCCGGCTGGATATGGGCGATCGGCGGCGCCGTCGCGGCCAGCGCGCTCTGGGGCTCCCTGCTCTTCGCCACCGGCGGGTTCAGCGGCGAGCCCGCCCCCGACCTCGCCGGTTACGCGTACACCTCCGACCTGTGCGCGGACACCTCCCTGAAGCCCTTCGAGGACGCCCGGTACCGGCCGTCGCAGAACGCCACCACCTCCGGCTCCAACCCGGAGCACAGCGGTTCCCAGCAGCCCTCCGCCGACTCCATGTGGTGCACCATCACGCTGCAGCAGGAGGACGGCAGCAGCTCCGACTACTCCTCGGCGACCGTCTACACCACCGCGGTCCTGCACAAGAAGAGCGACCCCGCCCCGGAGTTCGCCGACACCTACCGCGCCTACGAGAAGCAGAGCTCGCCCTCGAACCGCTACCAGGTCACACCGGTCGAGGGCCTCGGCGACGAGGCGTATCTGGTGAGCCGCGAGGACCAGGACAGCAACACCGGGCGGTACGCGATCCTCGCCGTCCGGCACGGCTGGACCACTTACCAGACGACCTGGTCCGGCTACGCCTCCGGCCAAAGCATCACCAACCAGCCGACACCGGACGACGTGGGCGACATGCTCAAGGCCAGCGCCAAGGAGACGCTGGCGAAGCTGCGGGGGTGAGGGGCCGGGGCCCGCGGCTCGCGGTACGGCTGGGGCCTCGCAGGCCGACGGGGAGTGCGCCGGGGCAGGCGGAGTGTTGCCGGAGGCTTGCCGGGGGGCTTGCCGGGCGCCGGAGGGCCGGGACGCGCCTGGTCAGGGACTGACGTGCCTGGTCAGAGGCTCAAGAGGCGGGCACAGCCTCCGGTCGGCCCGGCCTGGCCCTGCCCGTCCCGGGTCGGTCAGCGGGAGCGGGCCGCGCGGGCGACGGCCACCACGGCCTTCTCCAGGGCGTATTCGGGGTCGTCCCCGCCGCCCTTGACGCCTGCGTCGGCGGCGGCCACCGCGCGCAGCGCCGTCGCCACGCCATCCGCCGACCAGCCGCGCATCTGCTGCCGTACGCGGTCGATCTTCCACGGCGGCATGCCCAGCTCACGGGCGAGATCGCCGGGGCGGGCGCCGCGCGGGGCGGAGGCCAGCTTGCCGATGGCGCGGACGCCCTGGGCCAGCGCGCTGGTGATCATGACGGGGGCGACGCCGGTCGCGATCGACCAGCGCAGCGCCTCCAGCGCCTCGGCCGCCCGGCCCTCCACCGCGCGGTCGGCGACGGTGAAGCTCGATGCCTCCGCCCGGCCGGTGTAGTAGCGCGCGACGACCGCCTCGTCGATCGTGCCCTCGACATCGGCGGCCAGCTGCGAACAGGCCGACGCCAACTCCCGCAGATCGCTGCCGATCGCATCGACCAGCGCCTGGCACGCCTCGGGCGTCGCGGAGCGCCCCGCCGCCCGGAACTCGCCCCGCACGAACGACAGCCGATCGGCGGGCTTCGTCATCTTCGCGCACGCCACCTCGCGCGCGCCCGCCTTCCGGGCGGCGTCCAGCAGCCCCTTGCCCTTGGCCCCGCCCGCGTGCAGCAGTACGAGCGTGATCTCCTCGGCGGGCGACGTGAGATACGCCTTCACGTCCTTGACGGAATCCGCCGACAGATCCTGGGAGTTGCGCACCACCACGACCTTGCGCTCCGCGAAGAGCGACGGGCTGGTCAGCTCGGCGAGGGTGCCGGGCTGGAGCTGGTCGGAGGTGAGGTCCCGCACATCGGTGTCCGCGTCGGCGGCGCGGGCAGCCGCCACCACCTGCTGGACCGCGCGGTCCAGCAGCAGGTCCTCCTGGCCCACCGCGAGCGTCACGGGGGCGAGCGGATCGTCGTTTGCACTCTTCCTGGCCATCGCGCTCCAGCATCCCACGCCCCACTGACAGCGCCGCCCCGCGCACCCCGCCGGACCGGCCCGCCCGGCGCACCGGCCCGCTGACCGACAATGGCCTGGTGAGCGATGCACGACACGTACTGGTACTGCCCGACCGCGACGCCGCCGAGGAGGTGGCCGAGGCCCTGGCCGAACGCTTCGGCGTCCCCGAGGAGCCCCAGCTCGTACGGGACGCCCTGGCCGGGGAGGACGACGCCGAGGACGCCCAGTGGCTGGTGGTCGTCGAGGACCCGGACGGCCGCTACGACGCACACCGGCTGGACGCCCTCGCCGCCGAGCACGAGGGGTGGCGCGAGAGGGAGTAGCGACCGGGCGGCGGGACGGCGCACCGGACCCGGCCGGACCGGGCGGGGCACGGCCCGTACGGCGACGGTCCCGGCGGGTAGAGGTCCGGCCGACGCGGCGCGGGCGGCGGCTGCGGTGCGCCGGGAGACGGTGGCCGGGAGGGCGGCGGAGCCCGCGTGTCCTGCCGTCGGGGCGGCGGTCCTCCGTGGTCACCGCCAGATGCTGGTGGGTGCCGAGCACGGCCGACGCGCCCCCGGTGTCGGTACGCAGGACCATGGCGCCCCCGCGCCGTAACGCGTCGACCGTGCGGGGCGCCGGGTGGCCGTACGGGTTGTCCGCGCCCACCGAGATGAGCGCGAGCCGCGGTGCCAGGCGCTGGAGCAGCGTCGGGTCCTGGTGGGCGGAGCCGTGGTGGGCGACCTTGAGGACGTCCACGGCGGTCAGCTCCGGGTGCGCGGCCAACAGGGCCTGCTGGGCGGGTGGTTCGAGGTCGCCGAGGAGCATCAGGGTCAGATCGGCGCTGCGGACGAGCAGCGTCACGCTGGCGTTGTTGGGCCCTGACGCGCCGCCCGTGCCGTCCGCCGGCGGCCACAGGACCTCCCAGCTCAGCTGCCCCAGACGGCGCCGCTCCCCCGGGACCGCCGGGGCCACCGGGACGCCCGCCTCCGCCGCCGTACGCCGCACGAACTCCGCCTGGCCGGGCGGCTCCCGGAGCGTGGTCGTCTCGATCAGGCCGACCGACCGGCCGCGCAGCACGCCCGGCAGTCCGTCGACATGATCGGCGTGGAAGTGGCTCAGCACCACCACGGGCACCCGCCGCACCCCCAGGGCCGTCAGGCAGCGGTCCATCGCACGGGGCTCGGGGCCCGCGTCCACCACCAGAGCGGTGCCGTCGCCCGCCGCCAGGACCAGGCCGTCGCCCTGCCCCACATCGCAGGCGACCGCCCGCCACCCCGGTGGCGGCCAGCCCGTCACCACCCGGGTCAGCGGCACCGGTCGCCACACCACCAGGACCAGCGCCAGCGCACACACGGCACACAGCCACCGGCGGCGCAGCACCCGCCGCCCGAGCGGCACCAGCACGACCGTGACGGCGGCGAGCGCGAGCCCGCCCGTCCAGCCGCCCGGCCAGCCGAACTCCGCCCCGGGCAGCGCCGCCCCCGTACGCGCCACCCCGGCGATCCAGCCGACGGGCCAGCCCGCGCACCAGGCCAACGCCCGGGCGAGAAAAGGGAGTACGGGTGCCACGGCGAGTGCCGCGTACCCGAGGACCGTGGCCGGGGCGACGGCAAGTTCCGCCAGGAGGTTGCAGGGCACCGCCAGCGGTCCGACCCGGGCGGCGAGGACCGCGACGACCGGGGCGCAGACCGCCTGGGCGGCGGCTGCGGCGGCGATCACCTCGGCGAGGCGCGGCGGCACCCGGCGCCTGCGGAGGGCCGCGCTCCAGCGGGGTGCGAGCACCAGGAGCGCACCGGTGGCCAGGACCGACAGCAGGAACCCGTAACTACGGGCCAGCCACGGGTCGTAGAGCACCAGCAGCAACACCGCCGCGCCCAGGGCGGGCAGCAGGGAGCGGCGGCGCCCGGTGCCGATCGCCACCAGGGTGATCAGGCCGCACGCCGCGGCCCGCAGCACGCTGGGGTCGGGGCGGCACACGACGACGAAGGCGAGGGCGAGACCGCCCCCGGCGAAGGCGGTGGCCCGCAGCGAGAGGCCCAGGCGCGGGGCCAGGCCACGGCGTTCGGCACGGGAGGCGAGGTGCGGCGGGCCGATCAGCAGTGCCAGCACGATGGTGAGGTTGCTGCCGGAGACGGCGAGCAGATGGGTGAGGTCGGTGGCCCGGAACGCGTCGTCGAGGTCGGGCGGCACCCGCGAGGTGTCCCCGACCACCAGGCCGGGCAGCAGCCCGCGGGCGTCGGGCGACAGTCCGTCGGAGGCGTCGCGGAGCCCGGCCCGCAGACCGCCGGCCAGGCGCTGGAGCCCGGACGGTGCGCCGGTGACCTGCGGCGGGCCGTCGGCGGTGACCCGGAGGACGGCGGCGATCCGGTCGTCGGGCGGCATCGGCGGGGCGGCGCGCACCGGCACCCGGACGCGGGTGGTCGGCAACAGCGTCCGCCACCGTTCCAGGACCTCACCGCCCGCCGTCCGGGCCCGATCCGGGGAGTCGGGGTGTGCGTCCCCGGGGCCCGCGGCTCCCGGTTCCTGAGCCGTGCCCTGGTCCGTGGCCGTGGCCGTTGCCCGGGGGGTCGCTTCGTTCTTCGGGTGATCCGTATCGCCGTCACGGCTCGCCACGACGACGAGGGCGGGCGTACGGAGCGCGGTCACCGAACCGTCCGGGGCGGTGAGGCGCACCACCTCGGCGGTGAACACCAGAGACGGCGGCAGCCGGTGCGATCCGCGGACCTTCGGGCGGACCGTCCGCGGGTCTCCGGTCACCTCCATCTCGGCGGTGAGACGGGCATGGCGCGCGGCCCAGGAGGGCAGCGGCCCGCGCCGGGCGTCCGCCGCGTGCAGCGCCGCGCTTGCCGCGCCCGCCGCCCCGCAGAGCAGCACCGACGCCAGGGCCACCAGCGCCCCGGCGGACCGCAGAAGCCCGGTGCGCGGACCATTCGCCGTCTCCGTCCGGCGTCGCCGCATCGCCGCCCAGAGGGCCGGTGCGGCGAGGGCGACCGCGAGGGCACAGACCGCCGCCACCACACCCGCCGGGGCGCCCAGGGCGAGCGCGGCCGCGCCCCACGCGGCCGTCGCCGGTGCCACCAGGCGCAGGTCGGCCGGGGCCTGCTGCCGCGGTTCCGCGGCTCCGGGAGCGGAGTCGGCCGTCGCGTGGACGGTCCGGTTCCCGGTGCTCATGGCTGCACCAGGGGTTGCAGGTCGGCGAACTTGCGGTCGCCGATCCCGGTCACCTCACGCAACTGGTTCACCGAGGTGAACCCGCCGTGCCGGGTGCGGAATTCGACGATGTGCTGTGCCAGTACGGGGCCGACGCCGGGCAGGGTGTCGAGCTGCTCCACGGTCGCGGAGTTGAGGCTCACCGGCTGCCCGGGCGCGGCGGCACCCGGCCCGCCGAGCCCGCCCGCGGCACCGGCCGAGGCCGCGCCGGGCGGCCCGTTCGCACCACCGCCCGGGCCCGCCGCGCTGCCCGCCTTGCCGACGACGATCTGCTCGCCGTCCACCAGCAACCGGGCGCGGTTCAACCCCTGGGTGTCCGCTCCGTGCAGCACCCCGCCGGCCGCGGCCAGCGCGTCCATCACCCGCGCCCCCGCCGGCAGTCGGCGCACCCCGGGGTGCTCGACCTTGCCCACCACGTCGACCATCAGCTGACGGCCCGCGCCGCTCGCGCTCGCCCCGGGCGCGGGAGCGGCACCTGACGGCCCCTGCCCCGGCGACGGGCCGGGCCCCGGCACCGCCCGCGCCGCCGCCGGGGCCCGCACCGGCTCCGGCTCGCCGGACCAGAAGTGCTGCGCCGCCAGGACGAGCGCCACCACCAGCACCACCCCGAGCGCCGCCAACGCCTTCGGCTCCGTACCGAACCGCGTCTGCATCCAGAGGGGTAACCGCTCCCCCACGGCCAGCCGCACCCGCGCCCGACGGGTCAGGACGGGAGGACCGGGGGCGCTGTGCGGGGTGGGAGTGTGGCGGAGGTCGGGGGTCTTGGGGCGAGGACTTGAGGTCCGCTTCGGGGCCGGGTCAGGGGCGGGCTCCGGGGATGCCTTACGGGGCGGGTCCGCCTGCTGCCCGGGGTCGGGCGGCGGACCCGGGCGCGCCGTGTGGCCCCGCCCCTCGGCAGGGCCGGACTCCGGAGACGCCTCGGGCGACGGGCCTGTCTCGTCACCGGGGGCAGGGCCGGAGCTCAACGAGCGGCGCAGCCCGGCGCCGAGGCCCGCATCCGAGAAAGCCTCACGCGGCGGATTCGCCGTACCGCCGAGGGCGGGCTCGGGGCTCTCCGTACGGCCGGAGTCACCGGAGCCGGCGCTCGCCCTGCGCCCCGTCCCGGGAGCCCTGCCGCCGGGCTCCGTCGCCTCGGCCGCAAGCGGCCCCGGCCTCCCCTGATCAGGCCCGGCTCCCTCCTCCCGCCGCCGGCCGGAGGCAGAACCCGGCACCGGCCCCGCATCCCACCCCGCGCCCCCGTGATCGTGCTCCGTCCCCGCCCCCACGCCGAAGAGGACGGCCGCCCGTGCCCGTACCGCCGCCGATCCCGTGGCACGGCGCTCGGCCCGCCGCCTCGTACGGCCACCGCTCCGTGCCGAGGACGGGTCGCGACCCGCGCCCGAGACCTCCAGGACATCGGCACCGGAACCGCCGCCCACCTCGCCAAGGCGGGACCCCCCACCAACCGAACGTGACTCTCTGCTCATACCGACCGACGGTAGGCCGCACGCGCCAGCCGTGCCGAGGCGCGTCAAATCCCGTGGATAACCGGCGACTTGTGGATAACCGCACCACCCGGAGGGGTGCCCCCCGCCACCAGGCCCGGCTACCCGATGTAATCATGAGCCCCGCCCCTAGCCGCATCGCCCGCCGCGGCGGGCGACAGCCCTACCGCGGCGCGACCACGACTCCCAGCAACCCCGGTCCGGTGTGGGCGCCGATCACCGCGCCGACCTCGCTGACATGGAGCTCGTGCAGGCCCGGTACGCGTTCGCGCAGGCGGGTGGCGAGGGCGTCCGCGCGCTCCGCGGCGGCGAGGTGGTGCACGGCGATGTCGGCCTCGCCCTCGCCCGCCCGCTCCGCGGCGATCTCCTCCAGCCGGGCGATGGCCTTGGACGCCGTACGGACCTTTTCGAGGAGTTCGATGCGGCCGTCGGTCAGCTGCAACAGGGGCTTGACGGCGAGGGCGGAGCCGAGGAGGGCCTGTGCGGCACCGATGCGGCCGCCGCGGCGCAGGTAGTCGAGGGTGTCGACGTAGAAGTAGGCGGAGGTCGCGGCGGCGCGGCGCTCGGCCGCGGCGACCGCGGCGTCGGCGTCGCCACCGGCCTCGGCGGTCTCGGCCGCCGCCAGGGCGCAGAAGCCGAGGGCCATCGCGACCATGCCGGTGTCCACGACCCTTACGGGTACCGGCGAGTGCCGGGCGGCCAGCACCGCGGCGTCGTAGGTGCCGGAGAACTCGGAGGACAGGTGCAGCGAGACGATCTCGGTGGCACCGGCGGCGGCGACCTTGCGGTAGGTGTCCGCGAAGGTCGTCGGGGCGGGGCGCGAGGTGGTCACCGGCCGGCGCTTCTGCAGTGCCTGGGCGACGGATCTCGCGGAGATCTCGGTGCCCTCCTCCAGGGCCTGGTCCCCCAGGACGACGGTCAGCGGGACGGCCGTGATGCGGTGGCGCTGCAGTGCCACCGGCGGCAGGTAGGCCGTGGAATCGGTGACGATGGCGACATGGCGGGACATGAAGGGGAGGTTATCGGGGGAGGACCGGCAGCCGACAGTGCGGGGCCGTTCCGCACCCGGTCACGGGCTCTCCCGCTCCGACCGCCCGGCCTGCGCGGGGCGGACGCGTCCGTACAGCGCCCCGCCCCGGCCCGTCAGCGCCCCGGTCTCAGCCGGCCCGCTCCGGCCCCGGCGACTTCTGCCAGGAGGGCATCTGCTGCCAGGAGTACGCGGAGCGGCGGCGCGGATCCGCGGCAGATATCGCCTGCGGCTGCTCCGCCCCCGGCTCCGGGGAGGCGGACGGCCGGGCGGCGGACGGCCGGCCCGGAGCCTCGGTGGAACCGCTGCCCACGGCGTCGTCCGAGGCGGGGGTCCAGTGCCGCAGCGCGCCCGATTCGACGTCGATCTGCTCGCTCAGCGCCGACAGGTCGTCCTCGGCGAACTTCCGCTGCCGATCGCGCGCCGCCCAGCGCAGCGACTCCGCCGAGCGGGTGATGCGCTCCAGGCGTTCGCGCAGCTCGGGCAGGCGGGCGGCCGTGGTGGCGCGGTCGGGCTCGCGCTCCAGACGCCTGAGCTCGTCGTCGAGCGCGCGGCCGTGGGTGCTCAGGCGGTCGAAGAGGCCGAGCGCCTCGCGCAGCGACGCGTCCTCGGCCACGCCGCCACGCAGCGCCTCCTGGGTCGCCCGCATCGACGTGCGCAGGGACAGCCGCAGCTGCGCCAGCTCGCCCGGGACACCGGGCTTGGCCAGCTGCCGCGCCCGCAGGCCGGTGTCCTCGACCGTCCGGCGGGCCTGGGCGACCGTGCGGTCCACACCGCGCTTGGTCACCTGGACCGCCTTGACGGTCACGAAGACCCCCGTGACGACGAACAGCAGGAAGAGCAGCCCCACGATGGCGATGGCGGCTTCCATGGGCTCTCCCGGATCGGTCTCGGCGCCGGTCGGTCACCCGCGCCCGTCCCTCCACCGTAAACGGATCGGGCAGGTTGCGGGCCCTGACGGAACCCCCAACCTGCCCGTAGGGGAAACCCCCTAGAACCCCGGCCGGAACCGGCCGCGCCGCATCACGCAGGCACGATGTTGACCAGCTTCGGCGCGCGGACGATCACCTTGCGGATACCCGCGCCGCCCAGTGCCGCGACCACCGCGGGCTCGGCCAGCGCCGCCGCCTCCAGGTCCGCGTCGGAGATCGTCGGGGCGACCTCCAGACGGGCCTTGACCTTGCCCTTCAGCTGAACGACGCAGGTCACCGTCTCATCGACGACATACGCCGGGTCGGCCACCGGGAAGTCGGCGTGCACCACCGAGTCGGTGTGGCCCAGCTTGCGCCACAGCTCCTCGGCGATGTGCGGCGCCAGCGGCGCGATCAGCAACACCAGGCGCTCGGCGACACTGCGCGCCACCGGGCCCGCCGTCTTCGTCAGGTGGTTGTTCAGCTCCGTGACCTTGGCGATGGCGGTGTTGAACCGCAGGTTCGCCATGTCCTGGGTGACACCGTCGATCGCCTTGTGCAGCGCCCGCAGCGTCGCCTCGTCCGGCTCCGCGTCGACGACGGTGACCTCACCGGTCGACTCGTCGACGACGTTGCGCCACAGCCGCTGCAGCAGGCGGTACTGGCCGACGACGGCGCGGGTGTCCCAGGGGCGGGACACGTCCAGCGGGCCCATCGCCATCTCGTACAGGCGCAGCGTGTCCGCACCGTACTCGGCGCAGATCTCGTCCGGCGTGACGGCGTTCTTCAGGGACTTGCCCATCTTGCCCAGGACGCGGCTGACCTTCTCGCCCTGGTGGAAGTAGCCGCCGTCGCGCTCCTCGACCTCGGCCGCCGGGACGGCGATGCCGCGCTTGTCGCGGTAGACGAACGCCTGGATCATGCCCTGGTTGTACAGCTTGTGGAACGGCTCGGAGGACGAGACGTGCCCCAGGTCGAACAGGATCTTCGACCAGAAACGGGCGTACAGCAGGTGCAGCACGGCGTGCTCGGCGCCGCCCACGTACAGGTCGACGCCCCCGTGGGGCTGCCCCTCGCGCGGGCCCATCCAGTACTGCTCGATGTCCGGGGCGACCAGCGCGCTGTCGTTGTGCGGGTCCAGGTAGCGCATCTCGTACCAGCACGAACCTGCCCAGTTGGGCATGGTGTTGGTCTCGCGGCGGTAGCGCTGCACGCCGCGGCCGTCGCCCAGGTCCAGTTCGACGTGGACCCAGTCCTCGTTGCGGGAGAGCGGGGTCTCCGGGGAGGTGTCGGCGTCGTCCGGGTCAAAGGTGCGCGGGGAGTAGTCCTCGACCTCCGGCAGCTCCAGGGGCAGCATCGACTCGGGCAGCGCATGCGCGACGCCGTCCTCGTCGTAGACGATCGGGAACGGCTCGCCCCAGTAGCGCTGGCGGCTGAACAGCCAGTCGCGCAGCCGGAAATTGACGGTGCCCTCGCCGATGCCCTCGGCGGCCAGCCAGTCGGTGATCTTCGCCTTGGCCTCGGTGACGCCCAGCCCGTCCAGGCTGATCGTGTCGTTGGCGGAGTTGACCAGCTTCGCCTCGTACGAGGAGAACGCGTCGTCCCAGGTGGTGGTGTCGGTGCCGCGGTCGTCGGAGGGCTGGACGACGCAGCGCATCGGCAGCTCGAAGGCGCGCGCGAAGGCGAAGTCGCGGCTGTCGTGCGCCGGGACCGCCATGATCGCGCCGGTGCCGTAGCCCATCAGCACGTAGTCGGCGATGAAGACCGGGATCTGCTCGCCGCTGACCGGGTTGGTGGCGTGGATGCCGGTGAAGACGCCGGTCTTGTCCTTGGCCTCGGCCTGCCGCTCGACGTCTGACTTGCTCGCCGCCTGCTTGCGGTAGGCCGCGACGGCCTCGGCCGGGGTGGCGTGGCCGCCGGTCCAGACGTCGTGGGTGCCCTCGGGCCAGGCGTCCGGCACCAGGGAGCCGTCGGCGATCAGCTCGTGCTCGGGGGCCAGCACCATGTACGTCGCGCCGAACAGGGTGTCCTGGCGGGTGGTGAAGACGGTGATCGTGCGCCCCGCGGCGGGGAAGTCGACCCGGGCGCCCTCGGAGCGGCCGATCCAGTTGCGCTGCTGCAGCTTGATCGCCTCGGGCCAGTCCAGGCCGTCCAGGTCGTTCAGCAGGCGGTCACCGTAGGCGGTGATGCGCATGTTCCACTGGCGCAGCTTGGACTTGAAGACCGGGAAGTTGCCGCGCTCGGAGCGGCCCTCGGCGGTGACCTCCTCGTTGGCCAGCACGGTGCCCAGGCCGGGGCACCAGTTGACCGGCGCGTCCGAGGCGTACGCCAGGCGGTACTCGCCCAGGATGTCGGCGCGCTCGTTGGCGGACAGCTCGCCCCAGGGGCGGCCGTCGGGGGTGGGCCGGGTGCCGGCCTCGAACTGCGCGACCAGGGTGTCGATGGGGCGCGCCTTGTCGGCCTCCGGGTCGTACCAGGAGTTGAAGATCTGCCGGAAGATCCACTGGGTCCACTTGTAGTACGCCGGGTCGATCGTCTCGACCGAACGGCGCTGGTCGTGGCCCAGGCCCAGGCGGCGCAGCTGGCGCCGCATGTTGACGATGTTGGCCTCGGTGGAGACCCGCGGGTGGGTGCCGGTCTGCACGGCGTACTGCTCGGCGGGCAGGCCGAAGGCGTCGAAGCCCAGGGTGTGCAGGACGTTGTGGCCCGTCATGCGCTGGTGGCGGGCGTAGACGTCGGTGGCGATGAAGCCCAGCGGGTGGCCGACGTGCAGGCCCGCGCCCGAGGGGTACGGGAACATGTCCATGATGAACTTCTTGGGGCGGGCGACGACGGCGGCGTCGCCGGCCAGGTCGCCGCTCGGGTTGGGCGCCTCGTAGGTGCCCTCGGCCTCCCAGAAGTCCTGCCAGCGTGCCTCGATGTCCGCGGCCAGCGCGGCGGTGTAGCGGTGCGGGGCCGCCTCGGGTGCGCCCTCACCGGCGGGGGAGGTGGTCGTCTCGCTCATCTCTTCAAGCTCCATCGATCGTCTCTGCCTGCGGCTGCCGCGGACACGGTTGCTGCGGAAACAAAAAGACCCCTCGCACAGGAGGGGACGCCGCGCCGATGCCGACCCGGACGGCCACCGTGGGTGGCCCGGTCGGTACTGATCAGCGCGGCCCGCTAAGCAGAAGGCGTACGGCACGCATGGCGCCAGGGTACCGCAGGGGGCTCGGGGCCCGCGTCGAGGATTCCCCACCGGCGCGGGCCCCGGCCCGCGCGCCCCCGGAATTCAGGGGCGCGCCGACCCAGGGGTCAGTGCCGGTACGACTCGACGTAGCCGTTCGCCGGGGAGCCGACACCGGTGACGTCGTCGTAGCCGGGGCGGGCGCTCAGGGAGCTGTCCTGGCCCAGGCTGCGCAGCGAGGTCGTGGTGCCCTTGGAGGCGTCGACGCCGTTGACGTAGTCGGTCCGGACGACCGCCAGGCCGCGGCCCGCGCCGAGCGGGTGGTCGGTGACGTCGTGGTAGACCGGGGTGCCGTACCGCTGGTAGATCGCGGGGTTGGCGAAGCCGATCGGGATGCCGTGCCGGGCCTGCTGGGCGAGCGCCTGGATACCGGCGATCACGGGTGCGGCGAGCGAGGTGCCGCCGATACGGTACTCGTCGTAGCCCTGCTTGCCACCGGGCAGGGTCTGGGTCTGCCCCACCAGGAAGCCGGTGTTGGGATCGGCGACCGCGGCGATGTCCGGGACGGTGCGCATGGCCTTGCCGCCGCCCGCCTGCGCGAGCCCGTCGGGGACGACTCCGCGCTGGTAGAAGGGCTGCGCGACGGTCTTGCTGGTGCCACCGCCGGCGCCCCCGCTGAACGCGCCGGGGAAGCCGTCCCAGCTTGCGCCGTCCTTGGACAGCACCGCCTTGCGGGTGCCCCAGCCGGTCTCCCACTGGTACGTGTCGTGCTTGCCGACGGCGAGTGCGGTGCCGCCGACGGCGGTGACCCACGCGGAGTTCGCCGGGGTGTCGACCTGCTTGGTGCCGGTGTTGTCGACCTCGTCGCCGTTGTCACCGGAGGAGAAGTAGAAGCCGATGCCCTCGACCGCGCCCTGCTGGAAGACCTGGTCGTAGGCGGCAGCCACGTCCGGGGTCTCGTTGGCCTCCAGGTCGCCCCAGGAGTTGGAGACGATGTCGGCGAGACGGCCGTCGACGACCCGGCCGAGGGTGTCGAGCAGGTCGTCGTCCATGCAGGAGGCGGCCCCGGCGTAGACGATGTCGGCGGCGGGCGCGACGGCGTGCACGGCCTCGACGTCGAGGGTCTCCTCGCCGTACCAGCCGGAGGCGCCGCACTCCTCGATGTGGTGGTAGTCCTCGGGCAGCACCTGCGAGAGCTGGCCCGGGCGGTACCCGGCGTCGCCGTTGCGGGCCGCGTAGTGGGCGGCGTCGGCGGCGATGGTCGGCGAGGCGTAGGCGTCGGTGATCGCGACGGTGACGCCCTTGCCGGTCCACTTCCCCGCCCCGTAGGCGGCGCGCAGCTGCTTGCCGGTGTAGCCCTTGACCGCGTACGGCGCCTTGGTCCCGTAGGCGCCCGGCAGGTCCTTGGCGGTCCGGGAGCCGTGGTACGTGGAGAACGGGCCGGCGTTGCGGAAGACGGCGGGCGGCTGGGGCAGCTCGGTGGAGTGGTGCCGGGCCATCTTGGGCGCGTTGTCCAGGCCGGTGACGGTCAGCACGGCGCCGCCCAGCGAGGCGGGGGCGGAGGCGGTGGCCGAGGGGGCGTGGTAAGTGTGGCCGTCCTTGCGGTAGTTGTGCAGGTCGGTGGCGAAGGCGCGCTCCGCGGCCGAGGCCGGACCGTGGACGGTGAGGTAGCGGCCACCCGCCCCGGTGACCTTGAGCCCGGCGCCGCGGAGCCAGTCACGCACGGCGTCGATCTGCTGCCGGGTGGCGCCGTAGCGCGCCTTCACCTGGGCGGCGGTCAGGTACTTCCCGTAGTGGGCGGAGTGCGGGTCGGAGACCGCCCTGGCGTACGCGGCGAGCCCGTCGGCGTCCCGGCCCGCGAGGTAGACGCGGGCGGTGATGCCGGTGTCCGCGGCGGTGTCACCGCGGTCGGACTGCTGGGTCGCCCACGCCGGTTTGGTGCCGCGGAGCTCATGCCGTCCGCCGTCGTGGCCTGCGGCGTCGGCGGCGGGCGCGCCGAGCGCGAGCGCCCCGGCGATCAGCGGCAGGGCGGCCGCCCACGCCGTCGCGGTACGCGCCCGCCCGGCTCTGCTGCGGCTCGATCTCATGGAACCCCCTGTGGTGACGGTGCGGTAGGTGCTGACGGTGGCACCGCGACCGGCTCCGCGACGACGGCCCGCCGTGCGCGCCGCCGTACACCGGCGTCCGGTGCCTCGCGTGCGGCATGGGACAAGGGAGGTGACATGCACGCGATGCGTCACTCTTTCGGTGAAATGTTCACGTCAGGGGCATGGGTACGCCAAGAAGACCCCAAGGAACGGCAAGAAGCGGCAAGGAATGGGCGGGATGCGGAAGGGAACGAAAGCGGCCGCGGACGACAAGAGGTGGAAAGCGGGCGGAAGGTGAGCAGACGTCAGAGTACGGTGGGGCGAACCGGTCGCCCGGGAGGCCACCACGCGCGGCGCGGAACACCGCCCCACCGGCGCCCCGCTCCCCCACGCCCGCCGCCATGCCGTACGTCACACCCGCCGCGGAACGCCCGCCCCATGGCGCACACCACACACGGCGACCACGTGGCGAAACGGGCATACAACAAGAGCGGGCCGCCCTTTCGGACGGCCCGCTCTGATTCCTGTGGAGCTAAGGAGAATTGAACTCCTGACCTCCTGCATGCCATGCAGGCGCTCTACCAACTGAGCTATAGCCCCAGGTCTTCTCCGCTGCGGTCTCCCGCGGCGACATCGACTACATTACACGGCTCCCCCGGGCTTCTGCCAAATCGCTCCTGCTCCAGCGCCTGGAACGGCCCGGGGTACTGTCGGCGGACCGTGCCCGATTCGTCCTGGGGAGCCGTACGCCGTGACCGCGCCGGAGCTGGAACAGTCCACCGATTCCGGCGGCCGCGCCCCGCTGACGGGGGCGCCGGGACGCCGTGCGGTCCGGTGGGCCGCGGTCGGCTGCCTCGTCTCGTTCGCGGCGTTCTGGACCGCCCAGCGGCTGGCGCACGTCACCATGATCGACCTCATGGTCTACCGCGCGGAGGGCTGGACCGCGCGCACCGGCGCGGACCTCTACGACATGGTCGCCACCTCCGCGCACCTGCCCAACACCTACCCGCCGTTCGCCGCGCTGCTGTTCACCCCGCTGACGCTGGTCGGCGTGGGCACCATGCGCACCCTGGCCACGGCCGGCAACCTCCTGCTGCTGGTGGCCGTCGTCCATCTCTCGCTGCGGCTGGTCGGCCGCCCGCACCGGCTGCCGCGCCCGGCCGCGACGCTCGCGCTCTCCGCACTGCTGGTCTGGTGCGAGCCGGTGTGGACGACCCTGCGCTACGGGCAGATCAATCTGCTGCTCGCAGTGCTCGTGCTGTGGGACCTGACCCGCCGGGACGGCAACCGCTGGGCCGGGATCGGCATCGGCATCGCGGCGGGGATCAAGCTCACGCCCGCACTGTTCGCCGTCTTCCTCGCGCTCGCCGGGGCGGTACGCGCCGTCCGGCTGCTGCGCGGCGGCGCCCCGCTCCGTACCGCGCTGCGGGTGCCCTGGCTGTGCCAGGCGGCGGTGGCCACCGTGACGTTCCTCGCCACCGCCGGACTGTCGGCGCTCGTGCTGCCGCGCGATGCGCACCGCTTCTGGACCGAGATCGTCTTCGCCGCGGACCGCGTCGGCGACGTCGAGATCACCGCGAACCAGTCGCTGCGCGGCGCCCTCGCGCGGCTGCTGCACACCCAGGACCCGGGCGGCGTCTGGCCGGTGGCCGCCGCCCTGACGGTCGCCGCGGGGCTGGCCCTCGCGACCGGTGCGCTGCTGCGCGGCGACCGCGCCTGGGCCGCCGTCAGCTGCGCGGTGACGGCCCTGCTGATCAGCCCGGTCTCCTGGTCGCACCACTGGGTGTGGTGCGTACCGGCGCTGATCCTGCTCGGCTCCGAGGCGCTGGCCCGCACCGGCGGCGCGGCGCGGCGGTGGTGGTGGGCGGCGACGGCCGCACCGGCCCTGCTGTTCGCCAGCTTCGCGCTGTGGTGGGTGCCGCACGCCTGGCACCGCCACGAGGAGCTGCACCAGAACCCGCTCCAGCTGCTGCTCTCCGACGTCTATCCGCTCGCCGGGATCGGCCTGCTGGCGCTGTGCGCGCTGCGGCTGCGCCGGACGGGGCGCGGCCCGCAGGCGTAGCCCGGAGCCGTACGCGCCGCCCCTGAGGTGACGTGACGCCGTACGGTCCGGGCTCCGGCTCACGCGACGTCAGGCGGGGCCGTGCGTACGGCGATCGGCAGACCGGGGCCGCGGCCGCGCTCAGGCCGTGGCGAAGGAGTAGAAACGCTTCAGCGTGCAGTGTTCGTCGAGGAGGCGGCCGTAGATCGGCTCACCGTCCAGCTCGCGGTAGGTCTCGATCGGGTCGCCCTTGATGACCAGTGCGCGGGCGCACTCCTCGCACCAGTACTGGAACGCGGAGTTGAGCGGTTCCATGTCACGGACGATCGGCGTACCGCTGCCGCACCAGTCGCATTTCCTGCTGTGGGCTCCCATCGGTCAGCTCCAACTGTGGCCGCAGGACGTACAGACGAAAGAGACGCCGCCGTTGTCACCGAGCATCTGCGCCACCCGGGCGGAGCCGCAGGTGGGGCACTGCAACGACGGGGTCGCACCGCGCGGGGGGACGGCGTCCGGCAGCCGGTGCGGGCACGACGGCCCGGCGGCGCCGGGCAGGTCGGCGACCTTCCCGAGGATGCTCCTGGGCATCGCGTCCTCTCCTCCCCTGCCGGCCGTCCGATTCTGCCACGGCCCACCCGGCGGGACGGCCTGGTCACGGCGCGGACCCGGACGCGACGGCCCGCGCACCGAATCTGCCCGCGCCACCGGCGCCGAACCGTCCGGCCCCGGGCCCGTCCCGACGACGCCGCAGATACAGCAATGATCCCGCCTCGCGCGATCCAGTGCGGGACTGGAATCCGTGAGACGGGATCATCCGGGTTGTGGAGCTAAGGAGAATTGAACTCCTGACCTCCTGCATGCCATGCAGGCGCTCTACCAACTGAGCTATAGCCCCGGGTCTTGTTCCGCCCCTCCGGGTTTCCCCCGGCGGCGCCGCGAACAAGAAGAACTTTAGCCTGCGACCTGCCCGGATGTGAAATCCGGGTCCGCGGGGCGCTCCGCGGGCGGCTCAGGTGTCGTCGCCGAGCACCGGCTCCGGGAGGGTGCCGGCGTTGTGCTCCAGCAGCCGCCAGCCGCGCGCGCCCTCGCCCAGCACCGACCAGCAGCAGTTCGACAGACCGCCGAGCCCCTCCCAGTGGTGCGCCTCCAGGCCGAGCAGCCGGCCGATGGTGGTGCGGATGGTGCCGCCGTGGCTGACGACGACGAGGGTGCCGTCGTCGGGCAGCTTCCCGGCGTGCTCCAGGACCACCGGGGCGGCCCGGTCGGCGACCTCGGTCTCCAGCTCACCGCCGCCGCGCCGCACCGGCTCACCGCGCTTCCACGCGGCGTACTGCTCGCCGTACCGCGCGATGATCTCCTCGTGCGTCAGCCCCTGCCAGGCGCCGGCGTACGTCTCCCGCAGCGCGGCGTCGTGCGCCACCCCGAGCCCGGTCAGGGCCGCCAGCTCACCGGCGGTCGCCGCGGCCCGGCGCAGGTCGGAGGCGACGATGGCGTCCGGGCCCAGGGCCGCGAGCAGCCGTGCGGCGCGCCGGGCCTGCTCCCGGCCCGCCGCCGTCAGCTCGATGTCCGTGGAGCCCTGGAAGCGGCGCTCCAGGTTCCAGGCGGTCTGGCCGTGGCGCCACAGGACGATGCGGCGGCCGCGGCCCGCGGGGGTGCCGTTCAGTTGCCCGCTCCCTCTGCCTCGCCCGCCGTGGCCTCGGCGTGCTCGGCGGCCTTGCCGCGGGTCGCCTTGGCGTCCTCGGGAAGCTCGATCTCGGGGCAGTCCTTCCACAGGCGCTCCAGCGCGTAGAAGACGCGCTCCTCGCTGTGCTGGACGTGGACGACGATGTCGACGTAGTCGAGGAGGACCCAGCGGGCCTCGCGGTCGCCCTCGCGGCGGACCGGCTTGGCGCCGAGCTCCTTGTTGAGGCGCTCCTCGATCTCGTCGACGATCGACTTGACCTGGCGGTCGTTGGGCGCCGAGGCCAGCAGGAAGGCGTCGGTGATCGAGAGGACGTCGCTGACGTCGTACGCGATGATGTCGTGCGCGAGCTTGTCGGCGGCCGCCTGGGCGGCGGCGTTGATGAGCTCGATGGAACGGTCCGTGGCGGTCACAAGCGGCTTTCGGGTCGGGGACGGGCCGCCCTGCCCCGGGCACACGGCCCACGGCACCACCGCCCGAGCGGGCGGTTCGAACGGCTTCGGATTCTTTTCAAGGGTCTCACGGACCACCGACACACCGGCCGGGGATTTTCGTCACCCGGACACCGCGGCCCCGGACCCGTACGCAGGAGGGCCGGGCACCTGCTCAAGTAGCAGGTGCCCGGCCCTCTCCGCGCAGGTCAGCCCCGGTAGTCCTGTCCCAGGACGACCGTGATGTCCGCGTTGGCGGCGCCGTGCGCCTTGCGGACCGCGCCGTCCGGCAGGCCCAGCGTCTTGGCGACCTCCGCCGCCCTGCCGTGGTCCGCGGCGTCCTCGTACGTGACCTGCGAGGCGGCCTGGGCGGCGTCCGCGGTGCCGCCGCTGACGTAGGTGTAGCCGCCGTTGACCAGCGCCGCCTGTGCCTTGGGGGCGGCCTTGGCGTTGCCGGTGGCGTTGCGTACGGAGACCCGCGGGGTGCCGTTCGGATCGGTCTTCTTGACCGTGCCGCCGAGGACGTTCTTGACGACGGAGCCGGCCGCGTCCGGGCCCAGGGTGCCGTTGGCCTGCACCGGCAGCAGGAGCGTGTTGTAGGCACCGGTCTTCGCCAGCTCGGCGCGGACCGCCAGCGAGCTGCCCAGCTGCGCCTCGGTGAGCGGCGGGTCGAGCACCTGGAGCAGCGACTTCACGGTGGCGGTGGCGCCGTCGGCGTCGCTGGAGACCTTCTTCAGCGTGGCCTGCATGACCTGGCCGAACCGCTTGAGCTGCCTGTCCTGGGTCTCGCCGGGACCGCGGTAGGTGGCGTAGGCGACCGCGGACTGGCCGTTGAGGAGACGCTCGTGGCCCGGCTTGACCAGGGGTGAGTCGCCCTTCTTCGCCCCGGGGACGGTGGTGTCGGTGTCGACGGAGACGCCGCCGACGGTCTCGACGAGGTTCTCCAGATACGGGGTGTCGAGCCGCCAGGACGCCTTGAGGTCGGCGCCCAGCAGGGTGCCCAGGGCGTCCCGGGTGGGCTCGGTGCCGTCGTCCTTGACGGACTTGCCGAGCGTGGTGGCGTTGCCGTCGTCCTGGGTGAGGATGAGGTTGTTCGGCAGCAGGACGGTGGTGCCCTTGCCGGTGGTCTCGTTGTCGACCAGCAGGGCGGTGGAGCTGTCGCCGGTGCGGGTGTCGCGGAGGTGGACGACGAGGACGTCGCGCTTCTGCCCCGCGCCCGCCTCCGCGGCGGTGCCGCCCGGGCCGCTGAGCCCCGGCAGCTTCCCGGCCCACCAGAGGTAGCCGGTGCCGCCCGCCACCAGCAGCACGAGCAGCACCACGAGCAGTACGCGGCGGCTGCGGCCCCGGCGCTTGGCCTCCTCGCGGCGCTCGGTGCGGCTCTCGGTGAACTTCAGCCAGTCGATGACGTCCTCGGAGTCCTCGTCGGGCTCCTCGATGAACGCGAACTGCTCCGTCTGGTACTCCGGGCCCCGGTCGGCGCCGGACGCGGACGGCCCGGGTCCGTCCGCCGGGCCCGCGTCCTCGGCCGGGCGGCGCTGCTCCGGCGGGCGCGGCGGCTGCTCGTGGTGGTGCGGCGGCTCCTCGGGGTAGCCCCGCGGCGCCTCCTCCACGGTGCGGTGCCCGGACGGGGTGGGGTCGGCGTAACCGGGCTGTGCGTAGCCCTGCGCGCCGTACTGCTGCTGCCCGCCGTAGGGCTGCTCCCCGTAGGGGGCACCGCCGTACGTCTCCTGGCCGTAGCCGGACTGCCCGTACGACGGCTCGTAGCCGGACGGCGCGTAGGACGGCTGCTCGTAGGAGGGGCGGGGGGCCTGCTGCGGGACCCAGTTCTGCTGCGGGGCGCCGCCGGGGGCCGGGGTCCCGTAGGGGTCGTAGCCCTGGGTGTGGCCGTCGTAGCCGTGGCCCTGGCCCCCGTAGGGGTCGTGGCCGTAGGACGACGGGTCGCCGTACGGGGCGGCGGGGCGCCCGTACGGGTCGTGGTGCGGTTCCTGGCCGGGTGCGGTGTCCTGGTGCACCGGCTGGCCGTACGCGTCGTAGGTGTACTCCTGCCGGCCCTGCCGCCGTTCATGGGCGTACGGGTCGGGGGTGTACGGGTCCTGCGGCCCGTACGGGTCCTGTCGGTCGGTCACCGGTGCCCCTTTCGATCCGCCCCGTCAGCCGTTCTCGCGGTAGAGCTGCTTCTTGTCGATGTAGCGCACCACGCCGTCGGGCACGAGGTACCAGACCGGGTCGCCCTGGGCGACGCGCGCCCGGCAGTCGGTGGAGGATATGGCGAGCGCGGGCACCTCGACGAGGGAGACCGCGCCGTCGGGCAGCCCGGGGTCGGCCAGCACATGGCCGGGCCGGGTGACGCCGATGAAGTGCGCGAGGGAGACCAGTTCCTCGGCGTCGTGCCAGGTGAGGATCTGGCCCAGCGCGTCGGCGCCGGTGATGAAGAACAGATCGGCGTCGCCGTGCAGCGCCCGCAGGTCACGCAGCGTGTCGATGGTGTACGTCTTGCCGCCGCGGTCGATGTCGATGCGGCTGACGGAGAACTGCGGGTTCGACGCGGTCGCGATGACCGTCATCAGATACCGGTCCTCGGCCGGGGACACCGTTTTGTGGCTCTTCTGCCACGGCTGCCCGGTCGGGACGAAGATGACCTCGTCGAGGTGGAACTGGCTGGCCACCTCGCTGGCGGCGACAAGGTGTCCGTGATGGATCGGGTCGAACGTCCCGCCCATCACTCCGAGTCGCCGCTTCACGGGCTCTGTGTGCTCTCCCATGCGTGCAGACCCTACTGGGCGCCGCGCCGTGCCGGAGGCCGGGTACCGGGCTCAGCGGTCCCGGTTGAAGCGGGTGGTGATCACCAGCAGGAGGAGCAGGATGACAAAGGCACCGCCGCCGGTGATGAGCGGGTTGAGGCTCTCGTGCTGACCTCCCTCGGCAAGGGCGACCAGGGACTGTGCGGGGGTGTGCAGGCTCATCGTCGGGAGACCAATCCGGGCTGGGGGCGGGCAGAGACTTCCGCCACATCGTAAGCGGCGGGCCCGCGCGAGATCACGGCGACTCCGCCGGGGGCCGGTGCGGACGGCCGCCCGGCACGGTGCCCGGCGGCCCCACCTCCCGTGCCGCGTCGGTCAGTTGTGGTCCGAGTCGCCGTAGCCGCGCAGCAGGAACCAGGCGAGCAGGATCGCGCCGAGGACACCGACGATGATCACGCCGCGCAGCAGCCACCCGGGGCCGTCGTCGGCGTGGGAGACGCCGGTGGCACCGGCCGTCGCGGCGGCGTCGGAAGCGGCGAGCAGCACGCTCGGAATCGTCATGGCGGGGCGCTCCGTTTTGTACGGGACTGTGCGGTCGAGTGGTACGACGTCAGCGTACGCCCGAGCATCCAATCGGGTGTCGGTGGCGTCCTCTAGTCTGAATCACACGCAGTCGAACAGGGGGAGGCCCCAATGACGGAGAGCCCAGGCGGCGAGCGCGTACCGAGCCGGGACCGCAGGCGATTCCCCGGTATCTCGTCCCGTTCGTACGAACACCCCGCGGACCGGTCGGCGCTGGTGGCGCTGCGGAAGCTCAGCGGGTTCGACACCGTCTTCAAGACACTCAGCGGCCTGCTGCCGGAGCGCAGCCTGCGGCTGCTCTTCCTGTCGGACTCGGTCCGCGTCAGCGACCGGCAGTTCGCGCACCTCAACGACATGCTGCGCGACGCCTGCTACATCCTGGACCTGGAGAAGGTCCCGCCGATGTACGTCAATCAGGACCCGCAGCCCAACGCCATGTGCATCGGTCTGGACGAGCCGATCATCGTGGTCTCCACCGGTCTGGTGGAGCTGCTGGACGAGGAGGAGATGCGGGCGGTCATCGGTCACGAGGTCGGTCACGCCCTGTCCGGGCACGCGGTCTACCGCACCCTGCTGCTCTTCCTGACGAAGATGGCGCTGCGGGTGGCGTGGATCCCGCTCGGCAATGTCGCGGTGATGGCGATCGTGACGGCGCTGCGCGAGTGGTTCCGCAAGTCGGAGCTGTCGGCGGACCGCGCCGGGCTGCTGGTCGGGCAGGACGTCCACGCCTCGATGCGCGGCCTGATGAAGCTGGCGGGCGGCAACCACCTGCACGAGATGAACGTCGACGCGTTCCTGGAGCAGGCGGAGGAGTACGAGTCGGGCGGCGATCTGCGCGACTCCGTGCTGAAGATCCTCAACGTCCTGCCGCGCAGCCACCCCTTCACCACGGTGCGCGCCGCCGAGCTGAAGAAGTGGGCGGCCAGCCGCGACTACCAGCGGATCATGGACGGCCACTACGCGCGGCGCGAGGAGGACAAGGACACCTCGGTCTCCGACTCCTTCCGCGACTCCGCGTCCCACTACGCCGATTCCGTGCGCCAGAGCAAGGACCCGCTGATGGGTCTGGTGCGGGACATCGCGGGCGGGGCGGGCGACCTCGGCGGCAAGCTACGGGACACCGTCTTCCGCGGCACCCAGCGTCCGGGCGCCGGCGGCGACGGCGCTAGCGGATCGGGTGGCTCGGAGTCGGCTGGGAAGTAGCGGAGAGCCGGCCGCAGAGCGAGGGGTTCGCCCACTGGCGGGAGTAGGGATCGGTGCCCGCCGGGCGGGCGTCCCCCGCGTGCTGGCCGGCCAGCAGCGGGCGCAGCACGTCCGCCTGCGGGGCGCAGGCCATCGGCCCGGCCTGGAGGCTGCTCTGGGTGACCTCCAGGCGGTGCTCGGCGAGGTCCTGGCGGTCCAGCCGGAAGTGGATCTCGCGGCGGACGGTGAAGAGCGAGGAGGCGCCGGGCACCGGCTTCCCGGTGCCGTGGGCGGCGTGCTGGTCGGCGCCGCCGGTGGCCCGTACCGCGTAGACGAAGGTGTAGTCGGCGGTGACGTCCAGGGAGTCGGGGCCGTTCTCGGAGGCGCCGAGGGTGCCGTCGACGCGGACGTTCCGGTCGGCGAGGGCCGTGGTGCCGTGGTCGAAGCGGATCAGCCAGCCGGTCGCCGCGTGCCGCCCGTCGTCGACGGGGCGCGCCATGCTCCGGTCGAACTGATCGAGCTGCCCGGTGTCCAGCAGCAGCCGCACGGAGCGGACGTTGCCGCCGGTCAGGGTGGCCGGGTCGATCGAGGAGCGGACGAGGTACTCCTTCGCCAGCCGCAGCGCCTCGACGACCTGACCGCCGGAGAAGTGCGGGGTGCGCGCGGTGTTCGCCGGGATGTCGACGCCGGCGGCGCCGACCCGGAAGTGGGCGGCCGGGCTGTGGGCGTAGAGATCACCGGGGGCGCCGCCCGGCACGGCGCCGGGCGGGGTGAGCGGCACCACCGACGAGCGCAGCGGCTGCGCGCCGAGCCCCGGTTCGGCGGCCTGGTACGGGTGGCGGATGCCCATGTAGACGGCGGTGCCGAAGGCGATGACGATCAGCAGGACCAGCAGCAGCGCCTGGCGTGAGCCGGGGAGGCGCACCCAGGGGCGGCGGGGGCGGACGGCGGGGGCGTGGTGTTCGCCGAGGCGTTCGTCGGCGGAGTTCTCCTGGAGCCGGGCAGCGCGGATGAACGACTCGTCGAAGACCATCGACCGGTATTCGTCCTCGCCGCCTCCCGGAGCGCCGTCCGGCGTCCCCTCGGGAGGGTCACCTCGTCCGCTCATATCACCAGGGTAGGTCGGCGGGGCGGTGCGTAAACGTGGAAGGGCCGACGCCGTATGTCCCGGGCGCGCCCCGGGCCGTCAGTGCGACCGGGACCCGGACGGGACGGGCGACGCGGACGGCGGGACGGCTCCGGCGGACGCGGGTGGCGGGAGGCCGGGGCGGGCCGGGCCCGGCTGCGGGCCGCCGGAGGGGGTGTCCGGTCCGCTGGAGGCCGGGGGCCGCCCCGGGGCCCCGGCGCCGGCGGTGCGGTGGACGGCCGTGAAGGCGAGGGCGACGAGGCCGACGCCCATGACGACGGCGAGCACCCAGGCCACCGGGCGGTGCCAGTGGGCGGTACCGCGGTAGGGGCGGAACGCGCCGCCGTAGGGCCCGTACGGTCCGTAGGGCGCGAAGGTGTCGTCGTGGGCGCCGTACGGGTCCCGGCCGCCGGGGTCGTCGAAGGGGTCGCCGCTCTCGTGCTCGGGGCCGACGGCGAGACCGGCGCGGGCCTCGGCGGCGGCGACGAGGCGCTCGACGGCGGAGGGTTCGTGGATCTGCGCGGCGCGGACGAACGCCTCGTCGAAGACCACGGAGGCGAAGTCCTCGTCCGCTCCGTGGCTCCCGTGGTCGTGCTCGTCGGGCTGTTCGCCGTCCGGGAACGGCGTGCCCCCCGCGTCGTCCGGCACCCGTCCAGATTAGCCCCGCCCGGGCGGCTTGGGCAGGGAGCGGAGTCGACGGGCTCGCCCGCGGGGGTCAGCGGATGTGCCCGTCGCCGGTGACGAGGTACTTCGTGGAGGTCAGCTCGGGCAGTCCCATCGGGCCCCGGGCGTGCAGTTTCTGGGTGGAGATGCCGATCTCGGCACCGAAACCGAACTGGCCGCCGTCGGTGAAGCGGGTGGAGGCGTTCACGGCGACCGTGGTCGAGTCGACCAACTGGGTGAAACGGCGGGCGGCGGCCGTCGAGGTGGTGACGATCGCCTCGGTGTGGCCGGAGGTCCAGCGGCGGATGTGGGCGACGGCCGCGTCGAGGTCGGGGACGACGGCGGCGGCGATGTCGTACGAGAGGTACTCGGTGCCCCAGTCCTCCTCGGTGGCGGGGGCGACCAGGCCCGGGCCCGCCTGCTGCCAGGCGGCGTCGCCGTGGACGATCACGCCGGCCTGGGTGAGGGCTTCGAGGGCGCGGGGCAGGAACGCGTCGGCGATCCCGGCGTGCACGAGGACGGTCTCGGCGGCGTTGCAGACGCTGGGGCGCTGGGCCTTGGAGTTGACGAGGATCGAGAGGGCCATGTCGATGTCGGCGGCCTCGTCGACGTAGACGTGGCAGTTGCCGGTGCCGGTCTCGATGACCGGGACGGTGGACTCCTCGACGACGGTGCGGATGAGCGAGGCGCCGCCGCGCGGGATCAGCACGTCGACCAGACCGCGGGCGCGCATCAGCTCCTTGACCGCGTCGCGGCTCTCGCCGGGCACCAGCTGGACCGCGTCGGCGGGGAGTCCGGCGGACGCCACGGCGTCGCGCAGGACGGTGACCAGGGCGGTGTTGGAGGCGTACGCGGAGGAGGAGCCGCGCAGCAGGACGGCGTTGCCGGACTTCAGGCAGAGGGCGGCGGCGTCGACGGTGACGTTGGGCCGGGCCTCGTAGATGATGCCGACGACGCCGAGGGGGACGCGGATCTGCCGCAGGTCGAGGCCGTTGGGGAGGGTCGAGCCGCGGACGACCTCGCCGACCGGGTCGGGCAGGGTGACGACGTGCCGGACGTCGTCGGCGATGGCGGCGACCCGCTCCGGGGTGAGGGTCAGCCGGTCGACCAGCGATTCGGGGGTGCCGGCGGCGCGGGCCTTGGCGATGTCCTCGGCGTTGGCCGCGACGATCTCGTCGGTGCGGGCGACGAGGGCGTCGGCGATGGCGAGCAGGGCGCCGTCGCGGTCGGTGCGCGGCAGCGGCGCGAGGAGGGCGGCGGCCTCCCGGGCGCGGGCCGCGGTCGCGAGGACGGGTGAGGAGTGCGAGGCGCTGCTGGTCATGGGCGGAAGACTAGACGAGCGGCGGCGCGGTGCCACGGGGTGGTTCACGGAGCGGGACGGGCGGGAGCGCACCGGGCGACCGGGCGGGGCGGGAGGGACGCCGGAGCGGAGCGGGCCGGGCGACCTACTGGAACGGGCCGGGCGGGATGGGCCGGGCCGATCCCCTCACCTGCCCGCCCGTCCCGTCCGCCGTGCTCAGTACGGATGTACCCCGACCGGTGCCGCCGGTGGCGGGCCGTAGCCCTCGGCGATGCGCTGGTGGTAGGTGTCGCGGTCGATGACCTCCAGGCCGACGATCTCCCAGGGCGGCAGGCCCGCCGTGGAGCGGTGTTCGCCCCAGAGGCGGAGCGCGACGGCGGCGGCGTCGTGCAGGTCGCGGGCCTCCTCCCAGTACCGGATCTCGGCGTGGTCGTTGGCGTAGCGGCTGGTCAGCAGGAACGGGTGGTCGTGGGCGAGCTGTTCGAGGGCCCGCCGGACGTCGGCCAGCGGGGCGTGGGCCCCGGAGACGCTGAGCGTGATGTGCCACAGCCGGGAGACCTCGCGGTCCCCGGTGTGCGGCGCCGGTTGCGGTGCGGCGTGCGGTCGGGTGCGGTCGGCGGCGTCCGGCCGGGCCGGGGCGTCCGGCGGGGTGCCGGTCCCGACGCTGGTCAGTGTGGGCCTCGCCGTCCCTCGGAGCGGTGCCCCTGGGCGCCCTCGTACCACGGCGGCCTCCTGTGCTGCATGATGCGAATCGCCCCGCGCGGGTGCGGAGCCGATCGGTGGGTTCTTTCCCGGCGTGCTGCGGGCACCGCTCACCTGCGGTGCCCCCGCAACAAAGTGGACCAGTCCACGGAGCGTCGCGGGGGCGTTTTGGCGAAGGTCCCCGCGGAAAGGGGGCACGCCGCTCCGCCCCGGGGGCCGCCGCGCGCGGTGGCCGCGGGCCCCGGACAGCGGCGTCACCGGTGGGACGGACGGGACCGGCGGCGCGGCCGAAACGTCAGTGACCGAGGAGGACGAGGTCGTCGCGGTGGACGACCTCCCGCTCGTAGGCGGGGCCCAACTCGCGTGCGAGGTCCCGGGTGGAGCGGCCGATCAGCCGGGGGATCTCCCGGGCGTCGAAATTGACCAGCCCGCGGGCGACGGCGGCGCCGGACGGGTCCCGCAGCTCGACCGGGTCGCCCGCGGTGAACTCGCCCTCCACCGCCGCGATCCCGGCGGGCAGCAGCGAGGAGTTCCGCTCGACGACCGCGCGCACCGCACCGTCGTCGAGGACGAGCGCACCGCGCGGGGTGGAGGCGTGCGCCAGCCACAGCAGGCGGTCGGCGGAGCGGCGGCCGGTGCGCAGGAAGTGGGTGCCGGTGGGGCCGCCGGCCAGCGCGTCGGCGGCGTGCACCGCGGAGGTCAGCACGACGGGGACGCCGGCCGCCGCGGCGATCCGGGCGGCCTCGACCTTGGTGACCATGCCGCCGGTGCCGACCCCGGCCCGCCCGGCGCTGCCGATCTCGATGCCCTCCAGGTCCTTCGGCCCGCTGACCTGCGCTATCCGCGTGGTGCCGGGGGTGGAGGGGTCACCGTCGTAGAGACCGTCGACGTCGGAGAGGAGGACGAGGAGGTCGGCGCGGACGAGGTGGGCGACGAGGGCGGCGAGGCGGTCGTTGTCGCCGAAGCGGATCTCGTCGGTGGCGACCGTGTCGTTCTCGTTGACGATCGGCACGGCGCCCATGGCAAGGAGCTGGTCCAGGGTGCGGCAGGCGTTGCGGTAGTGGGCGCGGCGGCTGGTGTCGTCGCTGGTCAGCAGGACCTGGCCGACGCGGCGGCCGTAGCGCGCGAAGGAGGCGGTGTAGCGGGCGACGAGGAGGCCCTGGCCGACGCTGGCGGCGGCCTGCTGGCGGGCGAGGTCGCGGGGGCGCCGGTCGAGGCCGAGCGGGGCCAGGCCCGCGGCGATGGCGCCGGAGGAGACCAGCACGATCTCCTTGTCGCGGTACTTCGCCAGCGTGTCCACCAGTGCGTCGACGCGGTCGGCGTCCAGCCCCCCGGCGGCGGTGGTCAGCGAGGACGAGCCGACCTTCACCACGACCCGGCGGGCCTCGGCGACGCCCTCGCGCGGCCCCGCGCCCCCGGAGGTCCCGTCGGTCGCCGCCTCCTGCTTCGCCCCTGCCACCTGCTACCCCTGTGCTCGCGTCCGGTACCACCGTGCCGGACGGCCCGCGGGCCGCGTCCGGTGCAGGCAATCTACGGCAGCGGGCGGGCCCGGTGCGTGGCGATTTCGCCTGCTGGACGACGCGGTGGACGGTGTGCGCGGGCGGCGGGCGCGGTGTGCTTCCGCTCACGCCGGGCGCCGCCGGGCGCGACGGCCGGGCGCGGCAAGGGCGTTGGCACAACGGACGGCTGCGACAAGTCGGTTAAGACGGTGATGGCGCCTTTGAGGTTGCGTGCCTTTGGTCCGTATTCGCGGTGATGAGAACCACAGCAGATTGTCACCGGAGCCGACAAGGTCATACGGTCGGGTGTCCACCGGTCCCGTTTCCCCCGCCCCAGGGCACCCCCTGGCGCGTCGCAGCGCGGGGCCCGGCCGCCCCCTCGGCCGTCACCTGACCTTTCTTTTTGCTTGCCAGGAGCCCTTCCCCGTGCCTTCCGCCGGAATCGCCCCCCGCCGAGCCGTACAGCTCGCGGCGCTGCTCGCGATGATGGTCGCCTTCATCGCCCAGCTTCTCGGTGCGCTGTTGCCCGTCATACCGCTGTTCATCGTCGCATCCGTGGTCAATCTCGGACTCGACCTGTTCCTCCAGCACAAGCAGCCCGGGCTGCTGGCGGTGCTGGGCCGGGTCCGCTTCGACGTCACGGTCCGCCAGCTGCTGCGCGACATGCTGATATTGGTCGGCCTGCTGCACATCGACGGCATCAACCCGCTCGTCGAGCAGGCGCCGCTCACCATCGCGCTGCTGGTCTTCTACGGCACCCACTTCGTCTGCCAGGCCCTCGCGGTGCTGGTGCGGCGCAGCCGTGCGCTGCCGTTCGTGACGCGGAACGTCGACGCGAGCGCGCTGGGCCTCTCCGACGCGCCGCCGCGCCTGCTGTCCCGGCAGACCGGCCGCCGTCTGCTGCGCTTCTCGGTGCCGACCACGATCGGCATGATGGTCACCGCGATCACCACCGACGCGTTCTGGGGCGGCGTCGGACTGGCCGTCTCGCTGCTCCTCTCGATCGGCGGCTCGGTCTACCTGGGCACCTGGCTGATGCCGAAGAAGCGGGTACTCGGCGAGGCGCGCGCGCTGGAGTGGCTGGACCGGTGGCTGGCCGCGTACGAGCCGACGGTCGGGATGTACTTCTCCGGCGGCGCGACCTCTGCGTACCAGGCCAACATGTGGCTCTCCACGCTGGCCGGTCTCGACGGCAAGCCGATCATCGTGCTCCGTGAGCGGTTCATGGTGCAGAAGATCGAGGCGACGGACATCCCGATCGTCTGCATCCCGAAGGTCGCCAACCTGATGCGCCTGGAGCACTCCGCGCTCAAGCTGCTGCTGCACCCGGCGAACTCCGGCAAGACCTCGCAGATCCTGCGCATCCCCTCCATCAAGCACGCCTTCATCAACCACGGTGAGAGCGACAAGCTGTCGTCCTGCAACCCGTACGCGAAGGCGTACGACGAGGTGTGGGTCGCGGGTCCGGCGGCCCGGGAGCGCTACCAGCTCGCCGACATCGGCGTGGAGGACAAGGACGTCGTCGAGGTCGGCCGCCCGCAGCTGGCGCCGATCCGGCCGTACGCGGGCGCGCCCGCCGCGGACCGGATGACGACGGTGCTGTACGCCCCGACCTGGGAGGGCTGGGACGGCAACCCGGGCAACACCTCGGTGATCCTGGCCGGCGAGAACATCGTCCGGGAGCTGCTGGCCGACCCCAAGGTGCGGCTGCTCTACAAGCCGCACCCGATGACCGGTTCGGTGGACCCGCGCGCGGGCGCCGCCAATGTCCGCATCCAGGCGATGATCGCGGAGGCCAACACCCGGCGCGGCGGTGCGCGGCCGGACGACGGGGCCGTGGCCGAGCTGGACCGCCGGGAGGCGGAGCTGGCCGCGCTGACCACCATGTCGTTCCGCAAGAGCGCGGACGAGCTGGAGCGGATGCGGCTCCAGGGCACGCCGCCGGAGGGCCGCGCGGCCGCCGTCACCACCGCCGCCGACGCCTGGGAGAGCGCCTACTTCGCGTCCTTCCCGGAGTGGGAACACCTCGTCATCACCACCGCCCGCCCCGGCATCTTCGGCTGCTTCAACCAGGCGGACGTGCTGATCAGCGACGTCTCCAGCGTGGTCTCCGACTACCTCACCAGCGAGAAGCCGTACGCCGTCGCCAACACCTCCGGGATGAGCGAGGAGGAGTTCCGCACCAACTTCCCGACGGTGCGCGCCGCGGCGATCCTCACGCCCGCCGCGGACGGCGTCGCCGGGCTGCTGGAGAGCGTCCGCAACCCCGAGCTGGACATCTTCGCGGCCGAGCGCGCCGCCCTCAAGGAGCATCTGCTCGGCCCGTCGGACCCGCCCTCGTCGGTCCGCTTCAACCAGGCGGCCCTGGACCTGGCCGCCGAGGCCGACGCCCGCCGCGCGCGGATGGAGCGCCGCCTGGCCGGTATCCCCGGTCCGCGTGCGCAGGCCGATAAGACCGAGGCAGCGGCCGCACCGGAGCCCGGTACCCCGGAGGCGCCCGCGGCGGTCTGAGCCACGGGAGGACACACCGGTCCGGAGGGGCCCGCCGGTCGACGGCGGGCCCCTCCGGCGTTCCCGGGCGCCCGCTCCCGGCGGCCGTCCGTACCCGGTCGGACCATAGACTGTGCGGGACATCCGCAGGCGACAGTCGCCGGTCCGGTACGAGAGCGAGCCGAGGGATTCCGATGGCCGAGTGGCGCCCCGTGCGGCAGGTCCGCACGCATGAGCTGGTGCTGGAGAGCATCGAGGCGCAGGTGCTCGCCGGGGAGCTGAAGGCCGGGGACCGGCTGCCGCCGGAGCGGGAGCTGGCGCCGGTGCTCGGGGTCAGCCGCTCGGCGCTGCGCGAGGCGCTGCGGGTGCTGGAGACCATCGGGGTGCTGGTCGCGCAGGCGGGCCGGGGCGCGGACGCCGGGGCGCGGATCGTGCGCCATCCCGACGACGCGCTCGGCCGGCTGCTGCGGCTGCACTTCGCGCTCGGCAGCTACAGCCTCCACGACGTCCTGGAGGCCCGGGTCACGCTGGAGCGCTCCAGCTTCGAGGCGGCGGCGCGCCACGGTGCGCCGGACGCGCTGGCGGAGGCCGAGGAGCTGCTGGAACGGCTGGGCGCGGCGGGCCTGTCCCCCGCGGACTTCAACGATCTGGACACCCGCTTCCACGTCGCCATCGCCCGCAGCTCCGGCAACGACCTCACCTCGACGCTGACCTCCGCGGTCCGCGAGTCGGTCCGCCCGCTGATCCTGCGCGCCCTGGAGGCCGCCGAGGACTGGCCGGCCACCGCCGCCGCCCTCAACGCCGACCACACCGAACTGCTCCGCCTGGTCCGCGCGGGCGACGGCACGGCCGCCGCCGACCTCGCCGAACGCCATATCCGCGGCTTCCACGGGACGCTGGTGGCGGATGCGGACGAGACGGCGGACGGGCCCGCCTCCGGTGATGCGGGGGACGCGGGCGCGTAGCCCGCGGTCCGTGTGACCTCCCGCCCTGGCCAGCCCGTGGCCAGGGCTTTTCCGCGTTCCAGGGCCTCCCCCGGCCTACCCGACTTCGGCGTACGCGTATCCCGGCACACCCCGCTCGGCGCCGCCTCCTGCCCGCGCTTCCGGACCGACGCTAGAATGGTCGGACCATAAAACTCTGTGGGAGGCGCTCCATGCGTATCGGACTCTTCGCCACCTGCCTGGGGGACACGCTCTTCCCGGACGCGGTGAAGGCCACCGCCCTGCTGCTCACCCGACTCGGGCACGAGGTGGTGTTCCCGCCGGAGCAGACCTGCTGCGGCCAGATGCACGTCAACACCGGCTACCAGCGCGAGCCGGTCCCCCTCGTCCGCGGCTTCGCCGAGCAGTTCGGGGACGCGTCGATCGAGGCGGTGGTGATGCCGTCCGGTTCCTGTGCCGGTTCGGTGCGCCACCAGCACGAGATCGTCGCCGCGCGCTACGGCGACGCCGCGCTCCGCACCGGGGTCGCCACCGTCAAGGAGAAGACGTACGAACTCTCCGAACTGCTGGTGGACGTGCTCGGCGTCACCGACGTCGGCGCGTACTTCCCGCACCGCGTCACCTACCACCCCACCTGCCACTCGCTGCGGATGCTGCGGGTCGGCGAGAAGCCGCTGCGGCTGCTGCGCGCCGTCGAGGAGATCGACCTCGTCGAGCTGCCCGAGGCGGACGCCTGCTGCGGCTTCGGCGGCACCTTCGCCGTCAAGAACGCCGACACCTCCACGGCGATGCTGCACGACAAGGTCGGCCACATCACCTCGACCGGTGCCGCCATCTGCACCGCGGGCGACTCCTCCTGCCTGATGCACATCGGCGGCGGACTCTCCCGTATCAAGGCCGGCACCCGCACCCTGCACCTCGCACAGATCCTCGCCGCCACCCGCACCGCGCCCTACGTCCCGACGGAGGCCGTCCGATGAGCACCTTCCTGGGCATGCCCGCCGCCCCGCCCCGCGCCCCGTACGGCGCCGGCAATCTCCGCGGCGACCGCAGCTTCCCCAAGGCCGCCCATGACGAGCTGCGCAACGACCAGCTCCGCCGCAACCTCGGCAAGGCCACCCACACCATCCGCGCCAAGCGGCTCGCGGTCACCGGCGAACTCCCCGACTGGGAGCGGCTGCGCGACGCCGGATCCGCGCTGAAGACCGCCACCATGAACCGCCTCCCCGACCTCCTGGAGGAACTGGAGCGCAAGGTCACCGAGCGCGGCGGCACCGTCCACTGGGCGCGCGACGCCGTCGAGGCCAATGCGATCGTCACCGAGCTGGTCGAGGCGACCGGCAGCCGTGAGGTCATCAAGGTCAAGTCGATGGCCACCCAGGAGATCGGCCTCAACGAACACCTCGAAAGCCGCGGCATCACCCCGTACGAGACCGATCTCGCCGAGCTGATCGTGCAGTTGGCGCACGACAAGCCGTCGCACATCCTCGTCCCGGCGATCCACCGCAACCGCGACGAGATCCGGGAGATCTTCCTCAAGGAGATCCCCGGCGTCGACCCGGAGCTGGACGCCGTGCCCGCCCATCTGGCGGCCGCCGCCCGCGCCTATCTGCGGGAGAAGTTCATGACGACGAAGGTCGCCGTCTCCGGCGCCAACTTCGGCGTCGCCGAGACCGGCACCCTCGCCGTCGTCGAGTCCGAGGGCAACGGCCGGATGTGTCTGACGCTGCCCGAGACGCTGATCACCGTCATGGGCATCGAGAAGGTCATCCCCCGCTATCAGGACCTGGAGGTCTTCCTCCAGCTGCTGCCGCGCTCCTCCACCGGCGAGCGGATGAACCCGTACACCTCGATGTGGACCGGCACCACCCCCGGCGACGGTCCGCAGGACTTCCACCTCGTGCTGCTCGACAACGGCCGCACCGCCGCCCTCGCCGACGCCGTCGGCCGTGAGGCGCTCAACTGCATCCGCTGCTCGGCCTGTCTCAACGTCTGCCCGGTCTACGAACGCGCCGGCGGCCATGCCTACGGCTCGACGTACCCGGGCCCGATCGGCGCCGTCCTCACCCCGCAGCTCGCCGGGATGCACGCCGCCAAGGACGACCCCAACAGCTCGCTGCCGTACGCCTCCAGCCTCTGCGGCGCCTGCTTCGACGCCTGCCCCGTCAAGATCGACATCCCGTCGCTCCTGGTCGAGCTGCGCCATCAGAAGACCGAACAGTCCGGTACGACCGCGGAGAAGCTCGCCATGAAGGCGGCGGCGGGGGTGATGAGGCGGCCCAAGGTCTACACCGCCGCGCAGAACGCCGCCCGCCTCGGCCGCCTCGCCGGTGGCCGCGACGGCACGATCTCCCATCTGCCGCCGCCCTTCAACGGCTGGAGCGAGAGCCGCGACACACCCGTCCCGCCCCGCCACACCTTCCGCTCCTGGCTCGCCTCGGACGAGGGCGCCGCCGCCCTGCGCGACGCCGCCGCCGAAGGCGCCCGGCAGCGGGCCGCCGCCCCCGAGATGCCCGACACCCCCGAGGAGGAACGGTGACCACGACCGCACGCGAGACGGTCCTCGGCCGGATCCGCGACGCCCTGGCGCTCGCCCCCGCCCCGGAGGCGGAGGTCTCCCGCGCCTACCGCACCGGCCGCACCCTCCCCGACGCCCAGCGGCTGGCGCTCTTCACCGACCGGCTCGTCGACTACCGCGCCGAGGTCCACCCCTGCACCGCCGAGGAGACCGCGGCCACCGTCGCCGCCGTCCTCGCCACCCGCGGCGCCCGCCTCGTCGGCATCCCCGCCGGACTCGACCGCGCCTGGCTCGCCGCGTACGACGGTGAGCTGCGTGAGGACGACCCGGCGGTGGCACCGCCCACGCTGGACGCCCTCGACGGCGTGGTCACCGCCTCCGCCGTCAGCTGCGCCGAGACCGGCACGATCTTCCTCGACGGCTCCCCGGACCAGGGCCGCCGCGCCCTCACCCTCGTCCCCGACCTGCACGTCTGCGTGGTCGACCTGTCGAGCGTGGCGGTCGGCGTCCCCGAGGCCGTCGCCCGGCTCGTCCCCGACCGGCCGACGACGCTGATCAGCGGCCCGTCCGCCACCTCCGACATCGAGCTGGAACGCGTCGAGGGCGTCCACGGGCCCCGCACCCTGGACGTGATCATCCGCACGGACGCCTGACCGGCCCACGGCATGGCGAAGGCCCCGGGAGGAGCGTCCTCCCGGGGCCTTCGCCATGCCTGTCAGAACGGGCGGAAGCCGTCGTACTCCTGCTCCGCCTCGTCCCGCGCCGCATCGCGGTCTCGGCGACGCTGCGCGGCCGGCCGCGGCGCCTCCATGCGGTGGTCCTCACCGCGGCGGCCGAGCATCTCCGCACCGGCGGCCATCGTCGGCTCCCAGTCGAAGACCACGGCGTTGTCCTCGGGGCCGATCGCCACGCCGTCACCGGTGTGCGCACCGGCCTTGAGCAGCGCGTCCTCGACGCCGAGGCGGTTGAGCCGGTCCGCGAGGTAGCCGACCGCCTCGTCGTTGTTGAAGTCCGTCTGCCGCACCCAGCGCTCCGGCTTCTCGCCGCGCACCCGGTAGAAGTGGTCGCCCTCCTCGGTGACCGTGAAGCCGGAGTCGTCCACCGCCTTGGGCCGGATGACGATCCGGGTCGCCTCCTGCACGGGCTTGGCGGCACGCGCCTGCGCCACGATCTCGGCGAGCGCGTACGACAGCTCCTTCAGGCCCTGCCGGGCGACGGCCGACACCTCGAAGACGCGGAAACCGCGCTCCTCCAGATCGCCGCGGATCATGTCGGCGAGGTCCTGGCCGTCGGGGATGTCGACCTTGTTGAGGACGACGAGCCGCGGCCGGTCCTCCAGACCGCCGTACTGCGCCAGCTCCGCCTCGATCATGTCGAGGTCGGAGAGCGGGTCACGGTCCGACTCCAGCGTGGCGGTGTCCAGGACGTGGACCAGCACCTCGCAGCGCTCCACATGGCGCAGGAACTCCAGGCCCAGGCCCTTGCCCTGGCTGGCGCCGGGGATCAGACCGGGCACGTCCGCGATGGTGTAGACGGTCGAACCGGCCGTCACCACACCGAGGTTGGGCACCAGCGTGGTGAACGGGTAGTCCGCGATCTTCGGCTTGGCCGCCGACAGCACCGAGATCAGCGAGGACTTGCCGGCGCTCGGGAAGCCGACCAGCGCGACATCCGCGACGGTCTTCAGCTCCAGCACGATGTCACGGGCCTCACCGGGCTCGCCGAGCAGCGCGAAACCGGGCGCCTTGCGGCGCGCCGACGCCAGCGCGGCGTTGCCGAGACCGCCACGGCCGCCCTGCCCCGCGACGAAGGTGGTGCCCTGCCCGACGAGGTCGGCGAGGACGTTGCCCTTGCGGTCCAGGACGACCGTGCCGTCCGGAACGGGCAGGACGAGGTCCTGGCCGTTCTTCCCGGCGCGGTGGTCACCGGCGCCGGGCTGGCCGTTGGTGGCCTTGCGGTGCGGGTGGTGGTGGTATTCGAGAAGGGTGGTGACGTCCTGGTCGACGACGAGGATCACATCGCCGCCGCGTCCGCCGTTGCCGCCATCGGGCCCGCCGAGCGGCTTGAACTTCTCCCGCATCACGGAGGCCACGCCGTGGCCTCCGTTACCCGCGGCGACATGCAGTTCGACGCGGTCCACGAAGGTGGTCATGGTGAGGTGCCTCCAGATAACTACGGGAATGTCTCTGTACTAACACGCCAAGGGCGGACCGGCCTTCCCGCTCGCGCGAGAAAGGCGGTCCGCCCTCGGAGTGGTGCTACTGCTGAGCTGTCGCCCGGCGGCTGATTACTCAGCGACCGGAACGATGTTCACGACCTTGCGACCACGGTGGGTGCCGAACTGCACCGCGCCCGCAGCCAGGGCGAACAGGGTGTCGTCGCCGCCGCGGCCGACGCCCGTGCCCGGGTGGAAGTGGGTGCCACGCTGGCGGACCAGGATCTCACCGGCGTTGACGGCCTGACCGCCGAAGCGCTTCACGCCGAGCCGCTGAGCATTGGAATCGCGACCGTTCCGAGTGGACGATGCGCCCTTCTTGTGTGCCATGTCTCCTCAGTCCCTTACTTCGCCGGAGCGTCGATGCCGGTGATCTTCAGCGCCGTGTGGAGCTGGCGGTGGCCGATCCGCTTCTTGTAGCCGGTCTTGTTCTTGTACTTCTGGATCCGGATCTTGTTGCCCTTGTGGTGGTCGACGACCTCACCCTGGACCTTGACGCCGGCCAGGACCCACGGGTCGCTGGTGACCGACTCGCCGTCGACGACCAGCAGCGTCGAGAGCTCGACGGTGTCGCCGACCTGGCTGGTGGAAATGCGGTCAATCTCGATGACGTCGCCGACAGAAACCTTCTGCTGGCGTCCGCCGGTGCGCACGATCGCGTACACGCGGAACTCTCCTTCGCTGGAAACGGATCCTCTGATGCCAGCCGCTCACACGGGCTTGGGAGACTCCCGTGAAATCCGAGTGGACGAGCGGCCTCCCCCGGCGGAGAGCCAGGGGGTGTTTGCTCAGGGGCTTGGTGTCACAGACACCGACGGTCAAGGTTACGGGGCCTTGACCTGGGGGTCAAACCGGCCCCGGGTCGTCACCGACCCGGGGCGCGGCTCGGACCGTCAGTCCTCCGCGGCAGGCTCGGCGGCAGCGGTCTTCTTGGCCGCCGCCTTCTTCGCCGTCGTCTTCTTCGCCGTGGTCTTCTTCGCGGCCGTCTTCTTCGCGGCGGTCTTCTTGGCGGTGGCGGTCTTGGCGGTGGTGGTCTTCTTCGCCGCCGCCTTCTTCGTCGCCGCCGTCTTCGCCGCCGTCGTCTTCTTGGCCGCGGTCTTCTTCGCGGCCGTCTTCTTCGCGGCGGTCTTCTTGGCCGCCGCCTTCTTCGCCGTCTTCTTGGCGGCGGGCGCCTCCTCGGCCGGGGCCTCGGCGGGTGCCTCGACGGTCTCCGCCGGAGCCTGGACCGGCTCCGCGGGGGCCTCGGCGACCTCCGGGGTCTCGACCACGACGACCGTCGCCTCGGCGGCCTGCGGGGAGCCCGCCGGGGCGGACACCTTACGGGTCGCACGGCGGCGCGGACGGGCCGGAGCGGGCTCCGGGGCGGCGGGCGCCTCGGGCTCCGGCTCGGGCGCGGCCTCGGGCTCCGGGGCGGTCTCCGCCACCGGCACCACGATCGCGGCGGCCTCGGCGGCCTTCGGCGCGCCCGCCGGGGCGGACGCCTTCCGGCTCGCCCGGCGGCGGCCACGGCCGCGCGTGGCGGCGGCCGCCTCGGCCTCGGCCGGGCTGCTGAACCACTCGTCGGCGTCGGCCACCGCGGGCTGCAGCTCCGCCTCGGTCACCGGCGCGGGCTCCAGCTCGGGCGCCTCGGGCTGCTCGGCCACCGGCTCCGCGGGCTGCTCGGCCACGTGCTCGTGGTGGTCGTGGCGCTCGCCGCCGCCCTTGCCCTTCTTCTTGCGCTTGCCGCCACCGCCGGCCGTCGTCGGCTGGTCCATGTGGACGATGACGCCGCGGCCGTTGCAGTGGACGCAGGGCTCGGAGAACGACTCCAGCAGGCCCTGGCCGACCCGCTTACGGGTCATCTGGACCAGACCCAGCGAGGTGACCTCGGCCACCTGGTGCTTCGTCCGGTCGCGGCCCAGGCACTCCAGCATCCGCCGCAGCACCAGATCGCGGTTGGACTCCAGGACCATGTCGATGAAGTCGATGACGACGATGCCGCCGAGGTCGCGCAGGCGCAGCTGGCGGACGATCTCCTCGGCCGCTTCGAGGTTGTTCCTCGTCACGGTCTCTTCGAGGTTGCCGCCCTGACCGGTGAACTTGCCGGTGTTGACGTCGATCACGACCATCGCTTCGGTCTTGTCGATCACCAGCGAACCACCGCTGGGCAGCCAGACCTTGCGGTCCAGCGCCTTCATCAGCTGCTCGTCGATCCGGTACGTCGCGAAGACGTCCACGTCCGACGTCCACTTCTGGAGCCGGTCGGTGAGGTCCGGGGCGACGTGCGAGACGTAGCCGTGGATGGTCTCCCAGGCGCCGTCACCGCTGACGATGACCTTCGAGAAGTCCTCGTTGAAGATGTCGCGGACGACCCGGACGGTCATGTCCGGCTCGCCGTAGAGCAGGCTCGGCGCGCTCGTCGAGGGCGTCTTCGCCTTCTTCTGGATCTCTTCCCACTGCGCCTGGAGGCGCTCCACGTCACGGCGGAGCTCGTCCTCGCTGGCGCCCTCCGCGGCGGTACGGACGATCACGCCCGCGTCCTCGGGGACGATCTTCTTGAGGATCTGCTTCAGCCGGGCGCGCTCGGTGTCGGGCAGCTTGCGGCTGATGCCCGTCATCGAGCCCTCGGGCACGTAGACGAGGTAGCGGCCGGGCAGCGAGACCTGGCTGGTCAGGCGGGCGCCCTTGTGGCCGATGGGGTCCTTGGTGACCTGCACCAGCACGGACTGGCCGGACTTGAGGGCGGTCTCGATGCGGCGCGGGCCGTTGCCCATGCCGAGCGCCTCGAAGTTGACCTCGCCGGCGTACAGCACGGCGTTGCGGCCCTTGCCGATGTCGACGAAGGCGGCCTCCATCGACGGCAGGACGTTCTGCACCTTGCCGAGGTAGACGTTGCCGACGTACGAGGTCGACTGCTCCTTGTTGACGAAGTGCTCGACGAGGACGTTGTCCTCCAGCACGCCGATCTGGGTGCGCTCGCCGCTCTGGCGGACGACCATGACCCGCTCGACGGCCTCGCGGCGCGCCAGGAACTCCGCCTCGGTGATGATCGGCACCCGGCGGCGGCCCTGCTCGCGGCCCTCGCGGCGGCGCTGCTTCTTCGCCTCCAGACGCGTCGAGCCCTTGATGGACTGGACCTCGTCGGCGCCGGTCGACTCCGCCTTGCGCTCGCGCGGCTCGCGGACCTTGACGACGGTGCGCTCGGGGTCGTCGCCGCCCGGGGCCTCGCCCCCACCGTCGTCCCCGCTGCGCCGGCGGCGGCGACGGCGGCGACGGCTGCTGCTGGAGCCGCCGGCCGGCTCCTCGGCCTCCTCCTGCTCCTCGGCGGCCGGCTCCTCGGCGGGCTCCTCGGCCTCGGCGCTCTCCTGCTCCTGCTCGGACGCCTCGGCGGCCTGCTCGTCCGCGTCGGCGGCCTCACCGCGACGGCGGCGGCGGCCACCGCGGCGACGGCGGCGCGAGGGGCGGTCGCCCGACTCGTCGTCGTGCGCGGCCTCGCGCTGCCCGGCGGCCTCCTCGGCCTCCTCGGCCTCCTCGGCGCTCTCCTGCGGCTCCTCGACGGGCGCGGCGGCGACCGGCTCGGCGACCCGCTCGGCGCGGCGACGGCGGCGACGGCCGGCCGGCTGCTCCTCGCGGGGCTGCTCGGGCTCGACCGCCGTGGCGGCCTCCTCCTCGCGGCGGGCCGCGGCGGCGGCAGCGGCCGCGGTCTCCGGGGTCTGGAACATCGGCTCGGCGAAGACCGGCGCCTGGAAGACGGCCGTCGGCGGACGCTGCGCACGGCGGCGGCCACGGGCCGGGGCCTCCTTGGCGGGCTTCTCCTCGGCGGCCTTCGGGGCCTCGGCGACCGGCTCGGCGGCACGCTCGCCACGGCGGCGGGCCCGGCGGCGCGGCGCCTCGTCGGCCTCGGCCTTCGGCTCGGCCGGGGTCTCCTCGGCGGCCTTGGGGGTCTCGTCCGCGCCCTGCGGGGCACCGGTGGGCGCGGTGGCCTTACGGGTCGCACGGCGGCGGGCGCGGGGTGCGGGCGTCTCCTCGACGGCCTGCGGGGTCTCCTCGGCGGGCGCGGCGGCCGGCGCCTCGGCGACCGGGGCCTCCTCGGCGGCGCGCGGGGCACCGGCCGGGGCGGTGGCCTTACGGGTGGCACGACGGCGCGGACGGGCCGGAACGGCCTCCGCGGCGGGCGCCTCCGCGGCGGGCGCTTCCGCGGCCGGGGCCTCGGCGGCGGGCGCCTCGGTGGCCTCGGGGGTCTCGTCCGCGCCCTGCGGGGCACCGGCGGGCGCGGTGGCCTTACGGGTCGCCCGGCGGCGGGTACGGGCACGCGGCGCGGCGTCCTCGGCGGGCGCGTCGGCCGCGGGTGCGGCCTCGGCCTGCGGCGCGGACGCCTCGGCGGCTTCGGCGGCGGGCTGCGGGGTACCGGCCGGGGCGGTGGCCTTACGGGTGGCACGGCGGCGCGGACGGGCCGGAGCGGCCTCCGCGGCAGGTGCTTCCGCGGCGGGCGCGTCCGCGACGGGTGCCTCGGACGGCTGCGGCGCGGCCGCGGCCCGGGGGGCGTCGCTCACCGCGGCGGCTCCGGCGCCCTGCGGCGGGCCGGCCGGGCGGGAGGCCGCACGGCGCCTGCGGCGCGGCGGCAGCGTGTCGCTGGGGGAATGGTTGTCGTCCGCGCCACGGTCCGTGGACGGCGCGGGTGCGGTGGGCTCAATGGGTTCGAGCATGCGGGCGGTTCTCCCGTCACGCTCCCGGGCGCCGGGCCTGGTCCGGCCGCAGCGCCGCGTCTTGGCGCGGCTCTGCGGTCCGGGGCGCGGGCGCCGCACGGGAGCTGTCGTCTCGCTCGCCGGGCCCGTGGTCCGGGGCCGGCGAAAGTCTCCTGGTCAGTGCGTCTGCCGCACCGGGGTGGCTCCCTGGTTCGGTCGGCGACGCGACGACGGCGCTCTACGCGGTGCCGTGCCCGGCATCGGCCGGGTCGCCCCCGCTCGTCACCGTCGCGGCACGTGGCCCGGCGGCCGTGGGTGGGGCGGCCGGGGCAGCGTCGCGGTCGGGCGCCAGCGGGTCGGTCACCGCGCCGGTCTCCTCATCGAGCAGCCCCTGCGCCAGCCTGGTCACCGCTGCGGGGACCGGCGGCGCCAGGTCGGCCGCGGCTCGGAGGCCGGACAGGACGTCGTCGGGTCGAACGGCAGGTGTCACATGCCGAACAACCAGCCGCAGTATCGCACAGGCTCTGCCGCCGGGCCTATCGACCTCGGTGGCCGAGACCTCCAGCGCGCTGACCGCGGCCCGCGCGTCGAAGGCGCGCATGCCGTTCTTGGTGCGGCGCTCGACCTGCACCTCCTCGGCGGCGAGGAACGCCGCCGCGGCCCGCTCGGCCTCCGCCGGCTCGACGCCGTCGAGCCGGATCTCCCAGACCGATGCCTGGAGCCGGTCGGCGAGTCCGCTGGTCCGCGCCTCCACGGCGTCGGTCACGTCGAGGCCCGTGGGCAGCGACGCGTCCAGCAGCTCGCGCAGGGTCGCGGGGTCGCGCTCCTGGGTGAGCTGGATCTCCAGGTACTCGGCCTCGCTGCCCGTACCCGTGGGGGCGGCGTTGGCGTACGACACCTTGGGGTGCGGGGTGAAGCCCGCCGAGTAGGCCATGGGGACCTCGGCGCGGCGCAGCGCCCGCTCGAAAGCGCGCTGGAAGTCGCGGTGGCTGGTGAACCGGAGGCGGCCGCGCTTGGTGTAGCGCAGACGGATGCGCTGCACCGCCGGTGCGGGCGGCGGGCCTTCGGGCTGTCGCTTGCCCAGTGTCGTTCAGTCCTTCGTGAGTGCGGTCGTACTGCTACCAAGAGTACGTGCCACACGCACCGCCGGTTCCCCGCGGTGCGCTCCGGCCGCCGGAAAGGGAGTGGCGGACCTCACGGGCGGCGTCCCGGGAACCGCACCCGGCCGGTGGCCCGGCGGGGTGAATACCGGGCGGTACGGCCGACAGGCGGGGGCCCTGGGCGGTACGTCCCTCGCCGTGCGGTCTCAGGGCACCCGGGGCCGCTCCCCCGTCGGCGCCCAGAAGCGGAGCTTCGCCCCGCGCCGGTCCTCGAACCGTCCGCCGCACGCCTCGATGACCTTTCGGGAGGCGGTGTTGGTGGCATCACAGGTGATCAGCACCCGTTCGAGGCCGAGCGCACGGGCGCGGGGCAGGGCGGCGCGGAGCATCGCGGTGGCGTGACCGCGGCGGCGGGCGGTGGGCCGGACGTCGTAGCCGATGTGGCCGCCGTAGGAGAGCAGGAAGTCGTTCAGCCGGTGGCGCAGGCGCAGTCCGCCGAGGTAGGCGGGGCCGTCGGTGTACCAGAAGTGGTCGCAGGGGATACGGCCGTCGCCGGTCTCCTCGGCGGCGGCGCGGAGGCGGGCGGTGTACGCGGCGAAGACGGCGGGGTCGTGCCAGCGGTCGCCGTACTCCCGCAGATCGCGGCCGACGGCCGAACCGTCGTCGGGGCCGCCGCGCCCCTCGGCGCGCAGCTCCGCCATCGCGGCGAGGAAGGAGGCGTGGACGGGGGCGGTGGGTGCGGTGAGGCGGGGCGGCATCGGCCCAGTCTGCGGGAACGGCAGCGGCCCGGCATCGCGAGATGCGACACCGGGCCGAACCGCCTTGCCCGTGCGGCCACTCGGGGAGTCGGTGACACCAACTCCCGCCCCTGTGCGGCCGGTCGGGGAGCCGCGGACCGCAACTCCCCCACCTGCACGGCTACTTGTTGACCACCGAGAGCGGCAGCAGCTTCTTGCCGGTCGGGCCGATCTGGATGTCGAGGTCCAGCTGCGGGCAGACACCGCAGTCGAAGCACGGGGACCAGCGGCAGTCCTCGACCTCGGTCTCGTCGAGGGCGTCCTGCCAGTCCTCCCAGAGCCAGTCCTTGTCGAGACCGGAGTCGAGGTGGTCCCAGGGCAGGACCTCCTCGTAGGTGCGCTCGCGGGTGGTGTACCAGGCGACGTCGACGCCGAAGTCCGGCAGCGTCTTCTCCGCCGCCGCCATCCAGCGGTCGTACGAGAAGTACTCGCGCCAGCCGTCGAAGCGGCCGCCGCCCTCGTAGACCGCGCGGATGACGGAGCCGACGCGGCGGTCACCGCGGGAGAGCAGGCCCTCGACGATGCCGGGCTTGCCGTCGTGGTAGCGGAAGCCGATGGAGCGGCCGTACTTCTTGTCGCCGCGGATCTTGTCGCGCAGCTTGGCGAGGCGGGCGTCGGTCTCCTCGGCGGAGAGCTGCGGGGCCCACTGGAACGGCGTGTGCGGCTTGGGGACGAACCCGCCGATGGAGACCGTGCAGCGGATGTCGTTCTGACCGGAGACCTTGCGGCCCTCGGCGATGACGTTGACCGCCATGTCGCCGATCTGCAGGACGTCCTCGTCGGTCTCGGTGGGCAGACCGCACATGAAGTACAGCTTCACCTGGCGCCAGCCGTTGCCGTACGCCGTGGAGACGGTGCGGATCAGGTCCTCTTCCGAGACCATCTTGTTGATGACCTTGCGGATGCGCTCCGAGCCGCCCTCGGGCGCGAAGGTCAGTCCCGAGCGACGGCCGTTGCGCGTCAGCTCGTTGGCCAGGTCGATGTTGAACGCGTCGACCCGGGTGGAGGGGAGGGACAAGCCGATCTTGTCCTCCTCGTACCGGTCGGCGAGGCCCTTGGCGACGTCGCCGATCTCGGTGTGGTCCGCGGAGGACAGCGACAACAGGCCGACCTCCTCGAATCCCGTGGCCTTCAGGCCCTTGTCCACCATCTCGCCGATGCCGGTGATGCTTCGCTCCCGGACAGGGCGCGTGATCATGCCGGCCTGGCAGAAACGGCAGCCGCGGGTGCAGCCACGGAAGATCTCGACCGACATCCGCTCGTGGACGGTCTCGGCCAGGGGGACGAGCGGCTGCTTGGGGTAGGGCCACTCGTCGAGGTCCATGACGGTGTGCTTGGACACCCGCCACGGGACGCCGGAGCGGTTGGGCACGACGCGGGAGATCCGCCCGTCGGCCAGGTACTCGACGTCGTAGAACTTGGGGACGTAGACGTTGCCGGTCTTCGCGAGGCGGAAGAGCAGCTCGTCGCGGCCGCCGGGGCGGCCCTCGGTCTTCCACGCCCGGATGATGTCGGTGATCTCCAGGACCGCCTGCTCGCCGTCGCCGACGACCGCGCAGTCCAGGAAGTCCGCGATGGGCTCCGGGTTGAACGCGGCGTGGCCGCCCGCGAGGATCAGCGGGTGGTCCTCGGTACGGTCCTTGGCCTCGATCGGGATGCCGGAGAGGTCCAGGGCGGTGAGGAGGTTGGTGTAGCCCAGCTCCGTGGAGAAGGACACACCGAGCACGTCGAAGGCGCTGACCGGGCGGTGCGCGTCGACGGTGAACTGCGGGACGCCGTGCTCCCGCATCAGCGCCTCCAGGTCCGGCCAGACGCTGTAGGTGCGCTCGGCGAGGACGCCCTCGCGCTCGTTGAGCACCTCGTAAAGGATCATCACGCCCTGGTTGGGCAGGCCGACCTCGTACGCGTCCGGGTACATGAGCGACCAGCGGACGTCGCAGTCGTCCCACTCCTTGACGGTGGAGTTCAGCTCGCCGCCGACATATTGGATCGGCTTCTGGACGTGCGGGAGAAGGGCCTCCAGGCGCGGGAAGACCGACTCGACAGGCATCGCGGGATCTTTCGTCGGCGGGCAGGGGTGACCCTCAAGCCTAACGTGTCCGAAGGGGCGCCCTTGACGCACGCCGGGGGTGATGCGAGGGCTGCGGTGGGTGACGGGACGCCGGATGGTGGCCGGGCCGGGGCGCCCGGGGTGTCCGACCTGCGGCGGGGCCGGGGCGCGTGGCCGGTGCGGGCCCGCCTACGCGCCCGGGGGCGCCTTCTTCTTCGCCTTCTTCCAGAGCCGGGGCAGGCGCTCCTCGCACGCCGCCGCCCGCGCCTCCTGGCGGCCGTGGAGCAGACCGTAGGTGAAGGCGCTCTCGCCCGCCGTGTGCGCCCGGTCGGCCAGCTCGCGCAGGGCCTCGCGGGTCACCACGGTGTCGTGGTGCTCGCCGAGGACGTCCTGGAGGGCGGTGGCGCGGCGTACGCACCGGGCGGCGGTCCGGCCCAGCGCCGGGCGGGCCGCCTCCGCGCCGTACCGGAAGCGCTTGGCCGCCTTACGGGCCTCGTGCAGCGCCCGGTCCCGCTCCGGGCCGGGCGGGGCCTCCAGGGCGCGGCGCATCCGGCCGGAGAGCCGCCGGAAGTCCTTGCGCACCGCCCGGAGCAGCTCCTTCCCGGGCGCGCGGGCGGCGGCGGGGCGCAGCGGCGGGTCGGCGAGCAGGTGGTCCAGGGTGTCGAGCAGCGTCAGATAGCGGTGGCCGTCGAGCACCGCGGTCAGCCGCCGGGCGGCGCCGCGGCGGGGCCGGGACCAGGTGCGCACCCGGGTGCGTACCGGCCCCACGCGCAGCTCCCGCGGCAGTGCGGCGACCCCGTCGCCGATGCGTGCGGTCAGCACTTCGCGGTCCCGGTCGATCCCCAACTCCCCGGCCAGCCAGGAGAGTTCGGCGACGACGGGGTCGGTCGCCGCCCGGTCGAGCAGGCGGCGGTAGGAGCGCAGCACACCGCGCGCCCGGCGGGTGGCGACCCGCATCCGGTGCACCGCGTCGGGCAGCTCACGGCGGACCGCGGGGTCGAGCGCGACGATCGCCCGGAGCTGGTCCCCGAGGTACGCGAGGACGGTGTCCCCGGCGGTGGGTGGCCCGGGGGCGCCGGTCCCGGGGCGCGCGGGCCGCCCGGCGTCACCCTTGCGGGCGGGCTTCTTCGGCCGGCCGGTGGGATCTTTCAGGGAGGGTTCCTGAGGGGTGCGGGGCGCTTCCTCCTGTGCGGGGGTTTCTTTCCGGGAGGGTTCCTGAAGGCTGCGGGGCGCTTCCCTCTGGCCGGGGCTTTCTTTCTGGGAGGCTTCCTGTTCATTACGGCCTTTCAGGGAGCCTTCCTGTTCGTTACGGCCCTTCAGGGAGGCTCCCTGTTCGTTACGGCGCGCCTCCTCCGTCGCCGCCAGCGCCCGGGCGAGCTTCGACGGGTACGCCCCCGGCGTCAGCCCCGCGTCCCGCAGCCAGGCGTCCAGCGCGTCCAGCAGCTCCGGTGCGGCGCCGGGCGCCAGTTCGGCCTCCACCTCGTGCCAGGACGCGCGGGCGCCGTCCGGGCGCTCGGCCCGGACCTCGTCGTACGCCAGCTCCGCGAGGGGCGTGCCGGCGGCGTCGGTCAGCACCGTCACCTCGCGCCGGGTCCGCAGCCGCATCACCGGGACCAGCGCGGCGCCGCGCACCCGGGAGCGGACGAGGGCGGCCAGCTCGGGCGGGACGGTGTCGGCGAGCGGGGCACGGGTCTCGTCGCGGACGTCCGGGCCCACCGGGAGCTTGAGGTGCCAGCCGGGGTCGGGGCCGCCGGTGCGGCGGCGCAGGGTGAGGGAGTCCGCGGCGAGGCGGCGGTCCTCGGTGTCGTAGTAGCGCGCGTCGAGGGCGGTGACGCCGCCCGGCTGTGCGGCGGCGACCCCCGCGACGGCGGCCGGATCCGGGAGCCGGACGCCGTCGGCGGCGTCGTACTTCCGCTCGGTCTCCCGCACGGTGTGCGCCATACCTCCGAATCTAGAACCTCGGCCCGGAGCGCGCCGCCCGCCGGGCGCCCGTCCCGGGCGGCGGTCCGGCGGGGGCCCGCCCGGCAGTGGCCGTACGCGCCCGGCACCCGGTCCCCGCGCCGGGGCGCCGGGCCCGGCGCGCTTCCCGCCGTGCGCCACCGTTCCGCGCCCCCGTGCGCCCCACCTGACGACGGCGCGCCCACCGGGACGGGGAACGCCCCGCGCCCCCTCGAATTACGGTGTGCGAGGCCGGAGGCGGCGGGTCCGACGCCCTCGTCCGGCCCACCGACGCCGTCCGTCCGCCGGCCGCCCGCACGGCCCCGGCGGCCGACCTCCCGGAAGGGAGCACCCGTGCACCCGTCCCGCACCACCGGCGCCCGCCCGCCGGCCCGCGCCGCGACCGGTACCCGCCCGCATCTGCTGATCGCCCCGAGCGGACCGGCCGCCGCCCGGGCCGCCCGCGACTTCGTCCGCGCCGTGCTGCGCGGCACCCCGGCCGAGCCGTTGCGGGACACCGCCGTCCTGCTCACCTCGGAGGCGGTCACCCGGGCGCACCCGCTCACGGAGGGTGCGCCCGATGTGCTGGTCCGGGTGGTGACCGGCGACGGCCCGGCCGAGGTGCGGGTCAGCGTCCACGGCGGAAGCCCGCCCCGGGCCGGACACGACGGCGCCGCGGACCTCTCCGGGCTGCTGTTCGGCGCCCTCGCGGACGCCTGGGGCACGGCGGAGCCCGGCGGGACGGAGCGCCCCGCCGGGCTCTGGTTCACACTGCGGGCCCCACGCGTGGGGGCTCAGCGGGAGGCCGACACCGGCCGCTCGACCCTGATCGACTGCAACAGCCCTATGGCGATCCAGACGGCGAACATCGACGTACCGCCGTAGGAGACGAACGGCAGCGGCAGACCGGTGACCGGCATGATGCCCAGCGTCATGCCGATGTTCTCGAACGCCTGGAACGCGAACCACGCGATGATCCCGGCGGCGACGATCGTGCCGTACAGCTCCGACGTCTCCCGGGCGATGCGGCAGGCGCGCCACATCACGATGCCCAGCAGGACGATGATCAGGCCCGCGCCGACGAAGCCCAGCTCCTCACCGGCGACGGTGAAGATGAAGTCGGTCTGCTGCTCGGGGACGAACTGACCGGTGGTCTGGCTGCCGTGGAAGAGACCGGAGCCGGTGAGCCCGCCGCCGCCGATGGCGATGCGCGCCTGGTTGGTGTTGTAGCCGACGCCCGCCGGGTCCAGGCTCGGGTTGGCGAACGCGGCGAAGCGGGCGATCTGGTACTCGTCGAGGAGGTTGAGCTGCCAGATCGCGAGGCAGCCGACGACGCCGGTACCCAGCAGGCCGAGGATCCAGCGGTTGGAGGCGCCGGAGGCGAGCAGCACGCCGAGGATGATGGCGCCCAGCACCATGATCGAGCCGAGGTCCGGCATCAGCAGGATGACCAGGACGGGCACCGCGGCGAGACCGAGCGCCTGGACGACGGTGCGGTGGTCGGGGTGCGGGGTGTCGCCCGCGTCGACCCGGGAGGCGAGGATCATCGCCATCCCCAGCGTGATGGTGATCTTGGCGAACTCCGCGGGTTGCAGCGAGAAGCCGCCGGGGATCGCCAGCCAGGACCGCGAGCCGTTGATGGTGGCGCCGATCGGCGTCAGCACCAGCAGCGCCAGCACCACCGACAGGCCGTAGAGCACCGGGATGGCGCCGCGCAGCGTGCGGTGGCCCAGCCAGATCGTCCCGGCGGCGAGCGCCAGGCCGATACCGGTGTTCAGCAGATGCCGCAGGAAGAAGTAGTACGGATCGCCGTGGTTGAGCTCCATGCGGTTGCGGGTCGCGGAGAAGATCAGCAGCGAGCCGAGCAGCGACAGTGCCAGGCACGCCAGCAGCAGCGGCCAGTCGAGCTTGCGGACCGCGGAGTCGCGGTCCATCAGCTTGCCCCAGGTGCCGGTCTCGGGGGCGTACCGCCGGACGTTGAACATCCGGGAGGTGGGGCTCGTCGTCATCCTTCGTCCCCTCCCTGGCCTGCCCCGTCTCCCTGGTCCGCCCCGTCCGCTCCCTGGTCCGCCGGGTCCGCCGACGGGTCGGTGGCGTCGTCGGCGGGTGCGACGGGCTGCGCCTGGATCGTGCCGTCGCGCTCGATGACCGGCAGCGACGACTCCGGGGCCGGCAGCAGCGCGTTCTTCTTGTCGATGCCGCCCTGCGGGTCGACGCCGTAGAGCGCGTCGTAGATCTTGCGGACGGCCGGTCCCGAGGCGCCGGAGCCGGTACCACCCTGGGAGATGGTCATGACGATGGCGTAGTCCTTGGTGTACGTCGCGAACCAGGAGGTCGTCTGCTTGCCGTAGACCTCGGCGGTACCGGTCTTGGCGTGCATCGGGATCTTCTCCTGCGGCCAGCCCTGGAAGCGCCAGGCGGCGGTGCCGCGGGTGGCGACGCCGGCCAGCGCCGAGTCGATCTGCTTGAGCGTGGCCGGGGAGTCGGGCAGCTTGCCGTGCGCCTTCGGCGTGATCTTCTCGATCTTCTTGCCGTCGGGGCTGACGATCGCCTTGCCGAGGGTCGGGTCGTGGAGCGTGCCGCCGTTGGAGAGCGCGGCGTAGATCGTCGCCATCTGGATCGGGGTGACGAGGGTGTCGCCCTGGCCGATGGAGTAGTTGACGGAGTCACCGGCGCGCATCTTCATGCCGGACTCGCAGTTCTCCCGGGCGATCTTGGAGACGTAGTCGTCGGCGTTCTTCCCCTGGGCGCACCAGCCGGCCTTGTTCGCCTCCCAGTAGTCCTTCTTCCAGCGGCGGTCCGGCACCCGGCCGCTGACCTCGTCCGGCAGGTCGATGCCGGTCTTCTTGCCGAGGCCGAACTGATGGGCCGTCTTGTAGAACCAGTCGGCGGGGTGCTTCGGGTTGTTGCCGCCGTCCTTCTTCCACTGGTCGTAGGCGATGTTGTAGAAGACCGTGTCGCAGGAGACCTCCAGCGCGCGGCCGAGGCTGATCGGGCCGAAGTTCTCCGACTCGAAGTTCTTGAAGACCTGGCTGCCGATGTTGAACGAGCTGGTGCAGGGGTAGTGCCCGTTGAACGGGTAGCCCGCGTTGACGGCGGCGGTGGTCGAGATGACCTTGAAGATCGAGCCGGGCGCCGCCTGCCCCTGGGTGGCGCGGTTGAGCAGCGGGTAGTTGGACTTCTTGCCGGTGAGCTTGGCGTAGTCCTTGCCGGAGATCCCGCCGACCCAGGAGTTCGGGTCGTACGAGGGGTTGGAGGCCATCGCGACGACGCGGCCGGTCTTCGCCTCCATGACGACGACGGCGCCGGCGTCCGCCTTGTAGTTGGTGCCGGTGTTCTTGTCGTGCTCCAGGCGGGCGTCCTTCATCGCCTGGTACAGCTCCTTCTCCGCCACCGCCTGCACCCGGGCGTCGATGCTGGTGATGACGTTGGCGCCGGGGACGGCCGGGTCGCTGTGGGCCTTGCCGATGACCCGGCCGAGGTTGTCGACCTCGTAGCGGGTGACGCCGGCCTTGCCGCGCAGTGCGCTGTCGTACGTCCGCTCCAGGCCGGAGCGGCCGATCTGGTCGGAGCGCAGCAGCGGCGAGCGGGTGTGCTCGGCCTTCTTGATCTCGTCGTCGGTGACGGGCGAGAGATAGCCGAGGACCTGCGCGGTCTGTGCCTTCGCCGGGGCGGCGTAGCGGCGCACGGCGGTCGGCTCGGCGCTGATGCCGGGGAAGTCCTCGGAGCGCTCGCGGATCTGCAGGGCCTGCTGGGTGGTGGCCTTGTCGGTGATCGGGATGGGCTGGTACGGCGAGCCGTTCCAGCACGGCTGCGGGGTCTTCGCGTCGCAGAGCCGGACCTTGTTGCGGATCTCCTGCTCGGGGATGCCGAGGACGTCGGAGAGGCGGCCGAGGACCGCCTTGCCGTCGTCCTTCATCTTCAGCAGTTCGGTGCGGCTGGCGGAGACCACCAGCCGGGTCTCGTTGTCGGCGAGCGGCACCCCGCGGGCGTCGAGGATCGAGCCGCGGGTGGCCGGGTCGACGACCTGCTGGACGTGGTTGCTGCGGGCCTTGCTCGCGTACTCCTGGCCGTTGCGGATCTGGAGGTACCAGAGGCGGCCGCCGAGGGTGAGCAGGAGGGAGAAGACGAGGATCTGGATCGCGACGAGCCGGGCGGTGACGCGGGAGGTCCGGCCGGTCTCAGGAATGTTGCTCACGGCGCCTCCACAGCTCGGTCCGGGTGCGGGGCAGTCGGTCGGTCACAGGCGCTTGACCCCCTTGATGCGGGCGGCCTTGTTCCGTGCGGAGCGGCCGAGGAGGCCGCCGCGGGAGGAGCGGGACGGCTTCGGCGCCCGGCCGGACTTCAGCCCGCCGCGGGACGCCTTGAGGCCGGTGCCGGTGGTCATCCAGCCGTACGCGGGCTCCCGCCCGGCGACCGTGCCGCCCGGGCTGCCGGAGCCGTCGCCGGTCAGCGGCTCGCCCTCCAGGCGGCGGGCGAGCGCCATCACGCCGGGCACGATGAACGGGGCGAGCAGCAGGTCGTAGACGGTGGCGCTGAGGACCAGACCGCCGACGCCGACATGCCGGGCGGTGGTGTCGCCGACCAGGGCGCCGACGCCCGCGTAGAGCAGCGTGGAGACGACGGCGGCGCCGACGACGGCGAGCAGCGGGACGGTCGCCGAGCGGTGGCGGCCGTTCTCCGGGCGGGTCAGGCCCACGGCGTACCCGACGATGCAGAGCACCAGCGCGTAGCGGCCGATGGCGTGGTCGGACGGGGGCGCGAGGTCGGCGAGGAGGCCGGCGGCGAAGCCGACGAGGGAGCCGCCGACGTGCCCGTAGACCAGCGCGAGGCCGACGACGACGAGCAGCAGCAGGTCCGGTACGGCGCCGGGGAGTTGGAGCCGCGCCAGGACGCTGACCTGGAGGACCAGGGCGATGAGGACGAGCGGGACGGTCAGCAGGATCCGGTACAGACGCATCAGTCAGCTCCTGGGTATTCGCCGTCGGAGGGGTCGGCGGTGACGGTGACCGTGGGCGTCGGCCGGGGCTTGGCGGGCGGGGCCGGCAGCACGGTGTCCCGCGGGTCCCGGTGCGGCGGCTGGACGACCACCCCGACGACGTCGAGCTGGGAGAAGGCGACGTAGGTGCTGACCTGGACGGTGCGGGTCAGATCGCCGTTGGACGGTTCGACCTTGACGACGCGGCCGACCGGCACACCGGGCACGAACGGCTTGCCCTTGCTGGAGCCGAAGGTGACCATCCGGTCGCCCTTCTTCACCGGCGCCTTGCCGTTGAGGAGCTGCACGCGCATCGCCCGGCCGCCCTGACCGGAGGCGAAGCCGATCTCGTTGGTCTTCTCCATCCGGGTGCCGACGGTGAAGTCCGGGTCGTTGGCGAGCAGGATGGTGGCGGTGGAGGTGCCGACGGTGGTGACGCGGCCGACGAGCCCGTCGCCGTTGAGCACCGTCATGTCGCGGGCGATGCCGTCCCGGCTGCCCGCGTCGATGGTGACCGTCCAGGAGAAGCCCTGGGCCGCGCCGATGGCGATGACCTGGGCGCCTTTGATGCCGTACTGGCCGGCGCCGGCGGTCTTGAGCATTTTGTCCAGCTCGGCGGCGCGGTTGCGGTTGCGGTCGGACGAGCCGAGTTTGGCCTTCAGGGCGGCGTTCTCGCGTTCCAGCGCGGCGATCCTGGTGTGCCGTTCGCCGGAGTCGCGTACCGCGCCGATGGCGTTGCCGATCGGGTTGACCGCTCCGGCGACGCCGTTCTCGACGGGGCCGAAGGCGGAGGCGGCGGCTTGGCGGGCACCGTCGAGCGGGGACTGTTCGCCACCGCGGATGTCCACCGTGATCAGCGCGAACGCGATGGCGACCAGCAGCACAAGTAGCAGCCGGCTCTCTCGTGTGTCCCTCACGTGCGGCGGCCGTGTCCTTCCTCGTAGGACCGGCCGGCTGCGGGCCCGCGCCGGTCTCGTTCGGGAGTGCTGAGCGTTGTGCCTGTGTGTGCGGTGGCTGGTGGTGCGCGGTCAGTCCACGGGATTTTTCCGGGGGTTGGGGCGGTGCCCGGGACGGGCGGGGCCGGTCCCGGGGTGGTCCTGTATATCAGCGGGCCGGGAAAAGACGGGGACGGCCCTCCGCCATGGTGCCCGCCCGGCACGGACGCCGCAGGGCGTCCGCGCCGTGGACGGTCCGGTCGGGTTACCTGCGCGGCTGGGAGTCGAGGACCTGCTGGAGCGCCTCGAACTCCTCGACGCACTTGCCGGAGCCGAGCGCGACGGAGTCGAGCGGGTCCTCGGCGATGTGGATGGGCATCCCGGTCTCGCGGCGCAGCCGCTCGTCGAGACCGCGGAGCAGGGCGCCGCCGCCGGTGAGGACGATGCCGCGGTCCATGACGTCGCCGGACAGCTCCGGCGGGCACTTGTCGAGGGTCGTCTTGACCGCGTCGACGATGGAGTTGACCGGCTCCTCGATGGCCTTGCGGACCTCGGCGGCGGAGATGACGACGGTCTTCGGCAGCCCGGAGACCAGGTCACGGCCGCGGATCTCGGTGTGCTCGTCCTGCTCCAGGTCGTACGCCGAGCCGATGGTGATCTTGATGCTCTCGGCGGTCCGCTCGCCCAGCAGAAGGCTGTACTCCTTCTTGATGTGCTGGATGATCGCGTTGTCCAGCTCGTCACCGGCGACGCGGATGGACTGGGCCGTGACGATGCCGCCGAGCGAGATGACCGCGACCTCGGTGGTGCCGCCGCCGATGTCGACGACCATGTTGCCGGTGGCCTCGTGGACCGGCAGACCGGAGCCGATCGCGGCGGCCATCGGCTCCTCGATGATGTGCACCTGCCGCGCACCCGCCTGCGTCGACGCCTCGATGACGGCGCGGCGCTCGACGCCGGTGATGCCGGAGGGGACGCAGACCACGACCCGCGGGCGGGCCAGATACCGCCGCTTGTGGATCTTGAGGATGAAGTACCGGAGCATCCGCTCGGTGATCTCGAAGTCGGCGATGACGCCGTCCTTGAGGGGCCGTACGGCGACGATGTTGCCGGGCGTGCGCCCGATCATCTTCTTCGCCTCGGCGCCCACCGCGAGGATGCCACCGGTGTTGGTGTTGATGGCCACCACCGAGGGCTCGTTCAACACGATCCCGCGACCCCTGACGTACACCAGCGTGTTGGCGGTGCCGAGGTCGACAGCCATGTCACGGCCGATGAACGACATGTTGTTCCCCATGAGGATACGTCTGGCCTTCCCAACTGGAGCGAATGCTTACTGGAGGTCGGCAGGAGGTGATGCGCCACACGGCGCGGAAGCTTCATCGTAGTTCGTCGCGCCACCCGCCCGAACACGGCGGTGGGCGCCACTTGCGCCATTGTCGGCGGTACCCGCACCCGCCTTCCTCAATGGTGACGTCGTGTCGCGGAGTCGCGTTCCCCCGAACGTCCTTCATATACCAGGAGGCGACCGGTGATTTCACCGGTCGCCCCTGGTCACGAGCGGTATACGCGCGATGATGTATCAGGAAAGGCCGGGAAAGAAAATCTTGATCTCCCGTTCGGCGGACTCTTCGGAATCCGAGGCGTGGATCAGATTCTCCCGGGTGATCGTGCCGAAGTCCCCACGAATGGAGCCACTCGGTGCGGTAATCGGGTCGGTGGGACCGGCGAGGGCGCGGACGCCCTCGATGACCCGCTCGCCCTCGACCACGAGGGAGACCACCGGGCCGGACGACATGAAGGTCATCAGCGGCTCGTAGAAGTCCCGGCCGACGTGCTCGGCGTAGTGCTGCTCAAGGATCGCGCGGTCGAGGGTGCGCAGTTCCAGGGCACCGATCGTCCAGCCGGCCTTCCGCTCGATCCGGCCGATGATCTCGCCGACCAGGCCACGACGGACCGCGTCAGGCTTGAGAAGGACGAGAGTGCGCTGGCTCATGAAGAAGGCTCCTTGGGAAGAACGGGACTGCGGTGAGGCGAGGCTACAGGGAAGCGGCCCGCGCCCGGCGGGCGGGACCGCGGGCGGGCGCCGCCTGCACGGTGCGCCGCCGGGGCTTCACCCACAGGCACCGGGCCGGCCGCCGGACCGGTGCTGCCCGCCCGCCGTCTCCGCGCGGCGGGGCGCTACGCGGCCTCCGCCTCCGCCTCGGCCATCGCCGCCCAGCGGGCCTTCGCCTCGTCGATCTTCCGGCCGTAGTGCACCGACGCCCACCACAGGGCGGCGAACACCAGGCCGAGGAAGAACATCGTGGGGACGACGAAGCCGCTGGCGATCAGGGCTATCTGGAGCGCCCAGCCCAGCTGCACACCGCCGGGGCGGGTCAGTGCGCCGCACAGCAGGACGCAGAGCAGCATCGCGATACCGCTGACCGTCCAGACCGTGGCCGCCGGGAGGTCGTGGAGCTGCATCGCCACCAGAGCGGCGAAGCCGATGACGAAGAACTCACCGATCAGGGTGCTCGCGCAGAGCGTACGCATCGTCAGCCCCTCCTCAGCAGCAGCCGGGCCTCGCCGACCGTGATCACCGAGCCGGTGACCAGCACCCCGGCTCCGGAGTACTCGCCCTCTTCCTCGGCGAGGGTGATCGCCGCCTCCAGGGCGTCGTCGAGCCGCGGCTCGACCTGGACCCGCTCGCTGCCGAAGACCTCGACGGCGACCGCGGCCAGCTCATCCGGGTCCATCGCGCGCTGGCTGGAATTGCGGGTGATCACGACCTCGGCGAAGACCGGCTCGAACGCCTCCAGGAAGCCCCGGACGTCCTTGTCGTCGCTGGCGCCGACCACACCCACCAGGCGGCTGAAACCGAACGCCTCGGTGACGCCGTCGGCCGCCGCGCGGGCACCCGCCGGGTTGTGCGCGGCGTCCAGCACGACCGTGGGGCTGCGGCGGACGACCTCCATCCGGCCCGGCGAGGCGACCGAGGCGAACGCCCGGCGGATGGTGTCGATGTCCAGGCTGCGGGCGTGCGCCGAGCCGATGCCGAAGAACGCCTCGACCGCGGCGAGCGCCACCGCGGCGTTGTGCGCCTGGTGGGCGCCGTAGAGCGGGAGGAAGATCTCCGGGTACTCGCCGCCCAGACCGCGCAGCGTCAGCATCTGCCCGCCGACCGCGACCTCGCGGGAGAGCACGCCGAACTCCATGCCCTCACGGGCGACGGTGGCGTCCACCTCGACCGCGCGCTTGAGCATCACGGACGCCGCCTCGACCGGCTGCTGCGCCAGCACGACCGTCGCGTCCTTCTTGATGATCCCGGACTTCTCGACGGCGATCTTCTCGGGGGTGTCCCCCAGCCGGTCGGTGTGGTCCAGCGCGATGGGGGTGATGACCGCGACGTCGCCGTCGATGACGTTGGTCGCGTCCCAGGTGCCGCCCATGCCGACCTCGACGACGGCGATGTCCACCGGTGCGTCGGCGAACGCGGCGTACGCCATCGCCGTCAGCACCTCGAAGAACGAGAGCCGGTACTCCTGCTGGGCGTCGACCATCTCGATGTACGGGGCGATGTCCCGGTACGTCTCGATGAAGCGCTCGGCGGAGATCGGCGCGCCGTCCAGGCTGATCCGCTCGGTGACGGACTGGACGTGCGGGCTGGTGTACCGGCCGGTGCGCAGGTCGAAGGCGCCGAGCAGCGCCTCGATCATCCGGGCGGTGCTGGTCTTGCCGTTGGTGCCGGTGATGTGGATCGCGGGGTAGGCGCGGTGCGGGGAGCCGAGGATGTCCAGCAGCGCCTCGATGCGCTGAATCGACGGGTCGAGTTTGGTCTCCCCCCAGCGGCCCGCCAGCTCCTCCTCGACCGCGCGCAGCGCACGGTCGAGCTCGGGGTCCTCGGGCCGGGCGGGCACGTCCCCCTGCGGGGGCCCGGCCTGGGCGCGCAGGGTGCGGCTGCCGGCCTCGATCACCGCGAGATCGGGGTCGCGCCGGGTCTCGGCGTCGACCATCTCCTCGAAGGCGTCGGTCGGCTCGTGGTCGTCGTTCTGGGGGCTCTCGCTCACGCCGACCAGTCTACGAGTCACCCCTGACAACGGTCTCGCCCGCACCACGGCCGGCGGACCTGCCCAGGCCACGGACGTGCGGGGGCGGACCGGGCACCCCGAACGCCGCCGCGGCCGACCGGGACGACCGCACCGCCCGCGCCCGGTGGCCCGTCCGGGTCACCGCAGCGCCGCCTTCATCATCGCCCGGGCGACCGGCGCCGCCAGGCCGTTGCCGGAGACCTCGTCACGCGCGGCGCCGCTGTCCTCGACCATCACCGCGACCGCCACCTGCCGCCCCCGGTCGTCCTGCGCGTACGACACGAACCACGCGTACGGGGTACCGCTGTTGTCGACGCCGTGCTGCGCGGTGCCGGTCTTGCCGCCGACGGTCAGGCCGTCGATCTTGGCGTTGGTGCCGGTGCCCTGGTCGACGACGGTGCGCATCGCGGAGCGCAGCTGCTCGGCGGTGTGCGCCGACATCGCCCGGCCGTACGTCTTCGTGCCCGGCTGCTCCAGGGTGTTGCCGGAGCCGTCGGTGAGCCGGTCGACCAGCTGCGGGGTCTTCAGCTCGCCGCCATTGGCGATGGCGGCGGCGACCATCGCCATCTGCATCGGGGTCGCCTGGTCGTCGAACTGCCCGATACCGGAGAGCGCGGTCTGCGCCTCGTCCATGTCCTTGGGGTAGACGCTCTTGCCGGTCCGCACCGGGGTGTCGATCTTCCCGTCGTTGAACCCGAACTTCTCCGCCTGCGCCCGGACCTTGTCCTCGCCCAGGTCGACGGCCATCTTCGCGAAGACGGTGTTGCAGGAGTACCGCAGCGCGGTGCGGATGTCCGCGTTCTCGCACGGCGCCGAGGCGCTCTCGTTGGTCAGCTGTGTGCGGGTGTGCGGCAGCGTGTACGGGTCGGGGCTGCGGGTCGGCTCGTCCACCGAGGAGTACAGCCCGTTCTCCAGCGCCGCCGCGGCGACGACCAGCTTGAAGGTGGAGCCGGGCGGCAGCGACTGGCGCAGCGCGCGGTTCACCTCGGGGCTGTCCGGGTCGTCGCTCATCGCCCGCCACGCCGCGGCGTCCTTGTCATCCGATCCGGCGAACTTCCCCGGGTCGTAGGAGGGCGTGCTCACCATCCCGAGGATCTTGCCGGTCGCCGGGTCGAGGGCGACGGCGGCGCCCTTCTTGCCGCCGAGCGCCGCGTATCCGGCCTTCTGTACGGACGCGTCGATGGTGGTGGCGACGTCGCCGCCCTTGGGGCGCTTGCGGGAGAGCGTGTCCGCCGGGGTCTGCAGGCGGCTGTCGGTGCCGTCCAGGAGGTCGCCGTAGAGCGCCTCCAGCTGGGTGGAGCCGTAGACCTGCGAGGCGAAGCCGGTGACCGGCGCGTAGAGCGCACCGTCGGTGTACGTGCGCTTGTACCGCAGCGATCCGGAGGTCTCGGCGGAGCCGGTGACGGGCCGGTCGTCGACGAGGATGTTGCCCATCGGGGCGGCGTACTTCCCTATGGTGACCCGGGGGTTGGACGGATCGCTCCGGTACGTACCGGCCTTGGCTCCCTGGATCCAGGTGACCCAGCCCATCAGCGCGACGATCAGCGTCAGGCAGAAGACCGAGACCCGGCGCAGCGGTTTGTTCATGATCGGCGCGGCTCCTCACGGTTCGGGCGGTTCCTCCGGAAAGTCCGGCGGCCCCGCCCCAGGGTCACCCGTCTTGATGAGAGCGCGATGAAAATGACCTTTCGGCCCGGCCCGGGAACTTTTCCGTGCATTCCCGCCTCTTCGTCGGAGGGGCCTGAGCGGGCCCCTTCCGGTACGAGTGGACGGAAAACGGGAGCGAAGAACGTGCCGCCGACACGTCAGCGGATGCATCTGGTGCTGCTCACCGCCTGGACGGTGCTGTGGTTCGCCGTGGTCGAGCCGCACGGCGGCTTCTCCTGGCACTACCTGCGGGCGGGCGGTGAACTCCTCTACCAGGGCTCCGCCGGAGACGGCACCGGCGGCCTCAACCTCTACGCGCACCACCCCGAGCTCCAGATGGGACCGGTCAGCTTCCTGGTCGCGGGGGTCTTCAACCCGTTCCCCGAGGCCACCGGGCAGTTCCTGGCCGCGGCGCTGATGTCGCTGCTCGGCCTGGTGATCACGGTCCTGGCCGGGCGCAGCGCCGCCGAGTACTTCCTGGGCACCGGCACCAACCACCGGCGGCTGCGGCAGCGGGTGCTCGTCGCCGGGCTGGCGTTCATCCCGATGTGGATCGAGGTCGCGGTCCGCTTCGGCCACCTCGACGACGTCCTCGCGCTGTTCTTCACCGCCCTCGCCGTCCGCTTCCTGACCCGCGGCAACCCGGCGGCGACCGGCATCTGTCTGGCGCTGGCGATGGACGCCAAGCCCACCGCGCTCGCCTTCCTGCCGCTGCTGCTGGCCCTGCCGCGGCGGCAGTGGCTGCGGGCCGGGCTGTGGTGCGCGGCGCTGGTCGCGGTCGCCTGGCTGCCGTTCTTCCTGGACTCCCCCGACACCGTCGCCGCCGCGCGCTTCGCCATCCCCAACCATCCGGCGTCCGCGCTGCGCTGGCTGGGCGTCGGCGACCCCGAGACGCCCGGCTGGGACCGCCCGGCCCAGGCGGTCCTGGGCCTGACCCTCGGCTCGCTGGCCGTGTGGCGCGGCCGGTGGGCCGCCGTGGTGCTGCTCGGCGCCAACGCCCGTATCGTCCTCGACCCGAGCGTCTACACGTACTACACGGCGTCGGTGCTGCTGGGCACGTTGCTGTGGGACGTCATCGGGCAGCGGCGGCTGGTGCCGTGGTGGAGCTGGCTGGCGCTGCTCACCCTCTACGGCAGCGTCTTCGTCGTCCCGGACGATGCGGCGCGCGGTCTGATCCGGCTGGGCTTCGTGGCGGTCTCCACCGCGTACGTCCTGCTGTGGCCGGTGCGGGAGCGGGGCTCCCGGGGACGGGGCAGGCCCCCCGCCGGTGAGGGCGAGGGGCCTGCGGTGCACCTCCCGGGGCAGTCCCCGGGCGTGGTCATGCCTGCGGCAGCGCCGCCAGCTGAGCGGTGATCCGGACGAGGTCCGCCTCGGCGGTCTCCAGCCGGCCGCGGATCTTGTCCACGACCTTCTCCGGCGCCTTGGCGAGGAACGCCTCGTTGCCGAGCTTGCCCAGCGCCTGCGCCTTCTCCTTCTCGGCGGCGGCCAGGTCCTTCATCAGCCGCTTGCGCTCCGCCTCGACGTCGATCGCACCGGAGAGGTCCAGCGCGACGGTGGCCCCGGCGACGGGCAGCGACGCGGTGGCGCTGAACGCCTCACCGGCGGGCTGCAGACGCAGCAGCGCGCGCATGGCCGCCTCGTGCGCCGCCAGCTGCGTACCGGCCAGCTCCAGCTGCGCGGGCACCTTCTGACCGGGCTGGAGACCCTGGTCGGAGCGGAACCGGCGGACCTCGGTGACGACCTGCTGGACCAGCGCGATCTCCTGCTCGGCGGCCGCGTCCCGGAAGCCGGAGTCGGCCGGCCAGTCGGCGACGACCAGCGACTCGCCGCCGGTCAGCGTCGTCCACAGCGTCTCGGTGACGAACGGCACGATCGGGTGGAGCAGCCGCAGCGTGGTGTCCAGGACCTCGCCCAGGACCCGCGCCGAGACCTTCGCGCCCTCGCCGCCGGCCATGAACGTCGTCTTCGACAGCTCGACGTACCAGTCGAAGACCTCGTCCCACGCGAAGTGGTAGAGGGTGTCGGCGAGCTTCGCGAACTGGTAGTCGTCGTAGTAGGCGTCGACCTCGGCCACGACGGTGTTCAGCCGGGAGAGGATCCAGCGGTCGGTGGCGGACAGCTGCTCGGCCGGGGGCAGTTCGCCCTCGATCGTCGCGCCGTTCATCAGCGCGAAGCGCGTCGCGTTCCAGATCTTGTTGGCGAAGTTCCGGGACGCCTGGACCCAGTCCTCGCCGATCGGCACGTCGGTGCCGGGGTTGGCGCCGCGGGCCAGCGTGAACCGCAGGGCGTCGGAGCCGTACTTGTCCATCCAGTCCAGCGGATTGACGGTGTTGCCGAACGACTTCGACATCTTCTTGCCGTGCTCGTCACGGACCATGCCGTGGAACGCGATGGTGCGGAAAGGCACCTCGTCCATGGCGTAGAGGCCGAACATCATCATCCGGGCGACCCAGAAGAACATCAGGTCGTAGCCGGTGACCAGCGTGGAGTTCGGGTAGAACTTCGCGAGGTCCGCGGTCTTCTCCGGCCAGCCCATCGTGGAGAACGGCCACAGACCGGAGGAGAACCAGGTGTCGAGGACGTCGGTGTCCTGCGCCCAGCCCTCGCCGCTCGGCGGCTGCTCGTCCGGGCCGACGCAGACGGTCTCGCCGTTCGGGCCGTGCCAGACGGGGATGCGGTGGCCCCACCACAGCTGGCGGGAGATGCACCAGTCGTTGAGGTTGTCGACCCAGTCGAAGTAGCGCTGCGTCAGGTCGGCGGGGTGGATGTTCACCCGACCGTCGCGGACCGCGTCGCCGGCCGCCTTGGCGAGCGTGTCGACCTTGACCCACCACTGGAGCGACAGCCGCGGCTCCAGCGTGGTCTTGCACCGCGAGCAGTGGCCCACGGAGTGGACGTACGGCCGCTTCTCGGCGACGATCCGGCCCTCGGCGCGCAGCGCGGCGACGATCGCCGAGCGCGCCTCGAAGCGGTCGAGACCCTCGAACGGGCCGTGCGCGGTGATGACGCCCCGCTCGTCCAGCACCTTGATCGATTCGAGGTCGTGGCGCTGGCCGATGGCGAAGTCGTTCGGGTCGTGGGCGGGCGTCACCTTGACGGCGCCGGTGCCGAACTCCGGGTCGACGTGGGTGTCCGCGACGACCGGGATGGTGCGGCCGGTCAGCGGCAGCGCGATCCGCTTGCCGATGAGGTGGGCGTAGCGCTCGTCGTCGGGGTGGACGGCTACCGCGGTGTCACCGAGCATCGTCTCGGCGCGGGTGGTCGCGACGACGACGGAGTCCTCGCCCTCGCCGTACTTCAGCGAGACCAGCTCGCCGTCGTCGTCCTGGTAGTCGACCTCGATGTCCGAGATGGCCGTCAGACAGCGCGGGCACCAGTTGATGATGCGCTCGGCGCGGTAGATCAGGCCCTCGTCGAACATCTTCTTGAAGACGGTCTGGACGGCGCGGGAGAGGCCCTCGTCCATGGTGAAGCGGTCGCGGTCCCAGGCGACGCCGGTGCCCAGGCGGCGCATCTGCCCGGCGATCTGGCCGCCGGACTCGGCCTTCCACTGCCAGACCCGCTCGACGAACGCCTCGCGGCCCAGGTCGTGGCGGGACTTGCCCTCCTTGGCCAGCTCCCGCTCGACGACGTTCTGGGTGGCGATGCCCGCGTGGTCCATACCGGGCTGCCACAGCGTCTCGAAGCCCTGCATGCGCTTACGGCGGGTGAGGGCGTCGATCAGGGTGTGCTCGAAGGCGTGGCCCAGGTGGAGCGAGCCGGTGACGTTCGGCGGGGGGATGACGATCGTGTACGGGGGCTTCTCGCTCTTCGCGTCGGCGGTGAAGTAGCCCCGCTCCACCCAGCGCTCGTACAGCGGCCCCTCTACGTCGGCCGGCGTGTACTGAGTCGGCAGTTCGGGGGCGCTGTGGTTGCTCTGCTGAGTGTTCTCGGTCACGACCGACAGTGTACGGGCGCGGATGTCGCAGCTTCGAATCGGTTTCGCCCCCGGGGCACCGACTGTCAGCGGCGTCGTACAGGATGTGTCGGGGCAGGAGAGAGCCTGCCGCCAGTAGTCACGAGGGGAACCGCTCCATGAGCTTCAACCAGCCGCAGCCCGGACCGTACGGCCAGCAGCCGCAGCAGCCCGGACCGTACGGTCAGCCGCAGCCCCCGGCCCCGCAGCCCGGTTACGGCTATCCGCAGCAGGGCGCCCCGGTGCCCCCGCAGCAGGGCTACGGCTACCCCCAGCAGGGCGCGCCCCAGCAGGCGCCGTACGGCCAGCCGCAGCAGCCGGGCCCCTACGGCCAGCAGCCGCAGCCGCCGTACGGCCAGCAGACGCCCTACGGCGCGATCCCGCAGGGCCCCCCGCCCGCCTCCGGCGGCAACGGCAAGAAGATCGGCCTGATCGCCGGCGGCGTGGCGGTCGTCGCCGCCATCGCCGTGGGCGCGTACTTCGCCTTCGGCTCGGGCGGCAGCGTCCCGCCGTACACCATCGTCCTCAAGGACAAGCTGGTGAACGGTGAGTACACGAAGGTGCCGGAGCAGGCGGGGTCGAGCGGCGCTGCCGAGGACCTCTCCAACGACAAGGAGATGCGGGCGATGGGGGTCACCAACGGCAAGGCCGTCACGGGTGGCTACAGCAACCTCGCCGGTCAGCTCCTGAGCGTCGCGGGTGTCTACGGCGAGGTCGCGGACCCGAACTCGGCGGTGGACACCCTCTTCGCCAAGATCGACGCGGACCAGAAGAAGAACCCCAAGGCACAGGTCGAGACGACCGTGCCGGCCACCAACTTCTCCCCCGACGACTTCGACGGCGCGGTGATGAAGTGCCGGACGCAGAAGGGAACGGTGACGGCTGGCGGAGCCTCCGCCAGCATCACGTTCTCCACCTGCATCTGGGCCGACAGCAGCGCCGTCGGCGCCATCACCTCCCAGGCCAAGCCCGACCCCTCGGGCGCCTCCGGTGCGCAGGCGCTCACCGCGGAGCAGCTGTCGGAGAAGACCGCGAAGGTCCGCAACGAGGTACGCCAGGAGAAGTAACCCCGCGGGAGCGACGAAGAGCCGCCCGGCAGCGGATTCGCTGCCGGGCGGCTCTCGTGCGTACGGGGTGGGTGCTACGCGCTCTTCTCGTGCGGTTCGCCCGACTCGCCGCGGCTGCGCGGCACCAGGGTCGGGTTGACGTTGGAGTGCACGACGTCCTCGGTGATGACGACGCGGGCCACGTCCTTGCGGGAGGGCACCTCGTACATCACCGACTGGAGGACCTCCTCCATGATGGCGCGCAGACCGCGGGCGCCGGTCCCGCGCAAGATCGCCTGGTCGGCGATGGCCTCCAGGGCCGGGCGGTCGAAGTCCAGCTCCACACCGTCGAGTTCGAAGAGGCGCTTGTACTGCTTGACGAGGGCGTTGCGCGGCTCGACGAGGATCTGCAGCAGCGTCTCGCGGTCGAGGTTGTGGACCGAGGTGAGGACGGGCAGCCGGCCGATGAACTCCGGGATCATCCCGAACTTCACCAGGTCCTCCGGCATGACGTCCTTGAGCTGGTCCTTCGACTCGATCTCGCGCTTGGAGCGGATCGTGGCGCCGAAGCCGATGCCCTTGGCGCCGGACCGCGCCTCGATGATCTTGTCCAGACCGGCGAACGCGCCGCCCACGATGAACAGCACGTTCGTCGTGTCGATCTGGATGAACTCCTGGTGCGGGTGCTTGCGCCCGCCCTGCGGCGGCACCGAGGCGGTGGTGCCCTCCAGGATCTTCAGCAGCGCCTGCTGGACGCCCTCGCCGGAGACGTCACGGGTGATCGACGGGTTCTCGCTCTTCCGGGCGACCTTGTCGATCTCGTCGATGTAGATGATCCCCGTCTCGGCCTTCTTGATGTCGAAGTCCGCGGCCTGGATCAGCTTGAGCAGGATGTTCTCGACGTCCTCGCCGACGTATCCGGCCTCGGTGAGAGCGGTCGCGTCCGCGAAGGCGAACGGGACGTTCAGCATCCGGGCGAGGGTCTGCGCGAGCAGCGTCTTGCCGGAGCCGGTGGGGCCGAGCAGCAGGATGTTGGACTTGGCCAGCTCGATGCCCTCGTCACCGCGGCCACCGCCGTTCTCGCCCGCCTGCACCCGCTTGTAGTGGTTGTAGACGGCCACCGAGAGGGCCTTCTTGGCGGGCTCCTGGCCGACGACGTAGCCGTTGAGGAACTCGTAGATCTCGCGGGGCTTGGGAAGCTCTTCCCAGCGCACCTCGGAGGTCTCGGCGAGCTCCTCCTCGATGATTTCGTTGCAGAGGTCGATGCACTCGTCGCAGATGTACACACCAGGTCCCGCGATGAGCTTCTTCACCTGCTTCTGACTCTTTCCGCAGAACGAGCACTTGAGCAGGTCGCCGCCGTCACCGATGCGTGCCACGAGGTGCTTCCCCTTCGCCTGGGATCCGCATTGCTCCTACGGACCCGGGTGCTTGCCTATCGACGGTACCTTGCCGGGCCCTTCGTACGGGCCCCCCTTGGACCGACTCCGTCGACTCGGTCCAAGGGGGCGGGCGCCCGGCGCCTGTGCGCGGTACCGCTAGCCCATCGAGACCGACGCCTTGCGCGTCGACACGATCTGGTCGACCAGACCGTACGCCAAGGTCTCCTCGGCGGTCAGGATCTTGTCGCGCTCGATGTCGTCCCGGATCTTCTCGATCGGGGTGGAGGAGTGCTTGGCCAGCAGATCCTCCAGCTGCGAACGCATCCGCAGGATCTCGTTGGCGGCGATCTCCAGGTCGGAGACCTGACCGCGGCCGGTCTCGCTGTACGGCTGGTGGATCAGCACACGGGCGTTGGGCAGCGCCATCCGCTTGCCGGGGGTACCGGCGGCGAGCAGCACGGCGGCGGCGGAGGCCGCCTGGCCCATGCAGACCGTCTGGATGTCGGGCTTCACGAACTGCATCGTGTCGTAGATCGCGGTGAGCGCCGTGAAGGAGCCGCCCGGGGAGTTGATGTAGATCGAGATGTCCCGGTCGGGGTCCATCGACTCCAGGCACAGCAGCTGCGCCATGACGTCGTTGGCCGACGCGTCGTCGATCTGCACGCCGAGGAAGATCACCCGCTCCTCGAAGAGCTTCGCGTACGGGTCGTACTCGCGCACGCCCTGCGAGGTGCGCTCGACGAAACGCGGCACGATGTAGCGGGACTCGGCGCGCGGGCCGGAAAACTCGGACTCGGCGCCCTGGTGCAGGCCGCTGCCGGGGAAGTTGTTCATCGGGAGGTTCACCGTCCTGGTGGCGATCAAGAGGCTGGGTGGCTGTGGGGCGAGTGGTCCGCGGGCTCAGGCCCCGGTGCCGCCCCCGCCCGGAACGCCGGCGGCGGAGGTCATGACGTCGTCGATGAGGCCGTACTCCTTGGCCTCGTCGGCGGAGAACCAGCGGTCACGGTCGGAGTCCTGGGTGATCCGCTCGACGGTCTGACCGGTGTGGAAGGCGGTCAGCTCGGCCATGCGCTTCTTGGTGTGCAGCAGCCGCTCGGCGTGGATCTTGATGTCCGACGCGGAGCCGGCGAGACCGGCCGAGGGCTGGTGGATGAGGATCTCCGCGTTGGGCAGCGCGAACCGCTTGCCCGGGGTGCCGGCGCTCAGGAGGAACTGCCCCATGGAGGCGGCCAGGCCCATGGCGATCGTCACCACATCGTTCTTGATGTACTGCATGGTGTCGTAGATCGCCAGGCCGGCCGAGATCGAGCCGCCCGGGGAGTTGATGTAGAGGAAGATGTCCTTGTCCGGGTCCGCGGCCAGGAGAAGCAGCTGCGCGGTGATCTTGTTGGCGATGTCGTCGTCGACCGGCTGGCCGAGGAAGATGATCCGCTCGCCGAGCAGCCGGTTGTAGACCTGGTCGCCGAGGCCACCGAAGGTCGGCTCAGCGGCGGCGGAAGGCATCGGGATCGTCACGTGTCCACCTGCTCGTTGTCGGACGGTACGGAACCGTCTCAGCGTCGTCTGCCGGGGCGTGGGGGTCTGCGCCGTACGGTGTGGCCCCGGCGCGTTCGAAGACTCCCCTGCCCTCGTATCTACGGACCCTAACGCGCAGGTCGGACAACGCCATCCCGCTTGGAGAACTGTTCGCTGTGAGCGCAGGCTCCCCAGGCGGTGACGAGCACGGGCCCGAACGCACGCAGAGGCGCGTTCGGGCCCGTGATCAAGGGGTGCGGGAGGGTGCCGGAGCTCAGCTCTCGGTCTTCTCCGCGGCCTCGGTGCCCTCGGCCTCGGCGACGACCGTCTCGGCGGTCTCGTCCTCGTCGTCCAGCTCGACGACCTCGCCGTTGCTGTCCTTGACGGTGGCGGCCTCGACGACGACGGCGAGCGCCTTGCCGCGGGCGACCTCACCGACGAGCATCGGCACCTGGCCACCCTCGACGACGGCCTGGGCGAACTGGTCGGGGGACATGCCGGAGGACTGCGCGCGGCGCATGAGGTGCTCGGTGAGCTCCTCCTGGCTGACGTTCAGCTTCTCCTTGTTGACCAGCTCATCGAGGATGAACTGGGTCTTGATGCCCTTCTCCGCCTGCTCCTTGGTCTCGGCGTCGAACTCCTCCTCGCTCTTGCCCTGGATCTCCAGGTACTTCGCGAGGTCGAGGCCCATCTGGCCGAGCTGGTGGTTGACGAGGTTGTGCTTGCGGGTGTTGATCTCGTCCTCGAGCAGCTTCTCGGGGATCGGGACCTCCACGAGCTTCAGCAGCTCCTCGAGCACCTTCTCCTGGGCCTGGGTGGCCTGGTCGTACTTCTTCATCTGCTCGAGGCGCTTGGCGCTGTCGGCCTTCAGCTCGTCGAGCGTGTCGAACTCGCTGGCCAGCTGCGCGAAGTCGTCGTCCAGCTCGGGCAGTTCGCGGGCGGCGACGGCGGTGACGTCGACCTTGACCTCGGCCTCCTTGCCCTGGGCGGAGCCGCCCTTGAGCTCGGAGGTGAAGGTGGCGGTGCCGCCGGCCTCGACGCCCTTGACGGCCTCGTCGATGCCGTCCAGCAGCTCACCGGAGCCGACGGTGTAGCTGACGCCCTTGGCGACGCCGTCCTCCAGGACCTCGCCGTCCACCTTGGCCTCGAGGTCCAGCGTCAGGACGTCACCGTCCTGCGCGGCGCGCTCGACCGGGGAGGTGGAGGCGAAGCGCTCACGGAGCTGCTCGACCGACTTCTCGATGTCCTCGTCCGACACGGCGACCGCGTCGACCTCGACCTCGATGCCGGAGTAGTCCGGGATCTCCAGGGCGGGGCGGATGTCGACCTCGGCGGTGAAGGCCAGCAGCTCGCCGTCCTTCAGCTCGGTGATGTCGACCTCGGGCTGGCCGAGGACGTTCAGCTCACCCTCGTTGACCGCTTCGGTGTAGAACTTCGGGAGCGCGTCGTTGACGGCCTCCTCCAGCACGGCGCCGCGACCGAACCGCTGGTCGATGACGCGGGCAGGGATCTTGCCCTTGCGGAAGCCCTTCACCGTGACCTGCTGGTTGATCTTCTTGTACGCCGCGTCGAGGCTGTCCTTGAGCTCCTCGAAGGGCACCTCGACAGTGAGCCGAACCCGGGTCGGGTTCAGGGTCTCCACGGCGCTCTTCACGGTTCGGTCTCCTTGGGGCTGACTTCTTGGGGTTCTGCTGGGATCTTCCGGGACGCCCCCGCAGGCGCGGGCCCCGGCCGATCGCGCCCGGTCCAGAGACACACGGGCACGCAGCTTGCATAGTAACCGCAAGGTGGACGGCACCGACAACGCGACCTCGCGGGCCCCTGCGCAGGGCGCTCGCGGTGCGCGGACGTGGCCGGAGAGTCACCTCCGGATATCCGTAGGTGCTCCGGCGGGCGGTCCGCCCCGGGGAACCGGTCCACCGGGACGTACGCCGTGAATACTGCTGGTCGGGGTGGCCGGATTCGAACCGACGACCTTCCGCTCCCAAAGCGGACGCGCTACCAAGCTGCGCCACACCCCGTCGGTGCGACACGTAGGGTACATGGCTGATGGCGCTGCGGCTGCCGGATATCCGCGCATGGTCAACCGGTGTGCGATGGAGGGGTCCGACCCGCTACAGTGCACTGCGTGCCGGGGTCGCGACGACCTGTGGCGCATGCGGGCGTAGCTCAATGGTAGAGCCCCAGTCTTCCAAACTGGCTACGCGGGTTCGATTCCCGTCGCCCGCTCAGCGAGGTGAGAGGCCCTGGACCTGCCGGTCCGGGGCCTCTTGTCGTACGCCCCTCTCACCGCAGGCGGGCGCCTGCGCGGCCCCCTAGGGTGACCGGCATGGAGATCTGGATCAATCCCGCGTGTTCCAAGTGCCGTTCCGCGGTCGGCCTGCTCGACGAGGAGGGGGCGCAGTACACGGTGCGCCGTTATCTGGAGGAGCCGCCGACGGCGGACGAGATCCGTGCCGTGCTGGGGCGCCTGGGGCTGGAGCCGTGGGAGATCACGCGGACGCAGGAGGCCGAGGCGAAGGAGCTGGGGGTGGCGTCCTGGGAGCGGTCGGAGGCCGGGCGGGAGCGGTGGATCGAGGCGCTGGCGGCGCATCCGCGGCTGATCCAGCGGCCGATCATCACCGCGGACGACGGCACGGCGGTCGTCGGGCGCAGCGAGGACGCGGTGCGCGCGGCGCTGGCGCGGGGCGCCGGGAGCTGACACGGATACGGGGCCGGGCCGCGGGTGCGGTCCGGCCCCGGGGCCGGCGGGCGGTGCCGCGCGGTGTGTCACCGGGCGGCGGGGCGGCGCTCAGAACGTGATGTGGTTGATCGTGTCCGCGAGGGAGTTGAAGAACCGGTTTATGGACGGGGCCATGCCGGTGGACGCGAGGAAGAACCCGAAGAGGATGGCGACGATCGCCGGACCGGGCTTGATCGTTTTGCCGCGGATCAGCACGATCAGCACGATCCCCAACAGCAGCACCACTGACAGCGACAGAGCCACACTGATCACACCCTCGGTCGGAAGCCTCACCGGCCGGGAAGTGTGCAGCTGCGCACACCCCCGCAGGCACCCATCGTGCCACCAAGTCACTTCCCATCGCATACGGGTGACGAATCATCGGCCAAGGCTTTGCCCGCTTCGCGCCGTTGAAGGGCCAAGCGGAGGAACGTCACGCTCGTACGGCGGGCCGGGGACGTTTCGACAAGGCGCCAGGAAGCGGGCCCGGGGGTGACCGGGCGGGGCACCGTACGGTGCGGGCGGTGCGGAGGGAAACGACGCGCGCCGCGGGAACGGCAATTCGGCCGGAATATTTCGCCGTAGCTGGCTGGTAAGTGACGTTCGCCACGTGGTTATTCACCTGGCGGCGCGCGCCGCATTCGCCGCGCGGAAGCCGGAGCATATTCCCTGATGTGACATCACTCATGTCCGCCGTGGCGGCGTGTTGACGGGGCGGCGTGACATTCCCTCCGGCGGGACTCGGGCACGATATCGACCGTTTTATGGGGGTGAAATGCCACAAAACGGCGCGTCGAGCGGGGAGTTCATGGGGTGCTCGGGTTATTGCGGAGCGCCGCGCGAAATTGGATCACGCCGGGGCCGGGCCCCGTATACGGCGTTTACCTGGGGGAATGGTGAATTGCCTGACGGTGGTTTTACGCATTCGACGGATCGCCACTAGGGTGCCTCAGATGTTTCCGCCTGTGCCGACCTCGCGACGTGCCCTCCCCGCGGTCCGGGAGGGGGCGGATGCGCATCCGGCGCCGCCCTCGGGCGCAGCGGCGGCCGAACGCCCGGCTCGGGGCCGGGACGCGTTCTTCGACAATGCGAAGTACCTCGCCATCGTGCTGGTGGCGATGGGCCACGCCTGGGAGCCGCTGACCGACGGCAGCCGCGCCGCCGAGGCGCTGTACATGACGGTCTACGCCTTCCACATGCCGGCGTTCATCATCATCTCCGGCTACTTCTCGCGCAGTTTCGACATGCGCAAGGACCGGTTGCAGCGGCTGATCACCGGCGTCGCCGTGCCGTACATCCTCTTCGAGGTCGCGTACACCTTCTTCGCGCGGTGGGCGAACCACGATCCGAAGATGCCGATCAGTCTGCTCGATCCGTGGTTCCTGACGTGGTTCCTGGTCGCGCTCTTCATCTGGCGGCTGACGACGCCGCTGTGGAAGGTGGTCCGGTGGCCGGTCCCGCTGGCGCTCACCCTCGCGATCGCCGCCTCCGTCTCGCCGGAGATCGGTGACGATCTCGACCTCCAGCGGGTGCTGCAGTTCCTGCCGTTCTTCGTGCTGGGGCTGAATCTGAAGCCGGAGCACTTCGCGTGGGTGCGGCGGCGGGCGGTGCGGATCGCGGCGGTGCCGGTCTTCGCGGCGGCGGTGGCCGTGGCGTACTGGGCGGCGCCCCGGATGACGTCGGCGTGGTTCTACCACCGCGACAGCGCGCAGGAGCTGGGCACCACCTGGTGGGCCGGTGCCGTGATGTATCTGGCGCTCTTCGGGTGCTCGCTGGTGCTGACGGCGTGTTTCTACTCCTGGGTCCCGACCCGGCGGACGTGGTTCACGGTGCTGGGCGCGGGCACGCTCTACGGCTATCTGCTGCACGGCTTCCTCGCCAAGGGCTCCCGCTTCTGGGGCTGGTTCGACGACTACGCCTGGCTGCACACGCCGCTCGGGGAGATCGCGGTCACGGTGATCGCCGGTGTGGTGGTCACGGCGCTGTGCACCCCGCCGGTCCGCAAGGTCTTCCGGTTCGCGATGGAGCCGACGATGGCGTGGGCGTTCCGCAAGGACCCGGAGGAGGCCCGTCGGGCAGCCGGACGGGGCGGGCCGGAGGCGGGTCCCCCGGCGGCGGGAGCGGACCGGGCGGCGCAGGACAGCCGCGCCGCGGCGACACGGTAGGTCCGCGGACCCGTCCGAAAAAATTCGGGGTCTCCCAACTCCTCTCCCCCATCCGCCCGCTGACGCACCGCGTCCGGGCCTCCGGGCGGTTGCCGCTCCGGCTCCGGCCTGCACTTCGCCGTACGCGAATTTTACTTTGGTAATCTAACTATCGACCTTTTCTTGACCATCTCTTGACTCTGGGTGGCACTTCGCGGCGCTTTGCCCGTTTCTGTCGTGCGTGGGTCCGCCCGTTGTTCCACCCGTTCAGCTGTCCGTCCCTCAGACCTTGGAGGAGCCATCGGTCACGCGCAGACCCTGATAGCCATGGGCGGGGCCTTTCTGGCCGCCGCCGTGCTCGCCCGGATCGGCCGCCGGATCGGCCTGCCCACCATCCCCCTCTTCATCCTGGCCGGGATCCTGCTCGGCCCGCACACCCCCGGCCTGGTGCTGGTCGCCGACCCGCACGACCTGGAGATGCTCTCCCTCCTCGGTCTGGTGCTGCTGCTCTTCTACCTCGGCCTCGAATTCCATGTGGACGACCTGAAGAACGGCGGGCGCAAGATGGCGCTGGCCGGCGGCGCCTATCTGGCGCTGAACGTCGGCGCCGGCCTCGCCTTCGGCTTCGCGCTCGGCTGGGGGACGTCCGAGGCGCTGGTCCTCGCCGGGGTGCTGGGCATCTCCTCGTCCGCGATCGTCACCAAGGTGCTGGTCGACACGGGGCGGCTGGGCAGCCCGGAGGCGAAGCCGATCCTCGGGATCATCGTCGTCGAGGACATCTTCCTGGCGCTGTATCTGGCCGCGCTCCAGCCGGTGATCTCCGGTGCGGACTCGTTCGGTGCGGCGGCGTACGACGCGGGCAAGGCGTTCGGGTTCCTGCTGCTGCTCGCCGCCGCGGCGCGGTGGGGCACCCGGGTGGTCGACCGGCTGATCGCCACCAGAGACAACGAACTCCTCGTCATCTCCTTCCTCGGCGCGGCCGTCCTGGTCGCCGGGTTCTCCGAGTGGTTCGGGGTCGCGGACGCCATCGGCGCGTTCATGGTGGGTCTGATGCTGGGCGGGACCAGCTCCGGCGACCGGATCCGGGAGCTGGTGCATCCGCTGCGGGACGCGTTCGGCGCGATCTTCTTCTTCGCCTTCGGCCTCTCCATCAACCCCGGTGACCTGGCGTCGGTGGTCGGGCCGGTGCTGATCGCCGTCACGCTGACGGTGGCGATGAACGTCGTCGCCGGGCTGCTGGCCGCGCGGATCCACGGCTTCGGGCCCCGGCCCGCCGCGGGGATCGCCACCTCGCTGCTGGCCCGCGGTGAGTTCGCGCTGATCCTGGCGACGATGGCCGCGGCCGCCGGACTCGACGAGCGGCTGTCGCCGTTCATCGCCGGATACGTGCTGATCCTCGCGGTGCTCGGGCCGCTGGCCGCCGGACGTGCGGAGTTGCTGGCGCGGGTGCTGCCGGGCGGCCGGCAGGCCACGGCGGACGCACCGGGCACCGCGGACGCGGCGCGGGAGGCGGCCTCCGAACCCGTCGGCGCTACGCGTCCCGGCAGATGAGGAGCAGCGCCCGGTCGTCGTTGACATCCTTGGCGACCGCCTCGATCAGATGCCAGGCGGCGCCCGCGAAACCGCCCGCGACATAGCGGTCGGCCTCGCCGGTCAGCCGGTCCATGCCCTCGGCGATGTCGCGCTCCGCGGACTCGACCAGGCCGTCGGTGAACATCATCAGGACGTCGCCGGGGCGCAGCCGGCCCTTCACCGGGTCGAACTGCGCCCCGTCGTACACCCCGAGGAGCGGGCCCTCGCCGGACTTCTCCTCCCAGCGGCCCGTCCCGGCGCAGAGCTGGAGGGCCGGGAGATGGCCGGCGGAGAGCAGTTCGTAGTCGCCGGATTCCAGGTCGAGGACGAGGTGGATGGAGGTGGCGAAGCCCTCGTCCCAGTCCTGGCGCAGCAGATAGCCGTTGGCCGCGGGCAGGAAGCTGTTCGGCGGCAGCGAGCCGAGGAGGCCGCCGAAGGCGCCGGAGAGCAGCAGGGAGCGGGAGGCCGCGTCCATGCCCTTGCCGGAGACGTCGGTGAGGACGACCTCCAGGATGTTGCCGCCCTGGGTGCGGGAGGCGACGACGAAATCGCCCGAGAACGACTGCCCGCCGGCCGGCCGGAGCGCCATCTCGTGGTGCCAGCCGTCCGGCAGCCGGGGCAGTGCGCTCTGGACCCGGATGCGTTCGCGGAGGTCGAAGAGCATGGTGCTGCCGCGCCGCCAGGGCACGCCGACCCGGCTGCGGAACTGCGCGATCAGCAGGCCGATCAGCCCGACGGCGGCGACGATCAGGACCGTGCCGGGCGTGATGCGCTCCGGTCCCTCGTCGTACGGACCGAAGAGCGCCGCCTCCACGATCAGTGCGGTCGCGGAGGCGGCGTAGAGGACGAGGAGGTTGGCGGGGCGCAGGAGGAGGCCGCCGGCGATCACCGGAAGGACCAACGCGGTCGGTCCGAACCACTCCGTGTGCCACAGGGTGCCGCCCGCGATGACCGCCACCGAGAGGAGCAACGCGGCGAGGGCGGGTCCGTCGGAGCCGTCGCCGCGGAAGTAGTCGACCCCGGCCTTGCGCATGCCGACGCGGGCCCGGTGCAGCGCTTTGTGCAGCCGGGCCGTCAGGGGTTCCGATCCCGGGCGGCGAGTCATGTCACGGGGACTTTATCCACCCGTTCGGCGGCACGTCGATTCGCCGGACACCGCCCGGTGTGATTGCCGGGAATCCCGTTCGAAATGCGGTCGCGCTGCCGGAGAGCCTCCTGGTACAGGTGGCGTATGACGACAGAGGTACGAGTGTTGCAGCCGGACGAAGGGGACGTCTGGTACGGGAAGCTGGAGCGGGCGTTCAGCGAGGAGGAGACCGCCGAGGAGCGGGCCATGTGGCGGGAGCTGATGGAGCCCGGCCGCTCCCTCGCCGCCTGGGACGACGACGAGATCGTCGGCACCGCGGGCGCGTTCTCCTTCGGCGTGACGGTGCCGGGCGGGGCCTCGGTGCCCACGGCCGGGGTGACGATGGTCAGCGTGCAGCCGACGCACCGCCGCCGCGGGGTGCTGACGGCGATGATGCGGCGGCAGCTGGACGACGTACGGGAGCGGGGCGAGCCGCTGGCGATGCTGACGGCGTCCGAGTCCGCGATCTACGGGCGGTTCGGGTACGGCGCGGCGACGCAGGAGATGCGGATCAAGGCCGACACCACCCGGGTGGCCCCCGCGGAGCTGCCCGGTGTCGACGGCGTACGGCTGCGGCTGATGGAGCCGGGCGAGGCGCTGGCGGCGTGCGAGGCGGTCTACGCGCGGACGGTCGCGGGGCGCGCCGGGATGCTGGTGCGGCCGCCGGGCTGGGACCGGCTGATGATCCTCGACCCGGAGGACGACCGCGACGACGACGAGACGCCGCTGCAGTGCGTGGTGGCCGAGAGCGGCGGAGAAGTGGCCGGATACGCCCGCTACTCCGTGGTGATGGACTGGGCCGAGGCCGGGGCGCAGGGCACGGTCCGGGTGCGGGATCTGGCCGCGACCGATCCGGTGGTGGGCGCCGCGCTGTGGCGCTATCTGTTCGGCATCGACCTGACGACCTGGGTGACCGCGTGGAATCTGCCGGAGGACGATCCGCTGCTGCACCTGGTCCCGGACATGCGGCGGTGTCTGATCGGGCTGCGGGAGTCGGCGTTCGTACGGCCGGTGGAGCTGGGCGCGGCGCTGGCGGCGCGGACGTACCAGGGGCCGGTGGACACGGTGTTGCAGGTGGCCGACCCGTTCTGCCCGTGGAACGAGGGCCGTTGGCGGCTGTCCGGCGACAGCACCGGCGCGACCTGCGAGCGGACCACCGACCCGGCCGAGGTGGCGCTGTCCGTGCGGGAGCTGGGTTCGGCGTATCTGGGCGGCTTCACGCTGTCGGCGATGGCCGGGGCCGGGCGGGTGCAGGAGCTGCGGCCGGGCGCGCTGGCGGCGGCGTCGGTGGCGTTCGGCGGGGATGTCGCGCCGTGGCTGCCGCACGAGTTCTGAGGACGGCGGGCGCGGGCCCGCGGTGACGGCCGGGCCCGCCGGCCAGGCCCGGCTCCGCGACGGTGGCCGGGCCCGTGTCCGGAGCAAGCGGGGCGGGCCCGCTCAGCCCCCGTGCGCCGGCTGGCAGCGCGGGCACCAGAAGAGGTTGCGGGCCGCCAGGCCGGCGGTGCGGATCTCGGTGGTGCACAGGTGGCAGGGCTGGTGGGCGCGGCGGTAGACGTACACCTCGCCGCCGTGGTCGTCGACGCGCGGCGGGCGGCCCATCGCCTCCGGCAGGTGCTCGGGCCGTACGGTGTCGATCCGGTTGTGGCGGACGCCCTCGCGCATCAGGGCGGCGAGGTCGGCCCAGATCGCGTCCCAGTCGTCGCGGGCGAGCGCCCGGCCGGGGAGGTACGGGTCGATGCCGCGGCGGAAGAGGACCTCGGCGCGGTAGACGTTGCCGACGCCCGCGACGACCTTCTGGTCGAGGAGGAGTGCGGCGACGGTGGTGCGGCTGCGGGAGATGCGCCGCCAGGCCCGTTCGCCGTCGTCCTCGGGGCGGAGCGGATCGGGGCCGAGGCGGTCGTGTATCGCCTGCTTCTCGGCGTCGGTGATCAGCGCGCAGGCGGTGGGTCCGCGCAGGTCGGCGTGGTGTTCGCCGGTGGCGAGGCGGAGCCGGACGGTGTCGGTGGCGGGCGGGGCCGGGGCGGTGCCGAAGCCGAGCTTGCCGAAGAGGCCGAGGTGGATGTGGATCCAGCCGGCGGGCCCGAAGCCGAGGAAGAGGTGCTTGCCGTGGGCCTCGGTGCGCTCCAGGACCCGGCCGTCGACGAGCGCCGCACCGGCGGCGAACCGGCCCTGCGGGCTGCTCGCGCGGACCGTCTCGCCCGCGAAGCGCTCGCGGTGGTCGAGGGCGAGGCGGTGGATGGTGTGCCCCTCGGGCATGCGGTGCGTCCTTCAGAAGGTGGTGCGCCCGCTCCCCCGGCGGCCGGGGAAGCGGGCGGCGTCGGGCTCGGAGGCGATCAGCCCTGGGGGTGGTGGGCCGGGATCGGGGGGAGTTCGCCGGTGGTCTCGTACGCCGAGAGCATCTCGATGCGGCGGGTGTGACGCTCCTCGCCGGAGTACGGGGTGGCGAGGAAGATCTCGACGAACCTGGTCGCCTCTTCCAGGGTATGCATCCGGCCACCGACGGAAATCACGTTTGCGTTGTTGTGCTCGCGGCCCAGCTTCGCGGTCTCCTCGCTCCAGGCCAGTGCGGCCCGGACGCCCTTGACCTTGTTGGCGGCGATCTGCTCGCCGTTGCCGGAGCCGCCGATCACGATGCCGAGGGCGTCGGCGTCGGCGGCGGTCCGCTCAGCTGCACGGAGGCAGAACGGGGGGTAGTCGTCCTGGGCGTCGTAAAGGTGGGGACCGCAGTCGACGGGCTCGTGGCCGTGGGCCTTGAGCCAGTCGACGAGGTGGTTCTTGAGGTCGAAACCGGCATGGTCGGAGCCGAGATACACGCGCATGGCATGAGTGTGGCACGAGGAATGCGACCATGTGGCGTCGGGTCTTCGTACATATGGCAGGAAGGTTTCAGCCACTCTTCATACAGCTGAACAGGAACGGCAACGATCCGGAGTCGGATCTTCCTAAGCGGTTGGTGTCACCTGTCTAATGCGGGGACTCGAAACCGAGAACCACTGAAGGACGGTGCACATGGGCACGCACCCGCCTACCACGGACGGGCTTCAGGCAGGACTCAAGAACCGGCATCTGTCGATGATCGCCATCGGTGGCGTCATCGGAGCCGGACTGTTCGTCGGGTCCGGAGCCGGTATCAAGGCCGCCGGACCGGGCATTCTCCTCTCCTACGCACTGACCGGACTTCTGGTCGTGCTCGTCATGCGGATGCTGGGTGAGATGGCCGCGGCCTCCCCCACGTCCGGTTCGTTCTCCGCTTACGCGGACCGTGCGCTCGGCCGCTGGGCCGGGTTCACCATCGGCTGGCTGTACTGGTTCTTCTGGTCGGTCGTACTGGCCGTCGAGGCGACCGCGGCCGCCTCGATCCTGACCAATTGGGTCCCCGCCGTCCCACAGTGGGCGTGGGCGCTGTTGGTCATGATCGTGCTGACCGGTACCAACCTGATCTCCGTCGGCTCGTTCGGCGAGTTCGAGTTCTGGTTCGCCGGTATCAAGGTCGTCGCCATCGTCATCTTCATCATCGTCGGCGCGCTGGCCATCTTCGGTCTGCCCCCGGGCGACCACGCGGTGGGGCTGAGCAACTTCACCGGTCAGGGCGGCTTCCTGCCGAACGGGCCCGGGGCGATCCTCTCCGGCATGCTGCTGGTGGTCTTCTCCTTCATGGGCAGCGAGATCGTCACCCTGGCGGCCAGCGAGTCGCCGAACCCGGTGAAGGCCGTGCGCCAGGCCGTCAACAGCGTCATCTGGCGGATCGCGCTCTTCTACCTCGGCTCGATCGCGGTCATCGTGACGCTGCTGCCGTGGAACGACCCGAAGCTGGACGCGAGCCCGTACGTGGCCGTGCTGGAGTCGCTGAAGATCCCGTACGCGGGCACCGTGATGGACGTCGTCGTGCTGACGGCGGTGCTGTCCTGTCTCAACTCGGGTCTCTACACCGCGTCCCGGATGGCCTTCTCGCTGGGTGAGCGCGGGGACGCGCCGAAGGCGTTCGCGAAGGTCAACAAGGGCGGCGTGCCGGCCGTGGCGATCTGGGCGTCGGTGGCCTTCGGCTTCATCGCGACGATCTTCAGCTACACCTCGCCGGACACCATCTTCCAGTTCCTGCTGAACTCCTCGGGCGCCGTCGCGCTCTTCGTGTGGCTGGTCATCTGCTTCTCCCAGCTGCGGATGCGCAAGGTCATCGAGAAGGAGATGCCGGAGCGGCTGACGGTCCGGATGTGGCTGTACCCGTGGCTGACGTACGCGACGATCGCGCTGATCCTCTTCGTCGTGGGCTACATGTTCTACGACCCGGACGGCCGTAAGCAGATGGTCCTGTCCGTCGTCGCCGCCGTCGTCGTCCTCGCCATCGGTCTGATACTGGACCGCCGCCGTCCCCGCGAGGCCGCCGCCGTTCCGGCGCAGGCTCCGGCCGCCGAGGCACCTGAGGCCGCCGCCGCGCAGGGCGCGGACCGCGCGTAGCCGACCGACACGTAGGGCAGGGGGAACGGGCCGGGCCCCGCAGTCACCACCTGGGTGGGTGCGGGGCCCGGCCCGTTCGCGTGTGCGGCGGCCGTCGGGTCAGCCGCGGCGGCCGGCCAGCTTCCAGGCGGTGGGCAGGGCGCCCATCGCCAGGGCCGCCTTGAGGGCGTCGCCGATCAGGAACGGCACCATCCCGACGGCGAGCGCCTGGCCGAAGGAGATGCCGGTGGACAGCGCGAGGTAGGGGACGCCGACGGCGTAGATCACGGCGAGGCCGACGGCCATCGTCCCGGCGGTGCGCAGCGCGCCCCGGTCGCCGCCGCGGCGGGCCAGCGCGCCGACGACGACGGAGGCCAGCAGCATGCCCAGGACGTAGCCGAAGGTGGCGCCGCCGGGGCCGGACTTCCCCTCGGCGAACCACGGCACGCCCGCCATGCCGACCGCCGCGTACAGCGCGAGGGAGGCGAGGCCGCGGCGGGCGCCGAGCGCGGTGCCCACCAGCAGCGCGGCGAAGGTCTGGCCGGTCACCGGCACCGGGGAGCCCGGGACCGGCAGGGCGATCTGGGCGGCGACGCCGGTGAGGACGGCGCCCCCGGCGACCAGCGCGGCGTCACGGACGCGGGCGCGGGAGGCGGTGGCGGCGGGCAGCAGATCGGCGAGGACCGCACCGGGACGGGTGAGAGCGGCAGTGCTCATCAGAACTCCGCGAAGGTCTAAGGGATACGGACAGGTCGGACCTGAGGGACGTTAGTCCAGCCGGGCCACCGCGATCATCGTGTGGCGGCGACAAAGCGGCGCCGGGCGGCTTGGAGAGTTCCGAACATCCCCCAGCCGGGCCCAGCGAGGCCGTTCGTACGTTCTCTTCGCAGGTCACGTGATGCTTCTCACCAAGAGGGCAGACGTTTTGCGGTGGTCGCCGGGGCGGGGAAACTGTGAAGGACAACAGGCCGCGCCGCGCGCGGGGCCCCGCACCGCGTGAGAGTACGAGCCATGCACGACGCACCACCCTCCTCCGGGAAACCTCCGCTCGGAGAGGGGGTAGGCGAGCGGGAGCCGCTCTCCGGGGGGCTCAAGCAGCGCCATCTGACGATGATGGGGCTCGGCGGGGTGATCGGCGCCGGGCTGTTCGTCGGCTCCGGTGCGGGTATCGCGGTGGCCGGGCCCGGCATCACGGTGTCGTACCTGATCGCGGGCGCGCTGGCGATGCTGATCATGCGGATGCTGGGCGAGATGTCGGCGGCGATGCCGGCGTCCGGGGCGTTCTCGGTGCACGCGGAGCGGGCGCTGGGCCGCTGGGCCGGGTTCAGCGTGGGCTGGCTCTACTGGTTCCTGCTGGTCGTGGTGCTCGCCGTGGAGGCGACGGGCGCGGCGCAGATCGCACACGGCTGGGTGCCGGCGGTGCCGCAGTGGGGCTGGGTGCTCCTCTTCATGGTGGTCTTCACCGGCGCCAACCTCGCCGCGGTGAAGAACTTCGGCGAGTTCGAGTTCTGGTTCGCCACGCTCAAGGTCACCGCGATCGTGCTCTTCCTGGTGCTGAGCCTGCTGGCGATCTTCGGGGTGCTGCCGGACACCGAGCCGGTGGGCCTGTCCAACCTGACCGGGCAGGGCGGCTTCCTGCCGCGCGGCTGGTCCGGGGTGGTCTCCGGGGTGCTGGCGGTGGTGTTCGCGTTCGGCGGTCTGGAGGTCGTCACCATCGCGGCGGCCGAGTCGGACGATCCGGCGCGGGCGGTGGGCCGGGCGGTGCGCAGCGCGGTGTGGCGCATCCTCTTCTTCTACGTCGGCTCGATGCTGGTGATCGTCGCGCTGCTGCCGTGGTCGAAGCTGATCCCGGGGAAGAGCCCGTACGTCGCGGTGCTCGACCATATCGGGATCCCGGGCGCCGGGCTGATCATGAACATCGTGGTGTTCGTGGCGCTGCTGTCGGCGCTGAACGCCAATCTCTACGGCGCCTCCCGGATGATCTTCTCGCTGGCGGAGCGGGGCGAGGCTCCGCGCGGGCTGCTGAAGGTGGCGGGCAGGGGCGTGCCGCGGCGGGCGGTGCTGGCGTCGGTGGCGTTCGGCTTCGTGTCGGTGCTGCTGAATCTCGAGTGGCCGGATTCGGTGTTCCTCTATCTGCTGAACGCGGTCGGCGCGGTGCTGCTCTTCGTCTGGGCGCTGATCGCCGTCTCGCAGCTGCGGCTGCGGCGCCGGATCGAGCAGGAGGCGCCGGAGAAGCTGACCCTGCGGATGTGGGCGTTCCCCTATCTGACCTGGGCAGCGCTGGCGGGGATGGCCGCGGTGCTGGTGCTGATGCTGACCGACGCCACCGCCCGGCCGCAGCTGCTGTGGTCGACGGGGGCCACCGCGCTGGTCCTGCTGGTCGCCGCCGTCCGGGAAGTACGTGGCTGGACATCCCGGCGCTGAGGCGGAGGTATACCGCCTTGTATGGGCTTGTGGTGGCATACGACGATGACCTGGACACGTACGGTCACGATCACGTCTGAATACCGAACATTCGCTGCATGCCTGTTGCCCTGAGCGGACACCGCCGCCCAGACTGAGCGCGCTTCACCGAGGACCCCTCGTTTACGCGCCATACGCAGGGCTGTGCCTTGCCACCGCGGGCGGGGGGCCGGGGGTCGGCGGCGGAGGCGTACAGGTCGCAGCCCCGGGAGAACGCAGGTTCCGCTCGCTCTCACCACTGGGACAGGTACGACATGAATGGAATACCCCCGTCCGCCGCGGCCGCGCGTGAGCGGTCCGAAGCGGACCAGGGCGGCGACGGCGGGCCCTCGCTGTCCAACGGCCTGAAGCAGCGCCATCTGTCGATGATCGCCCTGGGCGGGGTGATCGGCGCCGGGCTCTTCGTCGGCTCCGGTGCGGGCATCGCCGCCGCCGGGCCCTCGATCGTCCTCGCCTACGCGGTCTCCGGTGCGCTGGTCATGCTGATCATGCGGATGCTGGGCGAGATGGCCGCGGCGAACCCGGCGTCCGGGTCGTTCTCGGTGCACGCCGGGCGGTCGATCGGGCCGTGGGCCGGGTTCACCGCCGGCTGGATGTTCACCGCGCTGCTGTGTGTGGCGGTGGCCGCCGAGGCGATCGGCGCGGCGGGCATCATGACGCAGTGGTTCCCGGGCACCCAGACGTGGATGTGGGTGCTGCTCTTCATGGTGATCTTCTGCGGCGCCAACCTCGCGGCGGTCAGCAACTTCGGTGAGTTCGAGTTCTGGTTCGCCGCTCTGAAGGTCGCCGCGATCGGCATCTTCCTGATCCTGGGCCTGCTGGCGATCTTCGGCGCGCTGCCGGGCACCGCCGCGCCGGGCGCCTCCCATCTCACCGGCGACGGCGGCTTCCTGCCCAAGGGTGTGGACGGCCTGATGGTCGGTCTGCTGGCGTCGGTCTTCGCGTACGGCGGTCTGGAGACGGTGACGATCGCGGCCGCCGAGTCGAAGGACCCGGTGCGCGGGGTGGCGCGGGCGGTGCGGACCGCGATGTGGCGGATCGCCCTCTTCTACGTCGGCTCGATGGCGATCATCGTCACCGTCATCCCGTGGGACGAGCCCTCGATCACCAAGAGCGGCCCGTACGTCGCGGTCCTCGACTACCTGAACATCCCGGCGGCCGGGCAGATCATGAACGTGGTCATCCTGGTGGCGCTGCTGTCCGCGATGAACGCCAACATCTACGGCTCGTCCCGGATGGCGTTCTCGCTGACCGCGCGCGGGCAGGGCCCGGCCTTCCTCGGCAAGGTCAGCGGCGGGGTGCCGCGCCGTGCGGTGGTGCTCTGCTCGGCGTTCGGATTCCTCGCGGTGCTCTTCAGCTTCTGGTGGCCGACGACGGTCTTCCAGTGGCTGCTCAACATGGTCGGCGCCGCGGTGCTGGTGGTGTGGGGCTTCATCGCCGCCGCCCAGCTGCGGATGCGCCGTCAGCTGGAGCGGGAGTCGCCGGAGAAGCTGGTCGTGAAGATGTGGGCGTTCCCGTTCCTGACGTGGGTGGCGCTGGCCGGTATCGCGGCGGTGCTGCTGCTGATGCTGCGCGACGGCGACCAGCGGGTCCAACTGCTGTTCACCGGCGGGTTCGCGCTGGTGCTGGCCGTGATCGGGCTGCTGCGCTCGAAGCTGGGCCGCACTCACGCGGAGGGCGAGCGGCCGGCGGCCGGCTGACCGGACCGCACCCCTGCGTACGAGGCGGGGCGGGACTCCTCCGGGGGTCCCGCCCCGCCTCCGTCTTTGGGACCAGGCAGCCCGCCCTTGCCGGGCCGGTGATCGCCCCGGCTGGTAGCGTAGCGAGCGTTCTTGCACACCAATTGCAATAGCTCCCTGTTGCAATAAGAAGGCGTAAGCAGTTGGAGAGGCTGGGCACATGGCGACCTACACCCTTCCGGAGCTCCCCTACGACTACTCGGCGCTGGCCCCGGTCATCAGCCCCGAGATCATCGAGCTGCACCACGACAAGCACCACGCGGCCTACGTGAAGGGTGCGAACGACACCCTGGAGCAGCTCGCCGAGGCCCGCGACAAGGGGCAGTGGGGCGGCATCAACGGGCTGGAGAAGAACCTCGCGTTCCACCTCTCCGGGCACATCCTGCACAGCATCTACTGGCACAACATGAGCGGTGACGGCGGCGGCGAGCCCGACGCCAAGGACGGTGTGGGCGAGCTGGCCGACGCCATCGCCGAGAGCTTCGGCTCGTACGCCGGTTTCAAGGCCCAGCTGACGAAGGCCGCCGCCACCACGCAGGGCTCCGGCTGGGGCGTGCTCGCCTACGAGCCGGTCAGCGGCCGGCTGATCGTCGAGCAGATCTACGACCACCAGGGCAACGTCGGCCAGGGCTCGGTGCCGATCCTGGTCTTCGACGCCTGGGAGCACGCCTTCTACCTCCAGTACAAGAACCAGAAGGTCGACTTCATCGAGGCGATGTGGCAGGTCGTCAACTGGCAGGACGTGGCCAAGCGCTACGCCGCCGCCAAGGAGCGCGCGCACACGCTGCTGCTGGCGCCGTGACACCCCCCGTGCGTCCTGCCTCGTGATCGTCTTCTCAACCTTCACCCGGCAGGCGGAAGAACGGCAGGGCCCCGCGAGGACGTGACTCGCGGGGCCCTGCCCATTAACCGTTGTGGATCAGTCGAAGACCGGACCGGCCGTGCGGGTCCGCTTGATCTCGTAGAAGCCGGGGACGGAGGCGACCATCAGGGTGCCGTCCCACAGCCTGGCGGCCTCCTCGCCCTTGGGGGCGGGTGTGACGACCGGGCCGAAGAAGGCGATCTGTCCGCCGTCCGCGCCGGGCACCGCGATGACCGGCGTGCCGACGTCCTGCCCGACCAGTTCGATGCCCTCCTTGTGGGAGGTGCGCAGCGCGGTGTCGTACGCATCGGAGTCGGCGGCCTCGATCAGCTCGGCGGGCAGCCCGGCGTCGGCGAGAGCCGCCTCGATGGCGGCGCGGTGGCGGCCCATGCCCTCGTTGTGCATCCGGGTGCCGAGCGCGGTGTAGAGCGGGCCGAGGACATCGCTGCCGAAGCGCTGCTCGGCGGCGATGCAGACCCGCACCGGGGCCCAGGAGAAGCCGCCGGGCCGCATCGGCTCGGCGTACTCCGGCGGGAGGTCGTCGAGGCGGTTCTCGTTGAGCACCGCGAGGCTCATGACATGCCAGCGGACCTCGACCGGGCGGACCTTCTCCACCTCCAGCATCCAACGGGACGTCATCCACGCCCAGGGGCACAGCGGATCGAACCAGAAGTCTGCGGGGGTCTTCGCGGTGTCGGGCACAGGCTCTCCTCAAGTGCGGTGGGTGCCGGGGCGTACGCCGGTCGGCGCCCGCTTCAACAGAGTGCGACCGTGCCATGATTCCCGTGTTCGACCGGTGGACCACGGAACCGGAAGAAGACCACGAAAAGACGAAGGAGTCAGAGCGTGCCAGGTGAGAATCTGTCCCGGGACGAGGCCCACGAGCGCGGACGGCTGCTGAGCGTCGACGGGTACGACGTGGCGCTGGACGTGCGGTCGGCGGTGAAGGGCGAGGACACCTTCCGCTCGCTGACCACGATCCGCTTCCGCTGCGCCGAGCCGGGCGCCACCACCTTCGCGGACCTGCTGGCGCCGTCGGTGACGTCGGTGACGCTCAACGGCACGGCCCTGGACCCGTCGGCGGTCTTCGACGGCACCCGCATCACGCTCGCCGGTCTCGCGGCGGAGAACACCCTGACCGTCGACGCGCAGTGCGCCTACAGCCGCACCGGCGAGGGCCTGCACCGCTTCGTGGACCCCGAGGACGGCGAGGTCTACCTCTACACGCAGTACGAGCCCGCCGACGCCCGCCGGGTCTTCGCCAATTTCGAACAGCCCGACCTCAAGGCCCCGTTCACCTTCGAGGTGACCGCGCCCGAGGAGTGGCTGGTGCTCAGCAACGGCGCCGAAGAGGGCGAGCCGTCCGGCGGCCGCCACCGCTTCGCGACGACGCAGCCGATCTCCACGTACATCACCGCGGTGGTCGCCGGGCCGTACCACTACGAGCGCGACAGCTACCGGCGGACGTTCGAGGACGGCACCACGCTGACGATCCCGCTGGGCGCGCTCTGCCGCAAGGGACTGGCAAAGCACTTCGACGCGGACGACATCTTCACCGTCACCAAGCAGGGCCTGGACTTCTTCCACGAGCACTTCGACTACCCGTACCCGTTCGGCAAGTACGACCAGGCGTTCGTCCCGGAGTACAACATCGGGGCGATGGAGAACCCGGGCTGTGTGACCTTCCGTGAGGAGTTCGTCTTCCGCGGCAAGGTCACCGAGGCGTCGTACGAGCGCCGGGCCAACGTCATCCTGCACGAGATGGCGCACATGTGGTTCGGCGACCTCGTCACCATGGAGTGGTGGGACGACCTGTGGCTCAAGGAGTCGTTCGCGGACTACATGGGCGCCCTGTCGCTGGTCGAGGCGACGCGCTTCCGCAACGGCTGGATCACCTTCGCCAACAACCGCAAGGCATGGGCCTACCGCGCCGACCAGCTGCCGTCCACCCACCCGGTCACCGCCGACATCCATGACCTGGAGGACGCCAAGCTCAACTTCGACGGCATCACGTACGCCAAGGGCGCCTCGGTCCTCAAGCAGCTGGTGGCGTACGCGGGACGGGACGCGTTCCTGGAGGGCGCCCGCCGCTACTTCAAGCGGCACGCCTACGGCAACACCCGGCTGGGCGATCTGCTGTCGGTGCTGGAGGAGACCTCCGGCCGCGACATGGCCGCCTGGTCGCGCGCCTGGCTCCAGACCGCCGGGGTCAACGCGCTGACCCCGCAGGTCACCTACGACGCGCAGGACCACATCACCGAACTGGTCGTCCTCCAGGAGGCCGCCGCCTCCCACCCGGAGCTGCGGCCGCACCGGGTGGCGGTCGGCCTCTACCGGCGGGAGGACGCGGGCGGCGCGCTGGAGCGCTACGCCCGCGCCGAGGTCGACGTCGCGGGGCCGCGCACCGTCGTCACGGAGCTGGCGGGCGCCGAGCGGCCCGAGCTGATCCTCGTCAACGACGACGATCTGACGTACTGCAAGACCCGCTTCGACGAGGGCTCGCTCGCCACCCTCGGCGCCCGCCTCGGCGACCTCTCCGACCCCCTGGCGCGGGCCCTGTGCTGGTCGGCGGTGTGGGGGCTGACCCGCGACGGGCTGATGCCGGCCCGGGACTACCTGGACCTGGTGCTGCGGTTCGCCGGGCGGGAGAGCGACATCGGGGTGCTCCAGACGCTGCACGGACAGGCGCAGGGGGCACTGCGGTCGTACACCGCGCCGGAGCACCAGGAGGCGATGGCCCGCACGCTGGCCGAGGGCGCGCTGCACGAGCTGCGGATCGCGGCGCCCGGCAGCGACCACCAGCTGGCCTGGGCCCGGCACTTCGCCGCGGTCGCCACCCGGCCGTCCGACCTCCAGCTGCTGCGCGGACTGCTGGACGGCACCGCGCGGATCGACGGTCTCGACGTGGACCAGGAGCTGCGCTGGGCGTTCCTGGCGTCGCTGGCGTCGGAGGACGCGGCCGACGCCGCCGCCGTCGAGGCCGAGCTGTCCCGCGACGACACCGCGTCCGGCAAGCGGCACCAGGTCCGCTGTCTGGCCGCCCGGCCGGACGCCGGCGTCAAGGCGCAGGCGTGGGCCGACGTGGTGGAGTCCGACGCGCTGTCCAACGCGCTGGTGGAGGCCACCATCAGCGGCTTCGCCCGGCCCGGCCAGGGCGAGCTGCTGGCGCCGTACGGCGAGCGGTACTTCGCGGCGATCGAGCGGATCTGGCAGGAGCGGTCGATCGAGATCGGCATGGCCGTGGTCCGCGGTCTCTTCCCGTTCTGGCAGATCGAGCAGGCCACGCTGGACGCCACCGACGCCTGGCTGACCGCGCACACGGACGCCGCGCCCGCGCTGCGCCGTCTGGTGTCGGAGCAGCGCGACGACCTGGCGCGGGCGCTGCGGGCCCGGGCCTGCGACGCGGCGGCGGGCCCGCGGGACTGACGGACGCCGGGGCCGGCCGGTCCGGGGCGGTGGGGGGGAGAGGTCACTGATGCCCCGTCCCGCCGCCCCCCCCCCCCCCCCCCCCCCCCCCCCACCAAAGTCTCCCCTTCCTCCCCCCCGCGTTGCACAAACC
>NZ_JBVHWT010000015.1:0-197656 GCF_055564055.1 Streptomyces sp. NPDC029159
TCCTCTGGTTGCGTCGCGGGGGGTGCTTTTTTCTCCCCCCCTCCCCCCCCCCTCTCTTGGGGGTGGGAGCCTCCCCCCCCCTCCCCCCGCCCTTTTTTTTTTTTTTTTCCCCCCCCCCCCCCCCCCCCCGCGATCGGCGGCGGACTGCTGCTCGGGCTCTACGCGGACCTCGCGGTGCTGTCGGAGCGCTCCGTGTACGCGGCCAACTTCATGTCCCACGGCTTCACCCCCGGGGTGGGGGCCACGGCGCTGCTCCCCGCCCGGTTCGGCTCCGTGCTCGGCACCGAGATGCTGCTCACCGGCCGGTCCTACCGCGGCGCCGAACTGCGCCGACGCGGGGTCCCGTACCGGGTCGTGCCGCACGACACCGTGGAGCGCACGGCGCGCGAGCTGGCCGTGCGCACCGCCCGCGCGCCCCTGGCGAGCCTGCGTCTGCTCAAGGAACATCTGCGGGGAGAGCTGCGCCGCCGGACGGACGCGGTGCTCGGCCCCGAACTGCGGATGCAGGCGGTCACGTTCGCGCTGCCGGACGTCGCCGCCCGCATCACGCGCGCCTGCCCGCCCTCCGATTGATCCGCCGCCGGTCCTCGCCGACCGGATGACCGTCGTGCGTCCGCCCCCAGCCGCAGAGGAGCCTGCCATGAAGGCGGTCTACGCCGCGCGCCCCTGCCCCGACGCCCCGTTGACCGCGCTGCGCTTCGGCGAGCGGCCGGAGCCCGAACCGCCCGGTGCGGACTGGACCGTGGTGACGGTACGGAGCGCCGGGCTCAACCACCACGACCTGTGGACCCTGCGCGGCGCGGGCGTCCCGCCGCACCGCTACCCGCTGACGCTCGGCGTGGAGTGCGCGGGGACGGACGGAACCGGCCGCGCGGTCATCGTGCACGGCATGGTCTACGGCCGTGAGTTCCTCGACCGCCCCGTACTCGATCCGCAGTGGACGATGCTCGGCGAAGGCCGGCCGGGGACCTTCGCCGAGCGGGTCGCGGTGCCCACGCACACGCTGATCGCGAAGCCGCCGGAGCTGAGCTTCGCCGAGGCGGGCGCGCTCACCGGCACCTGGCTCACCGCGTACCGCATGCTGTTCACCCGGGCGGCGCTGCACCCCGGGCACACGGTGCTCGTACAGGGCGGCGCCGGGGGCCTGTCCACCGCGCTGATCCGGCTGGGCCGGGCGGCCGGACTGCGGATGTGGGCCACGTCGCGCACGGAGGCCAGACGCCGGCTCGCACTGGAGCTGGGCGCGGACCGGGTGTTCGCGTCGGGGACGCCGCTGCCGGAGCGGGTCGACGCCGTGATGGAGAGCGTCGGCCGGGACACCTGGGCGCACAGCCTGCGCTCGGTGCGGCCCGGCGGCACCGTCGTGGTGGCGGGGGCGACGACCGGGGCGCTGCCACCGGCGCATCTGACACGGATCTTCTGGAACGAGCTGCGGGTGCTCGGCGTGATGTGCGGAACCATGAGCGAACTGCGCGGTCTGCTGTCGTTCATGGTGGCCCACGGCCTGCGGCCGCACCTCCAGCATGAATTCCCCGCCGAGCGCGCCGGGGAGGCGTTCCGCCTTCTGGCCCGGGGCGAGATCGGCGGGAAGACCGTCCTGAACTGGTGAACCGGAGTCGTGTACGGAGGATGGCACGTGGGTACGGGCGCGCCCCCCAAGGGCATTTCGGAGATCACGCTGAGTCTGGTGATCGGTGAGTTGGAGAACCCCGCACACAAGGAGGTCTCCGCCACCGATGTCGCGCGGAGCACGGGCATGAGCATCGTCACGGCCCGCCGCTACCTGCGCTTCCTCGCCTCGGTCGGCAGGGCGGAGGTGTCCTGCCGGTACGGGAGGGTGGGGGCGCCCGAGCGGCTGTACCGCCGGTGCGGTTCCTGAACGGGGCCGGCGGTGGTCGCGGTGGTCAGCGGTGTCGGCGCGGCGCGGGCGTCCCGGACGGTCCGCAACGCGCACTTCGCGTATCTCGGGATCTCCGACCAGTGGATCACGAGCCGCACGGGAATCCGGGAACGGCGGTGGCTCGGGCCGGACGAGGGGCTGACCGGGCTGGCGATCGAGGCGGGCCGCCGCGCGCTCGCCGACGCGGACTGCGCGCCGGACGAGGTCGATCTGGTGATCGCGGCCACCGCCACCCCCGACCGGATCTCCCCAGGTCTCGCCCCCGAACTGGCGCACGGGCTCGGTCTGCGGGGGCTGCCCGCCGTCGACCTCAACGCGGCCTGCCCCGGCTTCCTCTACGCCGTGGACCAGGCGCTCGCGCAGATCGACGCCGGTCGCCGGTCCTGCGTGCTGGTGTGCGGCGCCGACGCCGCCTCACGGATCATCGACCCGCACGACCGTTTCACGGCGCCGCTGTTCGGTGACGCGGCCGGCGCGGTCGTCGTCCGGGCCGCCGGCGCCGACCGCTGCTGCGCCGCCTGCGCGCCCACCGTCGTCCTCGGCGCCGACGGTGGCCTCGGCGACATCCTGTACGTGGACCGGGAGCGGCACACCGTGCACATGCGGGGGGCCGAGGTCTACGAGCAGGCCGTCGACGCCATGGCCGACAGCACGCTCCGGGCCTGCGCGGTACGGGGCGTGACGCCGGCGGACCTCGACCTGTTCGTGCCGCACCAGGCCAACGCGCGGATCATCAAGGCGGTGCTGCGCCGACTGGCGTTCCCCGCCGGGCGCACCGCGGTGTACGTCGGCGAGTTCGGCAACACCGCGGCGTCCTCGATCCCGCTGTCCCTGCACCGCGCGCAGTCGGACGGACGGCTGCCGAAGGGGGCCCGGGTGGGCATGGCCGCGTTCGGGGCGGGCCTGACCTGGGCCGCCGCCCTCCTCGACTGGAAGGGGTGCCGGCACGCGCCGGCCGCTCAGGCCCCGTAACGCCGCTGACGCGCGGAGTACGCGCGCAGCGCCCGCAGGAAATCCACGTGCCGGAACGCCGGCCAGTGGACGTCACAGAAATACAGTTCGGAATAGGCCGTCTGCCACAACAGGAATCCCGAGAGCCGTTGTTCACCACTCGTACGGATGACGAGATCCGGATCGGGTCGACCATTCGTGTACAGATGATCGGCGATATTTTCGGCGCTCAGCTTGGCCGACAGTTCCGCGACGGGCGTGCCCGCGCCGATCTCGGCGTCGATCCAGGCGCGGAAGGCGTCGATCAGCTCCTGCCGGCCGCCGTAGCCGATGGCGACGGTGAGGTGGTGTTCGGTGGCGTAGGCGCTGGTGGTCTCCTCGGCGGCCTTGAGGGTGCGCGCGGTGGAGTCACGGATGAGGTCCAGGTTGCCCGCGATGTGCAGCCGCCACAGGCTGGACGGCCGGGTGAGGTGCTCGTCGACGACCCGTTCGATGACCCCCATCAGGAAGTCCATCTCGGCCGGAGAGCGGTTGCTGAGGTTCTCGGTGGAGGCGGCGAAGATGGTCACGTGCTTGATGCCCGCCGAGGAGCACCAGCCGAGGACCTCCTCGACGTGTTCGGCGCCGTGCTGATGGCCGAGGCTCGCGTTTCCGAGGCCCGCCCGCTGCGCCCACCGGCGGTTACCGTCCATGATGATCGCGACATGGCGAGGAATTGGCCGTTTGATCAACTGGCGTTGAAGCCGGCTTTCATAGAGCCGATAGAGCAATCGGTGCATGCGCGGCATGGTACCGCCTCAATTACCGTGGAATTCCGCTCGGTTCCCCGTTTTCCAGGCACCCAGTCCGCGCTGCACGTCCTGCGTCCGGAGCCCCCGGACGAAATCCTCGTGCTCCCGTTGCAGATGGTCGGCGAGCGGAAGGGAAAGGCCCTGGTGCGCCAGGCGCTTGGCGGAACGCACCGCGTGCGGGGCGGCCCGCGCGAGGGCCCGGGCCCGCTCCAGCGCCGCGGACAGCAGTTCGGCGGGTGGCACCACGGCCGAGACCAGACCGATCCGCAGCGCGGCGGCGGGCCGCAGCACCGGCTGCTCCAGAAGCAGCGGCAGGGCCCGCGCCAGGCCCACCACACGCGGCAGGAACCAGGACATCGCACCGTCGGTCGAGCATCCCAGCGCACCGTAGGCGAGGTGGAAGGCGCTCCTCCCGGAGGCGATCCGCAGATCGCACGCCAGCGCCAGGGAGAACCCCGCACCGGCCGCCCGCCCGTTCACCGCCGCGATCACCGGGCACTCCAGCGTGGCGAGACCGAGGACGGCCCCGGCCAGGTCCCGCACCGGCGCGAGAACCTCCTCGTCCGGCGGGCCGTCACCGGCGGCACGGAGGTCCCGGGCGAGCCCCTCCAGCGCGTCGGGCGAGCCGCCGAGGCAGAAGTCGCGCCCCGCGCCGGTGAGCACCACCGCCCGCACCGCGGGCTCGTCGCGCAGTCCGGTCACGGCCGCCGCGAGGTCACGGAGCACGGCCGGGGTGAGCGCGTTGCCGGAGCCCGGCCGGTCGAGCGAGAGCAGCGCGACGCCGTCGGAGACCTCCACCCGTACCGCGCGGCCGCCGTGGTGCGCCCCGTCCGTCCGGTCGGGCCGCGCCGTGGGCTCCGGGCGCCCCACGGCAGTCATGTGCGCCCGGAGTCCTTCATCCGGTCGGCCAGGCTGCGGGGCCGCAGATCCGTCCAGTTCCGTTCGATGTGGTCCAGGCAGTCCTGCCGGGACGCCTCGGGGTGGGTCACCCGCCAGCCGTCCGGCACCGCCGCGAAGGAAGGCCACAGGGAGTGCTGGCCCTCGTCGTTGACGAGGACGAGGAAGGTGCCGTCGGGGTCGTCGAAGGGATTGATCATGATCGTCCTTCCCTTGTGCATGAACCGTCCGCGGGGATCAGCGAGACGGGCAGGGACTCCAGGCCGCCGATGAGGTTGGACCGCATCCGGCGGACCGGACCGGCCGGCTCCGCCCGCGCGACCCGGCGCGTCAGCTCCTCGAACATGACGGTCAGCTCGGTGACGGCCAGCGCCGCGCCGATGCAGTGGTGCGGGCCGTGGGCGAAGGTCAGGTGCCGGTTGGGCGAGCGGGTGATGTCGAAGGCGTCGGGGGAGTCGAAGACGTGCTCGTCCCGGTTGGCCGAGGCCAGCCACAGGGTGACCCGGTCACCGGCGCGGATCCGCTCGCCGCCGAGCTCCGCGTCCCGGGTCGCGGTGCGCAGCAGGTGCATCGCCGGGGAGGTGTGGCGCAGCACCTCCTGGACGGCGCCGGGCAGCAGGTCGGGCCGGGCGCGCAGCAGCGCCCACTGGTCCGGGTTCTCGATGAAGGCGAGCAGGCCGCCCAGCGTGGCGTGCCGGGTCGTCTCGTTGCCGCCGGAAATCAGGCCGTTGCAGTTGAGGACCACCTCCGTGCTGCTCAGCGGCTCACCGTCGATCGTGCCGTGCACCAGGGCGCTGATGATGTCGTCCCGCGGCGCGCGCCGCCGCTCGCGCATCAGCTCGCCGTAGTAGCGGAACAGTTCGGTGTGCGCCACGGCCGCGGCGGCCGCGTCGGTGGCGCCGGACCGGTCGCCCACGCCGAACGCGGTCATCGTCCGGCTCAGCATGAAGTCCCGGTCCGCGGGCGGCACCCCCAGCAGATCGCAGATGACCGTCAGCGGCAGCCGTGCCGCGACCTCGGTGAACTCGCAGACATCGGCGGCCAGCGCGCCGTCTAGGAGGCCGGTCACCGTGGTGCGCATGTTCCGCCGCAGCCGGTGGACCGTGCGCGGGGTGAACGCGGAACTCATGATGCGGCGGATCTTGCCGTGCCTCGGCGGGTCGGAGATGACCATCATCTTCCCCGCACCGGCGGCCGTCGCCGTGCCGTCCGCGTCGAGGCGCATACCGCCGGTGGAGGAGAAGACGGCCGGCTGCGACAGGGCCCGTACGACGAGGCCGTACGAGAGCACCGCCCAGAACGGTTCGCCGCCGGGGCGGACGACCCGGCAGACCGGCCGCTCACGGCGGAGGCGGCGCCACACCGCGGCGGCCTCGCCGCGCTCGTACAGCAGGGGGTCGGAGAGATCGGGGACGTCGACCGCCGCCATCAGTCGCTCCTCCCGCGGGCGGGCCCGCCCGCGGCGCGGACCGCGGCCGACACCGGGGCCAGCACGGCCGCCAGCTGTTCGAAGAGGAAGAAGTGACCGCCGGGGAAGACCCGGACCTCGCACGTTCCGGTGGTCAGCTCGCTCCAGCGGCCGAGCAGTCCGGGCTCCGCGCTCGGGTCGTCGGTGCCGCCGAGGACGGTGACGGCGGCCCGGAGCGGGGGCGCTTCCTCGTAGCGGTAGGTCTCGCACAGCGCGAAGTCGGCACGGAGCACGGGCAGCAGCAGTTCCAGCAGGGAGGGGTTGGCCAGCACGTCCGGCGGGGTGCCCTGGAGCCGGGTGAGGTGGTCGATCAGCCCGTCGTCGGAGAGTCGGTGCACCTGTGTGGGGCGGTACAGATGCGGGGCGGTCTGCCCGGACACCAGCAACCCCGCGGGCGGCCGCTCCAGTTGCGTCAGCAGGGACGCCGTCTCGTAGGCCACGAGCGCGCCCATGCTGTGTCCGAAGAGCGCGTACGGCCGTCCCGCCGCCCGCTCCGCGACCGGCCCGGCCAGCCGCTGCGCCAGCCGTTTCAGCGAGGTCTCCGGAGGCTCGCCGAACCGCGGCGGCCGCCCGGGGTACTGCACCGGCACCACCTCGATGCGCGGATCGAGGTGGGCGTCCCACTGCCGGAAGGCGGCGGGCCCCGCCCCCGCGTGCGGCAGGCAGAACAGCGGGATCTCCCCGGTGGTGGCGTCGGTGCTCGCGGCGGACGGGAACCACGAGGCGCCGCCGCCGGACGTCGCCCCGTGCATCAGCGCCGCGCCACGAAGAGACGCCCGGTGGGGAACCCCAGCTCCACGGTCTCCACCCCGGAGAAGCCCGCGGCCCGCAGCTTGCCCTCCCATTCGGCCTCGGTCAGGAGTCTGCGGCCCATGAACTGCCGGTGGTAATAGGTGACGATCGCGCTGAACAGCCGCTCGCGCTCGTTGCGGAGGTAGGGGACCGCGTCCGTGATCGCCATGATCCCGCCCGGGCGCAGCGCGTCCCGGCAGTTGGCGAGCACCTTGTCGGCCACCGCCTCCTCCTCCGGCATCATGTCGTGGAACACGAAGCCCGCGTGGATCACGTCGGCCCCCGCCACCGGTCCGGGGTCCTCGGCGATCGACTGGATGGACCGCTCGACCACCGTGATCCGCTCGGCCATGCCCGCGTGGTGCACGGCCGCACGCGCCGCCTCGCAGGCGCCGGGGCTGAGGTCCAGGCCCACGCCGGTGGCGCCCGGGAGCCTGCGCAGCGCCTCCATCAGCAACTGGCAGGTACCGGCGCCGAGATCCGCCAACCGCCCGGGTGCGGCCTGGAGGATCTTCTCCAGCGCGGCGGGATAGAAGGCGAGCGACCCCATCCACTGCGAGCTGACGGCGACCTGCCGGCCGTCGCGCAGATGGGCGGCGCGGGCCGCGGCCGGGTCGGTGAGGAACTCCCGGGCGTGCTCGATGAACGGCCGGTTGGCGTTCATGGTCCAGGACACGTAGCCCGCCCGGTGCAGGAGGACACCGAAGTCCGCCACCACCCGGAAGTCCGTGCCGCCGTCCGAGGCCGGCTCGATGAGGCCCGCGGACTCCAGCGCCTCCAGATAGCGTGCGGCGCCCTCCTCGGGGACGTCCGCCCGCGCGGCCACCGCGGCGCTGCCGAACGTCCGCCCGGGGGCGATCACGTCCAGTACACCGAGCCGGTCGCCCATCTCCAGCAGCGCCGCGGCGGCGGCGAGGTCCGGGGCCGCTCCGCTGTGCCGGGTCTCGGTCGCGAGCCGGCGACCTGTGTCGTGGGTGGCGGTCATGCTGAGGCTCCTCTCTGCTTTCTGCCGCACCGGGACGGCCACCAGGTGGGCGGCTCGGCTTCCCCGGCCAGCGCGTCCAGCGTGGTCTCGGGCCCGGCGAGGATCCGCCGGAGCAGGGCCTGGCACAGCTCGCCCAGTGCCCGTATGTCGTCCGCGCTCAGCACGTCGGGCCGGTGCACGAACCGCAGTGCCAGATCCGGGTCGCGTTCCTGGAGGAAGACGGTCATCGCCCGCTTGGAGACCACCCCCCGCCGGTCGATGCGCTCCACGGCGACACCGGGCAGATCCCAGGGCACCGCCGCGGAGCTGTCCGTGCAGAACAGCACCTCCGGATAGAGGTCCTCGCCGCCGTCCAGCGCGCGGACCACATGGTCGAAGGGGAGGGCCTGGTGGTCGTAGGCGGACAGCACATGCGCGCGGATCCGGGTGAGCAGCCGGCTGAACGGCAGGTTCCCGTCCACCGTCTCGCGCAGGACGACGATGTTCCGCAGGTACCCGACCATCTCCTCGTAGGCGGTACGCCCCCGGTTGGCCATGGCGGATCCCAGGGCGATGTCGCGCTCTCCCGTGTAGAGGTGGACGAGGAGGTACATCACGGCCAGCAGCACCAGGAAGGGGGTGCAGCCCCGCTCCCGGGCGAAGCGCCGTACCTCCTCGGACAGCGTCCGCGGCAGCGTGAGGTCGTACGCGTCCCCGCACGGTCCGCGCGCGGGGGCGGCACGGGCCGAGGGGCGCAGCCGCAACGGCCGGTGGCCGCGCAGGTCGTCGAGCCAGTACGCCAGGTCCTGCCGGGCCTCCTCGCCCGCGAACCAGGCGTACTGGCGGTCCACGAAGTCGCCGTACCGGGCGGCGGGGGAGGCCAGCCCGGCCGGCTGCCCGCTCACGCCCGCGCGGTAGAGCGCGCCGATCTCCCGCAGGACGATGCCGCAGGAACAGCCGTCGGTGACGATGTGGTGCATCGCCAGTGCCAGCAGCCGGTCGCGGTCCCCGTACCGGACGAGCGCGGCGCGCAGCAGCGGCGGGTCCGCCAGGCCGAAGGGGCGCCGGCAGTGCTCCTCGGCGATCTCCAGGGCCCTCTCGCGGGGACGCCCGGCCCCGCGTACGTCGTGCAGGCCGAGCAGGCGCCGGGGCGGGGCCGCGACGAAGCGGCGCGGGCCGTCCGCCGTCGTACGGAACCCGGTGCGCAGGGACTCGTGGCGCGCCACCACCGCGTCCAGCGCGTCTTGCAGAGCGGCCTCGTCCAGCGCGCCGGACAGCCGCAGCAGCCCGGTCACGAGGAAGTCCTGCCGGCCCGGCTGCCGCTGCTCCAGGTGCCACAGCCGTTCCTGAGTGGGGTACAGCAGGCCGGCGGCGCCCATCAGTCGTCCCCCTCGGTGTCCGCGGCGAGCAGCCGGCCGATCTCGCGGGCGAGCCCCGCGACCGTCGGGTGCTCGAACAGCATCCGGACCGGGAGGGTGACGCCGCACTCGTCGCGCAGACGGTTGACCACTTTCCCGGCGAGCAGGGAGTGGCCGCCGAGCCCGAAGAAGTCGTCCGCGGGGCCGACCTCCGCCGCGCCGAGGACCTCGCGCCACACCCGGGCGACCACCCGCTCCACCGGCGAGCCGCCGACCGGGGGCGGCGGCTCGGTCCGATCGGGGGCCGGCAGCGCCGCGCGGTCCAGTTTCCCGTTGGGGTTGAGCGGGAGCCGGTCGAGCACGATCACCCGCGCCGGGACCAGATAGCCGGGGAGGACCTCGGCGACCCGGCGCCGCACCTGCGCGCCCCGGCAGTCGCCGCCCGGCGCCGGGACGACGTAGCCGATCAGCCGCCGTTCGCCGGGGACGTCCTCCCGGACGGCCACCGCCGCGCGGGACACCGAGGGCACGGCGGCGAGCGCCGCCTCCACCTCGGACAGCTCGATCCGGAAGCCGCGGAGCTTCACCTGGTGATCGGCGCGGCCGAGGAAGCCGAGTTCCCCGCCGGGGCGCCGGACCACCAGGTCGCCGGTGCGGTACATACGGGCCCCCGGGGCGTCCGTGAGCGGGTCGGCCACGAAGCGTTCGGCGGTCAGCCCCGGACGGTTGGCGTAGCCGCGGGTGACGCACTCCCCGGCGAGGTACAGCTCACCGGGCACGCCGGGCGGGACCGGCCGCAGCCAGGGGTCGAGGACGTACAGCGCCACGCCGGGGCGCGGGGAGCCGATCGCCGGGGCGGCGGTGCCGGACAGCGGGCCCGCCCAGGTGGCGATGACCGAACCCTCGGTCGGGCCGTAGAGGTTGACCATGCGGCGGCCCGCGGACCAGTCCCGTACGAGCGCCCCGGGCACCGGCTCACCGGCGACCACCAGCGTCAGATCCGGCGGCAGGGCCCCGGGCGGTACGGCGGCGAGCACCGAGGGCGGCATGGTGACATGGGTGATGCCGCACCGCCGCACGGTGTCGCCCAGTGTCTGGTCGGGCACCAGGTCGCGGGGCTCGGCGAGCACCAGCCGGCAGCCGGAGAGCAGCGACATGCAGATCTCCAGCAGGAACGCGTCGAAGCTGGGCGATCCGAACTGCAGCACCCGGCTCTCCCCGGTCACCTCGAAGAGCGCGCGCTGCGCCCCGACGAGACCGGCCGTTCCCCGGTGTGTGAGCACCACGCCCTTCGGGCGGCCGGTGGAGCCCGAGGTGAACAGCAGGCACGCCGCGCCGAGCGGGTCCAGCGGTCCGCCGCGCTCGGTGTCGCCGATACCGCCGGGCGCCAGGCGCGCCAGCTCCGCGGCGGTCGCCGGGGCGTCCGGGCAGACCACAGGGGCGGTGCCGTCGCCGAAGAGACCCCGGTGCCGCTCGGTGGTGACGGCCACGGTCGGCCGGGCGTCCGCCAGCATCGCGCGGATGCGGGGCGCCGGGTAGTCCAGGTCGACGGGGAGATACGCGGCCCCGGTCTTCAAGGCGGCGAGGACCGCGGTCACCAGCTGCCGTGAGCGGGGCAGGGCGAGCGCCACGCACCGCTCCGGGCCGGCGCCCCGGGCGAGCAGCAGGCGCGCGAGGCGGTTGGCGTCCGCGTCCAGCTCCGCGAAGGTCCGCTCCTCGCCGTCGCCCTGGACCGCCACCGCGTCCGGGTGGCGCCGCACCTGGCGGGCGAAGAGCACCGGGAGCGGGTCGTGGCCGGCGGTCGCCGGGGCGCGGCGGCCCAGCACCTCCACCGTGTGCCGCCGTTCGGCGTCGGTGAGCAGGTCCACCTCGCCCACCGGACGGCCGGGGCGGGCGGTTACGGCGTCCAGCACGGCGAGGAACAGCCGGACCAGGCGCTCGGCCGTCGCGGCGTCGAAGAGGTCGGCCGCGTACTCGACGAATCCTTCGACGCCTTGGCAGACGCCCTCGGCGGAGACCGTCTCCCGCAGGCTGACGGTGAGGTCGAACTTGGCGAAGCCGATGGGGATCTCGTCACCGTCGGCCTCCCGTCCGTCCAGGCGCAGCCGCAGGTCCGAGCGGGGCGTGTTGCGCAGCATCAGCAGCACCTGGAACAGCGGGTGCCGGGCCGGGGACCGGGGCGGGTTGAGGACCTCCACGAGCCGGTCGAAGGGCAGGTCCTGGTGGTCCAGCGCCTCCAGGTCGGTCTGCCGGACCCGGGCGAGCAGTTCGCGGAAGGTGGGGTTGCCCGAGACGTCGGTCCGCAGGACCAGCGTGTTGATGAAGAAGCCGACCAGATCGTCCCAGGCGTCGTCGGTCCGGCCCGCGACGCCGGTGCCCACGGGGATGTCGTCGCCGGCGCCGAGCTTCGTCAACAGCACGGCCAGGCCCGCCTGGAGGGCCATGAACAGCGTCGCGCCCGACTCCGAGGCCGTGTCCCGCAGACGGCGGTGGAGCTCCGGTGGGATGCGCAGCGGGACGGTGCCGCCGAGGTGGCTCGCCACCGCGGGCCGGGGCCGGTCGGTGGGCAGCCGCAACTCCTCGGGCAGGCCGGCGAGTTTCGCGGTCCAGTAGGCGGTCTGCCGGGACAGCAGGGCGTTGCCGTCCGCGCCGCCGGCGAGGAAGCGCCGCTGCCACAGCGCGTAGTCGCGGTACTGGACGGGCAGCGGGGCCCACCGCGGGGCCCGGCCCTCGCGGCGCGCGGCGTAGGCGCGTTCGAGATCGCGGCCGAACGGGGCGAAGGACCAGCCGTCGCCCGCGATGTGGTGCAGCACCACCAGCAGGCGGTAGCCGGTCGGCGTACGCAGCAGCCGGGCCCGCAGCGGGGTGTCGCGGGTGAGGTCGAAGGGCTGCCGCGCGGCCCGCAGGAGCGCCTCGTCCGCGTCCTCCTCCCGCACGTCCACGACGGGGAGCGCGGGGCGGGCGGTCTCCGGCGCGAGGACGGTCTGCCGTACGCCGTCGGGTGTCTCCGGGAAGACCGTCCGGAGTATCTCGTGCCGTGCGGTGACGTCGCCCAGTGCGGCGGTCAGGGCCGCCACGTCGGTCTCGGGGCCGAGGGCGACGGCGTAGGGGATGTTGTAGACCGCGCGCGGGATGTCCGACTGGTTGAGGAACCACAGGCGGCGCTGGGGCAGGGACAGCGGGACGCCGTCGGCGTCCGCTCCCGTGGCCGGGCCGTCCCCGGTGTGTCCGGCCCCGGCGAGCCGTCCGGCCAGCCGCTCCGGGGTGGCGAGGTCGAAGACCTCGCGGACGGACACCTCGGCGCCGGTGGCGGCCCGGATCCGGGCCGCGAGCTTGACCGCGGTCAGCGAGTGGCCGCCGAGGGCGAAGAAGTCGTCCGTCGCGCCGACCCGCGCCATGCCCAGGAGGTCGCCGAAGAGCCGGCACAGCGTCGCCTCCTGCGGGGAGCGGGGGGCCCGGCCGCGGTCCGCCGTGGGGAGGTGTTCGGGCACCGTGAGGGCCGCCCGGTCGATCTTCCCGTTCGGTGTGGTGGGCAACGCGTCGAGCAGCACGAACCGGGACGGGACCATGAAGCGGGGCAGCGTCCGCGCCACGTGATCGCGCAGCTCGGCGGCGGTGGGCGCCTGCCCGGGAGCGGTCTCCACGTAGGCCACCAGCTGCCGCTTCCCCGGTTCGTCCTCCCGTACCAGGACGAGCACCTGCCGGGCGCCGGGGTGGTGGGCGATCACCGCCTGGACCTCGCCCAGTTCGACCCGGAAGCCGCGGATCTTGATCTGGTGGTCGGCCCGGCCGATGAACTCCACGAGGCCGTCGGCGCGCTGGCGCACGAGATCGCCGGTGCGGTACAGCCGCTCGCCCGGCCCGTCGAACGGGTCGGCGACGAACCGCTCGGCCGTCAGCCGGGGTTGTCCGAGATAGCCGCGGGCCAGGTTCTGCCCGCCGATGTACAGCTCGCCGACCACGCCGCGCGGCACCGGCCGCAGGCCGGAGTCGAGCACGTGCAGGCGGGCCCCGGCGAACGGGGTGCCGATCGGCACCGGTCCGGGCTCCGGCACCGTCCCGGCCGGGATGCGGTGGTCGAGGCAGCCGCAGGTGGCCTCGGAGGGGCCGTAGTGGTTGATGACGGCGACCTGGGGGTGCCGGCGGCGCCATTCCCGGAGGAGTTCGCCGACGAGCGGCTCGCCCGCGACGATGAACTCCTGCGTGGGGGAGCAGAGGTCGGGCAGCGTGTCGAGCAGGGCCAGGTGGGTGGGGGTCGCCTTGAGGAAGGCGTAGCTCCCGCCGGAGCCGCCGCGCTCGGCGTACTCCTCCACGCTGGAGACGATCAGTTCCCCGCCCGCGGCCAGCGTGCCGAACAGGGCGGTGAGCGTGATGTCGAAGGACGGGGACGAGTACAGCAGGACGCGCTGGGCCAGACTCGGGTACGCGACCGCGGCCCGTTCGACGTAGTTCACCACCGACCGGTGCTCGACCGCGACGCCCTTGGGACGCCCGGTGGAGCCGGAGGTGTACATGACGTAGGCGAGGTTGCGGTCCAGGAGGGGCGCGGTGCGCTCGCCGGGCCGGATCCCGTCGTCGGGGAGGTCCGCCAGCCGGGCCCGGACCTCGGGGGAGTCCAGCACGATCCGGCGGGCGGGGGAGTCGTCCAGGGCTCCGGAGGCGTCCCCGCGCCCGTTGGTGAGCAGCAGACGGGTCCGGGCGTCGCGCAGCATGTACGACACCCGCTCCGGCGGGTAGTCGAGGTCCACCGGGAGGTAGGCGGCACCCGCCGCGAGCACGCCCAGCAGCGCGACCACCATGTCGGCGGAGCGCGGCATGGCGACCGCGACGACGTCGTCCACCCCGACCCCTTCGGCGAGCAGCAGCCTCGCCAGCCGGTGGGTGCGGGAGAGGAGTGCGGCGTAGGTGAGGTGTTCGCCGCCCGCGGTGAGCGCCGGTGCCCCCGGATCCCGGCGGGCCCGCTCGGTCACGAGGTCGAGGACGGTCCTGGTCTCCGCGTCCGGCCGTGCGGACGGCTGCGGTGCGCCGTCGGCGAGTTGGGACCGTTCGTCCTCCTCCGCGGCGTCGAGCACGCCGGTGGGGACGTCGAGGGTGCCCCCGTCGGCGAGGTGGGTGAGCAGCCGGATCAGCCGTGCCCGGTGGCGGTCGAGCTGCTCGGCGGTGTAGCGGCCGGGGTGTGCGAAGAAGTCCAGACGCAGGCCCTCGCCGCCGAAACCGCTGTAGACGTAGATGTACAGATCGTCCACGGCGCCCAGCCGGAGGGTGTTCAGCTCGGCCCGGCTGCCCGCGAAGGACAGTCCGTAGTCGAAGGGCACGAGGTTGAGGTGCCAGCCGAACAGCCGCTCGTCGCCGTGGAGACCGAGCGCGCGCCGCAGCTCCTCGCCCCGGAAGCGCTGGCCCTGGAGGACGTCCAGCAGGCCGCCCGACGCCCGGCGGGCCAGGTCCGAGAACGGCTCCCCGGGGTGGACGCCGAGCCGCAGCGGCACCACGTTGGACGCCTGGCACGGGGTCTTCCTGGTGGCCTTTCCCGTCCTGCCGGTCACAGTGAGTCCCAGGCTCACGTCGTCGGTGGCCATCACCTTGCCGAGATAGGCGGCGACCGTCGCGCACACCACGGCGGTCCAGCGGATCCGGTGCTGCTCGGCCAGCGCGGACAGACGGTCGAACCGGCCTTGGTCCAGGTGGCCGGTGGTGCGCAGGAAGTGGGCGGTCGGGTCCGCGGAGCGGACGGCGGGGGTCACGATGTCCGGCCGCTCGGCGAAGAGCGCGCACCAGCGGGCCCGGTCCTCCTCGTACTCCGCCGACCGCCGGTAGGCCGCGTCCTCGGCGACCACCTCGCCCAGCGGCCGGAAGGACGGCGCGCGGGGCGTGCGGCCCTCCACCTCGCAGGTGTACAGGTCGGCGACGCGCTGTCCGAGGAGGAAGAGGCCGTAGCCGTCCACCGCGGAGTGGTGCGCGCGGACGTACCACAGGTGCTCGTCGGGGGCGATGCGCACCAGCGCGGAGCCGAACACGTCATCGCGGGCCGGGTCCACGGGCCGGGCCAGGTCCTCGTGCATCCATGCCTCGGCGCGTTCCCGGGCGCGGGGGGCGTCGCTGAGGTCGAGGAACGGCAGCGGCCGGCCGTCCCGCACCCCGACGGTCTGCCGGAGTCCGTCCTCGTCGTCCTCGCCGATCCGGACGTGCAGGCACTCCGCCTCCGATACCGCCCGTCGCAGCGCCGCCTCGAAGACCTGCCGGTCGAAAGCGCCGCGGACGTGGAAATAACTGCCGATGCTGAATGCCGGATTGTCGGGGTCGAGTTTCTGGGCCAGCCAGACCTCGCGCTGTGCGGCCGACAGGGAAAGCGGTGTCCGTGCGGGCTCAGGCATACCGTGAACTCCCGGAGCATGAGGAAAGCGAAGGGAAAGCCGGGGGCGATACGGGTCGGATCACCGCGCCGGAATGCGGCCCGGAGTACGGGATCAGCTGCGATGCTAGCGATGCCGCGGCCGCGGACCCAGATCGCGGCCGTACTGTTCGTAAGGGTTGTTGTGGTCGATTGCGGTCACGAGAGCGGCCAGTCGTCGAAATTCCCGTCGATGACCCGGCGGATATCGGAGGCGGCCACCTCGGCGGCCGTTCTCCGGCCCTCGAAGCGGTCTTGGGAAAGGCGTTCTTGGACGCGGTCGCGGTGGAATTCCCGTATGCCGGACGGCAGCGGGAGCCGGCCCGCGGCGAGCAGCCGGACGGCGCCCGCGGTGTCCCGGATGCCCAGCACCTCGCCCCGGTTGTGCACGCTCGGCGCGAACGGGATGTCGAGCAGGCCGGTGCGGAAGGCCCGGACGACGCCCCGGGCGACGCTTCCGCCGCCGCATTCCAGGACGGCGTTCAGCAGGTGCTCGCATTCGGCGCGCAGGATCCGCCTCTCCTCGCCGACGGCCCGGTGGTCCAGTTCGGCCGGGGTCGCCCCGTCGACGGACCGCCTCGCCCGGAGGATCGCGTCGGCGTTCTCCGCCACGGTCGGGATGCCCCACGCCTCGGCCGTGGTCTTGAGCAGCACCCGCCCGCAGCCCGAGAGCCCCGCCGTCCGCGCCGATCCGCCAAGCAGCAGGAGCGCCTTGCGCCGGTCCTCCGGGAACGCGGCCATGTACTGGTGGAACACGGTCGTCACCGCCACGCCGGGGCCCGCCAGTTCGTGGGCCATCTCGTCCATGACACGGATGGCGGCGACGTCCTGGGCCCGGCAGCCCTGCTCGGCGTAGCCGAGGCTGACCGAGCGCACGCCCTGGGCGACGGCCATCAGCATCTCCAGGAGGGTGGTGACGACCGCCAGGCACGGCGGCAGCAGCGTCGCCGTCAGGACCCCGAAGAACTCCCGGTCCAGGACGATGCCGTAGCGCTCCGCGTACAGCCCGGTGAGCCGGTCCACGTACTGCCAGACCGGGATGGACTCCTCCAGCGGATAGGTCTTGTAGTAGGGCAGGTTGTAGGTGATGGCGCCGCCTTCGAAGGCGGTGACGCCGCCGGCGTAGGAGATCTCGGCGAGCAGCCGGGGGTCCCGGGTGCTGTGCCGGGTCTGCAGGGGAGCGGGGACCTGCGCCGCCAGCCGCCGCAGTACGGGGACGCCGTGGTTGACGACCGGGAAGCCGTTCAGCGCGGACCGGGCCGGGGAACTGGCGCGCAGGCCCTCCTCGGCGCCCGGGTGGTCGTTGTTCCGGGACAGGGAGTCGACCTGGTACGAGAGGACCTGCGCACCGGCCCGGTGCAGCGCGGTGAACAGGCGTGCCTGGCCGCGCGCGTCGGCCACCCCGCAACGGGGCTGCAGCAGCGGCCGCCCGGTGTGCCGGGCCCGTAGCTGCGCGGCGGTGAGCGACGGCCGGGCGGCGAGGAACGCGGCGTTGGCGTCGAGATCGGCGGCGCCCCGCCCGGTGCGCCAGTGCTCCAGGACCTTCTGACGGGCCGTCAGGAAGCATGCGTCGTCGATCCGCTCGTCCCCGGGCACCGGCGGTCCGCACGGACTGCCCGGCGCGGGCGGGCCGTGGGGGGCGGCGGGGGGTGCGGGCCGCCGCCCCGCGAGGTCCTGGGCGAGGCAGCGCAGCACCTCGCGCAGGTCGGTGTAGCCCGGGAACACCCGGTGGAAGCCGAGGGCGAGGAAGTGGCGCACCACCTCGTCGCGGGGCGACGACACGGACAGATTGCCGCCGATGTACCAGCGGGCGTGGAGGGGGCCGTGCTCCTGGCGCAGTTCGCCGAAGCGCCGGGTGTAGAAGCGGCTGTGGCCGTCCATGCTGGAGATCATCACCACGTCGGCGGTGCGGCCCGCCTCGAAGAAGTCCCGCAGCTCGTTCTGGGTGCGCAGGTCCGTCACCCGGTAGCCGCTCTCCGCCAAGGCGTGCCGGAGCACGAACAGCCCCACGGAGTGGGAGTCGGCCCCGATACCGCCCAGCACTATTCGGTGCACCGCGTTCTCCTGGTTCGTGCTCGGTCCGACGGGCCGGTCCTCACGCGGTGCCCGGGGGCGCCGTGCCGCCGGGCGGTTCGTCCGCCGTGGCGGACAGGAACCGGGCGAGGTGGGCGACGGTGCGTCCCTCGTACAGCACGCGGGCGGGGACGGCGGCGGACAGCCGGCTCTCCAGCGCGCCGAGGAGGGCGGCGGCGAGCAGGGAGTGGCCGCCGAGGTCGAAGAAGTCGTCCGCCACACCGACCGGTTCGACGTCCAGCACCTCCGACCAGAGGGCGGCGAGCCGTGACTCCAGCGCGGTGCGCGGCGGTACGGGGGCGGTGGTCAGGGTCCGGGGGGAGCGGCGGAGCGCGGGCAGGGCGCGGCGGTCCACCTTGCCGTTCCGGTTCAGCGGCAGGTCGTCGCGGACCATGATCGCCCAGGGCACCAGGTACGCCGGCAGCGCCGCCGCCAGGGCCTCCCGGAGGAGGGCGCCGAGCCCGGCTGCGGCGTCGCGCCCGGCGGGCGGCGCGGCGTCCGCGCCCTGCCGCGCCACGACGTAGGCGAGGAGCCGATGGCTGCCGGTGCCGTCCGGTTGGGCGACGACGACCGCGTCCTTGACCTCGGGGTGCCGGGTGAGCTGCGCCTCGACGTGTGCCGGCTCCACCCGGAAGCCGTGCACCTTGACCTGCTGGTCCGCCCGGCCGACGAATTCCAGGCAGCCGTCGGGCGAGCGGCGCACCAGATCGCCCGTGCGGTAGAGGCGGCGGCCGGGGCGGGTCGCGAAGGGGTCGGCCACGAACCGTTCCGCGGTGGCGGCGGGCTGCCCCAGATAGCCGCGGGCCAGGCCCTCGCCACCGGCGTACAGCTCACCGACGACGCCCGGCGGCACGGGCCGCAGCGCGGGGTCGAGGAGGTGGATCCGGGTGCCCCGTACCGGGGTGCCGATCGGTACGCGGGCGCCGTGCGGTGGGTCCCCCTCGGTGGTCCAGCAGGTGGTGAACGACGTGTTCTCCGTGGGGCCGTACCCGTTGGTGAAGGTGAGCGACGGGGCGTCGGTGAGCAGTCGCCGGACGTGGACGGGGGAGGCCGTGTCGCCGCCGGTCAGGACGTGCCGTACGGCGTGGAACAGGCCGGGTTCCGCCGTCACCAGGTGGTGGAAGAGGCCCGTGGTCAGCAGCAGGACGGTGACGCCCTCACGCGCCACGACGGAGCCGATCCGCTCGACGGCGGTGGGCGGCCCGGGCAGCACCACCAGGCGGGCGCCGTTCATCAGCGGCGCCCAGATCTCGATGGTCGAGGCGTCGAAGGCGACCGGTGCCAGTTCGAGGAACACGTCGTCGCGGCGGATGTCCATCCAGTCCGGGCCGCGCAGCAGCCGGGACACGGCCCGGTGCGGGACGCCCACCCCCTTGGGACGGCCGGTCGAACCGGAGGTGAAGCTGACGTAGGCGAGGCGGTCCGGGCGGAGCGGGGCGTCCCGGCGGGGCGCGGGACGGCCGGCGCCGGGGCCCGGCGGGCGGCAGGACGCCGTGTCGATCACGCGGGGCCCCGGCGGCAGCCGGTCGCGCAGCGCGGCTTCGGTCAGCACATGGCCGCTGCGGGCCGCGGCGAGGAGTTCGGCGTACCGGGCCGGCGGGTCCTCGGGATCCAGTGCGAGATAGGCGGCGCCGGCCCGCAGGATGCCGAGCAGCGCGACGACGAGGTCGGCGGAGCGGCGGTGCAGTACGCCGACGATCGTGTCCGGGGCCACGCCGCACGCCCCGAGCCGGTCAGCCACCCGGCCCGCCCGGTCCCACAGTTCACCGTAGGTCAGGGTGGCGCCCTCGCAGGTGACGGCGGGCGCGTGCGGGGTGGCGGCGGCCTGTTCGGCGACGTACTCGTGGACGGCCCGTGCGGGTTCGGCCGGTACGTCGGTGCCCTGCGGGACGTGCGCACCGCTCGCGCCGGGGGGCCACAGGTCGAGCACGGACAGCGCCACGGCCGGATCGCGTACCCCGGCGGTGTGGGCGGCACACAACTGCTCGGCCCATCCGGGCTCGTCGGGAACGCCCCGGACCTCACCGGGCAGGACCCGGCCGTCCGCCTCTTCGGTGAGCACGACCTCCAACGAGGAGAGCGCGGCGTCCGCACCGTGGAGACCGGGATCGGCGCCGTCCGCCGCACCGGGCTCCGCTGCCGCGGCCGCCGGTGCGTCGGCGCGCAGGGCGTCGATCTCCGCCGCCGCCCACGCGGCGAGTTCGCCGAAGGACGGTCCGCCGGACAGTTCGGCGCACAGCATCCCGCGCGGGCTGGCCGCTGCTCCGATGATCCGGCACCGGACCCGGACGCGCTCGTCGGTGGTCCTGCGGTGCACCACCGTGACCACCGCCGCCACCAGGGCCGCGGGATCGCGCGGTTCCCGGTCCGCGAAGTCCACCACCGTCCCGCTCATCCCGGCCGCCCCGTCGCCAGGGCGTCGAGGTCCTTCAGCAGCGCGGGCATACGGGGAACCACCCGGGGGCGGGGCATCCGCGCGGGGAGCCCCGGCGGCAGGGCGCGCAGCGCGTAGCAACGGCGCAGCCAGCGGTCCCGGCCGTCGTAGCGTGGCCGGAAGGGGGTGCGGCCGTGGACGATGACGCTGTTGTCCAGGACGGCGAGTTGTCCCGGGCGGAGCCGCAGCCGCCGTGAGACGCGCTCCAGCGCGGCGCCGAGCGCGGCGAGCGCCTCGGTGGCGCGCTCGGTCGTCCCGGTGGTGGTGTGGGCGTTGTAGCGGACGGCGAGCGCGGACGGGGCGCCGGTGAGCAGGGCGTGCGGCGCGGAGACCGGCCGCCGCCCCGCGGCGTCCGGCCCGAAGGACGTGGGGTAGAGGCTGCGGAACAGGGGGTGGCGCAGCGTGTCCAGGTCTTCGGGCGGCAGGTGGCGGAGGGCCTGACGGACGGAGGAGATCCGCAGCGCGGCGGCGTCGTCGTGGTCCTGGCGCAGGCACAGCAGCCCGACGAAGTCCGGCCTGAGCGGATGGTGCACGTTCTCGGTGTGCAGCCCCAGGGACGAGGCGCCGGTGTTCTGGATGTACTCCTCCATGCCGGGCTCCGGGGAGACCTCGTGGATCAGCGCGCCCGCGTTCTCGTCCTCGTAGCCGATGAGCGCGCCGAGGGTCTCGGCGACCAGCAGCAGCAGTCCGGCCGACCAGTGGCCCGGCGGTGCGGGGCGGTCGGCGGTCGGGGTCGGGGGCAGGTCGGCGAGCGGCGCGCCGTCGGCGACGTCGACGAGAGCGCAGGCCGGTGAGGTGTCGCGGTCGGTGAGTGCGGTCAGCAGGCGGCGCAGCCGGGCGGGGACGGCGTCGAGTGCGTCCGCCGCCCGTTCCGGCGCGCCCGGCACGAATGCTGCGACCTCGGACGCCAGTCGGTGCAGTGCCGCCCTTTCCCGGCGGTCGAGTGTGCACTGGTACTCGGGCCCCACTTGTTCCTCCAACGGTCGGGCGACGGGTACGGAATGCGGTGGTGTCCCGAAGCTATGACCGGGGCCGGGAAGGGTCAATGATCAGGGAAATTAGGAGCGTTACGGGCATTGAAATCGGCAGGGTAAAACTTTGGCCGTGCGATCTGGCGCCCGGCGGGGCCGGCGCGTATGAAAGATATCGGTGGCCGTCCGGGGCGGCCCGCTCTGCGGCCGGCCGTCGTGCATACCTCGCGGAAGGATTGTCGGGAATGCTGACCGAGCATGAAAAGTTCCTCTTCGACGTGAATGGCTATCTGGTCGTCGAGGACATCCTCGACAAGGATCAGCTCAAAGAACTCAACAGCGCATTCGACGAGGCCGGCGACCGGGCCGGGCAACTCCCCTTCTCCCTGGCGGAGAAGGCGAAGCGTTTCGAGGGCGACCGGCGCCGCACCGAGTTCAACGAACCCTTCAACTGGCCCAAGCCCGCATGCCTGGCCTTCCGCCGCCTGGTGTCCCACCCTGCCGCGCTGGAGCTGATGCTCGAACTCATCGGCGAGGGTTTCCGCTACGACAGCATGAAGGGCACGATCATGAAGCCCGGCACCGAGGGCTACCGGCTGCACGGCGGCGGTGGCATTCCGGGCGATCTCCGCTTCTACCGCGTCGACGGCGACAGGATCTCCAACGGCCTGGTGAACATCGCCTATGCCCTCAACGACGTGGGGCCGGGGGCGGGGGGATTCGGCTGCATTCCCGGCAGCCACAAGGCCAACTTCCCGTGCCCCGCGGAAATCCGGCGGATGGAGGCGTACGAGGAGCATGTGCGCCAGGTGCCCGTCCGGGCCGGTTCGGCCGTGGTCTTCACCGAGACGCTGGTGCACGGGACCCTTCCCTGGACCGGCACGGGCGAACGCCGTACGCTCTTCGCCCGTTACTCTCCCGGCGCCATGCTCTTCCGGCCGAATGCGCTGCCGACCGGTTACGCGGAATTCGCCGCCGAACTGACCCCGCTGCAACGGGCGGTGTTCGAGCCGCCGCACTACCTCGACCGCCCCAAGATCGCACACCTGCTGAAGGAGGACCTGCGGAACGGGGCGGCGCAGCAGGCGTCCTAGGCGTGTCCGCGACGTTCCGCCGTTCGCCCGGGTGCCGCAAGCCAGGCGGGGCCTTGCGGACACGCCCCAGGGGAGCGGCTTCAGCGGGATCGCACACGGGTTCCCGCGCTGCGGCAGGGCGGGACGACCGGGAGTAGCCTGGCCCGGCACCCATCCCGTCGGCCCGGCAGAGCGCGGCCCGCCGCAGGGCACCTCACCGGTCTGCCGCCCGGAAAGACCTCGGACGGAACGCTGCATGCGCGAAAAGGAACCGGTCGGCTCGCTCTGGCGGCACCGGGACTTCATGCTCCTGTGGGCCGGGCAGGCCGCCAGCCTGGTCGGCGCCCAGGTCACCGTGTTGGCCCTGCCGTTGCTCGCCACCCTCACCCTGCACGCCTCCACCTGGCAGGTGGCCCTGCTGACCTCGTTCAGCACCTTGCCGTGGCTGCTCTTCTCCCTGCCCGCGGGGGTGCTCGTCGACCGCTGCCGCAAGAGGGAGGTGATGCTGTGGTGTGACCTCGCCCGGTTCGGCGTCCTCGTCACGGTGCCTCTGGCGGCGGCGCTGGGCTCCGTCTCGCTGGTCCAGCTCTACGCGGTGGCGCTGGCCTCCGGCGCACTCGCGGTGGTGTTCAACAGCGCCTATCTGAGCTTCCCCGCGATGCTCCTGGCGAAGGACCAACTGGTGGACGCCAACGGGAAGGTGAGCACGGTCTCGGCGGCCGCCGGCGTGGTCGGGCCGAGCGCCGCGGGGTTCCTCGTGGGCCTGGTGGGCGCGGCCGGAGCCGTGACCGCCGACGCGGTGTCGTACCTGCTGAGCGCGGGCGGTCTGTGGCTCGTCCGGTTCCGGGAGCCGCGCCCGGAGCCCCGGCCCGCGGGCGATCGCGGGCTGTGGCGGGAGCTGTCCGCCGGGCTGCGGATCATCGTGGCCGACAAGGCCCTGACCTTCATCACGGTCTCGAACAGCCTGGGCAATTTCCTGCTGGCGGCCATCAATTCGGTGTGGGTGCTGTACGCGGTCCGTGAGATCCGGTGGTCCGCGCAGACCGTCGGCCTCGTCGCCGGGATCAGCGCCGTCGGCGGTGTGCTCGGCAGCCTGTCCGCGAAGCCCCTGATCAAGCGTTACGGTCTCGTCCGGGTGCTGCTCTTCAGCCCGATCCCCTTCGCCCCGGGGCAGATCGTCGCCGGGTATGTGTCGCCCGGCAGTGCCGGGCAGATCGTGGTGGCCGCCGGCTTCGCCGTGACGCTCGCCACCGCCCTCGTCTACAACATCGCCCAGCGGTCCTACCGTCTGGCGTCGTGCCCACCCGGCATGCTGGGGCGGCTCAACGCGACGGCCAGCTGGCTGCAGTGGGGGCTGCGGCCGGTCGCGGGGGTCGCGGGCGGCGCCCTGGGCACCGCCCTGGGCCTGCGCCCCACCATCCTGCTGTTCGCCTGGCTGCTGCCGCTGGTCGCCGTGATCCTGTGGCTGTCACCGCTACGGAACCGTCGCGCTAACGACCAGGAGAGTCGCGAACCGGTACCGGCGACGGGTGGCGCGGTCGCCAGGACGCCGCAGCCGCCCGGGGCGGCGTCGCCTCACCCAGCAGGCGGTACAGCCTTTCGGGCGCCCCGACCCGACCGTAGCGGTGAGAAACCCTGACCATGCCGGTGCGGGCCAGATACCTGAGGTATCTCCGTGCGGTCACGGTACTCATTCCCGTATCCCGTGACACATCGACCGCGGAGACTTCCGCGGATCCTGCCTCTCTCAGCACATCGACCACAATTTTCAAGGTAATTCCGGAGATGCCTTTCGGTAAACGGATCGCCGCCACCCCCGTCGTTTGCGGTCCCTGTCCAGAACGTACCGACGCCATGCGACCAAAAGTCTTCACCGCCCTCCGCCACCGTGTCAACCAGCGAAAAAGGGCCTTCGTATGTCAAGTATTCTCTTCACTCTCGTGGTGAAGACGTCCCGATGCGCGTGCGAGCCGACGGCCGGATCTTCGTACACCTCTACGGCACGGCGGAAGCGGTTGACCGAGTCCTCCGGCCCGACGTCTCAAAAATGCCTTTCTGGCGCTCCGGCGAAGAGATAGCGGCCGCACCGATGTATCCACGCCCGGACCCTGACGGAGGTCCGCGGAGCAGCCCAGGGAGCGCGGGGTTGGCCTGAAGTTCCCCTTTACGACATCGCTGCCGACCGAGGGCGCCACAAAAGCAACAGAAATTTGCGTGCACCGATCTCATATCTGCACGCCCGCTCGAATGCCGGTGCGCAGTACTCGCTCAGGAGAAATCCCTCACGTCTCGCTGCGGTGAGGCGATTTGCTGTGCGGAGCGGAGCCGACGGCGTACGCACGAGAAGGAGAGGGGCGCGCGCCGGCGCATTCTCCTTCGTCGGCCACCACCGGCGCGATGAGGTGCGCTTGAGGGGTGAGCTGGTGTTGTGGGCCGTGACGGGTCCGGAACGGCTGGGTCAGGATGGGGATAGTGGTGAGAGGAACTGGGAGTGAAGACGTCAACCGGGTGATGGCCTGACAGCTGCCGCCCCTGGTCCAGCTCCTGCTCGACCCGGTCATCACCCACATTCTCCTGAGGCCCGTCCTCGAACCGGCACTGGGCCCCGACCTAGAGGAATCCGATGCCGAAGGGGTGATCCTTGCTCTTGTGTGGGCAATGCGGCCAGGGCCGCGGGCCCGGCCTGGGCGGGAGCGCGTCGGTTCCTGCCCGCGGGCAGCGAGAACGTACAGGCACACCCGCGGCACCCGACCCGGCGGAAACGGGTCGCTGGGTCACGCGCGACGGCGTGGCGGAAGTTCTTACGGACGGGTGACACGGCCGGCCGGACACCGGGCGCGGGCTCGTGGCGGGCTTAGCGTGGCGCGTATGCGTGTACTGGTCACCGGCGGAGCCGGTTTCATCGGGTCACAGATCGTCGAAGTCCTCGGGCGGCACGGGCACGAGGTGGTGGTGCTCGACGCACTGCTGCCCTCGGCCCACGCGCAGCCGCCGCGACCGCCCGGCGGCCGGCGCCCGATCGTTGAGGATGTCCGGTCCCCGGAAGCGGTACGGGCCGCGCTGCGCGGGGTGGACGCGGTCTGCCACCAGGCGGCGATGGTGGGACTCGGGAAGGACTTCGCCGACGCTCCCGCGTACGTCGGCTGCAACGACCTGGGCACCGCGGTGCTGCTGGCCGGGATGGCCGAGGCCGGCGTGCGGCATCTGGTGCTCGCCGGATCGATGGTCGTGTACGGGGAAGGGCGCTACGAGTGCTCCCGGCACGGGGTGGTGCGGCCGGGGCAGCGGGCTGTCGCCGATCTCGACGCCGGGCGATTCGAGCCCCGCTGTCCCTCCTGCGGAGCCGAGTTGAAGCCCGGTCTCGTGGGCGAGGACGCGCCCGTCGACCCGCGCAATGTGTATGCCGCGACCAAACTCACGCAGGAGCATCTGGCCGCCGCGTGGGCTCGCGCGACCGGCGGCCGGGCGGTGTCCTTGCGCTACCACAACGTGTACGGGCCCGGGATGCCGCGCGACACGCCTTACGCCGGAGTGGCCTCGTTCTTCCGGTCGGCCCTGGAGCGGGGCGAGGCGCCACGTGTCTTCGAAGACGGCGGTCAGCGACGTGACTTCGTGCACGTACGGGATGTGGCCGCCGCCAACGCGGTGGCACTGGAGGCGGTGCGGGCCGGGGCCGCGGGAGCGTTCTCGGCGTACAACACGGGCAGCGGGGAGCCGCACACCGTCGGGGAGATGGCGACGGAGCTGGCCGGCGCGTTCGGCGGGCCCCGGCCGGTGGTGACGGGCGAGTACCGGCTGGGCGACGTACGGCATGTCACCGCGGATTCGGGGCGGTTGCGGGCGGAGCTGGGGTGGAAGGCCGAGGTGGGTTTCGAGGAGGGGATGGCGGAGTTCGCGAAGGCGGGCCTTCGCTGAGCGCGGCCGGAGTTCCGGTCGGGCGGATGCGGCCGGCAGGGTGAATTCGACGCAACAGTCGCCCACCACGTTCCGTGCGGCCGCCTGACCCCGGTGTGAGGTCCGACGACGCCGCGCACGATGGCCGGGCCGAGGCCCGCCCCGGCGCCGGTGGTGTGCGGGCGTGGCTGCCACGCCGACCTGTGCCGGAGCCGCGGGGCAGGTCGTCCTCACGGGCGCCGCCGCAGCCGTCCGTCACGGACAGGACGACGAGGCCGGGCCGGCGTTGGGCGGGTCGCTCCAGCGCCGTGGGGGCCGTCTTCGGCGCGGTCGACGTCGTACCCGGCGCGGTCGAGGTAGCCCGTGACGGCCTCGGCAACCGTGGGGTCGTCGCCCACGACGCGTACCCGGAGAGCGTCGTCCGGGGGCTGCGACCGACGCCCGGTGCTCGTTCCCGGGGTGGTGTCTGCATGGAGCCGGCCTTGTACCGCTCGCGTGCGGCTGTCCCGGCCGGCTTCTGCTCAGGCGGCTGATGTCCGTGTTTCGCGAGGGCTTGAAGTCGGAAATATCCGTTTCGGGTTCGTAGGGTGAGCGATGTGACTCGATCTACCCCAGCGTCGGCCAGTCCGGCCGGCCCACGCGCCGTTCGCACCGATGTGGTGCTGCCCTGTCTCGACGAGGCCGCCGCGCTTCCCTGGGTCCTCGAACGCATCCCCGCGGGCTGGCGGGCGATCGTCGTCGACAACGGGTCGACCGACGGCTCGGCCGACCTGGCCCGCTCCTTGGGCGCAACCGTCGTGCACGAGCCGCGGCGCGGCTTCGGAGCGGCCTGCCACGCCGGACTCACCGCGTCCGACGCGGACCTTGTCTGCTTCTGCGACTGCGATGCCTCGCTCGATCCGGGACTGCTCGAACCGTTCGTCCGGGACGTTCTCGCGGGGGGCGCCGACCTGATCCTCGGGCGCCGGCGACCGCAAGGACCCGGGGCATGGCCGGCGCATGCCCGTGCGGGCAATCTCGCGCTGTCCCGGATACTGCGGCGGCGCACCGGCCTGCGACTGCACGACCTGGGGCCGCTGCGGGCGGCCCGGCGCGAAGCCCTGCTCGGGCTCGGCCTGACCGACCGGCGCAGTGGCTATCCGTTGCAGATGGTGGTGCGGGCGGCCGACGCGGGCTGGCGGATCGAGGAGCGGGACGTGCCGTATCTGCCGCGCACCGGCAAGTCGAAGGTCACCGGTACCTGGCGGGGGACGTGGCACGCCGTGCGCGACATGCGAGCGGTGCTCGCGGAGCCGCCGGCGGGCGGGGCAGGGGGGCCGGCGACAGGTGAGGTCACGACAGGCCGGGCCACGGCGGCACGCCGGACGGGGGATACGGAGTGAGCCCGTGCACGACCCTGCTCGTCATCGCCAAAGAGCCGGTGCCGGGGCGCGTGAAGACCCGCCTCACCCCGCCCTACTCACCCGAGCAGGCCGCAGGACTGGCCGCGGCCGCACTCATCGACACCCTCGACACCGTCCTCGCGGCGCCTGCTCGCCGACGCGTCCTGGTGCTCGACGGGGAGTCCGGGCCATGGCTGCCGCCCGGCGTGGAGGTCGTGCCACAGTGCGCGGGCGGCCTGGACGAACGGCTCGCCGCCGCCTTCGCCGGGTGCGACGGGCCGACCCTGCTCGTCGGCATGGACACCCCGCAGATCTCGCCCGGACTCCTCGCCCCCGCTCTCGGCGCCGAAGCCTGGCAGGGCTGCGACGCCTGGTTCGGACCGGCCGTCGACGGCGGCTTCTGGGCCCTTGGCCTGGCCGAGCCCGACCCGGAACTGCTGCGGGGTGTGCCCATGTCCACGACGTGGACCGGTGCAGCCCAACGAGCCCGGCTCACCGACGCGGGGCTGCGGGTGCGCGACCTGCCCCGCCTGCGCGACGTCGACACGGCGGACGACGCCGGAGCGGTCGCGGCCCTCGCGCCGGACAGCCGGTTCGCCGCGGCATACGCCCGGCTCGCACCAGCGGCCGGTCCCTCCTTCCTGGTGGGTGGCCGATGAGTACCACGGCGCCGGGTGTCGTCCGCGCAGCCGCGGCCGATGGCTCCGGCCAGGCCGCCCCCTGGCGTGCGGATGCCTACACCGACGCCCTGCGCCGCGGCCGTGGCCCGCTGTTCCTGCGACGCGGCGACGGCTGGCTGCTGCCGCTCGACGTCGAGCGCTGGTGTGCGGACCCCGACCGGGCCGACCTGTCCGCACTCCACCGCTGCCAGGGCAGCGTCCTGGACATCGGGTGCGGTCCGGGCCGCCTCGTCGCCGAACTCGCCGCGCGTGGCCGACGCGCCCTGGGCATCGACGTCAGCGAGGCCGCCGTCGACCATGCGCTGAGGCTCGGTGGCACGGCGCTGCTCCGGTCGGTCTTCGAATCCCTTCCGGGCGAGGGGCGCTGGGGCACCGCCCTGCTCATCGACGGCAACCTGGGCATCGGCGGCGACCCCGTCGCGCTGCTCACCCGGACCGCGGACCTCCTCGCCCCCAACGGGCTGTTGATCGCCGAGACCGCACCCATCGACGTCGACGAGCGGGTGGATGTGCACGTCGACGACGGGCGTGGCGCCCCGGGCGGGGCGTTCCCCTGGGCCCGCCTCGGCGCTCCGGCGCTGCACCGGTACGCACGCCGGCTCGGCTGGCGGCCCACGGCTCAGTGGGCCGTCGACGGACGCCCCTTCGTGGCGCTGCGCCGTCCGCGTGACACCCGCACCACCAGCCACAGGGCCGAACCGGCGAACAGCGCGGCCGAGATGAGCAGCCAGCGGGCGAGGAACACGTCCCCCGACAGTCCGGTGACGGACTCGTAGTCCTTCACCCGTCCGGTGACCAGGGGGAACCAGACCAGCAGCAACAGCAGGGACAGGAAAGCCGGCACGCGTACGAAGTTGATCCAGGGGCGACGTCCGCCGGCCCGGCCCGCCACCGTGGCTAGGGCCCGGTCGGCGCACGCGTACAGCGGCACGAAGAGCAGGTCGTGGACGAGTGCGGCGCCGACGAACCAGGCGGCGATCGCCAACCAGTTGCCGTTCAGGAGACGCACGCCGGCGTAGAGCGCGAGCGCGAACGAGGCGGCCAGCAACAGAAAGTGCAGCGGGCCCTGGCCGTACCAACGCCGGAAATGGTTCATCGCAGCTCTCCAAAGGTCAACGTGGCCACCCACTTGGTATTGAGCACTCCGGGCGCGGCCGGCACGATGATCCGCGCCGGGTACCCGTGGTCCAGCGACAGATCCTCGCCGTTGACCTGTAGCGCGAGCAGGGAACGCGGGTCACGCACCTGGTTGTCGCGCAGCGCGGCCTTCCGGAAGGCGCCACTGCGCTGCAACGACTCCACCAGAACACCCGGCGGGCCCTGCTCGAAGCCGGCGAGGTCAGCCAGGTCCCGCAGGCGCACACCGCGCCACCACTGGTCGGACGTCGACCACCCCTCCACACAGGCGATGGGCAACGCGGAGCTGTGCAGATCGAGTTGCAGCAGGTCGTCCCGGGAGAGGCGGAGGTCGCCGCGTGGCCCGCTGAGGGTCAGCCGCCACTCCCCGCCGGTGTCGACCGGATCGATGCCCACCCCCGCAGCCGTCTTGTTGATCTGGAACCCGCTCGGCCCGGACCCCGGATCACCCCCGCCGCGCGGCGCGAGGAGCGCGGTGCGCCGCAGTCCGTCGAAGCCCTGCCCGGCCGTCGTCGCGAACAACAGCAGGGAGCCCGCGCCGACCATGCCGAGAGTCCCGCGCCGTGACACGGTCGGCTCGGCGGGCCGGGGCGTCACCAGGCCGCTGTCCTCGTCCGGCTCCCGTTCTCGCTGCGGCTCCCGGCCCAGGTCCCGCAGCCCTCGCTCGCGCAGTACCCGCAGCGCCTTGGGCAGCTTCAACGCGACATGCACCGTGAAGGCGCCGAAGAACACCCAGGCGCCGTAGAAGTGCAGGCGGTAGAAGGAGCCCGGGAAGAGGTAGTCCAATTGGATGTTGAGCACCCCGGTGATGAACTCGAACAGCACACCACCGACAAGGAACAGCAGCGAGAGCCGTTCCAGTGCATGTGCCACCGACCGCACCGGGGGCAGCGTGAACAGTTTGGGGACCACCGACCACAGCTTGGCGAGCAGAACGGGGATCAGCGTGATGCCCACCGTGACATGAAGGCCCTGGCTGAGCCGGTAGAGCCAGTGCGGGTTCGTCGGCCAGTCGAAGAGATAGAAACCGAGCAGGCCCTTGTCCGGTGTCTTGTCGTTGAACGGCGACAGATTCGGGTTGTACGCGGCGTACGACAGCAGGCCCGTCACGAACAGCAGGGTGATACCGGCAAGGAGTACGACGCCCAGGACCGAGGTGAGCCAAGGGCCGCGCAGGGGGCTGCGCCAGAATCCGGGGTTGTCCGGGGTGGTGATCCGTGAGGTGTGCCGCATGGCTCGAAGGTATGCCCGCCACGGGGTACGAAGGGGCCAAAAGATGACGAAACGCGGATGGATCGGGTGCATGGGAGTGAAGCGATGGTCGGAGCGCGAGGATCTGACGGTCCGGTGACGCCTGCCCGTCAAGGACCCTGTACCGGGCCTCCCTCGCCTAACGTGCGGAGGTGTGAGTACCAACGACCACATCGGCGTACGCCGCGACCTCTTCGCTGCCGCTCTCGCCGTCCTGCTCGTCGCGGCTGCCATCGTCATCGGTGTGGCCATCGACGGCCCCGACGGTGTCCTGCGTCTCAACTGGCCCCCCTTGGCCGCCTGGTGGGATCCGCATATCGGCCCAGGCACGCCGGCGGCACTCGTCGTCGCCGCGGCGGTGATCGCCTACGGTCCGCAGCTCGCCGCACGGCTTCCGTGGCGTGCACTGCTCCTCGGCGCCTGGGTCACGTCCATGGCCTGGATCTGGTCCCTCGCGCTCATCGACGGCTGGTATCGCGGCATCGCCGAACGGCTCACCACCACGAACGAATACCTTCAGGGCATCGGCCGATTCCATGACATTGCGGCGACGCTGCGGGACTTCACCCACCACATCGTCGTAGGCGCCCCCGACAACTGGCCCGCACACATCGCCGGCCACCCACCGGGCGCCACTCTCACCTTCGTCCTGCTCGACCGCATCGGCCTCGGCGGCGGCGCCTGGGCGGGTGTCTTCTGCATCACCGTGGGCAGCAGTGCCGTGGTCGCCGTACTCCTCACCGTGCGCTCCCTCGCCTCCGAGGCACTCGCCCGCAGGGCCGCGCCCTACCTGCTCCTGGCCCCGGCCGCGATCTGGATCGGCGCCTCGGCGGACGGCTACTTCGCCGCCGTCACCGCCTGGACGATCGCCCTGCTCACCCTGGCCGCGACCCGCGCAACCCGCTACCCGACAGCCGCCGCGCTCGGCTCCGGCCTCCTGTTCGGCCTCACGCTCCACCTCTCCTACGGTCTGACCCTGTTCACGCTCATCGCGGCGGCGGTCCTGCTCCTCACCCGCACTCTGCGCCCGCTCCCGCTGTCCCTCCTCGGAGCATCCGTCGTCCCGCTCGCCTTCGCCCTTACGGGATTCAACTGGTGGGAGGGGTACCACCTGCTGGTCAAGCGCTACTACCAAGGCGCGGGGGGCGTCCGTCCGTACGGCTATTTCGTCTGGGCCAACCTCGCCTGCACGGTCCTCGTCATCGGACTCGCCACCGTCGCCGGACTGCGCAGATCACTGGCCCGCACCCCTTCCATGGTTCAACGGCTGCGCACCGGCGAAACGACCGCCACCGACCGCCTCGCCGCCCTCGTCCTGGCCACACTCCTCGCCCTCGCTGCGGCTGACCTGTCCGGCATGAGCAAGGCCGAGACCGAACGCATCTGGCTGCCCTTCGCCGCCTTCCTCCTCACGGCCACCGCCCTCCTGCCGACCGCGGGGCGCCGCTACTGGCTGACAGCCCAGGCCACGCTCGCCCTGCTGATCAACCACCTGCTGTTCACCAGCTGGTGAGACGCGCCGGCCTCCGCGCGAACCTGAGGTGATGACGGTGCCGGACTGAGTAGAGGTGAAGGACGAACACCGGGGTGTCGGCGCGACTTCGTTCAGTTCGGCGGGCGTGGGGAGCCGTCGCTCGGCGAACTGCTCGGCCGACCAGCCGCCGCCGACGCGCACTCACTGCCCCTTGGGGTGCGGGCTGCCTGCTCGCGCAGCATCGCCAGGGCCTGGCGCAGCGAGGTCACGCCGTCCCAGCGCAGTTCGAGGACGTAGTTCAAGCCGCCCCGGATCACGTGCAGGAGCGAGTCGTTGAGGGCGGGCCCACGCGCCGGCCGAGCGTGTCCACCACGGTGGTGGACGCTCCGATGACCGGGCGATGTCCGCCTCGCCGCCCACGGCCGTAATCAGGCCGCCACGGATGGCGAGGGCACCGGCCTGGGGACGGCCCGCGTCTCCGGTGTGGATCTTCGCATTGCGGACGACGACGTCGGCGGCGTCCTCGACGGCGCGGGGGACCAGCCCGCCGACGGGTATTGCAGGCACCTCGACAGCCTCCTGTGATGGTTCGGCGCCGCACGGTGCGGGCGGCGACTGGGGCGTTCGCTCGGGCGACGCGACAGAGCCGGACCGAACGGCTGAGGGGACGTTAGGCCGATCGCCCGCACCGAACTTGGCCCACAGCACACTGGTTCCGTTCCGGCAGCGCACCACCGGGCCACACGCGGTACCCGCATCCCGGCGGGGCTCTCGTGCACAGGCGGTCGACGACGTGTGCACGGAGAGGGAACCGGCACTGTCCGGGACAACTACCTTTCAGCGCCACGGGCGTGACGAACCCGGCGAGAAGAGGTGCGGAAATGTCGCGGACCACCGGACGGAACAGGACGACGAGGCGCCGCGTCGGCAACGCGGTCGCCAGCCGCCTTCTCCCCGGACACCCCGAGCAGCCACAGCAGCCGAAACCACCGCAGGAACCCGTCCCCGGCCCAAGGCCCGGGCTGCCCTGTGACTACGCAGGCAAACAATCACTGATCATGACGGAGCTCTGTTCCGAAGGGTGGCAATGGGACACTCCCCCGAAGGTGCGCCGGGGCCGTTGACCGGGCATTCCCACCCTCGCAGGGAGGTGAGGATGTCGGCGGTGAGCCGGGAGCTGAGGGCTTCGGCGTTGTCGAGGAGGTAGGTGTGATTGCCGGGAAAGAGGCGCGGGGTGGCCGGTTGGCTGCTGAGGTCGTTCCAGTCGGCCAAGGCGCCCGGGGAGATGACGGGGTCGTCCTCGCCGCCGTAGAGGGCGAGTTGGGTGTCCAGCGGTGGTCCCTGGTGGGGCGGGAATTGCAGTGCGAGCAGAAGATCGGCGAGCCTCGGAACCCAGGTGTTGATCAGCGCCCTGGGGTCGTGGTCGGCCTGGTCGGGCAGGCGGCCGAAGAGCTTCTCGAACCCTTCTCGGCCGCCGAGCAGGACATCCGGAGCCCGTGCGGTGAAGTCGGGGTGGTGGGGGGCGGCCATGGCGGACAGGGCGAGCAGGGTGGGCGGGCGGTGCCCCTGCCGGGTGAGGCATGTGACGGTCTCGTAGGCGACGAGTGATCCCACGCTGTGACCGAACACGGCATAAGGATGGCCGTCGTCGTCCTGGCGGATGCGTTCCGCGAGGAGCTGTCCGAGGCGGTGCGGGTCGGTGTGCGCCGGCGTGCCGATGGCGCGTCCGCGTCCGGGCAGTTGCAGGGCGTGCACGCCGACGGCGGTCGGCAGGTGGGGGGTGAAGGCTTGGAAGTAGGAGGCGCTCATCCCCGCGGGCGGCATGCAGTAGAGGCGTAGGACGTGTGCGTCACCGGTGGCCGGGCGGAGGGCGACGAAGTCCGGTTGGTCGATGGCGGTGGTGAGGCGGGCTGAACTGTCCGCCGGGCCGTGGGCGTTCATGCGTGTTCACTCCGCTCCGGGACGGGCGACCGTCTTGGTGGGATCGGGGGAACCCTGCTGCTGGATACGGTGCAGGGCTCGCTTGGCGATGTCGGGGAGGTGGGCGGCGCCCATCAGTTCCAGGGTGGGGATGTCACAGCCGAGGTGCTGGCGGAGTGCCGTGGAGAGTTCGAGGAACATCAGGGAGTCGATGCCGAGCAGGTCCAGGCGGCAGGTGCGGTCGAGGCGGTCCACGGGGGTGTGCAGGACGGCGGCGGCGAGCTCGGCGACCTTCTCCTCGATCAGGGCGAGGGCCTCGTCGCTGCGCATCGTGGCCACTGTGCTGCGCAAGGTGGTGAGGCCGTCGGTGCTCACGTGATGCGGTGGGAGCAGTGCGCCGGTCCTGGGGGCCGCAAGGCGGGGCAGGACGCGGCTGATGCTGTCCCAGTCGAAGCGGCCCAGGGCGACGACGGGTCCCGTTCGGGTGGCGAGCAGCCGGTCGAGTGCGGTGAGCGCGTCGGTGGCGGTGACGGGGGCCATGCCGTAGGAGGCCATCTCGTCGGTACGTCCGGTGCGGTGGACGTATCCGGCGTCCCCGATGACACCCCATTGCACGGCGAGGGCGGGGCTGCCGCGTCGGTGTCGGGCCCGGATCAGCGCTTCCATCGCAGCGTTGGCGGCGACGTAGGGGGCTTGCTGAATGTTGCCGTCGAGGGCGGCCACGGAACTGTAGGCGAGGAAGAAGTCGGGATCGTGGTCTTCGGCGAGCGCGTCGAGCGCATGGAGCCCGGTGATCTTGGGGGCGAGGACGGTTTCCAGGTGGGTGTCGGTGACGTCGGCCAAGGGAGCGTCCGCGAGGACCATGGCGGCGTGCACGACACCGCCCAGGCGCCGCTCCCGGAGGGCGGTGCGCACCGGGTCGAGGGCGCCGGGCCGGGTGATGTCGGCGCGGTGCACGGTCACCTCGACCTTCGCGGCGCGCAGCTCGTCGAGCAGCTGCGCGGCGCCGGGCGTTCGGGCACCTCGGCGTCCGACGAGATGGAGGTGGCGGGCGCCGCGTGCGGCGAAGTGGCGGGCCGTGGCGGCGCCGAAACCCGCCAGGCCACCGGTGATGACGTAAGCGGCGTCCGGGTCGAGTGCGCTCGTGGGCTCGGAGCCGACGACCGGCGGTGGGGAGTCGAAAGTGATGACGATCTTCCCGATGTGCCGGGCGTGGTGCAGCAGGCTGAAGGCATCCCCGAAGCGGTGCGCGGGGAATGTGTGATGGGGCACCGGCCTCCAGCGGCCGGTGGTGACGGCTTCGGCCAGCTCCGTGAAGTGACGCCGTACCACAGGCGCTTGTCGGCCGTGCAGGTCCAGGGTGTCCACGCCGAAGAAGGAGGCGTTGCGGGCCACCGGGGAAACGGGCAGTGCCTCGTCCTGCTCCCCCTCGTGTCGGCCGAGGTCGATGAAGCGTCCCTGCGGGGCGAGCAGGCGCAGGCTGCGCAGGCGGGCCTCGCCGGGCAGAGCGCTGAGGACGACGTCGACTCCGCGGCCGTCGGTCAGGTCTGCGATCTGCTCGGCGAAGTCCAGGGTGCGCGAGTCCAGCACCTGCTCGACGCCGAGGAGACGCAGCAGGCTCCGTTTGGCGGGGGTACCGGCCGTGGCGATGACGCGCGCGCCGGCTCGCTGCGCGAGTTGCAGGGCGGCCAACCCGACGCCCCCGGCGGCGGCGTGCACGAGGACGGTGTCGTCCTCGGTCAGGACAGCGCACTGCTGAAGGGCGTGGTGGGCGGTGAGGAAGGCGGTGGGCAGGGTGGTCGCCGCGGTGAATTCCATGGCGTCGGGCAGCGGTATGACGTGATCGCTGGAAGCGAGGACATGGGAGGCCAGGGCGGTGTGGGCCATGGCCGCGACGCGGTCGCCCGGTGCGAGACGGGTGACACCGGGGCCGACTGCGGTGACGGTGCCCGCGCAGTCCAGGCCGAGGCCGAGGAATCCGTGGCGCCGGGCTGCGGGCAGGGAGCTGTCACCGGTCGCGGTCAGCAGGTCGTGGTGGTTCAGCGCCGCGGCCGCGGTACGGATGACGACCTCGCCTTCGGCCGGGCGGAGCGCGGTGGTGGCGCGCCAGGTGAAACGGGGATGGCGTCCGGGGGTATCGACGTGCAGTGCGTAGTGGGGCTCGGACTCGGAGGTGGCCTCAGTGGCGGGCAGCGGTGTGACACGCGTGGCGAAGCGGCCGTGCGGCGTGAGGACGACCTCGTCGTCGACGAGCGCCTCGGGGCTGTCCGCCGCGGCTGCGCTGCCCTGAAGGTGGTGCACTTCGTGCAGGAGACGCTGGAGCGTGTCCTCGTCGCCGGGTTCGGTCAAGGCGATGCGCCGCACGCTCAGCGAGGGGTGTTCGTTCGCCAGGCTTCGCGCGGCGCCCCACAGGGGGGCGCCATGGGGTGAGGGCGGCGGGGTGGGTGGCTGCTGACCGCCGGCGTCGACGATCCAGACACGCAGGCTCCCTTCGCCTGGCTGCGCACTCCGGCTCCAGGCACGCGTGAGGTCACGCAGCGCGGCAAGCTGCCGGACGCCGTCGTCGGTGTGGTGCTGTGGCCCTGTTCCATCGGCCGGCTCGGCGAGGAGGATCACGTCGCTCACCGGCCGGGGTGCCTCGGTTCCGTCTGCCGCACCGGTCAGTTCGCGGGCCCAGGAGTCCGCACCGCTTGCCTCCGCGACGTGGTGGACGCGGCCGTGGGGGGATGCGGCGTGCAGTGCTCGGGTCAGCCGGTGCACCAGCTCGGTGGGGGAGTCGGCGGTAGGTGTGCTCAGCAGCCAGGACCGCTGCGTCGCGTGGTCGAGCGCCGTTGCGGCGGTGTCCGACCGCCGCACGCCCGATGCGCCGGGAGAAGTACCGTCCGTCGCCTTGTCGGGGACGGCGTGGGCGCCGCGCTCCGCGACGATGAGGGACACGTAGGGCCGGTCCGCGGCGGTGTCGTCATAGCGTTCCGTGGCCGCGAAGCCGCACTCGGCGAGGAGGCCGGGCCAGCGGTCGTAGGGCACCAGTGGACCGTCGGGGCGGACGTCCTCGTCGGTGGGGAGCCAGAAGGAGTCCAGCAGGCCGAACACCGGCGCCAGGAGTTCCACACTGTGGGTTTCCAGGGCGATCAGATGGCCGCCGTCGGCGAGCAAGGTGGCCATGGAGCGCAGGGCGCGGGAGATGTCGCTCGTGGCGTGCAGGACGTTCGCGGCGATGACGAGGTCGTAGGCACCGGGCTCGAAGCCTTGGGCCACGGGGTCGCTGTCCGCGTCCAGGACCTGGTGGACGAGGAAGTCGTAGGTGGCGAAGCGCTTCTCGGCGGCGGGGAAGAACGCGGGGGACACATCGGTGAAGGTGTAGTGGACACGCTCGGGCGGCAGATGCGGCAGCAGGGCCGCGGTGGTGGCGCCGGTGCCCGCACCGACCTCCAGGATGCGCAGCGGCCGGTCGGCGGGCCAGCCCTCGACGACCTTGCGGATCCAGCCGACGAGGGCATGGGTGTGCGGGGCGAAGAAGGTGCTGGCCTCGTAGAACCGCTGGACGAGATGGTCGGACTCGGAGAAGAGCAGCTCCAGAGGGTTGGCGTCACCGGTGAGGACATCGGCGAGGCGGCCCCCGCACACACCGTAGGTGAGGACGGTGACGCTCTGATCGGGAAAGTCCTCCAGCAGACGGCTGAACAGTTCCTCGGGACGTGGCGCGGCCGGGAGGCTCCAGGCGTCGGGCCCGGTGGCGGTGAGGACGCCGTGGCTGACGGCCTGGGGCAGCAGGACGCCGAGCAGCTTCGCGTGCTTGGCCTGGACTCCGGCGTCGAGGAGGTCGCCCAGGCCGAACGAGGAGTGCTTCGCGGCGGGGAGCAGGTGGTGCACGGCCTGGGCCGTGAAGTGGGCGCAGACTTCGAGCAGCCGCGGCCGGAGCGCGTCGCTGATCCGGTGCAGCCGGCCCAGATGGGCATCCTTCTGGCTCCTGACCAGCTCCGGCAGTGCCTGCGGGGCCGGCAGCGGGCTCCGGCCGGGCTCGGGTTGGCCGGGTACGGGAGCCGCGCGCAGGACTTCGGTGAGGCGGTCCTGTTCGTCGACGGTCACGGTGTCGAAGCGTCGCAGTTCGCAGCCGAGCAGTTCCATGCACACGTCGCCGTCGTCGTCACACACGGCGATGTCCCACCGGGCGTCGGGGCCGGCGGCGCGGGTGACATGGGTGAAGCCGGAGGAGGGCAGGGCCCGCCAACTGCGGATGGTGGTGATGCGGGCGGGCAGGAACGGGGCGGGTCGGTCCGCGGTGAACATCAGCGGCAGACAGGTCTGCAGGGCGCCGTCCACCAGCGTGGGGTGGGCGATGACTCCGGGCTCGGGCTCGATCGGCGCGGTGAACCCGTAGCGGCCCAGGGATGCGTCCGGCCCGGTGTGCAGGTGTGTGACGGTCCGGAACGCCGGCCCGTAGTCGAGCCCGGCGCGCTGCGCGGCCGCGTAGTGGTCGACGGCGGGCCGCCTGTCCGGCAGGCGGCGTTCCAGGGCGGCGGTGTCCAGGCGGGGGCGCTGAGGGCGGAGCAGACTCCGCACGCCGGCGCGGACGTGCTCGGTCCACTCCTGTTCCCCCGTGCGGCTGCGGATGGTGAGCCTGCCGTCCTGGGCAAGGTGGGTGGCCAGGTGGACGTCGTCCCCGTCCGCGGGGCTTGCCGAGTCGGCGCCCCAGTCGAGGGTCAGGGCTCGGTCGATGGACAGGCCGGTGATTTCCAGTGGTCCGTCGTGCCGGGTCCGCGCGGCGGCCAGAGCCATTTCCACAAAGCCTGCGGCGGGCCAGACGACAGCGTCCGCGACCCGGTGGTCCGCCATCCAGGACAGCCGGTCGGCGTCCAGATGGTTCAGCCACGCTGCTTCCGGTCCGGCTTGGCGGGATCCGAGAAGGGGGTGGACACCGGCGGCTTCCTCGCCGGGGGAGTCTTCCCGCCACCAGGACGCGTCGCCGTTCCAGTGCCGCTCGCGCTGCCACGCCACCGTCGGCAGGTCGGCCACCGCACCGGGACGGGGGAAGTGGCGGTCCCAGTCCACCGCTGCCCCGGCGGCGAGTACGCGCAGGACGGTCTGTTGCAGAGCGTCCACGGTGGCGAACGTCCGGGACAGGGTGGGAACGATCACGCTGGGGGTGGGGGCGCCGGCGGTGGCACGTCGCAGGTAGGCGGTCAGCACGGGGTGCGGGCCGATTTCGACCAGGACGTCGCAGGCGGCGTCCCCGGCGGTCAAGGCGGTGGCGGCCTGGTGGAAGCGGACGGGGCGGCGGATATTGGCCCACCAGTACCCGGCGTCCAGGGCGTCCCCTGCCCCGGCGCGGCCGGTCACCGTGGAGATCATCGGGATGCGGAAGGCCCCGGGGGTCAGGGATTTCAGTGCCCGATCCAGCTGGTCGCGCACGGGGTCCATGGCTTGCGTGTGGAAGGCGTAGTCGAGGCGCAGGTCCCGGAAGAAGACGCCGTCGGAATCGAGTGCCGCGCCGAGGGCCGCAAGGTCCTCGTGCGGGCCCGCGAGGGTGACGTCCTGGTCCGAGTTGATCGCGGCGATCTCCACGCGGTCGTGCAGCTGAGCCCGGTCGAGCCGTTCCCGGGCCGCGTCTTCGCTCAGGCCCACCGCGGCCATGCCTCCCGAACCCGCGGTGGCGGCCTGCGCGAGGCTGCGGGCGGCGATGACGCGGCAGGCTTGGGCCCGGGTGAGGCCACCTGCACAGTACGCGGCGGCCACTTCCCCGACGCTGTGTCCCATGACGGCGTGCGGATCAACGCCCCGGGCGGACAGGGCGGCGACCAGGCCCGCCTGGACGGCGAACAGCATCGGCTGCGCGACTTCCGTACGGTCCCAACGGGAGGCGTCGGCGCTGGCCAGCTCCTCGCGCACCTGCCAGCCGAGCAGCGGTTCGAGTGCGTCGCTGACGGCTTCGACCTCGGCGGTGAACGCACGGTCCCGGCCGAGGAGTTCGGCCCCCATGCCCGCCCACTGCGAGCCGTTCCCGCTGAAGACGAAGCCGATCCGGCCTCCGCCCACCAGGCGTTCGGTGGCGGTGCCGGCTTCCTGTCCCTGTGCCGCCCGGGCCAGGACTTCGGCGGCCTGGGTGAGGCCGGTGGCGAAGAAGGCCATGCCGTGGCGGCGCCGGGTCCGTCGCCGGCAGGAGGTGACGGCGGCGTCGTACAGGGCCTCGGGCCCCTGCGAAGGGTCGGCGGCCAGGGCGGTGAAGTGCTCCGCCCAGGACTCCAGGGCGCAGGTCAGCGCCTGGGGCGTATGCGCGGAAACGATGACCGGCACCGGCCGCGCTGCGGCGCCGACGACCGGCGCGGCGGCGCTGTCGCTCACCGCGGCGCTGCCGGCGCCATCGGCCCGGGCCGACGCCGACGGCAGCACCGGCGGTGCGGCCAGGACGGCGTGCGCGTTGGCACCGCCGATCCCGAAGGAGTTGATGCCGACCACGACACGGCTGTCGCCGGGCACGGGACGGGTGGCGAGTACCGGCTGCAGACCGAGGCGCTCGAAGTCGATCTTCGGGTTGGGCGGATCGGCGTGCAAAGTCCTCGGGATGGAACGGGACTTGATCACGGTCAACGACTTCAGGACCCCCGCCATCCCGGCCGCCGCTTCCAGATGCCCGAGATTGGACTTGACCGAACCGATCGGAAGCGGGGCGCCGGCACGGTGGCTGCCGAGCACCTGCCCCAGCGCCGCACACTCGACGGGGTCGCCGACCAGGGTGCCGGTGCCGTGCGCCTCCACATAGGACACCTCGCGCGGGTCGATACCGGCGGTGGCGTACACACGGCGTAGCAGAGCGGCCTGGGTGCGGGAACTCGGCGCGGACAGACCCACGGTGCGGCCGTCGGAGTTGAGTGCGGTGGCCAGGACGACGCCATGCACCCGGTCGCCGTCGGCGAGCGCGGCGGCCAAGGGCTTCAGGACGAGCATCACGGCGCCCTCGGAGCGTACGAAGCCGTCGGCCGCGGCTCCGAAGGGGTGGCAACGCCCCGTCGGCGAGACCACTCCGGCCTGCGCGAAGCCGACGAAGGGGCCCGGCGACAGCATCAGGTTCACGGCGCCTGCCAGGGCGAGCGGGCTGCGGCCGGTGCGCAGCTGCTCGCACGCCTGGTGCAGCGCGGTCAGGCCGGAGGAACAGGCGGTGTCCACGGCGCTGGACGGGCCGGTCAGATCCAGTTCGTACGAGACGCGGTTGGCCGTGATCGACAGGAGTCCGCCGGTCGTGGTGTAGGGGTTGCTCGAACGCAGGCGGCGCGCCTGAAGGTCGGCGTAGTCGTGGGTGGAGACACCGGTGATGACGGCGGTTTCGCTGCCGGCCAGGGCCTTGATGTCGAGGGCGGCGTCGTCGAGGGCCTCGACCGCGCACTCGAGCAGCAGACGCTGCTGCGGGTCGATACGGGACGCTTCCTTGGGAGTGATGCCGAAGTACGAGGTGTCGAAGCCGGTGACTTCCGGTTCGGGCAGGAAGCCGCCCGCCACGGAGTGGAACTTGCCCGGTGTTCCCGGGCGGCGGGCTTGATGGGCGCTGAGATCGAAGCGGTCCGAAGGCATGGTGCCGACCAGGTCGCGTCCTTCCTGAAGGGCCTGGCCTAGCTGGTCGAGGCGGTGGATGCCGCCCGGCAGACGCAGGCCCACCCCGATCACCGCCACGGCATCAGCAGGTAGGGAGGCGGGGTCGGAGGCGGTGGAGGTGTACGGCGAGGACGGACGGGGTTCAGCCATGGGGGCCTCCACGTAGACGGCATGGGTCGGATCTCAGGAACGGTGAGGCGAGAACGGCGCGTGTCGGGTCAGCGCTCAAGCACCGGGGGAGGGGTACGGACCGCGGCGGTGGCGGCGTCCACTTCCGGAACTGTCATGCCGAGGGCTACCCGGTCGGCTGCACGGGCTTCCGGCCCCATACGGAGACGGCGTGCATACCGAGATCCGTGAAGTCGGGATGGTCGATCAAGGAGAGCGCCGCGTCCAACTCACCGGCCAGGGCGGAGTCGTTCCGGGCCTGGAAATCGCGGAGTTGAGCGAACGACAGCTGCCAGAACTCGTCCGCGGGACCGCCGGCACCGATCAGCACCGGCTGCACCCCCATGCCGCCCAGGGTGAAGCCGCCGTCGGTCACCAGGGCCTGCAACCGTCGGCCCAGGCGGAGATCGCTGCCCTGGGAGACCCCGAGGGTCTGCTCGGCAACATGCAAACCCCGGCGCATCACCGGGTGGGGCGAGGCATCGGCGGGCCCCAGATCGAGGTCCTCGACCAGGAGGAGACCACCGGGACGCAGCCACTCGGCCAGGGCGGCCACCACCTGTGCGGGGTCGGCCAGATGGCACAGGACCATCCGGGCGTGGACCACCTCGAACGAGCCGGGGGGAAAGCCGTCCCGGGTCACGTCGTGGCAGAGGACGGTGATGCGCTCTTCGGCCGTGAGCTCCTCGAAGAAGCGGGTGTCGATATCGGTCGCGGTGACGTCACCGCCCGGGCAGATCCGGGCCAGCATCCGGGCCACCGACCCGGCGCCTGCCCCGACTTCCAGACAGCGGGCCGTGGCGGGCACACCCGCCTGTCTCAAGTAGTGCTCGGTGAACGGGTCCCACAGGTCCTCCAGCGCGCGCAGCCGGCCCTGCTCACCGGTCCTCCGATGGCCGAAAGCCCCGGCCTTGTAGTCGGGCGCCGCCTCGGATCCGGGTCGGCGGCGGGGTAGGGGATGGAGTCGGGTCAACGATCGGCCTTTCTTGCGATTCCGGGTCCGGGCCGCGATCGGCGGTAAGGCACCGCCGACCTCAGCGATCCCCCCGTGCCGCAGCCGGCTGCGGCAGCAGGTCTTCCGGCCGTACCTGACACACCACCACGATGACGCTGCCGACCAGCCGGTACGCGGGCCCGTGACCCGGCAACGTCCACGAAGAGCTTGCAAGATCCAATTGCCGCGATACTCCCCAGCTGATCATCAGATAAACAGGGTGGAGACGGCATCCCGGCGGGCGTTCGGACGCTCTTGCCGGTTTCCGGAGGATGTGAGGGGATCTGCTGGTTACGGCGCGACTCCAGGCGGTAAGGTACGCGCACTGCTCGCGACGGCCGTCGGTGAGGTCGAGGGCGGGGGGGCAAGACGCCGTGATGGAGCTGCAAGCACGTACCCCGGGCGGACCTGCTCCAGGCAACGAACGCACGTCTGCATTTCCTGGCCTGCGATGCTGACGACCCACCGCTCCATCCTCATGCGATCTCCAGCAAGCGGTCCACGCCACAGCAGTGGGCCCTTCTTCCTTCCGTGACCTTCGCGACCGGCGCCCGCGCCCGGTGTCGCGGAGTGAGCGGGTAGCGAGAAGCGGGCCCTTCGTTTTCCCGACAAGAGATGTGTGGAGTGTGATGCCATGAACCGAACCGGCAAGGATTCACGCTGGTCGGGCCGCGGACTTGTGGGCCCGTCGGCACGCCTCGGGTTATCCGTTCTCCTCCTGACAGGCGGCGCCGTGGCAACGACGGCCGGCCCGGCCGCCGCTTCGACCGCCGACGGCACGCTGACAGTTGCGGTGCTGCGCGACTTCTTCGGCACCGGCGTGCTCAACGCGACGATGGACGTGCCGCAGCGGGGCATGAAGGTGGAGATCTCCGACCCCGCCGGGCACCGTGTCACCGGCGTCACGGATGCCACCGGAAAGGTCGTGGTGTCGCGGTCGACCGCGCTGAGCGGCGGCCGATACCGCGTCGACGTCAGCGTCCCGGCGCCGTACAGCGGCTATCTGCGGGCGGCGCCCGCGTCGACGGAGGAGAACCACTTCGACAGCTTCACCTCGTTCGTGGACGTGTCGGACGGAAAGAACGCCTCGGTGGTGACGGGCGTGTGGGACCCGGCCGATTACGCACTGCCGGACTCGCGGTACTTCGTACCGGTCCACAACGGCGCCAACGGGACCGACAAGCGGGCGTTGGTGGCGTTCGGGACGAAGGCCCGGGGCACGTGTCCCACCGATGTGGCGTGCCCGACCACGCTGGCCACGCAGGACCAGGTGGGCACCACGTTCGGGTTGGCGTACGACACGTACCGGACCCGGCTGTTCCAGAGCGCGTTCGCCCGCCGGTACACCCCGTACGGGCCGCAGGGCGGGAACGCGATCTACACGGTGCCGGTCAACGGCTCAGGGGCGCCGGAGCTGTTCGCACGGGTGCCGGACGCCGCGGTGACGCGGCACGACTCCGCCAACATGATCAAGGATTCCGGGTTCACCGACGCGCCGGGCAAGGAGAGCATCGGTGGCCTGGCCCTGTCGGAGGACGGCGCCACGCTGTACGCGGTGAACCTGCGGACCCGCAGCCTGGTGAGCTTCGCCGCGACCGGGGCCACCGCCGCGGCGCCGAAGTCGACGGTCCCGATCCCGGACCCGGGGTGCGCGAGCCGCGACGACTGGCGGCCGTTCGGTCTCCAGGTCCACGACAACACGCTCTACGTCGGCGGCGTGTGCAGCGCCGAGAGCACGCAGCGGCGCGCGGACCTGAAAGCCTTCGTCGCCACCTACGACGGCAAGCGGTTCAGCACGGTGTTCAGCCACCCGCTCACGGACGAACGCGGCAGCGTCTTCGGAGCCGGCGACAAGGCCACCCACTGGAACCCGTGGAACACCAGCCCGGAGACCTGGGACGAGCGGGAGTCCGGCAACGTCTTCATCGATCCGCAGCCGGAGCTGTCCTCCCTCGCCTTCGCCCGCGACGGCTCGATGATCCTGGGCTTCCGCGACCGGTTCATGGACGTGCTCAGTTGGGGAGGGCTGGACCCCCGTCCCGGGAACGACAGGGCGGAGAACGGCATGTCCGGTGGTGACATCACCATGGTCTGCGCCACTGCCACCGGTGAATACCAGTGGGAAGGCACCGGGAGCTGCCCCAACCACGCCACCCCCGCGAACAACGGCGGCCAGGCCGCCGGCGTCGTCGAATACTTTCCGGGCGACTTCTACGCCAACGCGCACCAGGAGACCGCGCTGGGGTCGGTGGCCTACATCCCCCAGCAGCAGTGGGTCGTCAGCACGGAGTTCGACCCGGTCGTCAACGTCGCGACCTCTGGGACCGGATACCACGACATCACGACCGGTGAGGGCCCGGGCAACAACCCGGCCGCCAACGGGTTCCAGTTCGTCAGCCAGGAACAGGGCGGGTTCGGCAAGGCCGGCGGGCTCGGTGACATCGCGTACGCGGCGGCGAACGCGCCGATCCAGATCGGCAACGTCGTGTGGTTCGACGGCGACCACAACGGCATCCAGGACCCGGGGCATGTGCTGCTGCCGGGGGCGACGATCAACCTGCTGGACGCGGACGGCAAACAGGTCGCCACGACCAGGACCGATGCCGCCGGCGAGTACTACTTCGGTGGTGTCGGCGCCGCGTACGAACTCACGCCGGGCGCGAAGTACACGGTGCAGTTCGACGTGTGCACCGCGGACACCGGCCAGGTGCCCGAGCACCCCCCGGCGAGCGAGCTGAGGTTCACGCTCCCGCGAGCCGGTTCCGACCGTGGCCACGACTCCAACGTGACCCCGCCGACCACCGGGCCGTTGTGCAGCGGCTACGCGCCCGTCACGGCGCCGGACAAGCCGGGCGGCGTCGATCACACGATCGACGCCGGGGTCTACATCCCGAAGGAAACCCCGACGCCAACTCCGACTCCGACCCCGACGCCAACGCCGACTCCGACGCCGCCCGCGGACTCCGCGCCGCCGTCGCCTGCGCCGCCGGCGCCCGCCCCGCCTGCCAACCACCCGGCCCCGGCCGGTGGAAACGGGGGCTCGCTGGCGAACACCGGTACGCCCGGGACGGCGGAGCTGCTCGGCCTCGTCGGTCTGCTGGTGGGGACGGGCCTGGTCATCACGTTCGTGACCCGGAATCGTCGCGCCCGGCAACACTGAGCCGAACCGCACAACGGTGAGCTGCCCGTCCGCGGCCCGGACGGCGCGAACGGGCAGCTCACCTCGCGACCGGTCCGCCAGGACCGGCCTCGGCGTCGTCTGCCGCCGGACTGCCGCATGCCGCCGCGAGCCCACGTGGCCGGACGGCGGGTGATCGAGAGGATGAATCGGAGAGTGCCAGCGTCGAACCCCGTGCGGGGCGTGAAAGTCCGGCAGGCCCCACCGGGGCGCCCGGCCGACCGGCGCCGATGGCCACGGTCGCGCCGGGCCGCGGCCGTCATCGGCATCGCGGCCGTCGGGGTGGCTGCGGTGGCCGCGTTCCTGCTCCTCCGCGGTGGCTCCGGCGCCGACGGCCCGCGCCCGCTGACGGCGGACGAGGCGAACCGGCTGGCGATCACACGGTTCCGTAACTACCAGGCGCAGGGCCGTGCGGTGACGATCACCGTGCCGGGCCCCGCCGGCGGACTGACCGTCACCGGGGCCGTCGACTATCGGCGCAAGGTCGGTTACGGCGCCGTGCACGGCACCGGGCGCGACAGGTCCAGCGACGGGCTGATCCAGTGGACACCTACCGCGGTACACGTCCGCCCGATGCCGGACGCCCCGGCACACGCACCCGCGTCACCGCCCCGTTCGGGCTGGTACGACCGTCCCCTGCTGGCAGCCGGCAGCGCACTGGACACCTCCCTGTCCATCGCGCTCGGCCTCGGCGGCGACCGGCCGGACAACGCCGAACTGCTGTCGCAGAACGGCGCCGCCTGGTGGGGTCGGAAACAACTGGACGGGCGCCGGGTGGACGTCATGACCGGGCCGTCCTCCCCCGACCGCTCCGGAACGGCGGGCAACGTGCGCTACTGGATCGGCTCCGACGGCACCATGTACCGCGTCCGCGTCGGTGTGGGGTCGCAGCCGGAACCGGTGGTCATCGACTTCGACACCCACCCGTACGTGCCGGTCGAGCCGGTACCCGCAGCCGCCACGCCCCGTTAGCCGCCGTTCAGGACGTCTGCACCCGCGCGTTCGCGGTGAGCAGGGACGCCGTCGGCACCTGGATGCCCGCCAGCTTCGGCAGGGCCGGGACGGCCGGGACGGCGGTGGCGCCCGCGGTGGTGGCGTGGGGGAACTGCGGCTGCGGAGCAGGTGCCGCGACCTCGGTGAACGGGATGCCACCGGGGGCCTTGGGTGCCGCCCAGGTGCCGGCCGGCGAGGAGGCCCCGGCCGGCAGCGGGCAGGCCGCAGTCGTCGCGAGCCGGGCCGGCACGGTGGTGCGCAGTTCGTTGCCCCGCAGGCAGTTGCCCCGTCCCCGTGTGGCGGTGGGGAACGTCCAGCCGATGTCGACGCCGTTGCCGGTGAACGAGTTCTCCACGAACTGGTTGCCGTCCGGAGGGAGGTCGGCGGTCGCGGTGATCATCAGCCCGGCGTTGCGGTTGCCGTCGATGCGGTTGCGGAGGAACCGGTTGCCGCTGCCGCCGTCGATGCCGACGCCGATGCCCCACCCGCCGTCGGCCTGCTCCGGGGTGGCCGTCTGCTGATTGGCGGCGATCAGATTGCCCGCGATGACGGAGCCCTTCTGCGGGAGCAGTTTCTCCTGGTGGTCGGCGTTGGTGGTGAGCCCGACCCGGTTGCCGACCAGGCGGTTGCCGACCACGTAGATGTCCTCGCTGGCGTTGGTGCCCTCGTAACCGACCGCGTTGAGTTCGGCGACGTTGTCCCGCACCACGATGTTGCAGGGCTTGCACTGGCCGACGTAGATGCCTGAGTCGGCACCGCCCGAAGCGTAGGAGTGCGCGATGACACCGTTCTGGGCGGAGAACGCGTAGATGCCGTACAGACCGTTGCGGGTCGCGGTCACATGGGAGATCAGGAACGACTTCAGGAAGGTGACGGGCTCGGCGCCGGTGTCGTAGCCGCCGCTTCCCCCCGGCAGACCGGCGGCCGCCTTCGCCGAACCGGTGACCAGGACGCCGTTCTGCGTGTTGTTCTCCACGGTCAGGTTCTCCACGGCCACCCCGGGGGCCGAGACGACGACGCCGTTCGGCTGCTGCAACCGCCCGTCGATGACGACCTTGTCCCGGGACGCACCGCGAAGAGTGATACGCGCCGTGTCGATCTTCACCGACTCGTGGTAGCTCCCCGGAGCCACCAGCACCAGGTCACCGGGGTGGGCCAAGGACACCGCGGCCGAGATCGTCGGGGCGTCGGCGGGTACCCGGATCGTCACCTGCGCGCCGGCCGGACGCCGGCCTCTGCCCGAGCCGCCGTCACCGCCGCAGCCGGCCACAAGCATCAGCGTGCCCACCACCGCCGCCACCACGCGAAGAGCTGATCGAGACATGGCCCCAGTCTGGCACGAAGCCCAATTCCCCACCACAAGCATGCAGTTGACCGGCATGTACGGTTCGGGTGTGGCACTCTGCACTCCATGCGCCGAGCCGATCACCAGCCGTCACGCCGTAGGTTCCTCGATGCTTCCGGCGCCATGCTGGCCGCCGGTCTGACCGCCGGGTGCACACCGGACTCCGCCCGGTCAGGCCGGCACGCGCCTGCCCAAGGGGCCACGCCGATGCCTGTTCCGGCGACGGGCCGTCATCAGGCAGGCGTCACGCTCCCACAGCCGGCCCAGCCCCACCTGCTCGCCGTGGTGGCCGATCTCGGCGCCACCGTGGCTCCCGGCCCGTTGCTGGCCGAACTCGGCCAGGCCATCCGCACGCTCACCGCCGGGACCGACCCGCGGCTGCTGGGCCTGCCGCCCGGCGACCTCACCGTGACCGTCGGCGTGGGCCCCCGGTTGGTGCGCACGGCCGGTGCCTCGCTGCCCGGCGCGGCCGACCTCCCGCGCTTCTCCCGCGAGCGGATCGCCCCGCACGCACGCGGCGGTGACCTGCTGATACAGATCTGCGCCGGAGACCCGGTGCTCCTACCGGTCGTCGCCTCCGCGCTTCTCGACCAGGCCGGGGACCGTGTCCGCGAACGCTGGCGCCAGTCCGCACACCGCGGTACGAACGTGTCCGTCGGCAACGGCCTTACCGCACCACGCAACCCGCTCGGTTTCCTCGACGGCATCGTGGGCCCGCACACGACCGCGGAACAACGACGCGACCTGTGGTTGGCGGGGCCCCCGGCGGTCGCCGGCGGCACTCTTGCCGTACTGCGCCGTATGGAACTCGATCTGCCGCGGTTCGCCACCCTGTCCGTGGCTGAGCAGGAAGCGGTCTTCGGCCGCCGCCGGGCCGACGGCGTGCCCCTCTCCGGCGGCGCCGCCGCCTCGGGCCCGGAGCTCGGAGCCAAGACACCGGACGGGCGCTATCTCGTCCCCGCGGACGCCCATGTGCGCAGAGCGCACGCCACCGTGGTCGGGGTCGGGGTCATGCTCCGCCGCTCCTACAGCACCGACGAGCCCGCCCCCGGCCTGCTCTTCATCAGCTTTCAGAACGACCTGCGGACCTTCACCGCCACCCTCACCCACATGGAAACCTCCGACGCGCTGCTGTCCTTCACCACCACAACCGCGGGCGCGACCTTCCTGATCCTCCCCGGCTTCGACCGGCAACGCCCGCTCGGCTCCCAGCTGTTCGGCCGATCACGGTCGACTTGAGGCCCGGCAGGCCGCGCTGTGCGGGTTCGGTGAGGCACCTCGGCGACGCCCCCGGCGGTGGGAGACAGGTGCCCGCCCGGTCCCGGACCGGGCGGGCACCTGCCGTCAGCGGGAAGCCGACGGGGTGTCCGGAGGTCAGGGCTCGTTGCGTGCCTGCTGTGCCGCTGCGCGGCCCGCCTCGGTCTCGCCGTCGTCCGAGCCCGTGCTGAGCTTCCCGCCGGCGTTCTCCAGGTGCGCCCTGACGAACCACTGGAACAACTCAAGAGACCTCAGATGCTCGATGAGCAGGTCCTGCGTCACGGGGTCGGTCGCGTCGGTGGCGGCCACCGCTTCCCGGTGGCCCTTGATGATCCCGCTGTAGACCACGTCGAGCGCGCCCAGGTGCTCGATGGCCTGGGCGCGCCCGATGGAATAGTCGTCCCAGGTCCGTTCGTCGACCAGCGCACCCGGCGTGCCGGTGGGGGAGCCGCCGAGCGTCGCGATGCGCTCCGCCAGGGCATCCACCATGCCCCGGACGGATTCGACCTGCGGGTCGAGCATTTCGTGGACGGCGATGAAGTGCGGCCCCACCACGTTCCAGTGCACGTGCTTGAGGGTGAGGGCCAGGTCGTTGAGCGCGTGCAGCCGCAGCCGCAGCCGCCCGATGACCTCTTCTCCCTCGGCCGTCGTCATTCCGGGAACGGTGTACTGAGGGGATTTACTCGCAGCCACGGTAAGAGTCTCCTTTACGTGGTGATGCCGGACAGGAATGCTGGAATGCTCCTTCGCGCGGTGAACATTCCCATCCGGGGCGTGCCATTGCTGCCGGCGATTCGCGGCCCGTTCCTCCGGTCGTTGCTCGCGGGGACGGGGCTGGCGAATCACCTACGGGTACAGCTTTCGGGGACGGGTCACACCCGAGTGCTCCCGTAGTAACGGCCGATCTCGTCCAGGACGTCCGCACCGCTGATGCGTTTTTCCCGGTCGTAATGGGGGGCGTTCCGGATCTCTTCCTTCGTCCGGTCCACGGAGATCGTCGCATGGGCGTGGTCGACGGCGGTGACGGTACCGGCAGGCAGGAGCACCTGCTTGCCGAAAATCCAGACCCCGGTGTCCACGACGAGATACTGCGCCTGGACCTCGCCGGAGTGCTTGTCGACCTTGCCTATACGCCCGTCGGACGCCTTGACCTTGTACCCCGTCAGAGAGTTGTTCGTGGTGTGAGCGGCGGACGGACCGTATCTCCAGATCTCATTCATGAGAAGTCCACTCCTTCGCCGAGGATTTCCTGCTGAACGGACGCCACTTCGACGAGCGGTGATCGTCCGCTGTCAATGCGCGTGCCCGACGAAGTGGCTCGTATGCGCATCGGCTCGAATAATTGTCTTCCGGGGCAGGGAACGGGTCGGGAGCGCGCGAACTCCCTACCGGGCCCGGCCGCTGGAGGCGGCGCCCATCACTGCCTGCCGCCCGTGTGGTGGGTGACCACGTCGACTCTCGTCGGTCCCGCCTCAATTCCGCGGGTCTCGGCCGTCGGACGACGCGCTTCGAACGCGTCCCGTACCGTCCTCAATCCCTGACCTTGAGGAAACGCATCCGGGTCGCCCCGTTGCTGTCGGTGCCGCCGGCCTCGGCGTCGGAGATCAGGCCGCCGGTGAGGACGAACATCAGGTGCAGGCGGACCGTCCGGGGGCCTGATGTGGCCGTGTACTCGGTCATGATGTGGGTGGTTCCGCCCTGTTGCTCCTGCCGTGCCGCGTTGATCGCCGTGATCTGGGTGAAGCTCGTCAGGAGGGTGTCCGTCGTCTCGTCCCGGAGCCAGCCGATGATGTAGCCGCTGCCGCCGGTGGCGGTGCCGAGCGCGTACCGTACATCGCTGTCGATGTGGTACACCCCGGCCTCCGGGAGCACGATGTCGGACTCGGGGATCGGCACATCGGCACCGGCCTTGGCCAGGAGGTTGGCGTGCTGCCGCTCGGAGTTGTGGAACGCGCTCACCGGCGTGAGACGGGCGCCGATCCGCCACCTTTCGGGGCAGCCGGGCGTCTCGGTGACGTCGATGTCCACCGACCGCTCGGTGCTGATGTTGCCGCCCGGAGCGATGCCCGTCAGGTCGACCCGTGGTACGAGCAGCCCGCCGGTGGTGTTCCGTGCGGCGTTGCACGGAGACGGGTCCAGGGCGGGCGTGTCGGGCACGTACAGGCACCCGTCGCTGCCCCGGGTGAGGGCGTTGCCCAGGTCGGTGGAGAGGCACGGGGGCCGGGTGGTGGAGCATCCTTCCTGGCAGGAGGGGGCGTCCGGGAAGACCGGCGGGACCGGGGCGTAGGGGGTCGCGCCGTCGAGGGTGTCGGTCGTGCAGGTGATCATGCCGTCGCAGTTGCGGCAGGTCGTACGGAGGAATGGCCTGCCCCGGCCCGGGGCGGATGCCTGGACGGTGAGGAGGAAGCTGTCGACGGTCCACTGTTTGGGGCCGACTCGGCAGGTGTCGTCGTTGCCTGTTTCGAGGTTGAGCTCGACGACGATCTTTCCCGCGAGGACGTCCGCGAGGGACACGGAGGTCGGCGGGATGACGCCGTTGTCGTCACCACCCGCCGGCAGATTGGGCGGCCCCAGGAGATCGGTGCGGATCGGGGTCGTGCCGTTCCACAGGGCGAAGCGGCCGTAGAGCTGGCAGGCCGCGTTCGGGCCGTCGTTGTGGACATGGACCGAGGCGCTGATCGTGACGGTGGTGGGGTTGTCGCACAGTGACGCGGGGTCGATGTGCACGACGCCGGCGAGCCAGGTGTGCCGGCCGTTGTGCGTCCCGTCGTCAGCCGGGAACGTGCCCGTGCCACCGTTCAGGATGGTCTGGGCGACGACAGGGTCCAGTGCGGCATGGGTGTTGGCGATGGTGTAGTACGGCGTCGGGTCGGTGCTGCTCGCGGTCGCTGCGACCCGGTACGGGGCGGAATCGCGCAGCGGGGACGTTTCGCAGTGCTGGCGCGGATGGGAGCCGGGACAGTCATCGCGGGCGCCGACGGGAGGACAGGTCGCTCCGGTGGGCTGACAGCCGCCGACGACGATCGGGGACTGCCTGCAGCCGCATCCACTCATGGTTCGACTCCTGACGTGAGGTGGGGTGGTGACAGCGGCGGTGTCCGCCATGCCTCTTGGGCGCCGTTGCGCCCCGGGCGAAGGTGAAGGTGGTGTCGGCTCGTCGGCTGTGGGGAACGTCGGCTTGAGGCAGGCCCGTTGAGAGGTACCGGCGGCGCCGGAGTCGGTCGCGCAACCGGACACAGGGGGAGGCTTCTACCGGGCCGTGGTTGATCTGACGTCGGCCGTCAGGCCAGCTACGTGCCCCTCAGTCGGTCACGCCCTTGAGAGGGGATGCAGAAGGGGGCATGTCGACCCCTCTTCGGATTCTGCTGCTGGGTAAACCGCTTGGCGCCTCAGACGGTATGGAACCTGACGTCAAGTCACTTATCGTCTCAGCCCTGTGACTTAATGTACTAATCCGGCATTGCTCTGGCATTACCCCATTAGGGTGACGGTTTTCGCTGTCGAGGCGGCAGGGTGCCCACATTCCTTCCGCCGGACAGGCCGGGGGAGGGGCCAGGCTCCGCTACGCCCGGATCTTGAGACGACTTCTTCGGCTCCCTGACCGCACGCGGGGACACGCTGTCCGAGCTGACCGGCGCCTTTTCGTGTGCGGACGGGACGGTGAGGGCGCCGGTCGACGTCACCCGGCGGTCAGCCGACGGCCGTGTTGTAGTTGACGATCCCGTCCACCATGAGGGCGGCCGCCCCCGCCAAGGGGCTGTCCGCCTCCCGGCGCACCACGTCGGGCAACCGGTGCGCCTCGTCCTCACCGGCCACCACCATGCCCCAGAACGCGTTGAAGCCCGACGGGTCCGACGGCTTCTCGACCGCCGCGCTGACGGTCGCGGCGCCGTCCTCCCCGGCCACGGCGAGCGCGCCCACCTGCCGCAGCACGTGGGCATCGCGCTCCTCGGCGGCGACCACGCTCCAGCCGGTCGTCCCTATTCGCCGCAGCGCGGCGAGAAGACTGCCGGTGCTGTCCGCGCCGGTCAGGACGATGTCGGGGAGGACGAGGGCCACCGGGCCCCGCGTCATCGGCAGGGCGGTCCGGATCGCGCCGTCGAGACCCGATGCGTCGTCCTGGAGGACGAAGACCATCTGGAAGATGTCGGCGTAGCGCGCGAGATAGCTCACCGTGTCCAGCTTGTGCGTCCGGAACACCACGACCAGGCGCACATGGAGCCCGCTCTTGGCGAGTTCGACGACGGCCTCCAGACTGCGGTCGAGCACGGTCACCCCGGGGGCGAGGGAGTGCAGTTCCTTCGAGTAGGGGGCGCTGAAGCGCGTCGCGAATCCGGCGCAGGGCAGGATGACCGAAACATCGGGGACAGGCGCGGACGGTCTGGGCATCACGTGACTCTCAGGTTGGGCTGACGTTCGGACACCCCGCGCGCCGCGTCGGCTGCGGGCGGCCGCACCGCCGCTCGTCACGCACGCCGGGCGCCCACCGTATGCACCGGGGACGCCTCCAGGCGAGAGCGGAACGCAGATCGGTACCCTCGCCCGCGAACGGACCGGCGGAAATCCGCCGCCGGCCCCCGGAGGCGGAAGCCGATCTCCGCACCGCCGGTCGAACGGGATCCGGGGTGTCCGTCCCGCCCGGGGCGCACCGCTCCACGCGCGAGCGCCGGGGCGGAAATCAGGGCGTACGCGGTCACCGGCCCGACGGCCTACGGGCCCGGCGCTGCGTTCCGCACTCGCGAAGTAAGCTGCTGGCCGCACATCAGCCACGGCCGGCTCACCGTCGTCAACGGGCCGTTCGTAGGCCGAGCCGGGCCGAGGCCGGGGGACGACGGAACGAAAGAGGACGCGGATGCGGGTGCTGTTGTCGACATACGGGACACGTGGCGATGTCGAACCGCTGGTGGCACTCGCGGTGCGACTGCGGGAGCGCGGCGCGGAGGTGCGGATGTGCGCCCCGCCGGACGAGGAGTTCGCGGAGCGGCTGGCGGGTATTGGCGTACGCCTGACGCCGGTCGGGCCGTCGGTGCGGTCGCTGACGCGCGGGGCGGCCCTGCCGTCGGCGGCGGACCTGTCCCGGGCCCGGGACGCGTTGGTGGAGGCGCAGTTCGACCTCTTCCCCGTGGCGGCCGAGGGGTGTGACGTGCTGGTCGCGGCCGGTCTGGCGCAGATCGCCGCGCGGTCCGTGGCCGAGTCGGCGGGCATCCGCTACGTCTACGCGAGCTATGCGGCGGTCCAGTTGCCGTCGCCGCACCATGCGCCGCCGCCGCGGCCGGGCTGGCCGGAGCCGGAGGTCGACGACAACCGGGCGCGGTGGGAACGGGACGCCCACCACGTGAACACGCAGTTCGCCGAGGCGCTCAACCGCCACCGGGCCTCGCTCGGTCTGCCTCCGGTGGACAACGTCCGCGACCACGTCATCACCGACCGGCCGTGGCTGGCGGCGGACCCGGCCCTGGGACCGTGGCCGCAGACTCCGGGCCTCGACGTGATCCAGACGGGCACCTGGAGCCTGCCAGACGAACGGCCGCTCCCGGCCGACCTGGTGGCGTGCCTGGAAGCGGGCACGCCACCGGTCTATGTGGGCTTCGGCAGCGCGCACGCGTCGCAGGACCTCGCCCGCGGAACCATCGAGGCGCTCCGCGCCCAGGGGCACCGCGTACTCGTCTCCCGCGGCTGGGCCGACCTGGGCCTGATCGACGACCGGGACGACTGCTTCGCCCTCGGCGAGGTCAACCACCAGCGCCTGTTCCGACAGGTGGCCGCCGTGGTGCACCACGGCGGCGCGGGTACGACGGCGACAGCCGCCCGGGCGGGCGTGCCGCAGGTGGTGGCACCCGCCCCGATATCGGACAACCCGTACTGGGCGGGCCGGGTGGCGGACCTGGGCATCGGCACGGCACTCGACGGCCCGGCCCCGGACGCCGAGTCCCTGAGCGCCGCGTTCAAGGCGGCCCTGGCTCCCGAGACCCGGGCACGGGCCAAGGCCCTGAGCGCCGGGATCCGTACCGACGGCGCGGCGCTGGCGGCGGACCTGCTGCTCGACGCCACCCGGTGAGCGGGGGCGGCCTCTGACGGCGGGGGCGGGGTGGGCGCACCGAGGCCCTCCTCGACGAGCTCCTGCCGTCCTGGCGTGACACCTGGGCTGCTGCAAACTGACGTTCAGTCTGTAGCAGCAGGACATCGCAGGACGACGGTGGCCCGCGTCGGTACGGGGGACCGACGCGGGCCACCGCCGAGCGGGGCCGTCGAGCCGGCCCGTGCCGCGCAGTGCCGCATGGAGTCAGGTCCCGGCCCGGGCCGCCGGCTGCGGGTGTGGTCAGGGGACGGGAACCACCGGCACCCGCGTGGCTCCGGCAGGGCAGAGGCCCGGTCGGTCAGGTGGCAGGTGTGGGGTGGGTGAGGGTAGTTGAGGGGCGGACGGAGCCTACGGGTTCGCCGTGGCCCAGGACCGGGGCCGTGGCGAGGGCGGACAGGCGGGGGTCGGTTTCGGGGGCGATGCCGATGTGGCGCAGGGCCGCGGTCATCACGACCGGGCGGGGGCGCTGGGAGCCGTCGGCGATTTTGAGGGCGACGGCGGAGCCGTCGGGGAGGGCGAGTGCGTAGACCCCTTCGGCGCCGTCCTTGGCGACGGCGCCGGGGATGGCCTGCATGAGGGTGGTGACGTCGCGGCCCGTGCCACCGACGTACTCGGGGTGGGCGTTCATCGCGGAGGCCACGCGCTCCTCGTGGCTGCCTGCCGGGGCAGTCGCGATCGTGGCGAAGGCGCGGGCGAGACCGCGGAGGGTGAGGGCGAAGAGGGGCGCGCCGCAGCCGTCGACGCCGACCGAGGTGGACTTCTCCCCGGCGAGGTCCTCCAGCGCCGCACGCAGGGCGAGTTGGAGGGGGTGGTCGGGGTCGAGGTAGTTCTGTACCGGCCACCCGGCGGCCACGCAGGTGGCCAGCATCGCGGCGTGCTTGCCCGAGCAGTTCATGGTGATGCGGCTCGGCCCGAGGCCGGCGGCCAGGTGCGCGGGCTGGGATGCGGCGCCGATGGGCAGCGCGGCGGTGCACTGCAGCGCCTCCTCGGTCAGGCCCGCGCCCGCGAGTATGCGGCGCACGCCGTCGAGGTGGAAGGACTCGCCGGAGTGGCTCGCGCAGGCGAGCGCGAGGAGTTCGCCGTCGAGGTCGAGGCCCGCGCGGAGCATGCCGACGCTCTGGAGCGGCTTGTTGGATGAGCGCGGATACATGGGGGCGTCGACGGGGCCCGCGGTCAGCACGGCGCTGCCGTCGGCGTCGAGACACACGACCGATCCGTGGTGCACGGACTCCAGGAAGTCGCCGCGCCAGACCTCCGCCAGCACGGGGTAGGCGCCTTGCGGCGACTGTGCGGGAGCCGTGGACTCGTCGGGGGCTTCCTGGGGGACTGCGGGGGTCATGTTCGTTCCTCCGGTCGATTGCGCGGACGGGCCGTGCCTAGGGCGTTACACCCTGCCAAGTGTCGACAGTTATCAGCTTTCGCCGCAGGTGTCGACGTTCCGCCCACGATGAGAGACGGTCGCGGAGAACCGTTGACATCGAGGCCATGCCGCCTGTCCACTGTCGTCTGTCACCACCTGTCGTGGTGACTGTCGACAGTTCATGGCCCGGGTGAGCGCTGTCTGCGAGACCCACGCCAGCCCCTCGCCCCCTGGGAGATTTCCATGACCGGACTGGTCCACCGCGGCTTGGCGGGACAAGTCGTGGAGATGCTGCGCGAGCAGATCCTCACCGGCGCCCTGCCGCCCGGCTCCCGCCTCAACGAGGTGGAGATCGCCCGCGACCTGGGCATCAGCCGCGGCCCGTTGCGGGAAGCCATCGGGCAGCTGGTGAGCGAGGGCCTTCTCGTCCACGTGCCCAACAAGGGCGCCGCCGTCTTCGCCGCCCGCCCGGACGACGTGGCGGCACTCTTCGAACTGCGCTCGGCCCTCGAATGCGCGGCGGCGCGCATGGCTGCGCACCGCCGCCTGCCCCGGGAAGTGACCCGCCTGCGCAAGGTGTGCGAGCGCTCCCGCAAGGCCCGCGAGGCGGGGCGCAAGCTGCCGTACGACCTGGACCTGGACTTCCACCGCTCGCTGATGGAAGCGGCGCACAGCCCGCGCATCGCCGAGCAGGTGTGGCTGGTGCAACAGCAGGTCATCGTGTTGCGCAGCGGCCTCACCTCGCGGACCTCTCACACGGAGACGTCGCTGGCCGATCACGAAGCGATGGCGGAGGCGGTCGCGGAGGGCGACGCCGATCTCGCGGCGAGCCTGATGGAGGCCCATCTCGCGCTCGTGGAAACCGAACTGCTCCAGACCATGCAGTCCGAAGCCCGCGACGAGGCCGATGACGAAGTCCGTGGCGAGGAGGCTCCGGGGGCACGGAGTACGGGACGTACGCGGCGTACGCAGCGCACGGGACGTACCGCACCGTGACGCCCGCCCACCGCCCCCGTGACCTGGGCATCGCCCCGGGCATCCTGCCTCCCGGCCCCTCGAACTCCCTCACCGACGTGCCCGGCGTCCGCGTCGGCCACGTCACCCTGGACCACCATCGGCATGACGCGGAACTCCCGGTACGTACCGGAGCGACCGTCGTCGTCCCCGCGCCCGGCTCGCTCTTCCGTGACAAGCCGGTCGCGGGCCTGGAGGTTGTCAACGGATTCGGGAAGGCGGCGGGCCTGAGCCAGGTCGCCGAACTGGGCGTACTGGAAACGCCGTTGGCCCTGACGAACACGCTCTCCGTCGGTTCCGCCTTCGAGGGCCTGGTCCGGCACGCGCTGGACGGGCACCCGGAGATCGGCGCCACCACCGGCACCGTCAACCCGGTGGTCTTCGAATGCAACGACGGCTGGCTCAACGACATCCGGGGCCTGCACGTGCGCCCGGACCATGTGCTCGACGCGCTGAAGGCGGCGTCGGACGCCCCGGTGCCGGAAGGGGCGGTGGGGGCGGGCACCGGCATGGTGTCCTTCGGCTGGAAGGCAGGCATCGGCTCCAGCTCCCGCCTCGTCGATGCCGGCGGCGGCACCGGTTTCACCGTAGGCGCCCTGGTCCTGGCCAACTTCGGGCCGGCCGACGACCTGACCGTGCTCGGCGTCCCGGTGGGCCGCACCCTCACTCCGCACCAGGCGGGGGAGCAGGCCGAGTTCGCGCGCGGCGCCGGCTCCTGCGTCGTCCTCATCGCCACGGACGCCCCGGCCGACGCCCGTCAGCTGCGCCGCATCGCCAAGCGCGCGACGGTCGGTCTGGCCCGTACCGGCGGCATCGTCCAGCACGGCAGCGGCGAGTACGCCCTGGCCTGGTCGACGACGCACCGCGTCCCGCACCGGCCGTCCGGCCCCGTACGCACCGCCTCGGCCCTCGCCGAGGACGGGCCCCTGATCGACATGTTCTTCCGGGCCGTCGCCGAAGCCACCGAAGAGGCCGTCCTCGGCTCACTGTTCGCGGCCCGCCCCGTGACCGGCGTACGAGGCCACCACGCCCCCGCACTTCCCGCGGAGCGGGTCGCCCACCTCGTACACCACCCGGCGTCCACGCCGTAGCGGCACCTCACCTCCGTCACAAGAACCACGGAAGCCACAGCAGTAGGAACCGCAGGGGCCTTCGGCGCGCCGGACCGCCCGGCGGCCGACTGCACCCTGCCCTCAACCACCCTGAAAAGAGCGACTCATGCCAGAAACCGCTCCGGCCGAGGCGTCCCGGCGCACGCCGACCTTCCTCCAGGCCCTCACCCCCGTCGTCGTGATGATCGTTCTCCTGGTCACCGGAACGGTCTGGCTGGACATCGCCCCCGTGATCCTGCTCATCGTCGCCGGCACCTTCGCCGGGGCCTTCGCCCTGCGGCTCGGCCTGGGCTGGGAGCAGATGATGGCCGCCATCTGCCGCAAAATCGATTCGACGATGCCGGCGCTCCTCATCCTGATATCCATCGGGATGCTCACCGGCACCTGGATGGTCGGCGGAACCATCCCGATGATGGTGGACCTCGGGCTCCGGGCGATCGACCCGCACTGGATCATTCCGGTGTCCTTCCTGATCACCGCCGTCGTCTCCACCCTCACCGGAACGTCGTGGGGCTCGGTCGGTACGGTCGGCGTCGCCCTCATCAGCGTGGCGGGCGGGCTGGGCGCCTCGCTCCCCATGACGGCGGGCGCGATCGTGGCGGGCGCGTACTTCGGCGACAAGATGTCCCCCCTGTCGGACACCACGAACCTCGCTCCGGTCGTCGCGGGCACCCACCTCTTCGCGCATATCCGCCACCTCCTCTACACGACGGTCCCGGCCGCGCTCGTCTCGCTGGTCCTCTACTTCTTCCTCGGCCTGACGCAGAGCACCGGCGCGGTGCGGGAACCGGGCCACCAGACGCAGGAACTTCTCGACTTCCTGGGCTCGTCGTTCACGTACAGCCCGCTGCTGCTCCTGCCGCCGCTCGTGGTCCTGGCCGGCGCGGTGCTGCGCAAGCCGCCGCTGCCGACGATCATCCTGTCCTCCCTGATCGCGGCGGTGCTCGGCGGCGTGCTGCAGGGCTTCTCCCTGAGCGACCTGAGTACGGCCGCGTCCCAGGGCTTCAGCGTCGATCTGCTCACCGGCCACGCCGGGGCCCCGCACTCGGTACCGGCCGCGGCCCAGACCCTCCTCAACCGCGGCGGGCTCGCCTCCATGACGAACGTCGTGCTGATCGGCCTCGCGGGCTTCGCCTTCGCGGGCATCATCACCGAGGCCGGCTGTATGGACGTCCTGATGGCCCGCCTGCTCCGGCGCGTACGGCGCACCGGCGGCATCGTGCTGGCGACGGTGGGATCGTCGGTCGGGGTGGCGCTGGCCACCGGCACCTCGTATCTGACCATCCTCGTCCCCGGCGAGGCGTTCAAGAAGGTCTACGCCGACCACGGCCTCGAACCCAAGAACCTCTCCCGCACCCTGGAGGACTCCGGCACCGTGATGGTGCCGCTGATCCCCTGGAGCGAGGCCGGTATGTACATGTCGACCGCGCTGGGCGTCGCCACTCTCTCGTACGCGCCGTACGCCTTCCTCTGCTACCTGGGCGCCGTGTTCGCGGTGATCTGCGGCTACACCGGAATCGGCATCGCCCGGAGCAAGCCGGCCCCGCCGGTGGAACGGACGGAGCCGACCGGGGCGGGGGCGACGGGGCCGGGGGACACGCCCGCCGAGCCCGTACGTCCGTAGGCCCCGTCACGGAACTCGGGTGGCAGGACAACCCTGTTCAACGGCGGGTGACCTTCGTAGGGTGCCGGTCATGACGTCGCCCGGATTCTTCGCGCGTTCCCGCACCCTCGCTCCTCCAGGCTGGAGCCGGTGGCTGGTGCCGCCCGCCGCGCTCTCGGTCCATCTGTCGATCGGGCAGGCATACGCATGGAGCGTCTTCAAGCCGCCGCTCGAATCCTCGCTCGGGCTGTCGGGGACGGCGAGCGCGCTGCCGTTCCAGCTCGGGATCGTGATGCTCGGGCTGTCGGCGGCGTTCGGCGGGACGCTCGTCGAACGGCGGGGCCCGCGCTGGGCGATGGCCGTGTCGCTGGTCTGCTTCTCCTCGGGGTTCCTGCTCGCCGCGCTGGGCGCGTACACCGAACAGTTCTGGCTGGTCGTGTTCGGCTACGGCTTCGTCGGCGGTATCGGGCTCGGCATCGGCTACATCTCCCCGGTCTCCACACTGATCAAGTGGTTCCCCGACCGCCCCGGAATGGCCACCGGCATCGCCATCATGGGCTTCGGCGGCGGCGCGCTGATCGCCTCGCCCTGGTCGGCGCAGATGCTGGAGTCCTTCGGGGACCGCAGCTCGGGTATCGCGGCGGCCTTTCTCGTGCACGGGGTGACGTATGCCGGGTTCATGGCTCTCGGCGTGCTGCTCGTCCGGGTGCCGCCGGAGGGCTGGCGGCCCGCCGGATGGGAGCCGGCGAGGGCGGAGCGGGCGCCGTTGGTCACCACGGCGCAGGTGTCGGCCCGGAACGCTGTACGGACGCCGCAGTTCTGGTGTCTGTGGGTGGTGCTGTGCATGAATGTGACGGCCGGGATCGGCATCCTGGAGAAGGCCGCCCCCATGATCACGGACTTCTTCGCGGGCACCTCGGCCGCGGTCGGCGCCTCCGCCGCCGCGGGCTTCGTCGCACTGCTCTCCCTCGCGAACATGGCGGGCCGGCTGCTGTGGTCATCCGCCTCGGACGTGATCGGCCGCAAGAACGTCTACCGCGTCTACCTGGGCGTCGGCGCGCTGATGTACCTGGTGATCCGGCAGGCCGGAGACACCTCGAAGCCGCTGTTCGTCTGCTGCGCGCTGGTGATCCTCTCCTTCTACGGGGGCGGCTTCGCGACGATCCCCGCATATCTGAAGGACCTGTTCGGCACGTACCAGGTAGGCGCCATCCACGGACGGCTGCTGACGGCCTGGTCCACCGCCGGCGTCCTCGGCCCGCTGATCGTCAACCGGGTCGCCGACTCCCAGAAGGACGCGGGCCACTCGGGAGCCGGCCTCTACGGCCTTTCGCTCGACATCATGATCGGCCTGCTCGCGGTGGGCTTCGCGGCGAACGAACTGGTCCGCCCCGTCCACCCGCGCCACCACGAGCCCGCGCCTCGGATCGGACACCAGCCCACACCGGAGGAGACGACCGATGACGAACCCGGCCCCCAGCGCACAGCCTGACCCCGAGAACACATCCGCTGCCGTCCCTCGCCGCGCCCTCACCGTCGCCGTCTGGCTCTGGGTGGGCCTGCCGCTCGCCTACGGGCTGTACGAACTGGTCAGCAAGGCGACGAAGCTCTTCACCGGCTGAACTGCCGAGGCCGGCGCGGTCGGTCGCCGTGGCAGGGAAGTTCCTTCGGCTCAGGAATCGAGCACCGCGGCGACGGCTTCGATCTCCACGAGCTGGCCGTCGTAGCCGAGCACGGTGACACCCATCAACGTGCTGGGCACGTCATGGTCGCCGAACGCGTCCCGGACCACCTCCCACGCCGTCACCAGGTCCTCCCGCCGGTGGGAGGCGACGAGAACGCGCGTGCTGATGACATCGCGCAGTGACGCGCCGGAGTCCGCCAGAGCGGTCCGCATGTTCTCCACGGCCTTGGCCGCCTGCCCTGCGACGTCTCCGAGCGCCGCAGTGGAGCCGTCCTCGTTCAGCGGGCACGCTCCGGCGAGGAAGATCAGCCGCGACTCGGCCGGAGCCGTGGCCGCGTAGGCGTACTCTGCGACATCGGACAAGGACGCGGAGCGAATCAACGTGACGGCACTCGGCACGGGCTTCCTTTCGCGGGAGATCGGGGGCACTGGAGCGGAGGTGAGGGGTCCGGGCCGGTCTCAGGTCTCGTCCGTCGGCCCGGAGGCAGCTTCGGTGAGGGCGCGCAGGCCGCGGACCAGGCCGGCGCGGGTGTCGGTGGGGAGGGTGCCCACCAGCGCGGCGATCTCGCGGTGCCGGTAGGCGAGGACCGCGCCGACCAGTTCGGTGCCGGCATCGGTGAGGCGTAGGGAGACCTCGCGGCGGCTGTCCGGGTTGGTCCTGCGGTCGACGAAACCGCCGGAGACCAGCCGGTCGATCATCCGCAGCGCCGTGGAGGCGTTCACGTCCAACGTGGCGGCCAGCGCGGCGAGTTTGACCGGCCCGCGCTCGTCGAGGACGACGAGGGTCCGCAGCTGCGGGAGGGTGAGGGTGCTGCTGACCCGGGCGAGGGCGCGGGCCGAGACCGCGACCAGCAGACGGGAGGCGGCCATGACCGCCTCGGTGACCTCGTCCGTCTCCCTGGCGAGCGCCGCGTGGTCGCGGGCCTCGCCGTGTCCGGACGCGGACGGCGTGCGCCGACCGGTCTCCCTGCCCATCGCTCGGCCCCCGTCCACGTCGCCGTTCCGTCGCGGTCGGCAACGTTACCGTGCGAACGTCACCGTTCCGTCGCGGCCGGGCGGCGGGCCCGGCGTCAACGGCGCCGCCGGCCGGGGCTCTTACGGCGGACACCGACGGCAGGGTGACGGTACGGGACGGCCGGGGTGCGGGAGCGGTAGACGAGGTAGGGGCGGACGAGATAGCCGAGCGGCGCGGTGAAGGCGTGCACCAGGCGGCTGAACGGCCAGAGCGCGAACAGCGCCATGGCCAGCAGGGCATGGACCCGGTAGACGACCGGGGCGTGGGCCATGGCGGCCACGTCCGGGTCGAGGGCGAAGAGGCTGCGGAACCAGACCGAGACGCCGACGCGGTAGTCGTAGGAGTGGGCGGACGCCCCGGTGGCGGTGGCGGTCAGCCCCGCGAGCAGCACCGTCGCCAGCAGCGGGTACACGACGCGGTCGCTGCGGGACGTCGCGGCCCGGACGGCGGGCACCCGCAGCCGGCGGTACAGGAGCACGCCGAGGCCCGCCGCGGTGGCGAGCCCGGCGGCGCCCCCGGCGAACAGGGCGTTCGCGTGGTACATTGCCTCGCTGACGTGCAGCCGCTCCGTCAGCCACTCAGGGACGAGCAGCCCGGCGATGTGACCGGCGACGACGAACAGCAGGCCGTAGTGGAAGAGGGGGCCGCCGATGCGGAGCAGGCGGCTCTCGTGCAGCTGGCTGGAGCGGGTGGTGAAGCCGAACCGGTCGTAGTGATGGCGCCAGGCCGTACCGCCGGCGAGCAGGGCCAGGGACAGGTAGGGCAGGACGCCCCACAGGGCGATCTGGAGGTGGGTCATTGCCGGGCTCCTCGGTCGCTCGCTTCCGGCCGTGCGGGGAAGGGGTCGAGGCCCACGGACTCGGCCGGTGGTCCGTCGCGGGTCAGCAGCCCGGCGGCCTCCCGGCTCGCGGCCGTATCGCCCGGCAGGCGCGTGCAGACGGCCCGGAGCAGGTCCGCGTACGGGCTGCGATGGGCGACAAGAGCGTGCCGGAGGGCTTCGAGGGCGGGGCGGTGGGAGGTCAGCAGGGGGATACCCGCATCGGGGACGCGGGCGGCGAACTCCAGCATCAGGGGCAGGAAATCGGGGAGTTCGTCCTCCGGCGGGAGCCAGCCGTGGCTGCGGTAGAGCGCCTTGAGGCGGGCGAGGGAGGCACCGCGGCGCCGGGTGTCGCCGTCGGTGTAGTACGTCAGGTACAGGCAGCGGCGCCGGCTGCGGTCGAAGGTGGTGACGTAGCGGGCGGCGAGCGTGAGCGGGGGCGTTCCTTCCGTCCGCGCGCAGAAGCCGAGCAGCAGCGGCGCTTCGGGCAGCGGGACGCGGGCGAGGGCGGAGCGGACGGCGCGCACGCGGTGCGGCCAGTCCTGCTCCGGGTAGCCCAGGAGCAGCGCGACGGACTGGAGGAGGGCGGAGTCGGTCATCGCCGTTCCCCTCCGCGCGGGAAGAGGCCCTCGGGGCGTCCCACGCCGTTCCAGTTCAGGAGGTTGAGGCGGCCTCGCAGGCCGCCGCTCCGGCCGGTGGGCGGGGCGGGGAAGGCACCCGGGCCGAAGCCGTCCGGCATCATGCCCGGCCCGCCGTCGGCGTCGAGGCTGCATCCGCCGGCGGCGTCGGCGTCGGGGACGGTGCCCTGGTAACCGGTGGGGATGACGTAGCGCTCGTCGTACTTGGCGACGGCCAGCAGCCGGTAGAGATCGAGGACGTCCGCCTCCGTCATGCCGACGGCGGCGGCGATGGCCGGGTCCTGCTCCTCGCCGAGGTTGACGCGCCGCATGTGGGCACGCATCGCGGCGAGCCGGCACAGGGCCGCCTCCACCGGCTCCGGATCGCCGGCCGTGAACAGGTGGGCGAGGTACTCCACCGGGATGCGCAGCGCGTCGATCGCGCCGAACAGCCCGGCCGGCTCCTCGCCGTCGTGTCCGGTCGCGGTCAGCGCGTCCACCACCGGGGACAGCGGGGGGACATACCAGACCATCGGCATCGTGCGGTACTCGGGATGCAGGGGCAGCGCCACCCGGAAACGGGTGATCAAGGCACGGACGGGGGAGCGGCGGGCGGCCTCGATCCAGTCGTGCGGGATGCCCGACTCCTCGGCGTCGCGGACGACCGCGGGATCATCGGGGTCGAGGAAGCAGCCGAGCTGCGCCTCGTAGAGGTCCTGTTCGCTCTCCTGGGACGCGGCCTCGCCGACCTTCTCCGGGTCGTAGAGCATGACGCCGAGGTAGCGCAGCCGGCCCACGCAGGTCTCGGAGCAGACCGTCGGCTCGCCGGCCTCGATCCGCGGGTAGCAGAAGGTGCATTTCTCGGCCTTGCCGGTGGCGTGGTTGAAGTAGACCTTCTTGTACGGGCAGCTGCTCACGCACATCCGCCAGCCGCGGCAGCGGTCCTGGTCGACGAGGACGATGCCGTCCTCCACGCGCTTGTACAGCGCGCCCGAGGGGCAGGCCGCGACGCAGGACGGGTTGAGGCAGTGTTCGCAGATGCGCGGCAGGTGGAACATGAACGCCTGCTCGTACTCCAGGCGCACCCGCTCGCTCATCGCGCGCAGCACGGGGTCGGCCACGAGCCGGTCGGGGCCGCCGCCGAGGTCGTCGTCCCAGTTGGGGCCGCCGGTGACGGCGGTCGGGGTGCCGTCGGTGAGGGAGCGGGGCGGGGCGCTGGGAACGTCGTCGCCGAGGGGCGCGGTGGTGAGGATCTCGTAGTCGTAGGTCCAGGGCTGGTAGTAGTCGTCGAGGGTGGGGAGTTCGGGGTTGGCGAAGAGGCGGGCGAGGCGGCGGGCACGGCCGCCGGCACGGGGGACGAGACGGCCGTGTTTGAGCTGCCAGCCGCCCTTCCAGGTGTCCTGGTCCTCGTAGCCGCGGGGGTAGCCCTGGCCGGGGCGGGTCTCGACGTTGTTGAACCAGGCGTATTCGGTGCCGGTGCGGTTGGTCCAGGTCTGTTTGCAGGTGACGGAACAGGTGTGACAGCCGATGCACTTGTCGAGGTTCATGACCATGGCGACCTGGGCCATGACCCGGCGGCGGGGGCCGGGGCCGGTGCGATTGCGGGCCATGTCAGTACTCCACGTTCTGCGAGCGGCGGCGGATCGTCGTGACGGCGTCGCGCTGATTGCCGTTGGGGCCGTAGTAGTTGGGGGCGAACGACAGCTGTCCGTAGCCGCCGATGAGATGGGTCGGCTTGATGAGCAGCTTGGTGAGGGAGTTGTGGACGCCGCCGCGCCGGCCGGTCGCCTCGGACCGCGGGACGTTCACCAGGCGTTCCTGGACGTGGTACATGAAGACCGTGCCGGCCGGCATGCGGTGGGAGACGACGGCGCGGGCGACGACCACGCCGTTGGCGTTGACCGCCTCCACCCAGTCGTTGTCGTCGGCGCCGATCGCCTCGGCGTCCTGCGGGCTCATCCAGATCACCGGGCCGCCCCGGGAGAGCGTCTGCATGAGCAGGTTCTCCTGGTACTCGGAGTGGATGGACCACTTGGAGTGCGGGGTGAGGTAGCGGACGGTCACCGCGCGGCCGTCCTGCGGACCCGCGCCCGGCCCCGACTCGCCCAGCTCCGCGAGGTTCAGCGGCGGCCGGTAGACGGGGAGTTGTTCGCCCAGTTCGGCCATCCAGTCGTGGTCGAGGTAGAAGTGCTGGCGGCCGGTGAGGGTGTGCCACGGTTTGTGGTGCTCGGTGTTGACGGTGAAGGGCGAGTAGCGGCGCTCCGGCGCCTCCTTGCCGGACCATTCGAAGCTGGCGCCCACCTGGACCGGCCGCGCCTGGGTGTCGGAGAAGAGCACCCGGCGTTCGGCGGCCGACGCGGCGAGGTCCCCGAAGCCGGCACGGGAGCCGACGCGGTCGGCGAGCCGGCCGAAACCCTCGGCGGCCAGCCGGCCGTTGGTGGTGCCGGACAGGGCCAGGATCGCCTCGCACATCTTGACGTCCGTGTCGAGCAGCGGCCGGCCCGTGGCCGCGCCGGACCGGGCGGTGCCACAACGGGCGGCCAGCCAGGCCGCCTCAGGACCGGGCACCACCGTCACGCCCTTGACCGTCATGCCGTGCTCCTCGGCGAGCGGCCCGAAGGCGGCCAGCCGGTCGGCGAGGGCGGTGTAGTCACGCTCCACCAGCGTCACGTCGGGTGCGTTGCGGCCCGGCTCGGGCGGCGTCGGCCCGGTACGCCAGTCGTCGACACGGCCGCCGGGCTGCGCCGTCTCCCCCTTCGTCTCGTGGTGCAGGGCGGTGGCCACCAGGTCGTACGCCACGTCGAGGCGGCCGCGGGCGAGTTCGGCGACCTTGCGGGCGAGGCCGTGGAAGATCTCGAAGTCGGTACGGGCCTGCCAGGGCGGGTCGATCGCGGGGCTGAAGGCGTGTACGTAGGGGTGCATGTCCGTGCTGGACAGGTCGTGCTTCTCGTACCAGGTGGCGGCGGGCAGGACGAGGTCGGAGAAGAGGGTGGTGGAGGTCATCCGGAAGTCGAGGGTGAGCAGCAGATCGAGCTTGCCGTGCGGTGGGTCGTCGCGCCAGGTGACGGAGTGCGGACGCCGGTCGGGCGGGGCCTCGGCGGCGGTGGCGCCGTCCCGGGCGCCCAGGAGGTGGCGGAGGAAGTACTCGTTGCCCTTGGCGGAGGAACCGATGAGGTTGGCGCGCCACACGGTGAGCACACGCGGCCAGTTGCGTGGTGCGTCGGGATCCTGGCAGGCGAAGTCCAGTTCGCCCGAGGCGAGACGTTCGGCGACCCAGTCGTGGGCCTCGCGGCCGCTCTCGCGGATCCGGCGGCCGAGGTCGAGGGGGTTGGCGGAGAAGGTGGGGTAGGACGGCATCCAGCCGAGCCGCGCGGACTGCGCCACCAGGTCGGCGGTGTGCTGCCCGGCGAAGGTGCCGCGACCGGTGGGCGAGGCCAAGGTGTCGGCGGCGTACGACTCGTGACGCCACTGTCCGGTGTGGAGGTACCAGTAGGGGGTGCCGGCCATCTGCCGGGAGGGGCGGACCCAGTCGGCGGCGGAGGACAGCTGCTGCCAGCCGGTGTAGGGCCGCACCTTCTCCTGGCCGACGTAGTGGGCCCAGCCGCCGCCGTTGACGCCCTGGCAGCCGGTGAGGAGGAGCAGGGAGAGGAACGAGCGGTAGATGGTGTCGGAGTGGAACCAGTGGTTGGTGCCGGCCCCCATCACGATCATCGCGCGGCCGCGGCTCTGCTCCGCGGTCCGGGCGAACTCGCGCGCCACCCGGACCGCCGCGGCGGCCGGGACGGAGGTGATCTCCTCCTGCCAGGCCGGGGTGCCGGGCCCGGTGGCGTCGTCGTAGCCGGTGGGCCACTGCCCCGCGAGGCCCGGGCGGGCGACCGCGTACCGGGCGAGGAGCAGATCGAAGACGGTGGTGACCGGGCGCCCGCCGATCTCGCGGACCGGCACGCCGCGGACCACGGTGCGGCCCGGCTCGTCGAACCGGGGGAGCAGCACCTCGGCGCCGCTCGCCGGACCGTCCTGGTGCCCTTGGAAGGAGAGCAGCGGATCGATTCCGTCGAGGTCGAGGTTCCACCGGCCCTCGCCGCCCTTGGCCCACCGTTCTCCCAGCGTGCCCTTCGGGACGACGACGTCCTCGGTGTCCGCGTCGACGAGCACCGGCATCCAGCGCCGGGACTCGGCGTCGGCGTGCGGGGCCAGGCCGAGGTCGGCGGCGGTGAGGAACTTCCCCGGGACGTACCGCCCGCCGTCGCGCTCCTCCAGGGCGACGAGGAAGGGCAGGTCGGTGAAGCGCTTCACGTAGTCGGTGAAGTAGGGGACCTGCCGTTCGACGAAGAACTCGGTGAGCACGACATGGCCCATGGCCATGGCCAGGGCGCCGTCGGTACCCGGGTGCGGGTGCAGCCATTCGTCCGCGAACTTCGTGGCGTCGGCGTAGTCGGGCGAGACCACGACGACCTTCTGGCCCCGGTAGCGGGCCTCGGTCATCCAGTGCGCGTCGGGGGTCCGGGTGACGGGGACGTTCGAGCCCCACAGCAGCAGGTAGGCGGCGTCCCACCAGTCCCCGGACTCCGGTACGTCGGTCTGGTCGCCGAAGACCTGCGGTGAGGCGATCGGGAGGTCGGCGTACCAGTCGTAGAACGAGATCATGGGCGCGCCGATGAGGGAGTGGTAGCGCGCGCCGACGGCGTGGGAGGCCATCGACATGGCCGGGATGGGCGAGAACCCGGCGATGCGGTCGGGGCCGTACTCCGTGAGGGTGTGGACCTGGGCCGCGGCCGCGATCTCCAGCGCCTCGTCCCAGCCGATCCGGACGAGTCCGCCGCGGCCGCGCGCCGACTGGTAGCGGCGCCGCCGCTCCGGGTCCGAGGTGACCTCCGCCCAGGCGGCGACCGGGTCGCCGCCGAGCCGACGCTTCGCCTCGCGGTACATGTCCACGAGGACGCCGCGCGCCATGGGGTGGCGTACCCGGGTCGGTGAGTAGGTGTACCAGGAGAACGACGCGCCGCGGGGGCAGCCGCGTGGTTCGTACTCGGGCCGGTCGGGGCCCACCGAGGGGTAGTCGGTCTGCTGGGTCTCCCAGGTGATCAGGCCGTCCTTGACGTAGACCTTCCAGGAGCACGATCCGGTGCAGTTGACGCCGTGTGTGGAGCGCACGACTCTGTCGTGGGCCCAGCGGTCGCGGTACGGGCTGTCGTTGACGGTCTGGTCCGTGCGGTGGACGGCTCGCAGATCCGCGGTGGCCGGCGCCTTCCGCAACAACTGCCCTGCCCGGAAGAGCTGTTCGGCCACCTCGGACACGGCGCGTGCCGCCTCGGCCCTGGCCTTTCCTCGTCGCCGCACCACGTTCACCGCTCTCTCGCGCAGACGGCAGAGCAACGCCGACCGGAGGCAGGCGCTCTCAGTTGCCAGCCCAGCATGCCGCCGTCGGGCGCCCGGAATTCCCCTCATCCCGGGCATTTGATGAGAGGTGGCCAGACTTTTTCTTGCACTTTGCAATACTTGTCATGCGCATATGTTTTGGGGTGGCGGAGCGCGCGTGTCGTCGCGGCGCGGGGCCGGGGCGTCGAGAGGGGCGGCCCCGTGTTCGGTGACCAGTGGCTGAGCGGCGGTGTCTTCGGCGTCCCGCGCTGGACCGTGTGGGTGGGGGACGGGTGTTGGGTCCGGAAAGGTCGGCGCCGGAGGCGTATGACAGGAAGGGCGGCCTGCATGACCGACGGGCCGGTCAAGCCGATTCCCGGAACCCGGGCGAGGAGCTCTGCTGTGGCTGTCCCCGTGACGATCGATCGCCGTTCCACCGACTACAGCCTCAAGCGCGCCTACTGGCTCGCGCTGGCTTCGGACCTGGCGTACAAGGACGAGGCCACCATCGACGCGCAGGCGGGACAGTGGGGGTTCGGCACCGTACGGCACCATGAAACGCGGTTCACCCCTCCGTTCCCGCTGGAGGACACGCAGGCATACACCATGGCCGACGACGACGTGATCGTCACCGCGTTCCGCGGCACCGAACCGAAGGAGATCCGGGACTGGCTCTCCGACGCCACGGCTCCGCCCCGGCGGGGGCCGGGCGGCACCGGATACGTCCACGACGGGTTCGGCGAGGCCCTGGAGTCCATCTGGCCCGACGTGAAGAACACCCATGCCGAACTGCGCACCAACAACCAGACCGTATGGTTCACCGGACACAGCCTGGGCGGGGCCCTCGCCATGCTCGCAGGCGCCCGCATGTACCTGGAGGACCCGCGGCTGGCGGCCGACGGCGTATACACCTACGGCCAGCCCCGCACCTGCGACGCCACCCTGGCCAAGGCATACAACAAGGGCTTCAAGGACCGGATGTACCGCTTCGTGAACAACAACGACGTCGTCCCTCAGCTGCCGCCCGCACCCCCCTTCGCGCACGTCGACGCGCTGCGCTACATCGACTCCCGGGGCACGGTCCGTGACGCGATGCCGTTGGTCGGCGGACTGCTCGACCACGCGGCCGGCCTGACCGCCGACCCGTTCGCGCCGGCCAGCGACGGAATCCGCGATCACTTCATGCACAGCTACCTGACCGCACTGGAGAAGAACGTCACCTGATCCCGGTCCGGTACATGGCGCCGATGCCGTGGTGAATGCCCTGGTGCAGGCGCTTCTTCGGCGCGGTCGCGGTAGCCGTCCCGGCCCGCCGGGCAGCCGCCCTGAGCCCGCTGGAAGCCGTCACGGAGACGTGACGCACGGCCTCCGCCCCGCCGCGCCACACTTCGCCGGAACCGAGCGTCACCGCCGGGCGCAGAGGGCGGTCGCCACCGATAGCGCAGGTGGCCGCGTCGAGAGTCACCTCGCCTTCTCCCTCGGTGCCCCGGAGCCGATCCGGGGCACCGAGGCCGTCCGCTCGCTGCGCGGAGACCTGCGCCACTGCCGGGCCGCGGGGGGGGGGGGGGGGCGGGCGGTGCGCCGCCGAACTCGACGGGCGCGCCCGTCTGGTGACGAGGCATCAGAATCAGACCGCAGAGGCGCTGCGCACCCGGCCGGCAGCCCGGCCGGGCTCAGTCGATCTTCTTGATCACCCGGGCGGGCACTCCCGCGACCACGGTGCCGGCCGGGACATCACGAGTGACCACCGCACCGGCGGCGACCACTGCACCGGCACCGATGGTCACCCCCTGCGTGATCACGGCAGCCGTCCCGATCCAGACGTCGTCCTCGATGACGAGCGGGGCGAAGGAGAGGTACTCGCGGCGCTCGGCCAGGGGCAGCGGATGGCCTCCGGTGATGAGGCTGACCTTCGGGGCGATCATGACGCCGTTGCCGATACGGATGCCTCCCTTGTCCATGAAGGTGCATCCCTGGTTGACGAAGACGTTCTCCCCGAACGTGGTGTTCAGCCCGTACTCGGTGAAGAACGGCGGGTAGATCGTCACCGATTCCGGCAGCGGGCCACCGAACACAACAGAAAGTAGTTCCGCGCGCCCTTCGCTGTCGCTGAACGGAAGCACGTTCAGTCGAGACGTCGCATCGGTCACCTCCACGATCCGCTCCGCATGGCGCGCGAACTCAGGCGTCCGGACATACATGACCTGCTCTGTGCGGGTAGACATGCGTTGATCCCACCACCGCGCAGAACACTCGATCAAACAACCTGCACCACACCAGACACAACCAATGGTTGTGGAAGTAGGGTGGGGGACGTGGATGTTGAAGCGCTGCGGACGTTCGTGGCCGTCGCCGGGACCGGCCAGTTCCAGGCTGCGGCCGACGAGTTGGGGATCAGCCAGCAGGCGGTCTCCAAACGGATCGCGGCCCTGGAGAGGCGCATCGAGGTCACGCTGCTGGTGCGGACCTCCCGAGGCTCCCGGCTGAGCGTGGACGGGCAGGTCTTCCTGCCGCACGCCAAGAAGGTCCTGGCGGCCATCGACCAGGCCGAGCAGGCCGTGCGCCCCGGCAGCCGTCCCTTGCGCGTCGATGTCCTCAATCGGCGCATCTCCCCGGCCCAGGCCGTCTACCGGTTCTACCGCTCCCACCCCGAGACGGACCTGGACGCGATCACGCTGAGCGAGGAGAACGCCGCCCAGGCCGCGCAGGCGGTGCTCGAAGGGACCGTCGACGCATCCTTCCGTGCCCTGCCGGCAGACCAGGTCCCGGCCGGGATCAGCACCGAACGACTCCTGGACGCACCCCTGGAGCTCCTGGTCGGCCCCGGCCACCCACTGGCTGACGCGCCCCGGGCCACTCCTGCGGACCTGGCCGGCCATCGCATCTGGATCCCCGGGATCAGACCGGGCACGGAGTGGGCGGCGTTCTACCAGGCGCTGTCCGAGACCTTCGGCCTGAGCATCGACGCGCTCGGCCCCCACTTCGGTGACGAGGCCCTGATGGACGCACTGGCCGACTCGGCCTCGCTGGCCACCCTCGTCGGCAGCGGCGACCGTTACCTGTGGCCCCGGACCCACGACCTGCGGCGCATCCCGTTGCACGACCCGACCCCGGTCTACCCGCACATGCTGCTGTTCCGCAGCGGAGACCAGCACCCCGTGCTGACCGCACTACGCGACCATCTGCGCACCACAGGCCCGCGCACCCCGCACGACGTGTGGACGCCGGACTGGGTGGACCGCTGACCAGACGGCCGAATGAACAGACATGCCCTGGGCGGCAATTGCACGAGGCCGCCCGAGTCGTCTACCGCACGCGGTGGTACCAGCGTCGGTGCACCGCGGGTTCGACGCACAGCACGGCGGCCCCCGCGACCACACCGACGAGCAGAGCGGATCCGCCGCCGTTGAGGAGCGCGCCGAGGCAGGCGGCGGCAACGGCGAGCGGGCGCAGCAGGGTCAGCGGACCGAGGCCGATGACCATCGCGAGGGTGCCGGCGCGGAACGGCAGGGCGAAGTAGGCGGCGAGCGAGAGCAGTACGGCGAGGGCGTAGGCGGTGAGCGGGAGCAGGTAGCCGTGGCCGCCGGCGGTCAGCGCGTCGTAGGCCCGGGCCCGGTCACGCGCGGTCAGCAGCAGGAAGGCGGCGGTCAGCATGGGGGCGAGCAGCAGGACGGTCCCGACGGCCAGCCCGCGCAGGGCGGCCCGGGCGGTGGCCTGGTGTTTGCGGATGCGGGCGTCGCTGCCGGCATAGGCGCGGAAGCCGCTGAACGCCGCGTCGACCAGCCCGAGGAGGAGAAGTGGTACGGCGGGCGTCATCGGGCGGTTCCTGCGAGGTGCTCCGGGCCGGCCAAGCGGCGTGCGTCCCGCCCGAGGGCGCGGCGAAGCGGCGCCTCCAGGTGCGGGCGCACTCCGATGATCGGGCGCAGCGTGGTGCAGAACGGGTTCGCCGCACCGCGCGGCTCGTACAGCAGCGCGCGGATGCCGGGTACTGCGGCGGCGCGCAGCAACGTCTCGTCGCTGTGCGCGCGCCGCGCGGAGACGACGCCGTCGTGGCGGCCGAGCGGGTTGCGCATCCGCGCACGGTGGAAGACCCAGGCGCCCATGGGCGCGAGACGGGTTGCGGCGATGTCGAAGTGGCAGAAGGCATGCGCCGGTGAGGCGGCCTGGGCCCGGAAGAACTCGGTCAGGGCGGGACCACGGAAATGGTGCAGCAACCCGGTGGAGACGTAGACGCTCGCGGCCTCCGGCAGGTCGAAGGCGTTTCCGTGGACGAAATGGCAGGCGAGCCCTTCTGCCCGGGCCAGGCGGTCCGCCTCGCCGATCAGCGAGGCGTCGAGGTCGACCCCGACCAGCTCGACGTCCGTACCGAGGGCGTGAGTGGCCGCCAGCCGTCGGACCAGGTAGCCCAGGCCGCAACCGACGTCGACCAAGCGGTACGGCCCGGGCTGCCCGGTGGACTCCCGGATCGCGGTGAAGAGCGGGCCGAGGAGGTGGACCAGGCGTTCGACGATCCGCAGTTCCTCGCTCAGGCGCTGAAGCTCGGTGTGCACGCCGATGAGCAGGCGGTCCACTGCGTGCGGGTCGAGTACGCCGTCCCGGTCCGCGGGCAGCCCGGCGACGATGCGGGCCGCGCGCCCATCTCCGTTCTCACGGAGCTGCTGGATCACCTCGGCGCGCCGGACCGGGAGCCGGTGACCACTGTGCGGATCCACCGCCGTGATCAGATCGGAAATCTCAAGCTGCTGCACGAGGCAGAACCCTACGGGCCTCCTCGTCAAACCCGACGGGCCACTGCCCCTGCCGCGGAGCGTTCACGACCTCCCGCACTCCTTCGACGCCCGTGCTGCCGAGGCCCGTGCACAAGTCGATGCACTCGCGGGCACCGGCCGCCTCCCGGCTGGTGCACAGTGCGGCCCGTCCTCGTGGAGGGAGTCAGCTCCGCCGCTCCGTCAGCGCTGCTGCCGACGGCGTGGGCTGAACTCGCGGCCCTGTCCTGAAGCAGCCGTCCGCGGTACCCGGCTCTTCGAGCTGGGGAGAGAGCACGCCCCTCCGACAGCGCCGACGGGGGTTCGCCGCCAACGGGGCCTGTCTCCACCGGATGTCAGGCAAGCCCGCCTGTGCAAGCCACCCGTACAGCGCCTTGCACACCCAGGCAGGCCGCGCTGAGGTGGTGCCCATCCCGCCGGGCGTCCGGGGCGGGGCGTCGCTGAGGAGGGCTTGATGGGGAGCTTCAAGGTGGGGGAGACAGTCGTACGACGCGACGTGCACCGCTCCGGTCAGGTGTGGAGCGAGCATGCGCTGCGCATCGTCGCCGACACCGGCGAGGCCCTGGTGGCGGCCTGCCCGCCGGGAGCTGAGACCCGCTGGCCCGCCCTCTACGTAAAGGCCCGCGCCGACGGCGACCGATCGGTGCGCACGGAGGCGTTCGACGCGATGGCGACCGGCGGGTGGGAGCTCGCGGACGCGATGTGGCAGGAGACCGAGCTGTTGCTGTGGAAGCCGTCGGCGGCATGGTTCAGCGTCAACGCCTTCTACACGAGCGCCGGGCTGCGGAACTGGTACGTGAACTTCGAACGCCCCGCCATCCGAACCGGCGACGGCTTCACCACCTTCGACCTCACCGTGGACCTGGTCATCGACCCCGACCTGACCGGCTGGCGCTGGAAGGACGAAGACGAGTACGCGCACGTGCGGCGGCTCGGCATCGTCACTGACACCGAGCACCGGGCCGTGGCAGCAGCTCGTGACCAGGCCCTCGCCATGCTCACTGAGCGCTCCGGCCCGTTCGCCGATGCCGCCGCGTGGTCGGCCTGGCGGTGGAACCCGATCTGGCCCGTCCCGCGGCTGCCGCGCCCAGCGAAGGACAGGGAAGGGGGTGCGCTGGCGGAGAGCTGAACCGTGGGCTGGATGGTTGCCTTCAGGGGCACGTCCGGCGCCACCCCGGGACGCGGTTCCCGGGCCGGCAAAAGGGGCGCATCTCGCCCGCCGACCGCCGCGCCGGCGGCTCTTCACCCCGCGCCGACCCGGTCCCGAGAGTGGTCGCCGGGGGCGTAGCGGCCCCAGGTTCCTCCAGCTTCGGTGACCAGGCGAGTGGTGGTCTTGTCGTGGTAGCCGAGTGCCTCGGCGATGACGGGGCTGGGGCTTGGAGGACGAGGTGGCGGATCGATGAGGTCCGGGCTCGCTGGAGGGGAACGCCGAGTGGGCTTAGTCCGTCCCGCAGAGCACCCAGGTGCATCGGCTGGGTCGCCCGGCGGCCGGGAAAGAGCCAGCGGCACTTCGCGTTGACTGCGGCTGTTCTGCCGGGCAGGGCAGTGATGTAGCCCGGCAGAAGCGTCGCCGAACCGCAGCAGGAGGTGGGCGTCGTCGCGGAGGACGTTGGTCAGGCAGACGATTCGGCTTACCGGTTGAGCGAAGAGGAGGACCAGGCAGGCGGCGATTCGGGCGCGGGGGCGCTGCTGCCGTCGGTGAGCACTCGTCGCAGGGGGTGAGTCGCTGGCGCTCGTGACCAGGGCGCGTTTCTTCGACCTCATCGTGGAGCTTCGCGACTACGCCGCGACCTGCGTCTCCCTGCTGGCCGTCCTTGAGACCAGCCCGTAGAGAAACCTTCGCCGAGCTTGAGAACACGGTGAGGACTTCATCGCCGGCTGACGAAGGCGCGGCCGACGTCGAGCTCGGGGATGTCCAGCGGCTTCGACAAGCCGTCTCGACCGTGCACGGCCTGTCCCCGCTCGGACACCTGGACCTCGGCTACGTGAGCGCCGGGGGGGCGGCGCCGGGTGGGGAGCGGCGAGGCCGGGCAGGAGGTGTGTCCTGTCCGGCCTCACCGGTGTCCTGAGCCCCGCCACTCCAGGGGAGCGGCTGTCCCCAGGGCCCAGGCGGGCTGTGTGTGCTCCGCCGGGACGATCGGGGGATCAGTAGGCGGAGTTGACGTTGTCCATCGAGCCGTAGCGGTCGGCGGCGTAGTTGGAGGCCGCGACGATGTTGGCCACCGGGTCGGTGAGCGAGTCCTTGGTGCCCTCGACGTGGTACGTGTCGAAGGTCGGCTGGATCACCTGCAGCAGGCCCTTGGACGGGATGCCGTTCTGGGCGTTGACGTCCCAGTTGTTCTGGGCCTGGGGGTTGCCGCCGGACTCGCGGATGATGTTCTTCTTGACGCCGTCGTAGGAGCCGGGGATGTGCTTGGCGTCCATGACGTCGAGCGCGGTGCGAATCCAACCGTCGAGGTTGTCACCGTGCTCCTTCTTGCCCTGTTCGACCAGCTTGGCGACCTGCTGGGACCCCGCGTCCTTCGCGTCGGCCTTGTCGGCCTGGCGCGCCACGGTGGCGGCGGAGACGGCGGCGGGGGTGTGGGTGGGGGCCGGGGCGGCGTGGGCCGGGGTCGGGGCCAGTGTGGCGGCGGCTGCGGCGGCGCCGGCGGTGGCGAGGCCGGCGATCGTGTACTTGCGGAAGCGGGTGGTGGTGGCAGTCATGGTGTACCTCTCCATTCGGGGGACATCTCGTGGGGAGGCCGACAGGGGGTCGGCGGCACGCACGCTGTGGTGCGTGCTCGACGCGGCTGTCGCGTCGTGGGGCCGGGGTCAGGCACAGGCGGAGTCGTCGTCCGCCCGGTCCGGCGCTCGGCTCCCCGGTACGTCCACCACGTTGCGAGAGGGCTGCTGCCCGGCGCAAACATGTGACCTACGACCGCAGATAGCAGGAGACGACGGGCGGGGGCGTGTCGGGTGCTCGTGGTACAGGTGTCTGCTACTACCGGGCTTCCGGTGTGACGGGGGTCCCGTGTCTGCCCTCACATTCCAGCGCGAATTCGGGGCATATCGGACTGCGTGGGGTGGCTGAGAGTTCAGTGGCGGTTACTGTCCGGCCGGGGCGCCCGAGAGGCGGTGGGGTGTTCGCTCGGTCGAATCGACCGACCGGTGGTGCCGCCGCGGACGCCCACGACCTGATCTTTACGCCGTAAATCCCTGCCGTCTCCGTGCGAGGCGGCGCCGGAAGCGAACCGCGCGCCGCAGGCGGAACCCGCCCGCAGGAAGGCCGTCGCGGTCGAAGCCGGGCCTGAGCGTACGGCCCCGGCGCCTGCCGTGTTGGTGACCGCACAGGTCAGCGTCTGAGGGTGTCCCGTGCTTCAACCGGCCGCACCGGAAGCCCTTCAGGCATCGCGAGCGGGCTCGCCTTCGGTGGAGCCGGCGCGACGGCGCCATCGTCCGGCCGCGCAGAGGAGGACCCGCAACTGCAGGCATGCGCGCAGCGGCCAGCGGCCACGAAGCCCGCCAACTCGAAGCGATGCAGCGGAGTTGGGAACGGGAGTGGGAGCGGGAGGGGCGGTTGAGGGCGAGGGTGAGGACGGCGGTGCGCCCTGCTGGGGCACGGACGTGCCGGACCCATTCCGTGGAGCTGGACGACCGTCGTTCTGGGGCTGGGCGGGAGTTGAGGGAGGGAACTCTGGGCGGGTGGGGTTGCGGGCACCCTCGGCGCGTACAAGCGCGCCGATGGCGGCGAAGATGTCTGCGGGCATGCCGGAACTCCTGCGGTGCTGAGGTCGTTGATGCGGAAGCGGCAGGCCGCGGGCACCCCTTGGGCCCCGCCACGAGGAGGGCGGGGTGGGATAGGGGTGTGGGGCGCGGCCGGGTCCGCTCAGCAGCGCAGAACGGTTACGCGGGCGGGCGTTCCGGCGTCAACGGTCGGCAGAACGGCCCAGGGAGCGGCGAGTCCAGCTGTGGCGGACACCGTCACGGGCGTTTCCCGCACCGCCGTGCCGCTCGGCCCCGTAGGAGCCTGCGGCCGCAGATGGCAGGCCGTGGCGTGGCACAGCCGCCGGAAGCCGTTGCCGGGGTGGCGCGTGCCGCCCTCCGCCTGTCCCCACACGTCGGCCTTGGGGCCGCAGGTCTGGTCCGCCAGGCCAGTGGCGGCGAACGTTTCGGCGGCGGAGTACTTCGCGGCCGCGGGCGGCGCTGCATCGGAGTAGGCGCTGGTCAGCGCGGTGAACAGCAAGGCCAACAGCGCCAGGAGCACCAGCATGCGGCCGCGGCCGGTGCTGACGCTGTCACGCATGGAGGTCTCCCAACGCTCTTCCGTGGAAAGCCTCCCCGAGGAGAGAACGGGGTATTCGGGAGCCATCGGAATGAGTCGACTATTCCACTCGTTCCGGTTATGAAGTGGATATCTGAGTGCAAGGGGGTGAAGTTGCAGCGAGCCGGCCGTGGTGGGGCCGCCGCGGAAACACAACCCCGCGGAGGCACAGCCGGGGCCGCTTCCTCGCCCTCTGCGTTGCCTGCTCGGCGGGGAGGTGGCCGGCGCGTCAGGCGGTCTCGCGGGCGCGGGCGTAGTGGCGCGAGAAGCCCGCCAGCGGTTCGCCCTCCGCGCTCCACGGCCAGGGCGTCGCCACGCCGCCGGTGGCGCGCAGCACGGTCGCGGCATCGCTCGGCCGCGCGGCCTTGATCAGCGCGTAGGCCAGCAGGTTCAGATCGGCGAGCGCCTGCGCGTGGTGGAGGAATCCGGGGCTCGGCCAGTAGTGGGCCGCACGGTCGAGCACGGCGACGGCGTCATGGCGGCGCCAGAACTCCCCGGCGCCGAGGGCGATCACGCCTCCGGAAGCCATGGCACGCTGGTGGTTGCGGACGAGCGCGGTGAGCTCCAGGCCGGCCGCGGGGGCGTTGGGCGGCATGTCGCGGACGCTGTCGAGCAGGTCCAGCACCTGGCCGCTGGAGCCGCACTCCTCGGGTGAGAGGTACCCCAGGGCCTGGAGGTGGGCCTCCCGGTTCCACGGGTCACGGGCCTTGATCTCACGCCAGACCGCCGACAGTTCGGTGGACGGGCGGCGCTCCAGGCGCAGCGTCGCCAGGTACACCGTCCAGGGCGTGGGGTCGGCGGGCAGCAGTTCGGCGGCGAGCCGGCAGGACCCCCGGGTCGCGTCGAGGTCGATCGTGGAACCCTCCTGCCCGGCCTGGAACAGATCCGACCAGGCATGCAGCAGCACAGCGGACTGGTTGCCCGGGGCGCGTTCCCGCCAGATGCCGGGCAGAGCCCGCCCCGCGGCTCCCGCGAGCACCCTCAGGCGGTGCGCCTTGCGGTCCCAGTCCTCACCGGCGTCGTCCAGGACGTCCGCCATCAAGGCCATGACAGGCGTGTCGAGGGAACCGCGGTCCCAGCACGACTCGACGCGCCGCCGCACCTGCCCCAGGGCGGTGTCGTCGAGTTCGGGTAGCAAGCGGGGGTTACTGCCTCTGCGGCGTCTGAATACGGGCATTTCCGCGATGACCTTCCCGAGGAGATACGGGCGGGACGAAGTTCCGGCATCGTACGGGCGAGGACCCAGTCCGCAATCGGGCGGCCCGTCATCCGAGACGCGGCCGGTGCTCAGGCACGTGCGGGAGCCGTGGAATGCCTTTGAACGGACGTGCCGTCCGGGCCGCATATGAGACGCAAAGGCGCGCTGGTCAGCACAGGTCAGTGGGGGATGGAGCGGGGCTCCTTCCCGGTGACGAGGCGAGACAGTAGAACGGAATTCCGGCCGCACCAAACGACCCCCACTCCTGGCCCTGGCACGCGGCACGGGGCGTTGGGCGCGACCGCACCGGCCGCACCGCACGCGCCAAGTACGTCACCGGCAACAGCGCGCACGACCTGGAGAACTTCCCCGGAGAAAACCACGACCAGCGCAGCTACCGGAGCTGGCTGACCGCCCTGCTCACCGAGGCGTACCGGGCGGCCACCGGCTGGACGCCAGGGCTGCGGCCGTCCTCCCCGCGCTGCTGCAGGACGCCTTGGGACTGCTCAGCCTCGTACGTGCGGTGCGTGACCTGCCCGGACTCGTCCTGCTGCCTGCTTCCGATGCGCTGAGGCGCCGCCGCCATGTACGGGGTGACATAGCGGTCGAGGCCGCGGACCGCTTCGTGCCGTTCGACGAGGGCCTCGGCGTTGTCGGCGCACACCGTACGCTCCGGCCCGCCGACGTCCATCGGGTCGAGGACTTCACCGGGCACCCCTTATGCCCGGCGGGGTCTGCGCCCGCCGGATCAGCAGATCGTCCTCCGCGACCACCAGGATCCTGTCCTCGGCCGAAATCACCGTCTCCATCGGTGGGTTGACCTGCACCTCGCCGTTCTCCCGGCGCAGTCCGACGGGGACGCCCAGCTCGAATCCGTTGAGTGCCTCGCCGTAGGTGCCGCCCGCCAGGGGGCCCGGCGCATACGGGTAGATCTCGTTGCCCTCGAAGCTGAGCAGCTCGTTGAAGACGGTCGACAGGCCGGACTGCCGGTGCGACTGGACGATCAGCCGTACGGCGATGTCGTCAGCACACCGATCAGGGCGCTGACGATGAAGATCCCGCCGATCGTCACGACCAGCATCAGCCCGAGGAAGACCGGCCCGCCGGTGTCCCCGCCCATCGTGCCGGGGTCGAGCGTGCGCAGCACACTCATCCAGACGACACCGCGGGCGCCGAGCGTGCCGCTGCCCGACAGTGCAGTGGGCATTTCCCCTTTGGGCGTGAGGGTGGGAACTGGCCGGTGCGGCTTACATCTTGTGGGGCGGACAGAGGTTTCACGCATCACGGCGGGAAACCGTCGCATCCTTCACAGCCGGAAGGGGGCTTGTGGCCATGGTTTCCAAGTCCGGGCCAGCGGATCAGATCTCGGGCGAGGACGTGCGGCGCACGATCGGTGAGATCTGGAGACAGGTGCTGCGCGTCGAGAAGCTGGGCGACCGCGACAACTTCTTCGAACTGGGCGGTCATTCGCTGACCGCTTCGCAGATCATCTCCCGTATCGAGCGGTCGCTGCACGTCGAGGTCCCGATGGGCGAGTTCTTCGAGCGGCCCACCGTCGAGCAGCTCACGGAGTTCGTCCTGCGGTGTCGCGGACACGAGGGAAGTGCGCAGGCGTGAGCACGGGCATGGGTGCGGACACGGCCCTCTCCTCGGCCCAGCAACGACTGTGGTTTCTGTGGCAGTTGCGGCCCGACGGCAATGAGTACAACGTGCCCAGGGCCACCCGGCTGCGCGGCGCGCTGGACAGCGACGCCCTGCGGCGGGCCCTCGACCGGCTGGTGGCGCGGCACGACGCGCTGCGCGCCTCCTTCCCGACCGTGGCCGGTGCGCCGGTGCTGCGGATCGCCGCCGAGGCGAGCGTGCCGCTGTCGCTGACCGATCTGAGCGCGCTGCCCACGGCCGAGCGGGACGTGGCGCTGGACGAGGCGGTGACCCGCGCCGCCCTGGCGCCGTTCGACCTGGCGCACGGCCCGGTGCTGCGCGCGGAACTGATCCGTCTGGCCCGGGACGACCATGCGCTGGTCCTCACCTTCCACCACATCGCCGTCGACGGCTGGTCCATGGGCATCATCGACCGCGAACTGGCCGCCCTGTACGCGGCCATGATGGCCGGCGACGACGACCCGTCGGCCGCACCGGCGCGCTCCTACCGCGACTGCGTCGCCGCCGAGCGACGGCTCCTGGCGGGGCCCCGCCGCCACGAGGCACTGGACCACTGGCGCGCCGAACTTGCCGGCGCACCGCTCGAACTGGCCCTGCCGACCGACCGGCCGCACCCCGCGGCACCGAGCTTCGCGGGGGACAGCCGCGTCTTCCCCGTCCCGCCCGAACTGGCGGAACGCGTCGACGCCGTCGCCGTCCGCCACCGCGTCACCCGCTTCATCACCCTGCTCAGCGGTTATGCGGCCCTGCTCTCCCGGATGACCTGCGCGCCCGACCTGGTCATCGGCGTACCGGTCAGTGGCCGTACGGAGATGGAGGTCGAGGGCACCGTCGGGCTGTTCGTCAACATGATGCCGGTGCGCATCCGCTGCACCGCGGACACCACCTTCGGCGCGCTCCTGCACCAGGTGCGCGACACCATCCTCGCCGGGCACGAATACCAGGACCTGCCCTTCCAGCTGTTGGTCGAGGAGGTGCAGCCGGACCGCTCGACCGCCCGCCACCCGCTGTTCCAGACGGTGGTCACCTACGAGGACCTGCCCACCGAAGGCACCGCCCTCCCCGGTCTCGACGCGTCGCCGCTGCCGATCCCGACGCGGACGGCCAAGTACGAACTGGCGCTGCATCTGGCGGGCAACCGGCAGCGCACCGAGGCATGGGTGGGCTACCAGACGGACGTCTTCGACGGCCGCAGCGCCGAGCTGATCGGCGACCGCTACCTCCGCCTCCTGTCCGCGGCCCTCGACGACCCGGACACCCCGGTGTCGCAGCTGCCCGTACTCGGGTCCGAGGAGGAGCGGATGCTGCTCACCGACTGGGCCGGAGCCCCGGAGCGGGCGGCACGGGGATCCGTGCGGGAGCGGGTCGACCAGCTCGTCGAGCGGCAGGCGCGGGCCCAACCGGACGCCGTGGCGGTACGCAGCGACGAGGGCACCTTGACCTATGCCGAACTGGACCGCGCGGCCGACCGGATCGCGGCCGGGCTACGCGCGGCGGGCGCGGGACCGGGAACCCTCGTGGCGACCTGCCTGCCGCGCGGCGCGGACCTGGTCACCGCGCAGCTCGGCGTCCTCAAGAGCGGCGCGGCCTATCTGTCGCTCGACCCCGCACATCCCGCGCCCCGGCTGACCGCCCTCCTCGCCGAGGCACGTCCGCTGCTGGCGCTGACCGGCCCGGAGCACCGCGCGGGCCTGGAGTACGGGCGGGTGGAGACGCTCAACTCCCTGCGGGACGAGGCGGACGCACCGGACGGCCCGCCCGCCGGTCCCGGTGATCTCGCCTACGTGATGTACACCTCCGGATCGACGGGACGCCCCAAGGGCGTGCTGGTCGAACACCGCGCGCTGGCGAACCTGGTGGCCTGGCACCGCGCGGAGTTCGGCATCGGACCGGGCGACCGCGGCACCCTCATCGCCGCCCCCGGATTCGACGCGTCCGTCTGGGAGACCTGGTCGGCCCTGACCGCCGGCGCCACCGTGGAAGTGCCCGCGGCCGAGACCGTCCTGTCGCCACCCGAGCTGCGCTCCTGGCTCACCGAACGGCGGATCACCAGCGCCTTCCTGCCCACGCCTCTCCTGGAGCGCATGCTCCGGGAGCCCTGGCCCGCCGCATCGGCCCTGCGGTCCGTGCTGACCGGCGGCGACCGGCTGCACGGAACGGGCCGGCACCCGCTGCCCTTCCGGCTGGTCAACAACTACGGCCCCACGGAGAACACCGTGGTCGCCACCTCGGGCACGGTCCCGGCCGATGGCGGCGAACGGGACACCCTGCCCGGCATCGGGCGGCCCGTGACCGGCACCGAGGTGTATGTGCTGGATGCGGAGTTGCGGCCGGTGCCGGTGGGGGTGCCCGGTGAGCTGTACCTGGGCGGGGAGGGGCTGGCGCGGGGGTATCTGGGGCAGCCTGCGCTGACGGCGGACCGGTTCGTGCCGCATCCGTTCAGTCGGGCGCCTGGTGCGCGGTTGTACCGTACGGGCGATCTGGTGCGCTGGCGGAGCGACGCGGGTCTGGATTTTCTGGGGCGTAACGACCATCAGGTCAAGATCCGGGGTATCCGGGTCGAGCCGGGTGAGATCGAGAACGTGCTGCGCGCCCACCCCGGCGTCCGCGACGCCATCGTGGCGGCCCTGAGTCCGGACGGCACCGCGGAGCCCGAACTCACCGCCTATCTGGTGCCCGCCGACGCGTCCGGAGCCCCCGACCTCGCCGCGCTCCACGACCACATGACCCGGCACCTGCCCCGCCATATGCACCCACGCCGCTACCTCCTCCTGCCCTCGGTGCGGCTCACCGCCAACGGCAAGGTCGACCACACGGCGCTCGCCGAGGGCGCCCGGGAACTCTCCCCGCCGCCCGCCAGCGCCCACCGGCGCGCCAGGACACCACTGGAGCAGCTGATCAGCGACGTATGGGCGGGGGCGCTCGGCCACGAGTCCTTCGGGACGGACGACAACTTCTTCGACGCGGGCGGCCATTCGCTGCTGCTGGCGTCGGTCCGCGACCGGCTCACCGCCGAACTGGGCACCCCGGTGCGGATCGCCGACCTCTACGCGTACCCGACCATCGCCACCCTCGCCCGGCAACTGTCCGGCGCCCCGGGCAGCACGGCCGAGGACCGGCCCGCGGGCCGTACCGGCGACGGGGACGGCGGCGTCGAGCGCCGTCGACGCGGCGCGGCCCGGCTGACGGCGATGCGGGCGCGGACCTCTCACGGAAGGGCTGAACGACAGTGACCGCCGAGCACTTCAACGAGCACACCGAGGCGGAAGGCGCCACGTACGGCGACGATGCGGACGACACCCGTATCGCCGTCGTCGGCATGGCCTGCCGCTACCCCGGAGCCGTGACCCCGGAAGAGTTCTGGCACAACGTGGTGACCGGCGTCGACGGCGTACGGACCCTGACCGTGGACGAACTGCGGGAGTGGGGCGAGGACCCGGAGCGCTGCTCCGATCCGCGCTATGTCCGCGAGCACGGTGCCGTCGCGGACCTCGGTGGCTTCGACGCCGACTTCTTCGGCGTCTCGGAACGCGACGCCGACCTGCTCAACCCGCAGCACCGGATCTTCCTGGAATGCGCCTGGGAAGCGCTGGAGCGGGCGGGATACGACCCGCTCGCGGTCCCGGGCACGACCGGGCTGTACGCGGGAGCCGGACGCAACGGTTACGCCTCGGTGATTCGGGGCCGGACCGACCGCTTCCCGGGCGTGGACGACCTCACCCTCAGCCTCGCCAACGACCCCGAGCACCTGTGCACCCGGGTGTCGTACGCCCTTGGCCTGACCGGACCGAGCGTGGCGGTCATGACCGCGTGCTCGACCTCGTTGGTCGCGGTGCACACGGCGGGCCTGGCGCTGCTGGCCGGTGAGTGCGACACGGCACTGGCGGGCGGCGTCACGCTGCGGGCCCCCCGGTCCGGCTACTGGCACCGGGAAGGCGGGACCATGTCACCGGACGGGCGCTGCCGGACATTCTCCGAGGACGCGCGGGGCATCGTGGCCGGCGACGGCGCCGGGGTCGTCGTCCTGCGCCGGCTGCGGGACGCGATCGAGGACGGCGACCACATCCACGCGGTGATCCGCGGCTCGGCCGTGAACAACGACGGCCACGACCGCGCCGGCTACACGGCCCCCGGCGTACGAGGCCAGGCGGAGGTCATCCGCCGGGCGCAGCTCGCGGCCGGGGTGTTCCCGGACGACATCTCCTACATCGAGGCACACGGCACGGGGACGCCGGTCGGCGACCCCATCGAAGTGACCGCGCTGGCCCAGGTGTTCGGCGCGGCCGGCACCGGCGACCGCACCGCGCGGGACACCGGCGCCGAAGGGCCCGTGGCCCTGGGCTCGGTCAAGACGAACATCGGGCACACCGACACCGCCGCCGGAGTCGCGGGCCTCATCAAGACCGTCCTGGCACTGGAGGACCGCACCCTCCCGGCCACCTTGCACTTCACCGGCCCGAACCCGCGGATCGACTTCGGGGCCACGCCCTTCGGCGTCACCACCCGCACCCGCAAGTGGGAGACCAGCAGGCTGCCGCGGCGGGCCGGCGTCAGCTCCTTCGGGATCGGCGGCACCAACGCGCACGTGGTGCTGGAGGAGGCGCCTGACGCCGTACCGGCCGCGCTGCAGCCCGCCCCCGCCGAGCAGCTCCTGGTCCTCTCGGCCCGGACGCCCACCGCCCTGGACACGATGGCCGGGCGGCTGGCCGAGCATCTGCGCCGGCACCCGGAACTGCCGCTGGACGCCGTCGCCCGGACCCTCCAGCTGGGCCGGCATGCGTTCGGCCACCGCCGCCACCTGGTCTGCGCCGACCGCGCCCAGGCCCTCGCGGCGCTCGCGGCACCGGCGGCGGACGACGGCGCAGCACACCCGGAGGGCGAGCCGGGCGGGACACCGGCCGTCCTCGCGTGCGCGGGAGCGGACGCGTGGGAAACCGGCTCCGTCCGCGGGCTGTACGCGTCCTTCCCGGCCTTCCGGGACGCGGCCGACGCCTGCTGCCGGGCGCTGGCCGCGCCGCTCGGCCGGGAGGTGCGGCAGCTGCTGACAGCGGACGCGGCGGTGACGGCCGGTCCGGAGCCGGAGCGAGTGGCGCGCTTCACCGTCGCCTACGCGCTGACCCGCACGCTCATGGACTGGGGGGTGGCTCCCGCGTCCGTCACGGGGCAGGGGCCGGGCGCCCTGGTGGCCGCGGGCGTCGCCGGGGCGCTGCCGCTCGCCGACGCGCTGCGGATCGCCGGCTCGGCGGCGCTGGGCGCGGAGCCGCTGCGGGAGGCGGTCCGGGCGGCCGCCTGGCGCACCCCCGAGAGGTCCTGGACCCATGCCGTCACCGGCGCACCGGTGAGCCCGGTCGAGGCGGCCGACCCGGGCTTCTGGACGGAGCTTCCGGAGCGGACACCACCGCAACCGGCCGACGCCCGCGCCGCGCTGCTCGACGCCGTGGGCCGGGCGTGGCGCGGCGGCGCGACGATCGACTGGGACCGCCTGCACACCGGAGCGGACCGAAGCCGGGTGCCGCTGCCCACCTACCCCTTCGAGCGGCGGACCCATCTGGTGCGGCCCGCGCCCGTACCCGAGACGGCCCGCGTCCCGGAAACGGCCGCCGCCCCGGCCCCGGTGGAGACGGAACGGCCGGGGCCGGACGCGCCCGAGCCGGTCGGGCAGGCCCTGCTCGCGCTCTTCCGGCAGGTGCTCGGCACGCCCGAGGACGTCAGCGATCCGGACTTCTTCGAACACGGCGGGGACTCCCTCGCCGCCGTCGAGCTGCTCTCCCTCGTCGAGGCGCGGTTCGGCGCGGCGCTCTCGCTCGACGACGTATTCGACCACCCGACGGTCAGCGGCCTGGCCCGCGTCGTCGAAGGGAGCCTCGCATGACGCACCCGACCGCTCCCGGGACCGAGCCCACCGGCGCGGCGGACACGTACCCGTCCCACCCGGCGTCCTTCGCCCAGCGGCGCCTGTGGTTCCTCGACCAGCTCGACTCGGGTAACGGCGCCTACAACCTGGTGGCCGCCCTCCGGCTGCGCGGGTCCCTGGACACCGAGGCGCTGCACTGGTCCCTGAACCGCGTCGTGGACCGGCACGAGGTGCTGCGCACGGTCTTCCGGCCCGACGGGGAAGGAGAGCCCCGGCAGCATGTGACGCCCCGCCGCCCGCTCGCCCTCCCGGTCACCGACCTGACGCGGCAGCCGCCGGAAGACCGTGACGAGCGGGCCCGGACGCTCATCGAGACGGAGACCGAGCGGGCCTTCGACCTCGCCACGGGCCCCCTCCTGCGGACCCGTGTGGTGCGCCTGGACCAGCGGGACCACGTGCTCGCCGTCATCTGCCACCACACTGTCTGCGACGGCTGGTCCATGGACCGGCTCTTCGCGGAGCTGTCCGAGCTGTACGCGGCGCGCACCGCCGGGCGCGCCCCCGCGCTGGAGCCGGTGCCGCTGCAGTTCGGGGAGTACGCGGCCCGGCAGCGCGGCGCACTGGAGGGCGCCGAGGCCCGGGCCGCGCTCACCCACTGGCGGGACCGGTTGCACGGGGCGCCGACGCTGCTGGAGCTGCCCACCAGCTTTCCCCGCCCCGCCGTTCAGGGCTTCGACGGCGCGACGCACACCGTGCCGCTGAGCCGCGAGAGCTGGCAGGCGGTACGGGCCGTCGCGGCGCGGCACAAGGCCACGCCGTTCATGCTGCTGCTGGCGGCGTTCGCCCTCCAGCTCTCCCGCCTGTCGGGCGCCGAGGACCTGGTCATCGGCAGCCCGAGCGCCGGCCGGGCCCGGCCCGAACTCGCCCCCGTGATCGGCATGTTCGTCAACACCCTGCCGCTGCGCATCGATCTGTCCGGCGATGTGACGTTCGAGGAGCTGCTGCGCCGGGTGCGCCGCAGCGCCCTGGACGCCTTCCCCCGGCAGGACGTACCGCTGGACCGGATCGTCACGGAACTGGGCACCGAGCGCGCACGCAGCCACGACCCGCTGTTCCAGGCGATGTTCGCGCTCCAGCAGCCGCTCTCCGCGCCCGAACTGGCCGGGCTGGCGACGGACATCTTCCCGGTGAACCCGCGGACGACCTTCGCGGACCTCTGGCTGGAGATCCGGCCCCACGCGCCCGGCGCGGACGGCACCGGCGGCGCGGACTGCTGCTTCCGTTACCGCACGGAACTCTTCGACGCGGAGACGATCGGCCGCCTGGCCCGGCAGTACCAGCACCTGCTGCGCACCGCGCTGGACGCCCCCCGGACCCGGCTGTCGCGGTTCTCCCTCACCGACGAGCAGGAGACGGACCGGCTGCTGCGTCAGGGGAACCGGAGCGCGCAGGCACACCCGTGGGACGGACCGGTGCACGAGGCCGTCGACCGGCAGGCGCGGCGTACGCCCCGGGCCACCGCCGTGGTCTTCGCGGACGAGCGGCTCAGCTACGCGCAACTCGCGGGCCGGACGAGCCAGTTGGCGTGGCACCTGGCCGCACACGGCGCCGCGGCGGACACCCCCGTCGCGGTCTGCCTGCCCCGCGGTACCGGCCTGGTCACCTCGGTCCTGGCTGTCATGGCGAGCGGCAGCGCGTATCTGCCGCTGTCGCCCGAGGACCCGCCGGCCCGGCTGGTGCGGATGCTCCGCGCGGCGGGCGCCGCCCACATCCTCACCACGCAGGAGCTGGCTCCCGTCCTCGCCGACGCGGGCGTGCCCGTCACGGCCGTGGACACCTTTCCCTGGGAGGAAGGCGGGTGGCCGGACCGGCCCATGGCCCCCGGCCGGGCCGGCCCCGACCACCTCGCGTACGTCATCCACACCTCCGGATCCACCGGCGCCCCGAAGGCGGTGGGTGTCCCGCACCGCGGACTGGCCAACCGCATCCGTGGCATCCAGGACACCCACGGGCTGGACGCCACGGACCGTGTCCTGCACAAGACGCCCGTCACCTTCGACGTCTCCCTTTGGGAACTGCTGTGGCCGCTGACGGCGGGGTCCACGCTCGTCGTGGCGGCGCCGGGCGGCCACCGGGACCCGACCTACCTCGTCGAGGTGATCGAACGCGAGCGGGTCACCACCGTGCATTTCGTGCCGCCGCTGCTCGCCGCCTTCCTCGAAGAGCCCGGGCTGCACCGCTGTGCGTCGCTGCGCCGGGTGCTCTGCAGCGGCCAGGAGCTGCCCCGCGCCACCCGCGACCGCTGTCTGGAGCGCCTGCCCGCCCGGCTGTTCAACGCGTACGGGCCCACCGAGGCGTCGATCGAGGTGACCGAGGAGGAGTGCGCGCCGAAGGCCGCCGGGGGAGGGGCACCCGATCCGCGGGTCTCCATCGGGCGGCCCGTGACCGGCACCGAGGTGTATGTGCTGGATGCGGAGTTGCGGCCGGTGCCGGTGGGGGTGCCCGGTGAGCTGTACCTGGGCGGGGTGGCGTTGGCTCGGGGGTATCTGGGGCAGCCTGCGCTGACGGCGGACCGGTTCGTGCCGCATCCGTTCAGTCGGGCGCCTGGTGCGCGGTTGTACCGTACGGGCGATCTGGTGCGCTGGCGGAGCGACGCGGGTCTGGATTTTCTGGGGCGTAACGACCATCAGGTCAAGATCCGGGGTATCCGGGTCGAGCCGGGTGAGATCGAGAACGTGCTGCGCGCCCACCCCGGCGTCCGCGACGCCGTCGTGGTCGCCACCCGCCCGGACGGCGCCACGGGGGTACGGCTCACCGCGTATCTCGTGCCGTATGAAACCGACGGACCTCGGCCGGCACCGGACGCCGACGCCCTCGTCGCCGCGGTGGACGGCCGGCTGCGCGCCTCTCTGCCCGGGTTCATGGTCCCGTCGCGGACCGTCGTGCTGCCCCGCCTCCCGCTCAACGCGAGCGGCAAGGTCGACCGCGCCGCCCTGCCCGCGCCCGCCGCCCCCGCACCGGCCCCCGAGACCGTCCGCGTGGCACCCGCGGACCACGTCGAAAGCACGCTCGCACGCATCTGGTCCCAGGTGCTCGACCGGCCGGGGACCGATGTCACCGAGGACTTCTTCGCCCTCGGCGGGGACTCCCTCAAGAGCATCCAACTGGTGCACCGGGCGCGGGAGGCCGGACTGTCCCTGCGCGTCGGCGACATCTTCCACCACCCCACCGTCCGCGACCTCGCGGCCCATGTGCGGCGCACGGCCGCCCCCGCCGAGCCCCGGGAGGACCGGTGAAGAGTCCCTGGCTGCTGCGCTTCCCGCCGCGCCCCGACGCGCGGGTGCGCCTGGTGTGCCTGCCGGGGGCGGGCAGTGCGGCGTCCATGTACCACCCGTGGTCGGCGCTGCTCCCCGAGGAGGTGGAGATCTGCGCCGTCCAGCTGCCGGGCCGCGGCGCGCGGTTGCGGGAAACCGCGTTCCGCCGGATGGAACCGCTGGCCGACGCCCTGACCGAGGTGTTGCGCGCCGAGTGCGACCGCCCCGTGGTCCTCTTCGGCCACAGCCTCGGCGCCCTGATCGCGTACGAGGTGGCCGCGCGGCTGCGGGAGCTGCCGGACACCCCGGTGGCCGCGCTGATCGTCGCGGCGCACAAGGCGCCACACCTGGGCAGCGCGGAGGCGTCCGGCCACGATCTGCCGGACGACGAACTGCTGGCCTTTCTCGACCGGTTGGGCGGCACGCCCGCGGGGGTGCTGGCCCGGCCGGACATCCGGCGGCTGGCACTTCCCGCCCTGCGGGCCGACTTCGAGCTGGACTTCACCTACGCGTACCGCGAACGGCCCCCGCTGGACATCCCCCTCAGCGCGTTCGGCGGCACGGACGACGCCCTGGTGTCGGAATCCGAACTCGTCGCCTGGGGCCGGCACACGGCGCGCGCCTTCCGGACGTGGCGACTGCCCGGCGGCCATTTCTTCCTCACCGGCCCGCACGGCGCCGACATGCTCACCCGGATGCGTGCCCAGCTGCTCACCCTCGCCCGGCCCGGCCTGCCGGACCACGGCACACCCCGCACCGGAATCCCCCGCACGGAAACCGTTCACACAGGAGAGGACCACGTTGCCCATGTTTGAGGACGATGAGGACCGCCGGTACACCGTGGTCCGCAATCACGAGGACCAGTACTCCGTCTGGCCGGCGGACCGCCCCGCCCCGACCGGCTGGGAATCCGTGGGCGTCACGGGCCCGAAGTCCGTATGCCTGTCCCACATCGATACGGCGTGGACCGACCTGCGCCCCCTGAGCCTGCGTTCCTGACGAGGAAGAGATCCCACGTGCTGGCACAACTGACGCTGCACCGGCTGTTCGAGGAACAGGCGGCGCGCACCCCCCACGCGCAGGCCGTGACGGACGGCCGACAGACCCTGACCTACCGTCAGCTGGACGAGCGGGCCGCCCGTCTGGCCTCCGCCCTCCTGCGGCATGACCCCGCGCCGGGCACCCGGATCGGCCTCTACCTGCGGCGCGGGGCCGACGTGGTGGCCGCGGTGCTCGCCGTCATGAAGGCGGGCTGCGCCTACGTACCGCTGGACCCCGCGTACCCGCACGACCGGGTGCGCTACATGGCCCGCGACGCGTCACTGGACCTGGTGGTGACCGACCAGGACGTGGACGCGGTGTTGCCCGACGCCACCGTCATCACCGTCGATGACGCCGTACGCTCCCAGCCTCCCCTGGAGGGCGGCCGGGTGACGGTCACCCCGGACATGCCCGCCTACGTCATCTACACCTCCGGGTCGAGCGGCGACCCCAAGGGCGTCGAGGTGTCCCACCGGAACGTCACGGCGCTGCTGGCGGCCTGCGACCGGGTGTTCACGCTGCGCGGCGACGACGTGTGGACGCTGTTCCACTCGCCCTGCTTCGACTTCTCCGTCTGGGAGATGTGGGGCGCCCTGGCCCACGGCGCCAAGCTGGTCGTGGTGCCGTCCGAGGTCGCCCGTTCGCCCGAGGCGACCCTCGACCTCGTGGTGTCCGAGCGCGTCACCGTCCTCAACCAGGTGCCCTCGGTGTTCCGCTATCTGTCCCGGTCGGCGGTGGCCCGTGCCGAGGACACCGCCGACCGGCCCGCAACGGCCCTGCGGTACGTCATCTTCGGCGGTGAGCCGGTGGATGTGGACGCCGTCCGCGCCTGGCGCCGGCTCCACGGCACCCGTACGGAGTTCTTCAACATGTACGGCATCACCGAGACGACGGTGTTCGCCACCTGCCGAAGGCTGCCGGAGAGCGAGATCGACCCACGGCCGACGACCGCCCCCGATGCCCCGTCCACCCCGGACGCCCCGGCTCCCACGGGCGCAGCCGCCGACCCGGAGCTGAACATCGGACGCCCGCTCGACGGCTTCGAGGTGGTGCTGCTCGACGAATGGGGAGGCCCCACCCCGCCGGGAAGGGTCGGCGAACTCTGCCTCGCCGGTGACCAGCTGGCGATCGGCTACCTGAACCGTCCGGAGCTGACCGACGAGCGCTACCCCCTCCTCGACGTGGCGGGTACCGGCGAGGCACGGCGCTACTACCGCAGCGGCGATCTGGCCGTGGCCCGGCCGGACGGCAGCTGGGAGTACGCGGGACGCGCCGATGACCAGGTGAAGATCAACGGCTACCGGATCGAGACGGGCGAGATCGAGGCCGCGCTGCGCACCACCGACGGCGTCCAGGACCTCGTGGTGCTGCCGGTCACCAGCCGGATCGGCGAACGCATGCTCGCGGCCTGCTTCACCCCCGGGCCCGGCGTCGACCAGGAGGAGCTGGGCGCGCGCCTGGCGGCCCGCGCCGCGGCGGCGCTGCCCGGCTACATGGTGCCGCGCCGCTTCGTGCCCGTGCCCGAACTGCCGCTGAGCCCTTCGGGCAAGACCGACAAGCGCGCACTCGCCGCACACGTGTCATGACTCACACCGGAGGCCCCATGGCTGACGCGACCGGCAACCGGCCCCACGGCCGTGGCACCCGGTGGTCCGCGCCGCACGACGCCCTGCCCCTGTCCGCCGTACAGGAGGCCATGTGGATCGCCTGGCAGCGCGACCCCGAGACGCCGGCACACGTCGTCCCGCTGGCCCTGGAGGTCAGCGGCGACCTGGACACCGAGCGGCTGCGGGCGGCCGTCACCGAACTGGCCCGCCGCCACCCCATGCTGCGGGCCCGCGTCGAACCGGGCGCCACGGGAACCCGCCTGACCTGGGCCGGGGCGCCTCCCGTCCCGTTCGCGGTCCATGCCGTCGGCGCCACCGCCGACGAAGCCGTCGTGGCCGCCCGCCGGCCCCTCGACCTGAGCCGCGGCCCGCTGGCCCGCGCCGAGGTGCTGCGCTGCGCGGACCGCACCGTGGTGCTGCTCACCGTCCACCATCTGGTCCTGGACGGCACCTCGATCCCCCTGCTCCTCGACGACCTGCGCCGCGCCTACGCCGGAGACCTGCTCGGCGGGCCGGACGCCCCCGGCCCGCTCGTCGCCCACGCCCGGCGCTCCTGGGAACTGGCCCTCGGGGACGACGGCGCGCCGCTGCGCGCGTACTGGCGCACCGCGCTCGCGGGAAGCACCGCCCCGGCCCGCCCGCTGCCCGTACGGGCCGAACCGGCCGGCTACCGCCAGTGGTCCTGTGCCATCGACCCCGAACTGGTCCGGCGCGTCCGGAAGCTGGCCCGCGAACTGGACGTCACGTACTTCACGGTCATGTTCGCCGCCCTCTTCGTCACCCTGCACCGCCACACCGACGCCGACGACCTCATCGTCTCGGCGCCCTACCACGGACGGCCCGATCCGGCCCTCGCCGAGCGGGTCGGCTGCTTCGTCAACGTCCTGCCCTACCGCGAACGGCTGTCCGGCGCGCGCACCTACGCGGAGCTGCTGACCGGACTGCGCGCCCAGGTGCGCGCCGGCACCGCCCACGGTGAGCTGCCGCTGCCCGCGATCCTGCGGGCCGCGGACCTGTCGGCGCCGGACGAGCGGGACCGTACCCACCAGGTGGTCCTCTCGTACCTGCAGTTCGGGAACCACGAGGGCACCGGCGGGCGCGGCGCCGACGTGAGCCGGATCGCGCTCACCGGCGGGGACGCACGCGGTGAGCTGCGGCTCCTGGACGTGGCCGATGTGGCGGACCACCGGCTCAGCGCCCTGCTCGTCGAGGACGGCCGCGGCAGCCGCATGCTGTGGAAGGACCCGCACGGCACACTGGGCGCGGACCTGCTCGCCTCGCTGGCCCGCGACCACCTCGCCGTCGTGGCGGACATGGTCGACGCCCCGCACCGCACCCTCGCCGAGGCCCGGGACGCGCTGCCTGCGCTCGGCGTTCCGCCGGCATCCCTCGGCCCCGCGGCACCCGCGCCGGCGGTCGCGGACGGGCCACGACCGGACGGGCCGCCCGCACCCACTCCCGTGGCCCGCACGCCTGTCACCTCCCTGGTCTCGCCCACCGCCGCCGCGCTCGCCGAGATCTGGCAACAGGTCCTGGGCGCGCCCGTGACCTCGGTCGAGGACTCCTTCTTCGAGATGGGCGGGCACTCCCTGCTCGCCACCACGCTCCTGACCCGGATCGGCCGGCGCTTCGGCGTCGAGCTGTCCTTGCGGGAGCTCTTCAGCCACCCCGGCTTCAGCGAGCTGGTCCGGGCCATCGACGCGCGCCGGGCCCCCGCCCTGGCCGGGGACCGGCCCCGGGTCCGGCCCGCGGACGCCTCGGTGGCCCGCCCCACGCCCGGCGAGGCGTTCCCGGCGTCCGGTTTCCAGGAGAGCATCTGGTTCGCCCAGCGCCTGGACCCCGTCCACGCGACCTATCACGTACCGCTGTCCTGGGAGGTGACGGGAGACCTGGACCCGGCGGCGCTGCACCGCGCGCTCGCCCTGCTGATCTCCCGGCACGAGATCCTGCGCACCCGCTTCGTCGACCGCGACGGCCGCCTGTACCAGGACGTCACCGAGGCGTGGACGCCCGACGTGGAGCATGTCGACCTCACCCGGTGGAGCGCGGCCGAGCGTGAGGCACGGCTGCGGCGCTGGGCGGCCGACGCCGCGCACGACCTGGTGCCGCGCAGCGGACGGCTGCTGCGCGCCGCGCTGTTCACGGTGGCGCCGCACCGCCACGTCCTGGCGTTCTGCGTCCACCACCTCGTCCTCGACGGCGAGTCGGTGCCGCTGTTCGTACGGGAACTGGAGCGCTGTTACGCGGCGGCCGGACCGGCGGCGGCCCCGCCACCGGCGCCCCCGCACCAGTACCGCGACCTGGTGGCCGCCGAGCGGAACGGATCGCCGGCGGCGGCCGGCCTCGCGTACTGGCACGACCGGCTGGCGGGCGCCCCCAGCTCCCTGGACCTCGGCGCACCCTCCGCCCCCGAGCCCCCGGGGAACCTCGGGCTGCGGCTGGCGCCCGGCCTGGCCGGGCGGCTGCTGCCCGTGCAGCGCGCCGAGAAGACCTCGGCCTTCATCATCCAGGCCACCGCGGTCGCCGCGGCACTGCACCGCTGGACCGGGCGGGAGGACCTGACCTTCGGCATCCCGGTGGCGAGCCGTGGCGAGGTGGGGTTCCAGGACGTCATCGGACCGTGCCTGAACACGCTGGTGCTGCGCTCCCGCTGCACGCGCGAGACGTCACTCGCCGCGTTGCTGCGGGCCGTCCGGGAGGACGTCATCGCGGCCTTCGAGCACCGCGCGGCCCCGTTCGACGACGTGGTGCGCGCCCTCGCGCCGACGCGGTCCCGCGGGCACACCCCGTATGTCGACGTCCTGCTCAACAGCGTCAGCCTGACCCGCTGGTCGGGGACGCTCGGAGCGGCCGAGCTGACTCCGGTGGACTTCGTCGCCGCGCGCACGGAAACCAGTAAGTTCCCGCTCACCATCACCTTCGCGGAAAACGGCACCACGCTACGGGGCTCGCTGGCCTATCGCGGCGACCGGATCAGCAGTGCGTCGGCCGGGCAACTGGCGGATGAAATCTCCGCGGTTCTCCATGAATTCGGTGCGCTTCTCCGGCAGCCGGTGTTCACTCCGCAGCCCCTTGAACTCTCGGGAAGGAATCACGAGAACTCATGAATGCATTCCGGTTCGGGGTCAACCTGAATTCCGCGACGAGACACCGGGAATGGACGGACAAGTGCCGTGCCGCGGAAGCGCTCGGCTATGACGTCCTCACGGTGCCGGACCACCTCGGTGTGCAGGCCCCCTTTCCCGCACTGGTCGCCGCCGCCTCGGTGACCGAGCGGATCCGGGTGGCCCCTTTCGTGCTCAACAGCGCCTTCTGGAACCCTGTACTGCTGGCCCGTGAGGTGATGACGACGGACCGGCTCACCGACCGGCGGCTCGACGTGGGGCTGGGCACCGGATACGTCCGCGCGGAGTTCGAAAAGGCCGGCGTGGAGTGGGGTACGGCCGGAAGCCGGGTGAGCCGCCTGGAGGCGACGGTCGTCGAATTGACACGGCTGCTGGACAATCCCCGTGAACTCGGCGACACCCAACCCCCGTTCCGGCCCCCCATGGTGATCGGCGGCAACGGTGACCGGGTGCTGCGGCTGGCCGCGCGGCATGCCGACATCGTCGCGTTCACCGGCGCCGTTCTCAAACCGGGTGCGCGGCGGGGTACGTTGGAGCTGCTGGACGCCGCCGCGGTCGCGGAACGGGTCGACTGCTTCGAGCGGGTGGCCGGGGAGCGCGCCGCCCGTGTCGAGCGCAACATCCTGGTCCAGGCGGTGGTGGTGACGTCCCGCCGCCGGGAAGCGGCCGAGGCGCTGAGCCGCCGGATGCCCCACCTGACGGCCGAGCGGGCGGCGGACGCGCCCACGGTGCTGATCGGTTCTGTGAAGGAGATCACGTCCCAACTCCTGGAACGGCGCGATCGATTCGGTTTTTCGTACATCAGTGTGCATGAATCGGCCATGCGTGATTTTGCGCCGGTGGTCGAAGCGCTCGCCGGACGGTGATGTGCCGGGAGGTGGTGCCGGGGTCGAGGAGTGTCAGGGCCCGGCGCTACCGCCGAAACGGGTGACTGAAAACAATCACCCCGAAGAGGTCATCCCAGGCCAGAGTTTGCAACTGATTATCCGAATACAGGATTCCGCTTGGGCTACATTGGGTCCGACCACATGACCCGTGCATGCGAGGGGTTGCCGGAATGTGTCAAGCACGCACGACACATTCCGGTACGGCATGACACGGCTCCGCGCAGCGGACTGCCCTCCCGTCAGGAGGGGCGGGCCGATTGTGCGGGGTGCCCTATCGGGGGGGGATTCTTGAGAAGCTCGATTGCTGTAGCCGTGCTCGCCGATGACCCCATTACGGAAGAGGGGGCCATTGTGCGGTTGACGTCGTACGAGGAGATAGCGCCGCATTCCCTGGACTGCCGGACCGCTGACGTGCTGCTGGTGCTGGCCAACGAAGTGACCGGGACCATGCTGACGAGAGTGGAGCGTGTGGGCCGCGAGTGCGCCCGCAACGGCCGTCGGCTGCCCGTCGTGCTCGTCGCCAATGAATTCCCGGAGCACTCCATGCTGCGCGCGATCGGCCTCGGACTGGTCAGCCTGCTGCACCGGCGCAACAGCAGCTTCGACGCCGTGGTGCGCGCCGTCGTGGCGGCTGCGCCCGGCCGCGCGAAACCGGGCGACGGCGTGCAGCAGCGGCTGATCAGCCAGATCCACGCGCTCCGGGACAACGCCCTGGTACCGCACGGCCTCAACGTCGCGGGCCTGGTGGACAGAGAGGTCGAGGTGCTCGGGCTGCTCGCCGACGGTCTGAACACCAAAGAGGTGGCGGAAAAGATCGGCCGCTCCGAGCGCACGGTCAAGAGCGTCATCCACGATCTGGTGGCCCGCCACAATCTGAGAAACCGCACCCATGCCGTGGCCTTCGCCCTACGTACCGGCGTGCTGTGACCCGACGCGCCCCGGCGCCACGGCGACCACCTGCCCGGGAGTCCTGTAACGGCTCCCGGAGGTGCCGCCGCGCCCCTTCCGGGATCCGTGTCGGTGCGGGACGGAAGGGCGCGGTTGCCATGCTGGCGGCGGTCGGAGGAGATGCGGAGGTAGGCGGCGGGGCGCTTCGGGGTGTACGAGGCCAGGTGGTCGTACAGGTTGAGGGTGACCTGTCCGCCGCGGGCGTGGGCGGGGACTTCGAAGTCCTCCCAGTGGCGAGGGCGGTGGCTGGCACGGTGTCGGCTCCTGGTACTCGATGGTCCCGATACCAGGCACTTTCCGTCGAACTCCGCGGTTGGGCGGTGCCGTGGATCCTTTATGGAATCCGCGGTTTCGCTCATGGATACTGATCACCATGCGCGTTGACTTCGACCCCGCCGAGATGCCCCGTACCGACTTCTACCGGCTGCTGACCGCCACCGTCGTACCCCGTCCCATCGCCTGGGTGTCGACGGTCACCGCGGACGGCACGCCCAATCTGGCCCCGCACTCGTTCTTCACCATCGCCTCTGTCGCCCCGCCCGTCGTGCAGTTCACCTCCGTGGGGCGCAAGGACTCGCTGCGTAATGTCGAGGCGACCGGGGAGTTCGTGGTCAACTTCGCCCCCGAGGGGCTCGCCGCGCAGGTGAACGACACCGGGACGGATTTCCCGCGCGGCGTCAGCGAGTTCGAGGCCGCCGGGATCGCCGCCGAGCCCGGCCTGCGCGTCAAGCCGCCGCGGGTTGCCGACTCGCCGGTGGCGTTGGAATGCGTGCTGCACAGCACGGTGCGGATCGGTGACTCCACCGTGGTCTTCGGGCGCGTGGTGCACGCCGCGATCTCCGAGGAGGTCCTGGTCGACGGGCACGCCGAGATCGGCCGGCTGCGTCCGCTGAGCCGCCTCGGCAAGGACGAGTGGGGCACGCTCGGCGAGGTCCGCGAACTCTCCCGCATCCGGCACACGGACTGGCAGGGGCCGAGCAGCCCGGACGCCTGACCTGCGGAAGGTGCTCCGGGGCGGCCGTCCGCGCCGCCCCGGACGCCTTTACCGGGCCTCGCCCCCGGTGGCCGGGTGGCCGCCCCGGACCTGGAGTCCGTCCAGCAGCTCGCGGGTGGCGGCGGTCACCGCGTCCACCGCTTCGTCGAACACCTCGCGGTTGTGGGCGGCCGGGGCGCGGAACCCGGAGACCTTACGGACGTACTGCAGGGCCGCCGCCCTGATGTCGTCCTCGGTGACCTCGGGTGTCATGGGCGGGCGGAGCGTCTTGATGCTGCGGCACATGCTCCCAGTCTGCCCCCGCCAGGGCCCACCGGGCAGCCGGGCGGGTACGGGACCCGCGGCCGACCGGAACGGCCCGGCGGTCAGCCGAGACCGGTGACCCGCATCGTGATGTTGAGCCGCCCGCCGCGCAGCCCGCACGCGGGATCGCAGCTGCCCGGATACACCTTCGGCACCCCGTGGTACGCGAACCGGGACGGTCCGCCGAACACGAAGAGATCGCCGGAGCGCAGCTCCACGTCGCTGTACGGGCGGCCGCGGTTCTCGGTGTTGCCGAACCGGAAGACGCAGGTGTCACCGATGCTCAGCGACACGACCGGCGCCCCGGACCGCTCCTCCTTGTCCTGGTGCATCCCGAGCCGCGCCGCCTCGTCGTAGAAGTTGATCAGCGCCGTGTCGGGGGTGTAGCCGCCGCCCGCCGCCGCGTCCTCGTACGCCTCGGTCACCGCCCGCCGTCCCAGCGCCACCATCCAGTCCGGGAAGGCGGCCACCTGCGCGCCGTTCACATCGTCGGCGGTGCGGGTGTACGCGTACGGCTGCCAGTGCCAGCCGATACAGACCGTCTGGACCGACATCACGCCACCGCGCGGCAGCTTGGTGTGCCGGATCGGCACCGGGCCGCGCGCCCACTCCCGGCACGCCGCGACCAGCTCCCGCTGCGCCGCCACGTCCAGCCAGTCCGGGACGTGCACCGCCCCGGGCGCGAGCTGCCGCCGGACGCGCGGGGCGCCGCCCGCCGGGCCGCCGAGCCCCTCGAAGCCGGGCAGTGGCGTCGTCATCCGTCTCCCTTCGCCCCAGGTGGGTCCCTTCCAGGCTGCCACTTCCGCCGCGCTACGCGGGCGGCCCGGGCAGGGTGCGGGTGACCCAGCCCCGGTCGATCACCCAGGTGTGTCCGTCGGCGGTGGCGCCCCGCATGCCGTCGAGGGTTCCGGGGCCGGCGAGCGCGGCGAGCCGGGAGTCGCCGAGGGCCGCGAAACCGACCGTACGGGCAGGATCCCAGCCGGTGCTGTGCCGTAGCCGCCTGCTCATCTGCGCCCAGCCCGGCGCCGCCGCGGCGATCACCCAGGCATCCGGCTCCGGAGCGGTCAGCCGGTCCGCGAACCGGAGCCACGAGGCGGCTTCTTCCGGCCAGTCGACGGTGGCCCACACCTGCCGCCCGGCCGCCCGCCACGCCCCGGCGAACGCCTGCGCCGCCGCGACCGACACCGCGTCCCGGCTGTGCCCGACGACGACCGCGTCGGTACGGGAGCGACGGATGCCCTGCGGCTCCGTCAGCAGAGCGAGCACCGCGGCCAGTTCGGCGTCCGTGTGGCCGGTGGGCGCGGGGACGCCGCTGAGCTGCGCGGTCACCTCCGCTGTGGAGAGCAGGGGACTCGCCGCACGCCGTTCCTCACCGTCATCTGCGGGCATCGCGCCCCCTCGTCCGGCGGGTGTACGCGCGTCCCGGCGGTGCCCGCCACCGGGCCCCGGACCGGCCTGCGCCGCCTCACTGCCATGGATGTTCACACCCCGATTCTGCGCCGCTTCCCGGCAGCGGACCGGCGGAAATCCGCCATGGTGATCGGCGGCTCCGACGGCCCGTCAGCCCTCACCGCGACGGCGGCGATCACCCGCCTCCCGGCCCTGGACACGGCGCGGACGGCCGCCGTACCGTCCGCCGGCGTACGCTGTGCGGTCCGCCCCCGAACGACGTACCCGCCCTACGCAACGGAGCCGGTCGGCGGATGGACGCCCCGGTCGCCCGGCCCGGTCCTGCCGGCCGTCGCGCAACCGGCCCGGGACCTGCGACGTCACGAGAGACGGGGCCGTCCGAAGGCGCCGGGGAGCCGGGAGGTTCATACTGCCGTCGAGGGTCGGCGCGGCCGACGGGAGACCGAACGCACCGCGTCATCGTTAGTGAGGCGTTAGCGCGCCGTTAGCCACCTGCCAGCGCCCCGGGGCACGCTGGTCGGGCAGCCGATTCGACCGCGCGTACCCACGCAAGGCGGGTACCCACCCACCACCCGAGGGGGAGCCGCATGTCGCTCACCAGCAAGGCTCTCGGCCGCGGCCGCCGTCTGGCAGCCGGGTCGCTGATCGCCGTCGCCGCGCTCGCACTGACCGCCTGCCAGGACGGTTCCGGCAGTTCCGGCTCGCACGCCGCCCCGGCCTCGTCGCCCACCGCCGCAGGTCAGGACGGGCCCCGGCCGTCCGGCGGTGGGGCCCGGCCCTCCGACGGCGGGCCGAGCGCCGAAGCCAAGGAATCCGCCGCGCCCGGCGACACCCCCGGAGCGGGAAAGCCGACCCCCGCGAGCCCCGGGCACCGGCCCGGCAAGGCCACCCCGGGCGCCGGGAGCGAGTCGCCGTCCGCGCTCGCCGCATCGGACCGCTGCACCTCCGACCAGCTGTCGCTGCGCCTGGACGCCCCCGATGCCGGCGCCGGGAACTTCCGCTACCCGCTGACCTTCACCAACAAGGGCAAGAAGACCTGCACGCTGCGCGGCTACCCCGGCGTCTCGCTGATCTCCCGGGACGGCACCCGCATCGGCAGGCCCGCCACCCGCGAGGGCGGCGCGGGCGGCGTCGTCCGCCTGGCGCCCGGCGCGAGCGCCCACGCCCTGATCCACACCGTCAACGAAGGCGTCTCCGACACCCCGTGCTGGAAGCGCGGCGACTACGTGTACGTCTACGCGCCGGGCTCGAAGGAGTCCATGACGACGGGCAGTGGCAACCTCCGGGTCTGCGGCGGCGAGTTCACCATCACCGCGGTCGAGCCCGGCACCTTCAGCTGACGCGGTCCGTCCGCCGGAGCCGGCCCCACGGCGCGGTCACCACCTACCGGTGACCGCGCCGTTCGTATGCGGTGGGGGAGCGGGCCCGGTGTGCCATACCACCCCGCCGACCCCGGATTCCCGGAATGCGCCGGGCGCGTAATTTCCAGACCGTACGGTTTGGAAATGTCGTTGCTCCAGGTGGTTGTCAGGCATCCGAAAGCGACCTTCCGGGTGCTCGTTCACGGGAATCGCACAGGAAACCAGACCGCGGCGTCCCTTTTCCGGGAATTCCGTCGAAACGGGCGTGCCACAATCCGGCCGTGACTACCGAACACGGCCTTCTCGCCGGCAAAGTCGTTCTGATCACGGGGGCCAGCAGCGGCATCGGTGCCGCCGCGGCGCGGGTCTTCGCCGCCGAACAGGCCACCCTCGTACTCGCCGCCCGGCGCGCCGACCGGCTCGACGGAATCGCCGCCGAGCTGCGGGAAAAGGGCGTACAGGTGGTGTACGCACCGACGGACGTCACCCGGCCCGACGACGTGCGCAGGGTCGTGGACCTCGCACTCGACACCTTCGGCCGCCTGGATTCGGCGTTCAACAACGCCGGGGTCGGCGGAGACCAGGACGCCATGCATCTCATGGACGACACGGTCTACGAACAGATCATGGAAACGAATGTCCGCGGCACCTGGAATTGCCTGCGGTACGAAATACGGGCGATGCTGCAGAACCCGCGCGGCGGCTCCATCGTGAACAACAGCAGCGTCGGCGGATTGCAGTCCATTCCGGCCGCCGCACCCTACGTCGCGTCGAAACACGCCGTCGCCGGTCTGACCAAAGCCGCCGCGGCCGAATACGCGAACCGCTCCATCCGCGTCAACAGCGTCGCGCCGGGCACCACCCGCAGCGAGATCATCGCCGACTGGTTCGACCGCAACCCGGAGCTGGAGCCCCGGCTGCACGCCGCCACCCCGCAGGCGCGCACCGCCCGTGCCGAGGAGATCGCCGAGGCCGCGGCCTGGCTGTGCAGCGACCGCTCGTCGTTCGTCACGGGTGTGGTGGTGCCGGTCGACGGCGGCTTCACGATGGTGTGAGACGGGCGGCGGCACCGGTCCGGCCCGGGCCGCCCGGCGACGGCCGGAGTGCCGCGGTCCGCGGGATGCTCCCACGGCCCACCGGCCTCCGCCCGCCGGGGCCGCCGCTACTTCAGCACGCTGCGGAAGACCTGCCGGTCGTCCTGGTAGCCGTGCACCACGACCTGGAAGCCGTCCCCGTCGGCCGCACCGTCGAAGGTCTCCGCCTCGATCCAGCAGGGCGCGTCGAACTCGACGTACTGGTCGAACACCGTCGTGACCGACCGGGGCACGAACGAGGCCGGTGCCGTCAACCGCGCCGCCTGGTGGGCGGCTTCGATCAGCACCAGCCCCGGAGTGTGGTCGACCGGGTGGTCGTACAGCAGCCGGTTGGAGAAGTCGCACCGCAACTGCCAGCGCCGGGCCTGCTCGGTCGGCGACAGCGCCACCTCCGCCGGGTCGTGGCGTCCCACCCGCTCGGGCGCCACCGGCTCGGGCAGGTGCGGCTGGTCCCGGACGGCGTCGACGTGCGTACCGCGCAACCGCCGGTAGACGGCCGGGGCGATCCACTCGAAGTCCGTGGCCCCGCTGCCGATCCGCGCGCCCTCCGGGGTGGTCAGCTCCATCTCCAGACGCAGTCCCGTCAGCCGGGTGCCGCGCCGGCGCTGATTCGTACCGGACACGTGCAGGACGAGGTCGACCGGTACGCCTTCGGGGGGCTGGAAGGACGGCTCCAGGAAGAAGTCGAAGGTCCGCAGCAGCACCGCGTGGGACAGCGGCGCCCCGAACTCCGCATGGGCGATCAGCAGTCCGGCCTGCCGGATGGTCTGCGCCACGACCAGGGATTCGTGCCGTACCCCGCCGTCCCCGGCTCTGGTGAAGCCGGGCCAGCGTGCCGTGAGGGTGAACTCCAGCTCGCCGCGCCGCTCGCACCCCGTCAGAAAGACGGAGTCGTCGAAGCTGAGATGGAGGAACTCCTTGCGCACCGCGGAGGTTGCCCGCTCCGGCGCGTCGGGCTGACGTGAGCTGTGCGGCAGTTCAGGCCGGCCGGAGTGGCTCGGTATGAGCAACATTGGGCACTCGACTCCCCTGGTGCGGTGGTCTGGTACTGAACCGGCGGTTCCGGCAAATGCTAAGATACGTACTGCCCGGTTTTCTTTGCAATGCGTCGCTGAAGATAATGACGATCCGGTGTTCGAGCCCACCGGAAACCGGGTTCGTCCGGAGCCTCAGGCGCCGGCAGCGACTGACGAATGAGGTCTCCTGATGGCGCGGCAGGCACGGGCGATCCAGACTCGGCGCACGATTCTGGAGGCGGCCGGCGAGGTCTTCGACGAACGTGGCTACGACTCCGCGACCATCGCGGAGATCCTCGCCCGGGCGGGCGTGACCAAGGGCGCCCTGTACTTCCACTTCACCTCGAAGGAAGACCTCGCCCGGGGCGTGCTCGGCGAGGCGCTGACCACCGAGGGCGTCCTGCCGCAGGCGTCCAGGTTGCAGGAGTGGGTCGACGTCGGCATGGTCCTGGCCCACCGCCTGCCCCAGGAGCCGCTGCTGCGCGCCTCCATCACGCTCTCCGCCGACCAGCACGCCCGTGCGCTCCTCGGCACCTCCTGGCCCGGCTGGATCGACTACCTCGCCGGGATGCTGCAAGAGGCCAAGGACCAGGGCGAACTGCTGCCCCACATCGACCCGCAGGAGACCGCGGCCCTCTTCGTCGGCGCCTGGACCGGCGTCGAGGTGGTGAACTCCGCCATCGCCGGCGGTCGCCTCGAAGAGAAGATCGCCGCGCTCTACGACCACGTCCTGCCGGGCATGGCCGTCCCCGGGGTGCTCGGGCGGCTGGACACGGCCGCCGACCGCGGTGCCCGGATGTGGCGCGCGCACCGGAAGTCCGTCGGCGCGGACGCTCCCGCCTCGGGCGCCTGAACACCCCCCGCCACGGCGGGGGTTTGACCCGCCCGGCCTACTGCACCAACGCCGACGCGGCCCGCTGCCGCCCCCGCGGCGCCGTTCGCGGACCGGACGGCTCCGGGGTCTGCGGCGCCCCGGGGCCCGCGAGTATCGGCAGGAACGACCGCCACAGGCCCGTCACCGCGGACGGGGCGAGCCAGGTCGCGTCCTCGCGGGCCAGCACCTCGAACCCGGTCGTCGCCCCCACCAGCGCCGCCGCCGATTCCTCGGTCGCCAGGCCCGGGACCAGCAGGTTCTGTTCCCCGGCCCGGTCGAGGAGTTCGCATACGCACACATGCCAGCGCGCCCGGAGGTCGGGGCCGGAGCGGTGCGCGGACTGGCAGTTGAGGCGGTATCCGGCGCGCGCGACGACGTCGGTGGCCAGCTGCCGGGCCAGGACGTGCGTGGTGTCGACGAGTGCCTGGAGCGGATCCGGGGTGAGGTGGCGCACGGTGCGGGCGGCCTCGTGCAGCGTGCGCGCGGCCTCCTCCTCGACGGCCGCGGCGACCGTCGCCTTGGTGTCGAAATGGAAGTGCAGCGCGCCGGTGCTCACCCCGGCCCCCGCGCTGATCGCGCTGAGCTTCGCCCGCGGGTAGCCGTGCTCGTCGAAGGTCTGGGCGGCGGAGCGGATCAACGCCCGCCGGGTCTGCGCCGACCGGGGCTGCCGGCTCATCGGGCCCCTCCCAGGGCCCGGACGCGCCGGGCCGGACCGGACGCCGCGCCGGTGGGACGGCGCGCGAAGGTGGGGGGAAGGTGCGGGTGGGGGCGGGTCATGGCCCCATAAAACCAACGCCCCGGTCTGATTTCCACCGCCCGGAAGAGTGGTCGAGAGGCGGGATGCCTTGCGGGGAAAGGGAGTTGGGGAGGGGTTTGTGCGGAGCGGTCCGCTCATGGTGCCGGGGGGAGGAAACTGCCTGAACGGTGATAACCAGGGATGAAGCCCCGCCCGGTACTTCTGCCTCGGTGTTCCGCCCTGGCCACTCGGTCTGTTTTCCGGCCACTCGGTCCGGCTCGGCCCGGTGCGGCGCTCCGGTCGCTCGCCCCGGCAGCGGTCGCCGGGCCGACCGCGCGGCTGCGGCTGTGACGCTCCGGCCGCAGCTCGACCGGAGGCGCCGTCCTGGTGCTCCGTACCCAGGGTTGGCCGTCATGCCTTACCGTTCGCCCGGAGAGGGGGGACGTCACGTACCCCCTTCAGCCCGTCGCGCTGTCGTCACCGCAGGTAGGCGGCGTGCGGGCAGTCGGGGGAACGGGCGCGACGCGGGCACCGGCCCGGCGCGGGCCACCGGGCGTATCGGCCGCAGCGGTGCGAGCATGACACATGGCCTTTCATGAGCTGAGCGCGCTGCGGGACCGCCGGGACCCCACCCGGTATCTCGTACTGATCCCGCTCGCGCTCATCTGTGCCGTCTGTGTGGTCGACAGCCTCTTCCCGCCCGAGGTGCACCTCGGGCCGCTGCTGGTGGCCGCTCCCACGTTCACCGCGGCGTTCGCCGGGCCGCTGATCACCGGGGTGATCGCGGCGCTCGCCGTCGTCGCCCAGGTCGTCATCGGGATCATCAGCGGCGATGCGACCTCCCGCAACCACCAGGTGCAGATCGCCGCGCTGATCATCGTCGGCATCCTGGTGGTGATCTTCACCGCGGTCCGCGACCGCATCGAACGGCGGCTGGCCACCACCCGCTCGGTGGCCGCCGTCGCCCAGCGGGTACTGCTGCGCCCGCTGCCCGCCCGCAGCGGCCCCTTGGAGATCGCCTCGCTCTATCTCGCCGCTGAGGAGGAGGCGGAGATGGGCGGCGACCTCTACGCCGCCGCCCGCACGGACGACTCCACCCGGCTGCTCATCGGCGACGTCCGCGGCAAGGGACTGCCCGCGTACGGGCATGCCGCGCTGCTGCTGGGGGCCTTCCGGGCGGCCGCGCACCGCAAGGCGCCGCTGCCCGCCCTCGCGACGCACCTCGACGGCGCGATCCGCTGGGACACCGCGCAGTGGGGGAGCGATGTCCCGGACGAGGAGGAGGTCTTCGCCACCGCCACCCTGCTCGACATCCCCGACCGCACCCCACAGGTCCACACCATCACCTGCGGGCACCCGTCGCCGCTGCTGCTGCGCGACGGAGAGGTGCGCACCCTCGACGTCCGGCACGTCGCCCTGCCGATCGGCCTCGGCGGTCTCGGCGGCCCCGCGTCGTTCCGCGTCGACACCTTCCCCTTCGCGCCGGGCGACCTGCTGCTGCTCTTCACGGACGGTGTCACCGAGGCCCGGAACGCCGAGGGCGCCTTCTATCCGCTGACCGAACGCGCCGCCGCATGGAGCGGACACGGCCCGCGCGACGTCCTGCGGCTGCTCCACGCCGACCTGCTGAGGTACACCAGCGGACGGCTCGCCGACGACGCGGCGGCCCTGGCGATCCGGCGGGGCGGCACACCGTAGGGCGTCGCGGGGCCCGCGTTACGGGACGACCAGGATGCGGCCCTGCTGCACGCGGCTCTCCAGCAGCCGGTGCACCTCGCCGGCCTCGGTCAGCGGCAGCCGGGCGTGGACCGCCGCGCGCAGCTGCCCCCGGGCCGCGTACCCGGTGAGCTCGGTCAGATCCTGGAGCGCCTGCCCGGGGTCGGCGGCCCGCGCGGCGAGGAGGGAGTAGCTCGGGGAGACGGCGACGGCCTCCCGCGGCGCCGAGGAGGACGCGCGCGAACAGCACTCCGTCTACGGGTTCTGGCACGGCCACCTCAGCGAGCTGATCGCCGAGGAACGTCCCGACCTGGATGCCGAACTGCTCGCCCACGTCCTGCTCGGCGCCCTGCGGAGCGGACCGATCGTGCACCTGCTGGGGCAGGGGGAGGCCCAACGGCTCGCGGCATCGCTGCGGCTGCTGGCCACGGGGGTGCTGGAGGTGTGACGGCCCGGCCCGCAGGGGCCGTGCCGCCTCCGGGCGGGAGGCGCGTCACCTCCCGCCGCTGCTCAGTCGAGGCAGAACTCGTTGCCCTCGATGTCCTGCATCACGATGCACGACTCGTTGTACTCATCGGCGATCAGCACGTTCACGCAGGTCGCGCCGAGCTCGGTCAACCGTGCGCGCTCGGCTTGGAGCGCGGCGAGGCGCTCCGCCCCCACGAGTCCGGTCCCGGCGCGTACGCAGAGGTGGACCCGGTTCTTGACGACCTTGCTCTCGGGGACGCGCTGGAAGAACAGCCGCGGGCCCACACCGGAGGGATCCTGGCAGGCGAATGCCGAACCCTGCCGCTCGGGCGGCAGCGAGCGGTCGAAATCCTCCCAGGAGGCGAAGCCCTTCGGCGGCGGCGGAACGACGTACCCCAGCACCTCGCACCAGAAGCGGGCTACGCGCTCGGGGTCTGCGCAGTCGAAGGTGATCTGGACCTGCTTGATCGATGACATCGGCGCACCTTAACAAGGGACTTCGCGGCCCATCTCCCGTTGTGGACAACCGGGTTGCCGGGGGAGTCGCAGCCGATGCCTGCGGAAGGCGAAGGGTCCGGCGGGAGTCTCTCCGCCGGGCCCGTGCCGTGTCCGGCGAGGTCAGCTGTTCACCTGGGCGGAGAACGGGCAGACCCAGTCCGCCGGCTTCGGGCGGCCCGAGTAGCGCCGGGCCTCCGACAGCTTCTCGTACTCCAGCAGATTGGGGTTGATGTCGCCCTGCAGGTCGATGTCCTGCTTGCGGATCTTCTCCTGGAGACGGTCCCAGAGGCCGGCCGCCTTGATCCGGTCGAACTGTGCGTGGGAGTTGAACGCCAGCATCGGGAACGGCGGGCGGCGGCCGACCCGGACATGCGTCTCGTGCAGCCCGATCACGAAGAACGGGTGACCGGCGACGCTGAAGGCGAACGCCCCCGACTGCGGATCGTGGTCGTACCCCTCGGCCCAGCCGTGCGTCAGGCTGTCGTGGTCGTGCACGCCCTGCAGCTGCTGCCACATCAGCCGCTCGAACTCGGTCTCCGGCACCTCCAGCGGCCCGGAGAACGTCGCGACGAAGCTGGTGAAGGGCTTGGCCGTCCAGTCCACGGCCGCCACATACGCCTCAAGATCCTCCGCCAGCTGCTGCGCCGCCCCGTCGTCACCGAGCCAGGTGTAATGGCGATGGGTGATCCCGCCCTGCCGCCAGGCCGAACGACCGGCCAGGCAGGCGAACGAGTCACCGAGCAGGAACTGCCCGACCACTTCGGTGGCGGAGGGGGCGTCAGCCAGCATGTTCACGACCTTCGATGAGAGGTGCCCCGGGTGGGGATGACCGTGGCAGTCAAGAACGATCACGGCCCCGGCGTCAAGAAAACGCCAGAAGTGCCTCGTCGGCCATGGTGCACGACGAACCGTCGGCCGCGCAGTCCGTTCCTCCGCGGGGAACCCCTACTTCGCGGGCGCCGTAGCCCCCTGCTCGGCGCCCGCCGGGATCACTTCTCCCGGCCCGCCGCGTTGCCGCCGGTGCCCGAGCGAGGGCGCGACGGCCGAGAGAACGCTGACGAGGAGCTGCGCAGCGCCGGACCGGACGACTGGGCAGTTGTCTGATGCTTCGTCAAGTAAGAGATATAAGCCGCACTTGAGGCAGTACAAAGGTCCATCGTGAGGCAAATCGCGTCGTGTGAGGAGTGTTCGACGGAGCGCGACGGGGTGGCGCCGCGCGGTCCCGGGACGGAGACGTGTGCAGGACAGCGGCGGTACGACGGCGGGCGTTCGCTCACAGGTGCGGAATCCGCGCCTCCCCTGTGCGAAGAATTCCGGCCGCCCTCCGTGTGACGGCCGGTTGCGGGCCGTAGATCGGAAAATGACGATCAGCTCACCGCGTACCGGCCGGCCCCATCGGCAGGTACCCCCTACGGCAAGGAGCCCCTGTGAGCGACCGGACCAGCCTCGCCCCTGATGCCGCACGGCAACTCGCGACCACCACCAAGACCACACCCCAGATGCGCGGCATCACCCCGCGCTACCTCCTGCGCGCCCTGCCGTGGGTGGACGTCGAATCCGGTGTCTTCCGCGTCAACCGCCGCCGGACCTACGTCCTCGGCGACGACCGCATCAGCACCCACAACGACGGTGGCACGACCCGCGTCATCCCGGGCGACCTGCGGGAGGTGCCCTACCTCCGGGAGGCCGACGACGCGCTGCTCACCGAGCTGGCGGACGCCTTCACCGAAGTGCCTTTCGACGCCGGGCAGATCCTGGCCGCGGAGGGCGAGGCGCACGACCGCCTGTGGGTGATCGCCCAGGGGCGCGCCGAGAAGCGGGTGAGCGGACGCTACGGCGAGGACGCCCTGCTCGAAGTGGTCGCCGACGGCCAGTTCTTCGACCTCGACGCCTGGACCCGCACCACGCCCCTGCCGTACCGCGTCAAGGCGCTCACCCCCGGCGTGGCACTCTGCGTCGACCGCGCCACGCTCGCCGGGCTCTGTGACCGCGACGCGACGGTACGGGGAGCGCTGGACGCCTACCTCGCCGCGGACGGTGTCCTGCCGGGCGCCGAGGTGCCCGTCGATCTCAGCGCCGGGCACGTCGGCGAAACCGAACTCCCCGCGACCTACGTCGACTACGAGGACACCCCCCGCGAGTACCACATGACCCTCGCGCAGACCGTGCTGCGGGTCCACACCCGGGTCTCCGACCTCTACAACGGGCCCATCGACCAGACCCGCGCACAGGCCAACCTCACCGTGCACGCGCTGCGGGAACGTCAGGAAGCCTCCCTGCTCAACCACCCGGAATTCGGCCTCTTCGCCAATGTGGCCCCCGGGCAGCGGGTGCAGACCCGCACCGGCGCCCCGACCCCCGACGACCTCGACGAACTGCTGACCCGGGTCTGGAAGCAGCCCGCCTACTTCCTGGCGCACCCGCGGGCCATCGCCGCGTTCGGCCGGGAGTGCACCCGGCGGGGCGTACCCCCGGTCATCGACAACCGGTTCGGCAGCCCGCTGCTCACCTGGCGCGGCGTACCGCTGCTCCCCTCCGACAAGGTGCCGTTCTCCGGCGGCGCGGGCGTCGGCACCACCGAGATCCTGCTGATGCGCGTCGGCGAGGCCGAGCAGGGCGTGGTGGGGCTGCGCCCCGCGAAGGTCGAGGACGAGGTCGAACCGGGCCTGGCGATGCGGAACATGGGCGTCGACCGCAAGGGGCATCACGTCGTACCTGATGACGGCGTACTTCAACGCGGCGGTACTGGTCGAGGACGCCCTCGCGGTGCTCCAGAACGTCGAGGTCTCCCACTACCATGACTACTCCTGACCCCCTCCGGGGCTGGTGGCCGGGCCAGCCCCCGGAACCGTCCCCGACGCACACGGCGGCCCCGCCCTCCGGTCTCCCGGGCCGGCGCACCGCGTTCTCCCCCGAGGCGGCGCGCGCGGACGTCCCGATCCTGCACCGCACGGTGAACGGCCACCCGCTGGTCTGGCTGGACAACGGCGCCACCACCCAGAAGCCGCGCCAGGTGATCGAGGCCCTCGCCGCCTTCTACGGATCCGCCAACTCCAACATCCACCGCGGCGCGCACACCATGGCCCGCGAGGCCACCGAGGCGTACGAGGAGGGCCGGACGGCCGTCGCCGACTTCCTGGGGGCACCGTCGCCCGACGAGATCGTCTTCGCCCGCGGCACCACGGAGGCGATCAACCTCGTCGCCCAGAGCTGGGGGCGCGCCCACCTCGGACCGGGCGACGACATCCTCGTACCGGTCCTGGAGCATCACTCGAACATCGTCCCCTGGCAGCTGATCGCCAAGGAGACCCGGGCCCGTGTGGTGCCCGTGCCGCTGCGGCCGGACGGGCAGATCGACCAGGACGCCTACGCCGACCTGCTCTCCATGCGGACCCGGCTCGTCGCGCTCAGTCACGCGTCGAACGTCCTCGGCACCGTCCCGCCGGTACGCGAGATGGCCGCGCTCGCCCACCGCTACGGCGCCAAGGTCCTGGTCGACGGCGCCCAGGCGGTGGCCCACTTCCCCGTCGACGTCCAGGAGCTGGACGCCGACTTCTACGTGTTCTCCGGCCACAAGCTGTTCGCCCCCACGGGCATCGGCGCGCTCTACGCGAAACCGGATGTCCTGCGGGACATGGCGCCGTGGCAGGGCGGCGGCAACATGATCGAGTCGGTCTCCTTCGACCGGACCACCTTCGCGCCCGCCCCGCACCTCCTGGAGGCCGGCACCGGGCACATCTCCGGTGTCGTCGGCCTGCTGGCCGCGCTGAACTGGCTGACCGCCTTCGACCGGGACGCCGTCGCCGTCTACGAGGATTCCCTGCTGGCCTACGCCCGCCAGGCCCTGGCCGAGGTGCCGGGACTGGAACTGCTGGGCTCGGCACCGGACCGGATCGCGGTGCTGACCTTCACCCTCGCCGGACACGATCCCTCGCACGTCGCCTCCTGGCTCGACGGCGACGGGATCGCCGTACGGGCCGGGCACCACTGTGCCCAACCGGCGCTCGCCCACTACGGGGCACAGAGCGCGGTCCGTGCCTCGCTGGCGCTCTACAACACGACGGAGGAGGTGGACAAGCTGGTCGCCTCGCTCCAGCGCCTGCACGCGGAGACCTGACGTCCCGGCCCCCGGCGCGCCGCCCACCCGTCCGCGAGACCGGTGGGCGGCGAAGCGTCGGCCGGGCTGAAGCGACGGACAACGTCCCTTCTCCCGCCCTCCCTCAACTATGGGTGAATCTTTCACCAATGCTTTCAGGGTGGCGCGTCCGGTGTGGACGGTGAAAATCCTGGTCAGGGCAGTAGACGCAGCCGCGGAGGCGGGGGAATCTCGTCGTCGGGCCCGTCAACGGGCTCGGGTTCGGGTTCGGGGGTGTGCCGCCTTTCGTCGCCGGAATCGGGTTCGGGCTCCGCCGGATGCCCTTGGAGCGCCGCCATGGCGACTTCGAGGGTTTCCTTCGTCACTTGCATCCGGATCCGGGCCAGCCGTTCCAACTCGCTTCTCGACACGGTGTCAGCCTAGTGGTCTGGCCTGGACCTGTCCGTGATCGGGTCTTTCTCGCGCACCGGATCTCTCCTTCCTCCTCACGGGCGCCCGCTTCGTGCCCTTTCTCACCAACTTCTCTCCTTGGAAACACCGTTGGTGCCCAAATGGTTGCCTGTCAGGTGCGCCGGAGGCGGTCGTGCACCCCGTCGGTCCCGGAGCGCCCTCGGCCGCCGGTTCCGCCGAGTGCCCGGCCCGCCGAGTGTCCGGCCGTGGCCGTGCCCCGTCCGTGGCAGCATCGGCGTATGCAGTACCGCTATGCCACCGAGACCGACGCGCCCGCCATGGCCGCGCTCTTCGCCGCCAACCACCACGACGCCCTCACCCCGGAACAACGCGCCGACCAGGGGTTCGTCCAAGGGAGCCTGGACGAGGGCGCGTTGCGGACGATGGCCGCGCGCGACGGACTCCTCCTCGCGGACGACGACGGGCGGATCGCCGGGCTCCTCGCCCTCTCCGCCCCCGAAAGCTTGCCCACCCCGCCGCCCCCGGTCCGGGCGCTGCTCGCCGCGCAGGACACCCTCCGCTGGCAGGGACGCCCGCTGCGCACGGTGCGCTGGCTGCTGTACGGACCGCTGGTCGTGGACGCGGCCCACCGGGGGCAAGGCGTCGCGCGGCGGCTCTTCACCATGGCGTGCAGCGCCACCGCCGGCCGCGCGGACGCGCTCGTCGCCTTCATCGAGGCCGCCAACCGGCCGTCCTGGCGCGTCCACGTCGACGGATTCGGCATGACGCCCCTGGGCGACGTCGCCGTGGGCGAACGCGCCTACCACGTGGTCGCGGTGGCGCCCCGGGCGGACGCGCCGGGGCGCTGACGGGCGGCACCGCGCAGGCGCCTCCCGCCGAAGCGTCCGGCCGGAACCCGGGCCCGGGCCCGTGTTCCGGCCGGGACCGCCTCAGAGCGCGGAGAGTTCCGCGAGCAGATCGTCGAGGCCCAGCGAACCCTGCGACAGGGCGGCCATGTGCCACGCCTTCAGGTCGAAGGCGGCGCCGTGCCGGGCGCGGGCGGCCTCGCGGCCCTGGAGCCAGACGCGTTCGCCCAGCTTGTAGCCGATCGCCTGCCCGGGGATGCCCTGATAGCGGACGATCTCGCTCTCCACGTAATCGGCCGGGCGGCTGGAGTGCGCCGCCAGGAAGGCGTGTGCCAGCTGCGGGGTCCACCGCTCACCGGGGTGGAAGGGCGCATCCGCCGGGATCTCCAGCTCCAGATGCATGCCGATGTCGATGATCACGCGGACCGCCCGCATCATCTGCGCGTCCAGGTACCCCAGCCGCCGCTCCGGATCGGTCAGGAACCCCAACTCGTCCATCAGCCGCTCCGCGTACAGCGCCCAGCCCTCGGCGTTGGCGCTGACCATGCCGCAGGTGGTCTGGTAGCGGGAGAGATCGTCCGCGACCTGCACCCACTGCGCCAGCTGCAGATGATGGCCCGGCACGCCCTCGTGGTACCAGGTGGTCACCAGGTCGTACACCGGGAAACGGGTCTCGCCCATCGTGGGCAGCCAGGTGCGGCCGGGGCGGCGGAAGTCCAGCGACGGCTGGGTGTAGTACGGCGCGGCGGCGCTGCCGGGTGGCGCGATCCGTGACTCGACCCGCCGCACCTGCTCGGTCAGCGCGAAATGCGTACCGTCCAGCTCCGCGACGGTGTCGTCCATCAGCTCCTGGAGCCAGCGCCGGGTCTCCTCGACGCCCTCGATGTGCGTGCCGTTGCCATCCAGCCAGGCCAGCGCCTCCCACGGGGTGGCGGCACCGGGCAGCACCTTCTCCGCCTCGGTGCGCATCTCCGCCAGCAGCCGGTGGAACTCCGACCAGCCGTACGCGTACGCCTCGTCGAGATCGAGGTCCATACCGGTGTAGTACCGCGCCAGCCGCGCGTAACGCTCCCGGCCCACCACGTCCGGGGCGTCGGCGACGGCCGGGGCGTACTCGGTGTGCAGCCAGTGGCGCAGCTCCGCCAGCGCCCCCGTCGCGACGGCCGCGGCCTCCTCCAGCTCGGTGCGCAGCACCTGCGGCCCTGCCGCGACGAACTCGGCGAACCAGCTGCGGGCACCCGCGCCGATCCACTCGTCCAACTGTTCCACGACCGTGGCGACCTGCAGCGGCCCGGCGGGCAGCTCGCGGCGCAGCCCCGCGTCTAGGGCGGCGCGGTACCCCTCCAGCGCGTCCGGGACGGCGCGCAGCCGCCGGGCGATGGCCGCCCAGTCCTCGTCGGTCTCGGCCGGCGTGAGGGTGAAGATCTCGCGGACGTGGTGCAGCGGCGAGCCCAGATTGCTGACCGCCCGCAGCCCCTCGCCCGCCTCGTGCACCGCCAGCTCCGCCTCCAGCCGCTCGCGCAGCAGCCGCGCACAGCGCTGCTCGACCGCGTTCGCCGCCCCCGGCAGCGCCTCGGCGGCCGTGAGCCGCTCCAACGTGGTGCGGGCGAGCTGGGCCAGGGCCTCCTGCCCGGTGGGGGACAGATCGGGCAGCCGGTCGGAGGAGGCGGCGTCACCGAGATAGGTGCCGGTGACGGGGTCCAGTGCGATGAGGGCGTCGACGTAGGCGTCGGCGACCTGACGGGGCAGGGAGGTGTCGGATGCGTGGGTGTGCGACATGCCGCCATCCTCGTATGTCCTGGCTGTCCGCGTCACGAATTTCGGCCGGGGCGAACAGAGGTCACACCGGGGGACGGAGCGGTGGGACCCGCCATGAAACAGCACTCAGGCGCGCTCCGGCGGCAGCGGCGGCAGGCGGCGGTCGTAGAGCCAGGCGTGGAGCAGGGAGCGCAGCGGGCGGTGGCTGTGGTGTTCGGCGAGGGCGATGAACTCCTCGGTGCCCGCGCTGCCGTGGCGGTAGCGGGAGGCCCAGTTCCGCAGCAGGGCGAAGAACGTGGCGTCGCCCAGGGTGGTGCGCAGGGCCTGGAGGGTGCAGGCGCCGCGGGAGTAGACCCGGTCGTCGAAGAGGTGCGACGGACCGGGCGCGCCGATCCGCATCCGCTGGGCGTCATCGGCCAGATCGGACCAGTTCGACGCGGCCAGCTCACGGGCGCCCGGCCCGCCGGAGTGCTCCGACCACAGCCACTCGCCGTAGGTGGCGAACCCCTCGTTGAGCCAGATGTGCCGCCAGTCGGTGAGGCTGACGCTGTTGCCGAACCAGTGGTGCGCCAACTCGTGCGCCACCAGGTGCTCGCTGGTGCGCCGCCCGTCGAGGTGGTTGGTGCCGAACAGCGCGTACGTCTGGTTCTCCACCGGCTCGTCCAGCTCCGCGTCGACCACGACCGACCCGTAGACCTCGAACGGGTACGGGCCGAACAGCCGGGTGAAGAGCGTCATCATCTGCGGCTGGCGGCCGAAGTCGTGGGCGAAGCGCGCGGTGAGGTGCGGCGGGCAGGCGTTGCGCAGCGGCACCGGGCCGCCGTGCTGCCGGCTGAAGGCGAACCGCCCGATCTGGACCTGCGCCAGATAACTCGCCATGGGGTGGGCATGGTCGTACGTCCACGTCCGGGCCGCCCCGGGGCCGGGGGAGTGGCCCTGGAGGACGCCGTTGGCCACCACGTGCAGCCCCTCGGGGACGGTGGCGGTGATGCGGTAGGCCGCCTTGTCGTCGGGCCGGTCGTTGCACGGGAACCACGACGGGGCACCGAGCGGTTGGCTGGCCACGATCACGCCGGAACCCTGCGTGTAGTCCCAGCCGATCGCCCCGAAGGGGCTGCGCACCGGGCCCGGCCGTCCCCGGTAGCGGACGGCCGCGGTGAACGGCTCGCCGGGCAGCAGCGGCGCCGCCGGGGCGAGGTGGAGTTTGCCGTGGCGGTGCCGGAAGCGGGCGGGCGCGCCGTTCACCTCGACGCCGGTGACGTCCAGCCGGGAGGCGAGGTCGAAGGCGACGCGCTCCAGGGGCTCGGCAGGAGAGGCGGTGATGCGGGTGACGGCGTCCAGCGCCCGGCCCTGCGGCCGGTAGGCGAGCCGGATGTCGTAGTGCGTCACGTCGTAGCCGGGGTCGCCGTGGGCCGGGAAGTACCCGGCGGCCGCGGGCGCGCCCGGCCCGTGCCCGGCGGCGCCCCGGCGGGCGGCGTCGCCGGTGGGCGCCCCGTCCGCGGCGAGGCTGAGCGCGGCGGTCGACAGGGCGCCGGTCACGAACGTACGGCGGGTCCAACTGCACATGTCTGTCGGTCTCTTTCAAGGTGGTGTCGTGAGGGGCGGTGCGCCGTCCCAGGGTGCGGCGCCCGTACGCCGCACCCGGGGACGGGCGTCACGGTCTCGCGGGCTCCGGCTGCGCCGCCCGGGGGCCGGTCCACGCCACGACGGGGTTGCCGAGCCAGCGGCTCCCCGCGGGCAGCCGTTCGCCGCGCATCACCAGCGACGCCGGGCCGACCACCGTGCCGTCGCCGACCGTCGCCGCCGGCAGCACGATGGAGTGCGGGCCCAAGGTCACGCCCGCGCCGAGCCGGACCTCGTCGACCCGCATCAGCCGGTCGTGGAAGAGATGCGTCTGGAGCACACAGCCGCGGTTGACGCTCGCGCCGTCGCCCAGCCGTACGAGATCGGTCTCCGGCAGCCAGTGGCTCTCACACCAGACGCCGCGCCCGATGCGCGCGCCCAGGGACCGCAGCCAGACGTTGAGCAGCGGTGTGCCGACCAGCGCACCGCCCAGCCACGGCATGGCCAGCTCCTCCACGAACGCGTCGTACAGCTCGTTGCGCCACACGAACGAGCTCCACAGCGGATGCTCACCGGCCCGGAAACGGCCCATCAGCAGCCACTTCGCGGCCGTCGTCAGCCCACACGCCACCACCCCGGCCAGCAGCAGCACCAGACCGGCGACGGCCGCACCGACCGCCCAGCCGTCGAGATCCACCGTCTCCTGGAGGACCGCGAAGCCGGCGTCGGCGAGGAGCACGGCGCAGCACACGGGGACGAGACGGCACAGCTCGACGGCGGCGCGCGCCAGCACGAGACGGCGCGGCGGGGCGTACGTGCGCCGGGGATCGGGCCGGTCGGCCGTACGGGAGACCGCCGTACCCGGGCGGCCCAGCCAGGAGCCGCCCGCGCCGAGGTCCGGCGGCGCGTCGGAGAGCACCCCGATCAGGGCGTCGTCGGGCACGGTCCGCCCGGGGCCGACGATGCCGGAATTGCCGACGAACGCGCGGTCGCACACCTCCGCCGTCCCCAACCGCAACCAGCCGTCGCGCAGTGCGAACGGGGCGATGAGCGTGTCGTCGGCGAGGAACGCGCCGTCGCCGACGCGGGTGAGCGACGGCAGCGCCAACGCCGTGGAGATCTCCGCCCGGCGCCCCACCCGCGCCCCCAGCAGCCGTAGCCACACCGGCGTCAACAGGCTCGCGTACAGCGCGAAGAGCGACCCCCTGGCCTGGTCCATCAGCCGGGTGGTGAGCCAGGCGCACCAGGCGACACCGCCGTCCGCGGGGTGGTACCCCGGCCGCAGCGCCCGTCCCCCCACACGGACGACGAGGGCCAGCAGCGCGGCGTAGCACACCAGCGACAGCAAGGTCAGCGGTACCGCGGACAGCAGCAGATCGCCGATGACCGTGGTCAGGTCCGGGGCGTCGTGCGTCAGCCACCACAGCACCGCCAGACCGGGCAGCGCCGCACACAGTGGCAGCGCGGCGAGACCGGGCAGCGCGGCGGCGTACGCCGCGTGCCACCGCCGGGACCGGACGGTGCGCGGCGCGGGCCGCCCCGCCTCCGGCTCCTCCTCGACGCGGCGCGCGGGACTGCCCGCCCACCGCTGCCCCGCGGGCACCGCCCCCATGACGCACGCCCCGGGCGCGACCTCCGCACCCGCGCCGACCTGCGCCCCCGGCATCAGCATCGCCCGGGCCGCCACCCGCGCCCCGGCGCCGACGCGCACCGGCCCCAGATGCAGCGTGTCGCCGCTCAGCCACCACCCGGCCGCGTCCACCTCGGGCTCCAGGACGCACCCGTCCTCGAAGGCGGCCAGGCCGGTCACCGGCGGCAGGGTGTGCAGGGTGACGTCCCGGCCCACCCGGCAGCCCAGCAGCCGTGCGAACCGGCCCGCCCACGGGGTGCCGGTCAGCGCCGGGACACCGAAGGCGGCGACGGTGCGCTCGGCCGCCCACAGCCGCAGATGCGCCGCCCCGCCCCGCGGATGGGCACCGGCCCGCAGCCCGCGGGTGAGCAGCCGCGCCACGCCCGCGCCGATCACCACCCGGGCGGGCGTGCTGCACAGCCCGAGCCACCAGCCGCCGATCGCCCACCAGGAGGCGTGCGGCGCCCAGCGGAGCGGCCCGATGAGGTTGTCGACGGCGGCGAGCAGCAGCACCCAGCGCACCCCCGAGACCGCGAACAGCACCACCAGGACGAGGGACTGCACGACACCGGCACGGCGCGGAACGGGCCGCACGGCGCGCTCCTCGCCCGGCCCCGCGTCCTCGGTGCTGCTCATCAACCGGTCCAGATGGGCGGCGAGCGCGTCGAGCCGCGGATGCGCGTAGAGGTCGGCGACCGAGACCTGCGGGCAGCGCGCCCGGAGCGCGGCGACCAGCCGCGCGGCGCTCAGACTGGTACCACCGAGCGCGAAGAAGTCACCGTCCGCCGCCACCGGGACGCCCAGCAGCTCCCGCCAGCACCCGGCGACCCAGCCCGCGGTCCCCGCCAACGCGGCGCCCTCGCCCGGCTGTTCGCCCGTCCTCTGCTGCGGCAGCGGCCAGGGCAGCGCAGCCCGGTCCACCTTGCCCGACGTACGGGTCGGCAACCGCTCGACGAGGGTCAGCGCCGGCACGAGAGCCTGCGGCAGCAGCCCCAGAAGGTGCTGCCGGGCCGCCGCGAGATCGCAGGCACCCCCGGGGAAGTCCGGATCGGGCACCAGATAGCCGACCAGCAACTGATCGCCCGCGGCGGTGGTCCGTACCGCCGCGGCGGCCGCCCGCACCCCCGGCACGGTCCGCAACGCCGCGTCGACCTCCCCGAGCTCGATCCGCCGACCGGCCACCTTGACCTGGTCGTCGGCGCGCCCGACGAAGACCAGCCCCGCCGGATCGGCCCGCACCAGATCACCGCTGCGGTAGACCCGCCGCCCGGGCAGCGCGGGATGAGCGGCGAACTTCTCCGCGTCCTTGGCCGGATCCAGATAGCGGGCCGTCCCGGCACCCGCGATCAGCAACTCCCCGGTACCGCCCGGCGCGACGGGCCGGCCCCCGTCGTCCACCACCGCCAGCTCCCAGCCGTCCAGCGCCCGCCCGATACGGACCGGCTCCCCGGGCAGCAGCCGCGCCGCACAGGCGACGACGGTGGTCTCCGTCGGCCCGTACGTGTTCCACATCTCGCGGCCCGCGCCGAGCCGGTCGACCAGACCGGCCGGGCACGCCTCACCGCCGACGATGAGCAGCCGCACGGCGTCGAGCGTCTCGACCGGCCACAGATCGGCCAGCGTCGGCACCGTCGACACGACCGTGACGCCCCGCTCCTTCAGCCACGGGCCGAGGTCCGCACCGGAGCGGACGAGCGCGCGGGGCGCCGGGACCAGACAGGCGCCGTGCCGCCAGGCCAGCCACATCTCCTCACAGGACGCGTCGAACGCGACGGACAGCCCGGCGAGCACCCGGTCACCCGGACCGAGCGGCGCGTCCCGGAGGAACAGCGCGGCCTCCGCGTCCACGAACGCCGTCGCGGAGCGATGGCTGACGGCCACCCCTTTGGGACGGCCCGTGGTGCCGGACGTGAAGATGATCCAGGCGTCGTCGTCCGGCCCCGGGGCACCGGGCCGGCCGACCGGCGGCACACCGGGCCGCATCGTGATCGACCGCCCGGCGCCGAGCACGGCGGCCACCCGGCCCGCACGCCAGATCAGCTCGGCGCGCTCGTCCGGATCGTCGGCGTCCACCGGGACGTACGCGGCGCCGCAGTGGAGCACGGCCAGGATCGCCACGTACAGATCGGCCGTCCCGGACGGCACCCGCACCCCGACCCGGTCGCCGGGGCCGAGGCCGGTGGCCCACAGCTTCTCGGCGAGCGCGGTCACATCGGCCAGGAGCGTGCGGTAGTCGAGCACCCGTCCTCCCGCATCCAGCGCCGGGGCGTCGGGACGGTCGCGCGCGGTGGCCGCCAGGACGCCGGTGAGGGTGCCGGCCGCGGCAGGGCGCGGTGGCGCGCCGCCCGGGGGTGGGGGCGGCGCGTGAAGCGAGGTGTGGGGAAGGTGTTCTGACATCGCGGGCATTCCCTTTCCGTCGCCGCCTGTTCCGGCGGACGCACCTCTATCGATGCACGCGCAGATGTCCGCGTTCGCTACGGGAGCGCAAATGCTGGATCAAGAATGCGTGGTCCGAGGATCAAGGATCTCTGGAAAGAGGAAAGTCAAGGGGAAAGAATATTCGTTGCACGTCTTTCGGAACGGCTGAATTCCCTTTCCCGGCCGTTGAATTCCGGCCCACCGGGCCGCCGGGCGCCTCGGCGCGGCGCGGCGACTGCGGTGCCCTTCCCCCGTCGCACCCGCCGGAACTCCTTGAATCACCCCGTACGTCACACCCGGCGCGTGGGCCGTGGCACGGCGGTCGACGACGGTCATGAGCTGCAGCGGACCGCTGTCGCGCCTGCTCGGACCGGTGCCTCGGAGGCTGGCCGGTTTCCCCGCTGTCGACGGAGCAACTCACGCCAGATCCGGTACGGTTGCTCCGACAAGGCAGGTCGATGGCACTGCTCGGGGGGCACGGATGGAAGCCGACACACGCTGGATGCGCCAATGCGCCGACGACATGGACGCGACGGGCGGCGCCGTGAGAAAACTCCTCGGAAACGCCGATGGCGCGGTCGGTGCGCTCAAGAGCGCGGCGCCGGGATGGACATTCACCGACAGCGTCGATGAACTGTCCTCGCGCTGGGAGACGCTCAACAAACTCGTCCGCGACGAGCTGTCCGAAGCGGCGGAGAACATCCGCTTCAACGCCAGTGACATCGACGGCAACGAGAATGTCATCACCGAGGCCCTGCACGAGATCTTCGGATAGGCGGGCGCCCCATGGTGGACATGACCGGGCTGCTGACCCTGGACCTCGGAAAGATCCGGAGCGCCGCCTCCGACTGGGGCTGGATCGCCTCCCGCCTGCACCAGGCCAACGAGAGCTACACCGACTCCGTCACCGCGCCCCTCAAGGCGGGGAAGCACTGGAGCGGCGACGACGCGACCGAGGCGACCCGTACCTGTGACGGCATCGGCCTCGACATCGACGCGGTCGCCAAGGAGGCCGAAGCGCTCAAGGACTTCCTGGACGACATCGTCGACGGCACCGGCGACGGCTTCCGCAGCCTCGCCGAACTCCAGCGCCAAGCCGCGGAGCTGCAACAGCAGGCCCTCGGCGAAGGCTTCAGCGTCAACGGCGACGGCGAGGTCACCTGGGTGGTCATGCGGGCCCCCGGCCCGCTCTCACCGGAGGAACAGCGCACGGAGAAGGAACACAACGACCGGGCCCGGCAGATCGGTGATCAACTCAAGGACGTGCTCCGCCTGGCGACCGAGGTCGACGGGAGCCTGGAGCGCGGCCTGAAGGTGATCTTCGGTACGGAGGACACCTTCCGCACCGAGAACCGCGACCGCCTCGACCGCGACGACGCCGACATGGGCGACGGCTGGAACGAAGCCCAACTCGGCCTCGTCCGTGGCTATCTCAACTCGCAGGGCTGGAGTGACGCCGCCGACATGCTCGGCCACTTCCTCGACGGCAGCGGCGAACCGGTCGAGGTCGACGCGGACCGCATGCTCGCCGACATGCCGGCCTTCCGCCACGACGTGGACAACACCCTCGCCGAGGTGAAGAAACAGCCGGACGGCACCTTCACCAGCTCCTGGCAGAGCAGCGCCCCCGACATCAACCAGGGCGACAAGAGCCTGAACTGGTACTACGCGCTCAACCACTTCGAGTACCGCGTCGTCGGCCACAAGGAGGGCGACCACGTCACCTACCAGGTCGAGGTACAGAAGCGGTACGACTGGGGCGTACCCAGCGAGCACCGGCGCGACCTCGACAAGGGGCCGCTCCACTTCGAGCAGGCGGACCTGGCCCGGTTGAACATGGTCGGGCTGGCCAAGGACTTCGACGTCAAGGGGCGCAGCACGACGCAGACCGCCGGATAGGGCCGACCGTGACGCCGAGGCAGCGGCCACGGCGTCACGGACGGCCCGGGCGGTGCGCGTACGGCGGCTCGGATCAGGAATCGATATGGCGCAACGGAAAACGCTGATCTCATGCGGGGCGCTGGCTGCCCTCGGCCTGCTGGCGGCCGGAGCGTTCAGCTGGTGGATGATCCACGCCCTGCGCTCCCCCGTGGAAGGCTGGCAGGACGACCCGCCTCCTGCCCGGCCGACCACACCCGTCTCCTTCAGCATCAGCCCGGACCCGCCGCAGCGGTAACGGCACCTCCAGCCCCACGGAGCCGCGCCGCCTGCAGGACGGAATGCGTCCGCAGTGTGCGTCCCCATGGGCTTATCGCGAACCTTCTGCCGGAGAAAGGCACGAGTACTCTGCGGCGGCGCAAGACCGCCGAATTCCGGAGTGACCGCGGAGCGGCCGGCCACGCATACTCTCACCCCCTTTCCGGTACGGAACGGATCCAGGAGTTGCGACCTGTGCAGCGGGCGTGGCGTGCGGCAATCCGACGGGACGAAGAAGACCGCAAGAGTGCCACCCATGACGAGGAAACCGGGCGATGCGCCGGATACCCGCCGTCCGCACCGATCAATAACGCTGCCGCTTCCGGAATTTCCCCGAGGTGGCCTCATGGTGGCCGGAGCGCATCCTTGCGAGGCGTTCAGCCGTAGACAAGAGCCGTGCGCCGACGGAACCATGAATCGAGCTGAGGCGGAACACCTGATCGTGAGGGGAGGCGTGAAAGTGTGGAAATTCGCTGCGTTGAGCTGCTGTGACATCAGGTGTGCGCCGAGACCGCACCTGATCCGGACCGACCAGTGAGCGAGGAACAGCCATGACGCTCCCGCGCCACCCCAACCGCATGCTGGCGGCCCTGCTGACCGAGGCCGACTGGTCCGCCACCGACCTCGCCCGCGCCGTCAACACCCTCGGCGCCGCCCAGGGCCTGCGCCTGCGCTACGACCACGCCTCGGTCGCCCGCTGGCTCGACGGCGTCCGCCCCCGCCCACCGGTCGCCCACCTCATCGGCCAGGTCCTCGGCCAGCGCCTCGGCCGCCGCGTCACCCTCCAGGGCACCGGCTTCGCCGAACCCTCCGCCGGCGCCGCCCCCGTGCTGCGAGCCGCACTCCGCGGCGGCGACCCGGTCCGCCGCCTCGCCGCGCTCTGCCACGCCGACGCCGACCCCGCCCGGCGCGGCGCCCTCGCCACCACCGCCCTCGCCCACCCGCCCCGCCTCCACACCGGATGGGGCGGCCGCCGCCCCGAACTCCCCCCGGCCGACCCCCGCGCACCCCGGGTACCCGCCGCCGCCCCGGCCCGCCTGGAGGCGGTAGCTCTCCGCACCGTCCTCCTGGGGGAGCGGTACGGCGGCGCCCACGGCAGACCGGCGCTCGCCGCCTTCCTCGCCACCGAGGCGGTGCCACTGCTGACCGCACCCGCCCACCTCACCGTCCGCCGCGCCCTGTTCACCGGCGCCGCCCAGCTCACCCTGCTGCTCGCCGGACGCACCGGCGAGATCGGCCACCCGGCCCTCGCCCGCCACTACTACGACGTCGCCCTCGCCCTGGCCCGCACCGCCGGGGACCTCACCTCGTACACCGTCGTGCTGCGCTGCCTGAGCGTGCAGGCGCACCAACTCGGCAACCACCAGGAGGCCGCCGCCCTCGGCGACACGGCCGTCGACCTCGCGGGCGGCGCGGTACCCGACGCCGTCCGCGCGTATCTGCACGCCGGACGCGCGGCGGTCGGCGCCGGCGCGGGCCGGGGCCGCGGGGCCGGGGCCGACCTGCTGGCGGCCGAGACCCGCCTCGCCCGGGCCACCGGCCCCGAAGGCCCCTTCACCAGCTATCCCGAGACCGCGCTGCACTACCAACGCGCCGAAGTCCTCTCCTGCCTGGGCGACCACCGCGCGGCCCTCCGCGAGCTGGAACTCTCCCTCGCCTGCCGCCCCGCCGACCACCACAAGGCCCGCACCCTGCTGCACGCCCGGATCGCGCACACCCTGCTCACCGTCGACGAGATCGACGCGGCGGCCGCCCGCGCCTTCCGGGCGCTGCGCCACCACCGACAACTGGCGGCGGGCTCCGCCCACGGCACCCTGCCCCGGCTCGCCCGCCGCCTCGCACCCCATCAGCGCAACCCGCAGGTCAGGGAGTTCCGGGAGGCTCTGCGACCGGCTGCCGGGTGAGACCGGGACCGTCCGGTTCCGGGCCGCGGGGCCCGTCGCCCCGCCCGTACGTCGTCGGGCGTTCGACGCCGTCCTCCACCGGGACCGCCGGGAAGCCGCCCAGCAGGATCATTGCCATGTCTACGGGATCAGTCACAGTCCCTACATGCGGCGACCCGTCCGCCTTTCGCCCCGGGGCGCGCCCCCGCCCACCGCCTCCTTCACCCGGACGCACGAAGCTGCCACCCGCGACCGGGCGACGGCGACTCCCACGGGCCGGTACCCGGGACGCGTCCTCCGGCCATCTTGATCAACGGCCGCGACCCGTTCGCCGAACCGCGCGCCGTCCGCTCAGGACTTCCGCGCGTCCCGCGCTGCGTCCTCCGCCTGCTTGAGATGAGTGGCGAGGGCGGCGGCAGCCTTCGCCGCCTCACCGGCTGACCGCCCCCTACCGCTGCAACTCCGCCAGCAGCGCGTGGATCGCCGGACTCGCATGAGCACTCTGCCGCCAGGCGGCGTACACCTCCCGCTTCGGCGGCTGCCGCAACGGCCGTACGACGAGTCCCTCCGGCAGCGCCGGACGCGCCAACCGCGGAATCAGCGCGATGACCTCGCCGGAGGCGACCAGGGACAGCTGGGTGGAGAAGTCGTCGATCAGATGGCGCACCTCGGGCGCCTCGGGCAGCTCCGCCACCAGCCGCCGGAACCACTGGTGGCACACCGTACGCGGCGGGCTCGTCGCCCAGGCGTGACCGGCCAGATCGCCGCTGGTCAGCGGTGAGGTGCCGCGCGCCAGGGGGTGCGAGTGGTGCATCACGATGTCGCCGACGTCGGTGTGGAGATGACGCTGCGTCAGTGACGGCGGCAGATGAACCGGCAGCCCGTCGACGTCATGGAGCAGGGCGAGATCGGCGGTGGCCGCATCGACACAGTGCAACGCCTGACCTGGCTCCTGCTCGGTGATGTGCACCCGCAGCTCCGGACAGCGCCCCGCCACCCGCGCCATGACGGGGGCGAGCAGCCCGCGGATGCCCGTCGAGAACGACACCACCCGCAGCGTCCCACGAGGCGCCCCCTCCGCCACGGATCGCGCCGACTCCGCGCAACGCTCCAGCGCCTGGAAGACCTCGGGCGCCGCATCGACGATCGCCTGCCCGGCCAAGGTCAGCACCACCCCGCGCCCCGCCGGTGCCAGCACCGGCACACCAACCTGCCGCTCCAACCGCTTGATCTGCTGCGACACGGCCGAGGCGGTGAACCCGAGGTCCTCCGCCGCCCGCGTCAGCGTCCCGAGAGCGGCCACCGACCGCAACGCCTGCAAGGCCCCCACATCCATCATGAAGCCAGGCTACGCAGTGCTGACAAAAAACCATCGATGGACCGGAGTAATCACGCCGGGCAGGATCGCCTTATGAGCGCCCCGCAGCACACCCCCGACCAACTCTTCGGCTCCAACCTCGTCGCCATGACGACGCCGATGCAGCCCGACGGCACACTCTGCGAACCTGGGCTGGTCGCTCTTGTCGGCCGTTTGTTGGCCACTGGATGTGACGGCATCGTCGTGGGCGGGACGACGGGGGAGTCACCCACCCTGACCCCTGCGGAATCGGCCCGCCTCGTCCGTACCGTGGCGTCCTTGTCACAGGGCCGCGCCCGCGTAATCGCCGGCGTCGGCACCCACAGCACCACCGAGAGCGTGCAGCGCGCCCGCGAGGCCGAGGCCGCCGGGGCCGACGCCCTGCTCCTCGTCTGCCCGTACTATTCCCGGCCCACCCAGGACGGCGTCCGGGCCCACTGCACGGCCGTCGCCGACGCCACCACCCTGCCGGTGATGCTCTACGACGTCCCCGCCCGCACCGGCATCCCCCTCGAAGCCGCCACCCTGATCCACCTCGCCCGCCACCCCCGCATCCGCGCCGTCAAGGACGCGAAGGGTGACCTGTTCGAGGCGATGACCGTCATGGACCAGACCCCGCTCGCCTACTACTGCGGCATCGACGAACTCAACCTCCCCTACCTCGCCTGCGGCGCCACCGGCCTGGTCAGCGTCGTCGGCAACATCACCGCCGACCGCAACGCCGCCCTCATCCGCGCGGTCCGCCACGGCGACCTCACCACCGCGAAGACCGTCCAGACATCCCTGCTCCCCCTCACGGACGCCCTCATGCACACCGCCCCGGGCGCCGTCATGGCCAAGGCAGCCCTGACCGAACTGGGCATCATCCCGCACCCCACGGTGCGCGGCCCACTGGTCGAAGCGGAGCCGGCGCACATCGAGCGGGTGCGGGAGGCACTGACCGCCTTGGCCGTACCGGCCTGAGCAGCCTCCGGCAACCAGGACGGCGGGGTGGCAGCCTGGTGAGAGCGGCCCACGGCCCTGCCGCCGGTCGTGCAGGTGCCGCGGGAGGTGCGGTGGTGCGAGAAGGACGTGTGCCTGGCCGCCCTCGCCGAGCGGAAGGCGAACGTGGGCGCGGCGGCCGGTTTCGCCGAGCTGTGGGTGGACGAAGCCGTCGGATTGGCATTGGCCGAAGCGCAGGGGGTTCAGCGGGCGCGCGGGGGACGTCCAGCGTCTCGGTGTGCCGTTGCCGGGCCCGGGGCAGGTGCGGCCGGGAGTCGGCTGCTCGGACTGTACGCGGAGCGGGTGGCCCGGGCATGAGCGCCGCGGCGTCCGGCGCCTCGTCGGCGCGTTTCACTTCAGCGGGCTGGTCACGGGTGTGGCGTCTTCCTGCACGTCCTCCAGTGAGCGCCCCTTCGTCTCATCGACGAAGAAGAACACGAGCAGCCACGAGAGCAGAGCCATGAACGCGTAGACCCCGTAGCTTCCCGCCAGGGAGAGGTCGCGCAGGCTCGGGAACGTGAAGTTGAGCAGGACGCCGGCGAGCCAGTTGGCGGCGGCGCACGCCGACAGCGCAAGGCCGCGTATGCGGTTGGGGAACATCTCGCCGAGAAGGACCCAGACGGCCGGACCCCAGGAGACGGCGAAGGCCACGACGAACAGGTTCGCGCCGACAAGAGTGACCGGCCCCCAGATCCCGGACAGCGCGGGCTCACCGTCCGCGGCGATGGTGGCGGTGGAAAAGCCCACCGCCACCGTGACGAGACTCAGGAACATGCCCGTCGATCCGGCGAGCAGCAGCCGGCGGCGGCCCACCCTGTCGATGAGCAGAATCGCGACCACCGTCGCGGCCACGTTCACGAAGGAACTCAGCACCGACAGCGCGAACGCCGCCGACTCGCCGAAGCCGACCGACTGCCACAGCGACGTGGAGTAGTAGAAGATGACGTCGACGCCGACCAGGGCCTGAAGGGCCGCGAGCCCGATCCCCACCCAGACGACGGGGAGGAGGACGCGCCGCCGGTCGAGGAGGTCCTGGAAGCGGGCGGAGCGGTCGGTCCGCAGCGTCGCGGTCATGCGGTCGGTCAGCGTGGCGGCTTCTTCGGCCGTGATGTCCTGGAGCCTCTGCAGCACGTCGCGCGCTTCGGCGGCTCGCCCGCGCGCGACGAGGAACCGCGGCGACTCGGGGACCGTGAGCGCGATGACCAGGTAGACGAGGGCCGGCACGATGCCCACGATGAACATCCACCGCCACGCGGGGAGCCCGAGGAACGCCCGCGCGTCCGCGCCTTCGAGCGCGAGCGCGATCGAGCTGTCGGAGAGGAGAGCGGCGAAGATGCCGAGGACGATGGCCATCTGCTGGAACGACGCGAGGCGGCCGCGCACGTTCGCCGGAGCGATCTCCGAGATGTAGAGCGGTCCGATCACTGTCGCGAATCCGACGCCGTAGCCGGTGAGCAGGCGCCAGATCGCCAGGTCCCAGAGGCCCTGGGCGAGGCCGCAGCCGATCGCGGCGACGAGGAAGACGGCACCGGCGACCGCCATGGTGCGGGGACGCCCGATGCGGTCGGCGAGCCAGCCGGCGGTGAAGGAGCCGAGTGTGGCGCCCAGCAGGGTGACGGCGACGATGGTGCCGAGTCCGGTGGAGTCCAGCGCGAAGTTGGTCTCGATGGCGTTCACTGCGCCGTTGATCACGGCGGTGTCGAATCCGAAGAGGAAGCCGCCGATGGCGGCGGCCACCGCCATCGCGGCCACCCGGCGGGTCAGGCGGCCGCTCTCTCCGGGGCGTGCGTGGGACATGATGAACCGGTCCTTGTCGATTGTGGATTGTCGACCAAATTGCTCACAGGGAGGATCACCGGGAGGAGGGATAGGCGATGGTGGACATCAGGGCGTTCTCCGCCTGCCGGGAGTCGAGGCGGGTGTGCTGGACGACGATGGGGTGGTCGCTCCGGATCACGAGGCAGTAGTCGACGCCCGGAAGGATCGGCTCGGGGCCGCGGAGATCATTGATCCGCTGGTGGTGTGCGCGGCGTGCGGGAACGGTGAGTTCATAGGGTCCGACGGGCTCGCGGTCGGTGTAGAAGACCTCGACGGCGACGTGTGCGGGGTCGTCGCCCGCGTTGAGCATGCAGATGCTGTCATGGCTGGTCATCGCGGGTGCCGGTCCGGTGCTGCCCGGGGGGATGTAGCCGTCCGCGACCACCCATGTCGTGGCGCCGATCGCCTGAGTTGTCATGTGAGTTCAGCCTTTCTGCGGTGGGTTCTCGGGGTTTGTCGGAAGTCTGGTCAGAAATCGTTTGCGCTCTTGGCCATGAGGCCGCCGTCGCAGACCAGGTGACTGCCCGTGACGTACGAGGCGTCGTCGGAGAGCAGCCAGGCGGCGGCACGCGCGATCTCGGCGGGGTCGGCCATCCGCCCGAGCGGGATCTGCCGTGCCGCGGCGTCCCTCAAGCGCGCGCGCTCCGCTTCGAGCGCGTCACCGTCGAGGCCGAAGTAGAGCATCGGCGTGTCGGTGGCGCCGGGGACGACAGCGTTGACGCGGATGCCGTGAGGGGCGAGGTCGATGGCGGCCGCTCGCACGAACGCGGAGACTCCGCCCTTGGACGCCCCGTACGCGCTGTTCGAGCCGCCCGCGAAGCCGACGAAGGCGGAAGGGGAGGACACGCACACGAGGGAGCCCGGCCTCCCGGCGTCCCGCAGAGCCTGCGCGGCCGTGCGTACGGTCAGGAAGGCGCCGGTGAGATTCACGTCGAGAACGCGGCGCCATGTGTCGAGAGGCATCTGCGGCAGGGGCGCGTTGACCTCGATGCCGGCGTTCGCGATCACCCCGTCCACCGGGCCCAGTGCGGTGCTCGCCGCGCCGAACGCGTCGACGAGCTCCCGTTCGCCGGTGACGTCCACCGCGGCCGACCAGACCCTGTGGGCGCCGACGCGCCGGGCCTCGGCCGCGGCCCGCTCGGCGCTCTCGCCGTCACGGTCGAGGACGCCGACGGCCCAGCCCCGGCGTGCCGCTTCGAACGCGGTGGCGCGGCCGATGCCGCTTCCGCCGCCGGTGATCAAGATCGTTCTGGTCATTCGGAGGGGTCCTCGGTGGTTTTGAAATGAGTCTGGATGTGGGCGGTGACGGTGCGGTCCAGTGCGTGCTCGTCGCCCGCGCGAAGTGCGTCGATGAGCTCGCGGTGCTGCCCGGCGACCACGGTCGCGTCCGGGTAGTGGCTCGCGTCGCGCCGGAAGTAGGCGCGCACGCGGGGCTGGATCGACCGCCAGATCTGCAGGCAGTGCTGCTGCCCCGACAAGGTCACGACCGCCTCGTGGAAGCGGATGTCCTCGTCGGCGAGCAGCGCCGCGTCGGACGCGTCGGCCGCTTCCTCCATGTTGCGGACGAGCGACTGGAGATGGGCGTAATCCGCGTCGGTCAGACGGGGCATCGTCTTGCGGAAGGCGAACTTCTCCAGGGAGACGCGGACCGGTACGAGAACGTTCTCGATCTCCTCCTGGGAGACGCCGAGCACCTCCGTACCGCGGTACGGGTAGGAGACCACCAGGCCCTCCTGCTCCAGCTGGCGCAGCGCCTCGCGGACCGGCGCCCTGCTGGTTCCCAGCTGTTCGGCGACCCCCGACTCCGTGAGCTTCTGGCCCGCTTGGAGACGGCCCGAGGTGATGGCCTCGCGCAGGACGTCCGCCACGGTTTCGCGGCGGGAGGCGAGGGAGGCGGGGGGGAGCGTGGGAAGCGCGGGAAGACCTGACATGGCCGGAGCGTAACAGGATCGCACTTTGTCGACAATCAAGTTCGGCGGCTCCTGGGGTGCGGAGAGGGCGGGTCGGGGGGGCGGGGCTTCGTCGCATGGCGCCTTCCGGTGGTGCCTCCCCTGGCGGGTGCGGCGGGCGGTCCGGCAGACTGTAGCCGAATAGTCGATTGTCGACAATGGTCCTCTCGATCGGGTACGGTCCCGAACACAGCCGCCGCCTCGTCGGCGTCCGCGGCTATGGCACCCGTCACGAGAGGCACTCACATGAGAATCACCAGGGTCGAGACATGCGGTCTTCGCGGGGCGACCCCCGAGGGCGGTTGGTCGAACGAACTGCGCCCGGACGATGTCGTGCACACGCTTGTCGCCGTCCACACCGACGAAGGCGTCACGGGCATCGGAAGCGCGTTCACCACCGAGAATCTCGTCCGGGGCGCGATCGACCTGCTGCTCCCGCACCTCGTCGGACAGGACCCGGTGGAGGTCGAGCGGATCACCGAAACGCTGCACCAGACCGCGTTCTGGATGGGCCGTGGCGGGGCGCTCACGCACGCGACGAGCGCGATCGACATCGCCCTGTGGGACATCGCCGGTCAGGCGCTCGGCCAGCCGGTGGGCCGACTGCTCGGCGGGCGCCACCGCACCCGGGTGCGCCCCTACGCGTCGGTGCTCATGGACGAGGCCGGACCGATGACCGACAACCTCACCGAACTCGTGGAGCAGGGATTCACCGCGTTCAAGATCGGCTGGTGGAAGTTCGGACGGGTGGACGCCGCCACCGACGAGCGCACCGTCGCCGCCGCCCGCGCCGCGATAGGCGACCGGTTGCTCGCTGTCGACGCCGGCGGCTCCGAAGGCTTCTTCCCCGGCGGCCTGGCATGGGCGAAGCGAACCGCGCGGATGCTCGCCGACTACGACGTCGCCTGGTTCGAGGAGGCCCTCGCGCCGGACGACCTGGAAGGCTTCGCCGAACTCCGCGCGGGTTCACCCGTCCCCATCAGCGGCGGCGAGGTCCTCACCCGCAGGCAGAGCTTCTCCCCCTACCTGCGGCGCCGCGCCTTCGACATCGTCCAGCCCGACACCACCAAGGGAGGCGGCCTGAGCGAGTCGCGACGGATCGGCTGGGAGGCCCAGGACCTCGGCATCCGCCTGATCCCGCACGGATGGAACACGGCCATCGGTCTCGCCGCCGATCTGCAGCTCTCGTCCGCGCTCGCGTCCACCGACCTCGTCGAGTACAAGACCGGCTCGGCCTATGTGGACGACCTGGTCACGGGGGGCTGGCGACTTGGTGCCGACGGATTCCTCGACATCCCCTCCGGCCCCGGACTCGGTGTGTCCCTCGACCCCGAAGCGGTCGAGAAGTACGGCACCCGGCCCGCGTTCGCGAACCCAGAGGCGTGAGCATCCCGACCACACCCCTGCCGAAGGTCGTCGCGGTCCTCCGCGCCCCGTCGGCGGACCGCACCGCCCTGTCGTTGACGCACTCGTCTCCGGAGGCGTCCGCGAGACCGAGCTCGCGAACTCCCGACAGGCGTCGGCACTCATCCCGTAGGTGACAGCGCGCCGCCATCCGACCCGCACGCTCCCGGTCCGCTGAACGGAACCCGGGCACGCTCCACGCCGTCACCATCGCCGACCAGGGCGGCTGGGCCCGCCACTCCCGCCCCACGCTCGGGGAGCCATCGCCGTAGGCGAGAGCCCTTGTTGGCGTGCAGCTTCGCCAAACGCCTGCGGCGAGGACCGTGTCGGGACCGGAGGGGCGGAATGCCACGCACGAGTGGCGCCAGGCCGCCGACCTCGGGTTGTTGCCCTGCGGCCGTCATCGGCGAGCGACGCGTCGGTGACATCGCTCGGTCGGGCCGACGGCCCACCCCGCCGGCTCCGCGCGCCGTTGTTCCTGGCTGCCCACCGTGCCGTTCTCCGCCGCCTGGCGTGCTGTCGGCGCCGTCCGACGTGTTCTGTGCAGCGGCTCGCCGTACAGGCCAGCGGTGCGGTGCTCGTCCGGTGGGTGCGTCGAGTCGTATCGGGCGGGCGCCCGTCGCAGCGTCTTGCCGGGCGCCACGTCGCGGCGAGGGTCAAGCTGTGTGGTCAGGTGGGCTGACGGAGTGTGCTGACCAGTGCGCGCGGGTCGTCGGCGTGGAAGCGGATGGTGTGGGCCTTTTCCGTTGCGCCGAGTGGGCGGGTGAAGGGGAGTGGCCGGTTCAGCTCCAGGGTCACCGAGGTCTGGCTGCCCACGATCAGGTCGAGGACCCCGTCCTCGGAGAGGGTGACCAGGCGGCCTTCGGGGTAACGCCGGTCGACCCGGACCGAGGCGACCGCGTCCTGCGGTACGGCAAGGTCGAAAAGGGCTCCGTAACGGATCCGCAGAGAGCCATCGGGGCGCACGACGTGCGGCCGGGTGACGCAGGCAGCGTGCAGCGCCAGCACAAGGACGACGCCGTACAGGTCGAGTACCAGGATCAACCGGTGGACCACCGGCCAAGGGATGAGGAAGGCCAGTCCCACCGTCTCGATCACCATCACGAAGAGCAGCCCATACATCATTGCGGTCTGAGGCCCGGTGTAGGCGGCAGCAAGGTCCCCAGGGCGCACCCCGTGCGTGCCGCGCCGCACCCACCGCGCCAGGGAGGCGAGGGCACGCAGCTCGTGGAGGACCAGGCGGCGGACCGTCACCGGCACCGCCTCCTGTACGGCAGTCCGCAGCGCCACCCGGCGGCCCGTGCCACGGGCACGCGCGGCGACGTACAGCGAGCGCAGCACCCAGGTCTCCAGCAGGAGCACCGCGAGTACCAGCGCCTCGGCTCCCGCCAGCGCCCACCCGGGCGGCCGGACCCCGGCCACCAGGCAGGCCGCCAGGCCCAGTTCCCCCGGCAGCACGACGGCTACTGCGACCCGCGCCGCCCGTACACCCGTTGGCCGGCCGCTCATCCTCGGCCCCTTTCCACGAACGCGTCCATCAGCCGGCCCACGACTTCCGCCTGCGCAGGGGTGTACTCGGCGAGCAACGCCTCCTTGAAACCGGTCACGATCACCGCGCCCTCGGGGATCGCGGCGAACAACTCCTGGGGGACAGCTGCCATCAGGTCAGCTGCCAGGGGCGCGATGCGCGGATCGTCGGTGGGGGCTTCGGCGAGCGCGTCGAGCCGCTCATACAGTCCGACCACGGCGGGATCGGCGATCAGCGTTCCGAGTAGCGCGAGCATCTCTTGGCTACCCATGCTGGTGGCGTCCACCAGCGTGAGGTACTCGCGGTCCTTGGCCGCGCTCGGCGAGTCTGTTCGAGGGGCCCGTGCCAGCAGTGCGGCAAGCGGGGGCGAGACGGGCCCGGTCGCGCCGGGTGGCTCGGCGAGCAGGACGCCGAGCCGACAGCGACGCTCCCGGATGGCGGCCTCCTGGCGGGCCAGGTCGGCGTCGAGTTCCTCCAATATCTCGGTCAGTTCGCGCCCGGCATCGTCGGCGAGGGCGTCCCGCACTTCTTCGAGGCTGAGGCCGAGTTCGGTGAGCCGGCGTACCCGGGCGAGCAGGACGGCATCGCGGACGCTGTAGGCCCGGTAGCCGTTGGGGCGCCGCTCCGGTTCCGGAAGCAGCCCGACATGGTGGTAGTGCCGGATCGCCCGGGTGGTGAGCCCCACGAGCGCGGCGATCTCTCCGATTCGCATGCCGCCAGTAGAAACCTTGCCGTTGCGTCAAGGTCAAGCAGTGAAGGTCTCGCCGGTCCAGGAGCGCGTTCCCGCCCGGCCTCTGTGGCCTGCCGACCCGTTGCTCTCGCCGTCGGTCGCCTGCTGCTGGGCGTCGTTGCTTCGCGCAGCCCCGGTCCAGCACTCCGCGGCCCGCCGGTCCTGCGGTGCTGCCTCCCGGCGTGGTGCCGTACCGCGTCGGGTCGGTCGGTGCTCGCCTGTCCCGCATCAGCCGTCTCGTTGCCCTGCGCCTGCGCCGCCGCCCCGTCCGGCTCGCCGCCCGCCCTGCCCAGCCTGCCGGATGTACCGTCGCGGCCCCGGCTGCTGGCCGCCATCGGCCCGCCGGCCCCGACGAACGCTCGGCGTGCCACCGCTCGGCCCCGCCGGCGGGCTCGCAGAGCTGCGAGCGGAGCTGGCCGACCTTGAAGAGCAATACCACATCGCCTACGGCGCTTCATCACTGCCGCCCAGGGCGTGTTGGCGCCGGAGGAGAACGGCTGGGGTCTGCTGCGAGGATCCGGGTCGTGTCGTCCGCGCTCAGCGCCTCATGGAAGACCTCCCTCGCGTTGTCCGGCAGCAGATTCCACGCCGGGAACAGATCGCACGCCGGACCGCCCCCATGTGCCTGAAGTTGATTACCGAGGTCAACCTGCCACCGTCCACCAGCGGGTTGCCCGGCATGAGATCGACGTGCAGCCACACCGGTGACGGCAAGCGCAAGCCCGGCCGTCGAGTTGACGGATGCAGCGCTCGCGGGCCGGGTCCGATGGCGGGCGGCGCTCACCCCTCCATCCCGTCCAGTGAGTCGCTCGCCGTCTTGAGGCGCAGCAGCATCTGCAGTTCCAGCGCCCGTTCCGGAGCGCGCCAGCCCTCGCCGAGCAGGCGGTCCACGGTCGCCAGGCGCTGGTAGAGCGTGTTCACATGGATCCCGAGTGCGGTGGCTGCCGGACGGGGACGGCGGCCGTGGTGCAGGAACGCGCGCAGCGTCTCCAGCAGGGGCACCGCGCGGCGTTGCTGCTCGGCCAGTACGGGGCCCAGCACGTCGTCGAACGCCTGGTCCAGGTCGCGTCGCCCGGTGTGGCCGAGCAGGATCCGGTACAGCCCGAGCTGTCCGGCGGTCGCGGCTTCGCCGGTGCGCCCCAGTGTTTTGAGGGCACTCAGCGTCTGGCGTGCCTCGTGGAAGCACCGCCGCAGCTCCCCCTGCCCGCGCGCGGGCCCGGCGATCCCGGCCGTGGGGGCGTCCGCACCACGCGGCCACTCCCGCCGGATCGTGTCGGGACCGGCGGGAGCCACGACGAGCAGGTGACCGTCGTGCTCGGCGACGACCGCGCCCGCCAGCGACGGGGTCCGCTCGATGCGGGCCCTTGCGGAGGCGGGCGCTATGACGAGCACCGAGTACGGCGTCGACGCGTCCAGCCCCGTCTGACGCAGGGCGCGCGGGCGGTTCGACGTCATGGTGAGCAGGTCGACGAGGAGCGCCGCGCGGGTCTGCCGGGACGCTTCGGCCGCCGCCTCCTCGGCGACCAGCGCGAGGGCAAGTGCCGGGGCGGCCCGTTCGAGCAGCAGCCGGTCGCCGGGCGCGGGCTCGCCGGCGAGAACGAGCGCGCCGAAGCGCCGTTCCCCCGCCACGACCGGCTGCGCCGTGGTCTCGGAGGGCGACGGCGGTTCGGGTTCCGGGACGAAGCGAACCTCGCCGCTCGTCATCGAGCCGATCTCGGTGAGCAACTCCTCGACCCCGCCCCCGCCGAGCACCACCCGTGTCAGCCGCTGGTCCCGGCGCAGCGTCTGCTCCAGCTCTTCGGTGCGCCGCGTGAGCTGGTCGTTGGCGGCGTTGAGCGTGCCCATGGCGTTGGCTTTCTCGATCGCGCCGGCCGCGTGCGCGGCCAGCGCCGACAGCAGGATCACCTCATGTTCGGTGAAGTCCCGTTCCTGCCGCTTGCCCGCGAACAGGGCACCGAGGACGCGGCCGCGCAGGTGCAGCGGAACCCCGAGCAGCCCGCGCATGTTCTCGGCGCGCGCCGCGATGTCCGCACTGTCGTCGTGGCCGAATCGCCGCTCCTGCCGGTAGTCCGCCGTCCAGCGGGGCGCCGCGTGCTCGATCACCTCACCGGCCAGCCCGACCGACAGTGGGATCACGACGCCGGCGAGCCCTGGGGTGAACGCGCCGTTGGTGACCTTCAGCCGCATGCTCCCGTCCTCGATCAGACCGAGGTAGGCCAGGTCGACGTCGAGCAGCCGGCGCGCCTGGCCGACGATCTCCGGGAGCATGTCGTCCGGCGCGTGGAGGGTGGCCAGCCGGATCGCGATCTCGTTGAGCGCGGCCAGTTCGGCCGCCCGCTGCGCCTGCTGCCGCAGCACCATGGCCAGCCGCAGGGCCTGCGCGGTCTCGCGGCCGGCTGCCTCGGGGCCTCGCGACCGGGTCAGGTCGTCGCCGTGCCGCTGCAACTCGTCCGGCGACGCGTCGCGCAGCAACAGGTCCAGCCATGACTCGCGCATCGGTGGACGCTCCATCCATTGATCATCGGGAATGGTAGTCGGTTCACCCATTGAGCCGTGCGATCCGGCGCGGTTAGCGTCGCCGCCATGTGCAACGAAGTGTGGCGGCGTGAGTTGACCGACGAACTGGCCCGGGGCCTGCCCGCGGGCCGGATCCTCACCGACCGCGCCGTGGCCGCGGGCTACGCCCATGACGAGGCCGAATGGGCGCCCTACAGCACCCCTGCGGCGGTGGTCCGGCCGCGCACCGCCGAGGAGGTGCGCCACGTCGTTCAGGTCTGCCTGCGGCTCGGCGCCCCGATCGTGCCGCGCGGCGCGGGCACCGGACTGTCCGGCGGGGCGAACGCGACCGAGGACTGCGTCGTCGTGTCCACCGAGGCGATGACGGCGATCAAGGAGATCGACGCGCGGGAGCGGCTCGCGGTGGTCGAACCGGGGGTCGTCAACGACCATCTGCGCGCGGCCTGTTCAGAGCAGGGCCTGTGGTACCCGCCGGATCCGGCGAGCGCGCCGTGGTCGACGCTCGGCGGCAACGTCGCGACCAACGCGGGCGGCCTGTGCTGCGTCAAGTACGGCGTCACACGCGACTACGTGCTCGGCCTGCAGTTCGTGACCGGGACGGGCGAGCTGGTACGCGTCGGCCGCCGCACCGCCAAGGGCGTCGCCGGCTACGACCTGGCCGGGCTCATGGTCGGCTCCGAGGGCACGCTCGGCATCATCACCGAGATCACCGTGCGGCTGCGTCCGGCGCGGGAGCCCGAGCACACGGTCGCGGGCCACTTCTCTTCGGTGGTCGACGCCGGGCACGCGGTCGCCGCCGTCGCCGAGGCGGGTCTGATGCCCTCCGCGCTGGAACTCGTCGACCGGCACTGCCTGGCCGCCGTCGACGAGTGGAAACACATGGGGCTGTCGACCGAGGCCGATGTGCTGCTGCTCGGCCGGACCGACAGCGCGGGTCCGGCGGGCGAGCTGGAGGCGGACGCGATGCTGGCCTGCTTCGAGCGGGCGGGGGCGACGTTCGCGGTGCGCTCGACCGACCGGTACGAGGCCGACGCGCTGTTCGAGGCGCGGCGCCTGGCCTACCCGGCGCTCGAACGCCTTGGCCCGGTACTGACCGAGGACGTCTGTGTCCCGAAGGCCGCGGTGCCCGAGATGCTGGCCCGCATCGAGGAGGCCGCGGCCCGCCACGACACCCTGATCGCCAACATCGCCCACGCGGGCGACGGCAACCTCCACCCGTTGTTGATCACCCAGCCCGGCGACGAGGCCGCGAAACGGCGCGCCCAGGCCGCGTTCGAGGACATCATCGCCGCCGCGCTGGAACTCGGCGGGACGGTGACCGGTGAGCACGGGGTCGGACTGCTCAAACGGAACGGCTTCAGCACCGAGGCCGGCCCCGCCGTACTCGCACTCAACCGGGCGGTCAAGGACGCGCTGGATCCTCACCGGATCTTCAACCCGGGCAAGGTGGTGGCGTACCTGCCAGAAGGGACGTGACTCGGGAGCCGGTCGTCCACATCGGAAAGCGGTCGGTCACGGGCGCAGCGGCGGAAGAGAGCGGGGTCTTGCGCCAGGGCGAGCGTCGGCTCGGTGGTGAATGCGTGATCCTTGGGAAACCCGCCGTCGCCATCCGCGCCCGTTCGGCGAACCGGTCGGCCTGCACGTACAGGTCCCGGTCGATCAGGGCGTGGCCCCGCTTGGTCGCGCACGTCGTGTACACCGCGACGATCACGTTTCCGACCCGGCCCGTCGTGCCGGAGCACTGCCGAGGTCCGCAGGTCGCGACGGCGATGGGCCGGCGCGAGGTCTGCGGCGAGTTCGGCGAGTACCGCTTCCCTCTGCTCGGGATCTGCACTGCGCCGCAGCGCAGATCCCGAGCAGAGGTCACCGTGGGCCGGTCACCTCCGATACCGCTGTGCCACTGCGGCGAAGGCGGCCTTGGGTTCCCATTCCATGTCGGGGTAGGTCTGCCCCCGGCGTCCTTCGAGGAGTTTGACGATGCCCAGGCCGGCCCGGTCCAGGTCGTCCCGGGGGTCGCCGTCCGGGCGGTGCGGGTAGCCGGGCAAGGCGAACAGGAACACGAACGCGCTGTCCACGCCCTCGGTGTCGAAGATCTCCAGGAGTTCGCTCAGATAGGTGGCCTGGCCGGCCTCGTCACGCTCGTATATGCCGTCCAGTCGTACCGGGGCCTTGGTCTGCGGATCGTGCTCGACCACTTCCAGCACGCGCCCGCCGCGGTCTCCCGCGCCGCGGTAGGCGGCGGTGCCGAACCCGGTGATGGCGAGCGGCTTCGGGCCTTGGGCCAGGGTGCGCACCGCGTCCCGGAACCGGTCGGCGACCTCGGCGGAGCGGATCAGCTCGTACGTCACGATGTCGAAGGGGGTCCAGTCGACCTGCTCGAACTGGATGGATGCGTAGGTGAGCTCGCCCTGGAAACGCTCGCGGACCGTGGCCGCGGCATCGCGGAGGAACGCGTTGATGCGCACGCCGAGCTCGCGCATCGCTTCGGCCCGCCGCTCGGGTTGGCTCATCAGTTGCTCGACCCGCTCCTCGGGGCTCTCCCCGGGCAGGAATCCGCGGTTCATCACGCTCAGCTCGACACCTGCGACGAACACGACTGAGGCCCCCTGCTGCCGGAGTCGTTCCGCCCGCTCGGCGCAGTCGCGGAAGAGTGTGAGGATCTGCTCCGGGTCCAGCTCCAGCGGATAGGGCGAGAACCAGACCTCCAGGCCGAGCTCGGCGGCAACGCCGGCGGCCAGCTCCAGTCGGTCCGGGGCACCGCCGATGATCTGGACCGCATTGCAGTGCAGGTCGTCGCGGATGATGGCGAGCTCACGCCGGACCACCGCGGGGTCGAAGTGCTCGCGGGACATCTGGCCGTGTACGACGAATCCGGTGTCGTAGGTCATTCCTCTTGCTCGCATGGTGACGTCCCCTCTGTCGGTCTCGGACGGGCCGAGGCTGGCAGGAAAAGTGCGTGCACGCAAGTTTGCGTGCGCGCAGTCATGTGTGGAACGCTGAGCACCGTGACGACACCACTGCCAGGGCTGCGGGAGCGGAAGAAGCAGGCCACACGCGAGGCGCTACGCGAGGCGGCCCTGCGCCTGGCCGTGGAGCACGGACCGGACCAGGTGCGGGTCGAGGACATCGCCGAGGCGGCCGGGGTCTCGCCGCGCACCTACAACAACTACTTCGCCAGCCGCGAGCAGGCGATCGTCTCCGCTGTCACCGCAGACCGGGAGGCGCGGATCGCGGCGGCGGTCACGGCCCGGCCCGCAGAAGTGCACCTGGCCGACGCCGTCACCGAAGCGGTGGTCGAGCAGTACACGAACACCGGCGAGCGCGAACACAAGGCGCTGCTGCTGATCACCACCCGGTCCGCGCTGCGCGAGGCGTTCCTCGACGCCACCGCCGGCATCGAGCCCCCGCTCACGGCGGTGATCGCCGAACGCCTGGGAGACACCGGAGCGCACACGGCCCGCGTTCTCGCGGCGAGCGTGGCCGCGGCGGTTCGCATCGCGCTGGAAGGCTGGCTCCGGCCGGCGGGGAACGCGGAGGCCGCCGAGAGTTTCGGCGACGGGGGACTCGTCGTGCCCTCCGGCTCACTGCCCGACCAACTCCGCGCGGCACTGGCCCCGCTCGCGCCCGCGTTCGACGCCGCCGAGCGACGCACCCAGCGGTGAAGCCGACCCCACTGGGGCATCCGCCGGGCACGCAGTAGACCCGGCACATGCCCGCGCCCGGCCGTCACCATCCGAATCGGCCGGTTCGGCGTGGATGGCGCCGCGCCAGATCGCGATCTCCGGCTCAGGTCATCAGGGCGTGTCCGGCGGATCTTCGATCAGTATGGTCATAGGGACATGAAGGCTCTGATCTTGCTGTTCGCTGTGTTTGTCGTGTTCGTCATGCCAACCTCCCTGGTGTGGTTGTTGGGGCGGCGAGCGAGGGTCCCTCGCTGGGTGCTGATCGTGTTCTTGTCGGCCGGGTGGCTGACAGTGTTCGCCGGCTTGGCTCTGTCGCAGCGCGCGCAGTCGGGCCTGTTTCCCGAGACGTCGCCCTGCTACAGCACGCGCGGCACTCCTGTCTCGCAGTACTTCCCGCCCGACTCATTCTGCCGCCACACTGACGGGGGGTTGCGGACGGTCAATGGGCCGATCGCCAAGCTCGTGTTCTGGACCGCGGCCAACACCACCTTGGCAACGGCGATCGGCGCAGCTTTCGCGCGGTGTCGTCAACGAGCTTGACCGCGCTCGCCTCGACACAGGCGCCCCGGGCCTCGACGTCTCCCTGCGGTCGGGTAGCCGGCTACGGCAGTGTGATCCGGCTCCTCGTCGCGTGGCGGCCGAGCTGGGCAACCGAGGCTGCTTGATCCGGTTATGCAGGTCAGGAAGCTAGCCCGTCGCACCCGCCGAACGCCGCGGCGCCGCCCTGACCTTCGTCATGGGCGGACTGAGCACGGCCACCGCCCTGGGGCTGCCACTGGGCGCCCTGATCGGCGGCGCCGATTGGCACCTGCCCCTGTGGGCCGTCGCGGCACTCGGCCTCCTCGCCGCCCTGGGCATCGGCTTCGGGCTTCCCAAGGTGATCTGCCGTCCCGTGGGGACGCGGTCAGGGAGCGCTCCGGGGCTGTCGGGTCACTCGTCGGCGTTGCCGACGTCACCGCTTTGACTGATCGCGCCGGGGGCACCTGGCTCCTGTTGAGGCGGCGTGCGTGTCCCTTGTGCTTGCGGTGGGACGGTGGCCTTCCTCTTCCGGTGCTGGGACCGGCCCGGCTCCGTGGCGTTGTTCATCTGGGCACTGGCCTCTAGCACCTGGTCGATGATGCGCCGCCGCATCTCGCTTTCGGGGTCGTCCTTGAGGTCTTGGGCCAGGCGCTCGGCGGTCAGGTAATACCCGGTCAGTACGGGCTGCTCGAAGTACCGGTTGAGCTGATGGAGAGTCTGGCCGTACATCTGCAGGTAGGTTCGGTTCAAGAAGGCGGACAGTGCGGCGGCCAGTCCAGCGATGGAGGCCACGAAGATTTTCGTCTGAGTGCCGTCGAAATGGAGCCCGGCGGCAAAACAGCCGACGAGCACCACCAGGCCGAGGGCCATGGCCCGTTGAGAAGAGCGAAAGGACCGGTCCGCCTGATCGGTGGCGATGCGATGGTATTCGTCGATCTGTCCCTGGTTCAGCTCCAGGAGAGTGGCCAGCGGGGTGACGGTCTTCAACTCGCTCAACTTCTGAGCATCCAGCTCTTTCCGCCGCTCAGCGGCGTCCTCGATGGCCTTGAGCGCCGCCCTCTCTCGTCGGCTACGGATCCAGAGGTAGTAACCGCCCGCCGCCCCGAGCGCTGTCACGATGACACACACACCGGCCCACAACCACCAAGGCACAGGTACACCGGTCGCGTCCTTGTTCCTGTTGACCCAACCAATAGCCGCCCTTCCCCAACTGACAAGCCCATAGCAGATGGTGCCGCCGGCGAAGAAGTAATTCACTGACCTTCGTCGCGCGAAGGAACGCTCGTCGTCGCTACGAACGCGGGATTTTTGTGGTGTTGAATCCAACAGGACCCCCGGGAGAAGAAGCGAACGAAAGCAAGGACGCCGGATGCCTACGGCAGAGCCCAGGCCGCCGGTCGGCAACCCTCACGGACCCCCGCCTCCCGCGGGTCGGCACCACCGACCGGGCAGGCGCCGGCCACGGGCAGGCAGCACCGCTCCGATGGAGAACCCCGGGCAGACCAAGTACAGCCGTCCCATCGACGACCGCCACACCCTGAAACCCGTACAGCCGACCGCGCTGCGCCGCAGACCCCGGCGCCTGCCGTGCGAGCAGAGCAACGCCACCTTCTGCCAACGTCACCAGTGCCCGTCACCGATCCCGTGCGCGAAGACCTCGTCACCGACCGTGCCCTCCCGGTACAGGTGTGCCCTGTCCACCGCAGCCCACCCCCTTGAGCCACAGAGGGTAGGCGATGACCGAGCCCATGGACGCCGCCCTGCACCACAGCCCCGAGCAGTGGCTGAAACACAGAGCGAACGGGGCCCGCAACCACCTCGCCCTCGACCGCACCGTCGGCCTGTGGCCGCGCCGGACGCCGGTACCGACCCGCCCGCCCCACCGGCTACTGCGCCGGCTGCGACATCGAGCCGGTGGCGTGCCGCGGTGGCGGCGTGCGGACTGCCGACGATCGGGATCGGCTGCGGCGTGCCTGCCCCGCCTCCGCCACGTGCCCGTGCCGTCGCCCACGAAGTCGATGCCCGACGCGTTGCGAGCAGGACGCCGTCGGCGCGACCAGGCCGACGAGCATCCCCTAGGACGCCGCCGGCCCAGCGGCCACGGGCAACCCAGCCCGAGACGGCCCCCGCCACCCGCTGCGCGCTTGTTCCGCGGGGTGTCACGGATGGTGGGAACTCCTGTGCTCAGGGGCGCGTCTGGAGAAGCATGGTCAAACGTGCTGAATTGACCGACGCCGTCGGATTCTTGGTGGCGGTCACCGCTGCGGTGATCGGGTTGAGCGTGTGGCGGCATGGCGCTCAGCCCGGTTTGCACGGTGCCTTCGAGAGTGAGCGGGACTGGAGCCTGCTCTACGTGGAACTGCCGGCCATGCTCTTCGGATTCCCTGCGGCCACGCTGACGACCTGGCGACTGTCCCGATCTCTCCTGAGCCGTCGGGCCGGGCGGCTCACACGGACCGCGGTGCCGGTGATGACGGTTTGCGTCACTGTGGCGTTGCTGGCCTGGGCGAGCTCGATGTGGTTGCACCTCCGCGTCGCGCCTTTCTCACATCCCGAGTGAAGAACTCACCGCCCGGGCGATGCCAGGAACCGAGGCGCATGACCCGGGCACGGCCTGCGCGGCCCCGCGCGGTCGGTCGTCCGGGTTCGTCGGGCACACTCGTACACGCCGGCGGGCGCGCGGGCGCCCTGAGTGGCGGGGCACGGCAGAAGCGGAATGTGCACCGGCGTTGGTGCACGATCCGCACGCGGCCTGCTGGACAAGCCGCGCCAGAGCTTCAACCGGGAGACGTATCCGCGCTTCGGAACCTCCCCGCCCGGCTGATGACCACCCGGCCGACCTCCCTCGACTGTGGGCCGGTCGGCGCTGGTTGTCCCGCATCTGGAATGGCACACCGAGCGGCACAACGCGCCTGATGGCAGCCACGATCCAGGACGACGCCATCGCCGAACTCGACAGCGACCGGAGCACCTGCACCGACGTCCCCCTCACCGGTCTCGGTGCCCGACACAACGACACACGGGACGTCGGCACGCTCGCGGCGCCTGCCCCTCCTGCGCAGGTGACTGTCCATCGTGCGACCCGCAAGACCGCGACCGTCCAACCCGGCACCGGCCGTCCTCGCCGACCGACCCAGCCCCATCTCCGCGGCACCAACACGCGACTCGTACACCCTCAGCAAGTCGCGGACGAAGACGTCCGTCAGACCGGCGCAAGCGCCCAGCGAAACCCGGCGTCCTCGGACCGCTGGTGCTTCGCTCACGTCGAAACACCGACACCCAAAGACCAACCGCCCATGCCGGGAACAGCCGGTCCGGCCGGCACTGTTGCACCGACAGACGCACCGACGCCACACCGGCGGGAACACGGACACCACAAGGCCCTCCGCCTGCCGGAATCCGGACCTCAGGACCGCGGTGAACCCACCGCGTACTCGGGCCAAGTCGTATTACTACAGAAGGACTCGCTCATGACTGACCGACCCTTGACGCTCATGGCAGTGCACGCCCACCCCGATGACGAGGCGACCAGCACCGGAGGAATCCTCGCGCGATACGCGGCGGAAGGCATGCGCACCGTTCTCGTGACGTGTACCGACGGCCGTTGCGGTGACGGACCGGGAGGCGCCAAGCCGGGCGACCCCGAGCACGATCCGGCAGCCGTCGCCATGATGCGCCGTCAAGAACTCAAGGCGAGCTGTGAAGCCCTGAAGATCAGCGATCTGGAAATGCTGGACTACGCCGACTCCGGAATGGTGGGCTGGCCGAGCAACGACGCCCCCGGATCCTTCTGGCAGACCCCCGTCGAAGAAGGCGCCGCCCGACTGGCGGAACTCATGCAGCACTACCAACCCGATGTGGTCGTCACCTATGACGAAAACGGCTTCTACGGCCACCCCGACCACATCCAGGCCCACCGCATCACGATGGCGGCGCTGGAGAGGACGGGACTGACACCGAAGGTGTACTGGACGACGATGCCCCGCTCAACGATGCAGCGGTTCGGGGAGATCATGCGCGAGTTCGGCGAGGACATGCCGGAGCCGGACCCCGCCGAGGCCGCCGCGATAGCCGAGATCGGCCTCCCCGACGACGAGATCACCACATGGGTGGACACCACCGCATTCAGCGGCCAGAAATTCGACGCGCTCGCCGCTCATGCCAGCCAGGGCGAGAACATATTCTTCCTCAAGATGGGCAAGGCGAGGTTCGGTGAGTTGATGGGCATGGAGACGTTCGTACGTGTCCAGGACACCACCGGCGCGGCCGTACCCGAGAACGACCTCTTCGCCGGACTGCGCTGAACCGCCGGCCCGACCAGCCCCCGGGAAAGCTCTCGCCCGCACAGCACGACCGAGCGCGCCACACACCCGGAGGTTTCTGCGCACGTTCCGCTCCGGCAGCCCACGGCCAGACCCTCGCCGGCGACGTCTGACCTGTGCCCCCACCGCCGACCCGGCACCGCGCCCGCCCACACCACCCGGCAACCACACAGCCGGCAGATCCGCGGGCCGCTGACTCGCAGGGCGCGCGACGACCCAGGTCACAAGCTCGGCGGTCTGCACCGATCACGACAGACCGCCGAGCGGCTTCGCTCACTTTCCACAGCAGCGTTTTTCTGGTTTGGGCAGCAGTTGGCGATCTCCGGGCTCGTGGATGTTCACGAGAAAGGGGATCTGGCTCAACTTCTGTGACGTGGCCACCCAGGAATCCAGCGCGGGGAGGCGAACGGCCTGACGGCGCTGCGGGCCCGGCGGGAGTCCCGCACCGGATGTGGAAGCCCTCGAGGAACGCGCCGAGCGGAAGGCGAGCGTGATCTTCACTTCCGGTGTGGCCGCCGACGTCACCCACTCCCTCCTTGAGCACGCCCGCGTCGCAGCCGCGGCGATCCGGGCCCGGTCTCCGCGGTGGTCGACGCCGCCCTGGCACCCGTCGACGTCACCGCGACCGTGTTCGTGATGAACGACGGCGGCCTCTTCCACCACCGGCCTGGCGCACCAGGCCGAAGGCGTTCGCGGCGCTGGCCGCTCATCCCACACCAGCGTGTAACAGCTGACTGACCACCAGCTCTTGCGGTCTGCACTCCCGCGGCCGGCTCGGGTCGGGGAGTGCAGACGGCTTCTGGGCCGGTGCAAGAGGCGGAGGGGCCGTCGGCCGGGTTGGGCCGGCCGACGACGAGGCAGGGCGGGGGGAGGGGGCAGCGATCAGGGTGTGGTGGTGAGTGTGGGCCAGAGGGTGGTGGCGGTGAGGGGGTGGGCCAGGCGGTGTGCCCAGTAGGTTTCGTCGCCGTCTTCGTCGCGCCAGGACCACAGGCGGGTGGTGGCGAGGTGGAGGGGGTGGAGCCGGGTGATGCCGATGGCGCCGTGGAGTTGGTGGGCGATGCGGGTGATCTCGGTGGCCGAAGCGGATGCCTGGGTCTTGGCGGCGGCGACGGCGAAGTGGGCGGCCGCGCCGCCGGTGTCCAGCGGCGTGGCGGCTGCCTGGACGGCGGCGCCTACCAGGGCGGCCTCCTCGATCAGCCGTGCCTCTTCCTGCTTGACGGCCTGGAAGCGGCTGAGCGGACGGCCGAACTGGGTGCGGGCGGTGGTGTGGGCGACCGTCAGGTCGACGCAGCGTTCGGCGGCACCGGCGATCAGGGCGGAGCGGGCCAGGGCCGCGCGGAGCCGGGCCTCGTCGAGCAGTTCGGGGGAGATCCGGCGGACCTGTGCGGCGGGGATCTCCAGGGCGACGAGGTGGAGGTCGTCGCGGGGTTCCTCGGCGAGGTTGGTGCCGGGGGTGGGGACGGCCTGGTCGGGGGTGAGGGTGAACAGGACGTGGCCGGAGGGGGCGGTGGCCAGGACGATGACGGCGGTGGCGGTGCGCGCCCAGGGGACGCGGCGCAGGGCTCCCGTGACCAGCAGGATGTCGTCGTCGCCCAGGCAGCCGGCCGAGCCGACCGGGGAGGCGGCCGGATGGGCGTAACGGACGGTGAGCTCGGGGGCGATGGCGTAGCTGAGCGGGCCGTCGGGGACGGGGAGGCCGACGCGGCGCAGCAGCGGGCGGGCGACCAGGGCGGTCTCGGCGAACGGCCCGGGGACGGCGCGGTGTCCTGCTTCCTGGGCGGCGGCCAGCAGTTCGGCGGTGGAGGCGTCCGGGGACGGGAGGGCAACGGCGTCGGGGGCGGTGGTGTTGGTGACGGTGGCGATGGCGTCCGCATCGGCGTAGAAGGCGGTGGTGCCGTAGGCGTCGGCGGGGACGACCGGGGTGCTGGTGTCGATCGTGTGGGTGTACATCAGCGCTGCTCCAGACCGCGAGTGATGATGCCGCGAAGGATTTCGTTGGTGCCGCCGCGCAGGGTGTAGCCGGGGCTGTGCAGCAGGGCGAAGGCGAGCAGTTCGGAGTGGCTGCCGGGAGTGGCGTGCGGGTCGGCCGGGGTCGGCAGGATGCTGCGGACGGTGTCGGTCAGCGTGCCCTCGAGGCGGGTGCCGAGGTCCTTGACCAGGGCGGCCTGGATGTCGGGGGAGGCTCCGGCGTCCAGGGCCGCGGCCACGCCGAGGGACAGTCGGCGGATGCTGTGCAGACGGGCCGTCAGGATGCCGACCCGGGTCAGCTGTTCGGCCGTACCCGGGCGCTGCTCCAGTTCACGGAGCAGGGAGACCAGCAGGGGGAAGGCGGAGAGGTAGCGTTCCGGGCCACTGCGTTCGAAGGCGAGTTCGCCGGTGACCTGCTTCCAGCCATCACCCTGCTGTCCGAGCAGCATGCCGTCGGGGACGTGGACGCCTTCGAGGTGGACGGCGTTGAAGCGGTGCTCGCCGCTCATCAGGTGGATCGGCTCGATGCGTACGCCCGGGGCGCGCAGGTCGACGATGAACTGGCTGAGGCCCGCGTGCCTGTCCTCGGCCTCGTCGGTGCGGGCCAGCACGATGGCGTAGTCGTTGACGTGGGCGCCGCCGGTCCACATCTTGGTGCCGGTCAACTGCCAGCCGTCGGAGGTGCGTTGGGCACGAGTGGCGACCGAGGCGAGATCGGAGCCGCTGCTCTTCTCGCTCATCCCGATGGAGAAGAAGCATCGCCCGGCGGTGATCCGGGGCAGGAAGAAGCGGCGCTGCTCCTCGGTGCCGTGCTGGAGGATGGACGGCCCGGCCTGCCGGTCGGAGACCCAGTGGGCGCTGACCGGGGCGCCGGCGGCGAGCAGCTCCTCGATCACCACGTAGCGCTCCAGGAAGCCGCGGCCGGCGCCGCCGTACTCGGTGGGCAGGGCCATGCCGACCCAGCCGCGCTGGGCGAGGCGGCGGCTGAAGTCGGGGTCCCAGCCGGCCAGCCAGGAGTCGGGGCGGCCGAGCACGGTGCCGCGGGCGCGCTCCTCGTCTAGGAAGGCGCGGACCTCGACGCGGAGGCGGCGGGCCGATTCGGGCAGGACGACGTCGGGGAATGCGATCGGTGAAGGCGTCGAAGGCGACATGGTTCTTTCGCTCCCGGGTTGGTGAATCAATGGATGCGCTTCTTCTCGTTACGGAATTCGGTCAGTGCGTGGGATGCAGCAGGGCGGGGTCGAAGCCGGCTTCGCGGAGCACTTCGTCGGTGTGCTGGCCGATGGCCGGGCAGGGCCGTAGCTCCGGCTCCGGGTCGGCCGAGTAGCGGACCGGGCGGCCGATGACCCGGTAGCGGCCCTCGGTGGGGTGTTCGGCCTCGTGCAGCAGGCCGCCCTCTCGGGCGTAGGCGGTGGTGGCGGCGGATTCCAGGTCGAGCACGGGGGCGGCGGCGATGCCCGCCCGGTCGCAGAACTCCTGCCACGCGGCACTGGTGTGCCGCGGCGTCAGCTCCGCGAGCAGCGGATAGAACGCGTCGGCGTTGCGGGCCCGGTCGGGGCCGGTGGCGAAGCGCGGGTCGGCGGCCAGTTCGGGGCGGCCCACGAAGTCGGTGAAGTCCCGCCAGTTGCGGTCGCTGTGCGGCAGGATGCACATCCAGCCGTCGGCGGTGCGCAGGGCGCGGCGCTGCGGGCTGAGCGAGCGAGCCGAGCCGAACTCGCCGTCGGCCTCCAGGGCGGCCGCTCCCAGGTGCTCGACCAGGTTGAAGGCGAGCATGGTGTCGGCCATCGGCACCTCGATGTGCTGTCCGGTGCCGCCGTGCTCCCGGTGGTGCAGCGCGGCCAGGACCGACTGGGCGATCTGCATGCCGCAGATCTTGTCGGCCAGCACGGTGGGAACGTAGTGCGGTTGGCCGCAGACCTGCTGGTTGAGCCAGACCAGGCCGCTGGCCGCCTGGATGATGTCGTCGTAGGCGGCGTGGGTGCCGTAGCGGCTGTCACTGCGGAAGCCGTGGGCGCTCGCGTAGATCAGGCCGGGGCTGACGACCGCGATGTCGCCGTAGCCGAGGCGGAGCTTCTCCAGGGCCTGCGGGCGCAGGTTGGTGATGAAGACGTCGGCGGTGCGCAGCAGGGCGAGCAGGGCGTCGCGGCCGTGCGGGGCCTTGAGGTCGATGGCGGCGCTGCGCTTGTTGCGGTTCAGGTTGAGTGCCGGGCCGCCCATGCCGGGGTGGCGCCGCGGCGGGTAGTGGCGCGTCATGTCACCGGTGGGCGGCTCGACCTTGATCACATCCGCGCCCAGATCGCCGAGTTGCTGTGCTGCGTACGGGGCCATGATCACGCTGGCCAGTTCGATGACGCGGACTCCGGCGAGGAGTCCCCGGCCGGACGGGCCGCTCGGCTTCTCGGACATCTTCCGGTGCCTCCTGGGAGATCGGGTGGGTGGGTGAGCGGGGTGGTGCGGTACGGGATCGCGCTCCGGAGGACGTGAGGCTGTGCCGATATGCGGCTCCGCCGGGGGCGCGATCAGCCCCACCGGCCCGCAGATGACGTACGGCACTTCCCCTGGAGCGCTCAGCGCCACTGGAGCGCGGCGGACCCGAGCGGGGTACGCCGGCCGGGCTGGGGGACCGTGCGCCCGCTGTACGCGAACGGGGTCGCCGGTTCGGTGAGCGGGCCGAAGTCGGTCCCGGTGGTCGACAGCGCGGCGAGCGGCGCGCGCCCGGGCCGGGGCAGGTCGATGACGTTCTCCCGTGCCAGCAGCCCGAGCTCCTGAACCCAGTGACATACCCCGGCCAAGGTCACGCGGATCCGCCACGAGCCGCCCTCCGTCGCACGCCGGCGCAGGACCGTTGCCACGGCGGCAGCCCCGAGATACGCGGCGAGGTAGTCATTGAGCAGGTACGTCGGCGGCAGCGACGGCCGGTCGGTCCACTCCTCGACGGCGAATCCGGTTGCCGAACAGGCGAGTTGGTCGAAGCCGCCACGTTCACCCCAGGGGCCGTCGGCGCCCCAGGCGTGGTATTCGAGGGTGATGAGTCCGGGGCGGCGCCGGACGAGTTCCTCGGTCGACGCCCCGTGCCGGGCAAGTCCCCGGTAGGCGTGCACGAAGACGTCCGCGTCCTGGAGCACCTCGTGGAAGGCCGTACGGTCGTGACCGTCGCGCAGGTCACAGTAGGCATTGCGCTTGCCGCCGCCGGTCATCACGATCATCGGGATCGGGTCAGGGCGGTCGGGACGCGACAGGTGCAGCACGTCGGCGCCGAACTGGGCGAGGAGCCGCGCCCCGACGGGACCTGCGATGACATGGGTGAGATCGAGCACCCGTACGCCCGTGAGTGCCTCGTCGGCCTCGCCGATCGGCTCCAGAGGCCGGGCCGGCCCGTCACCGACGCGTTCGATCTCGACGACCGGGCGCCGCGCGACGTACCGCCCCGCGGGATGTGCGAGCCACTCGTCCCGGCTGCGCACCACGCAGGCGACGCCGCCTCGCGCGCAGATGGCCTCCTCCAGCGTGAAGGCGTCCCAACCGGCCGCGGCCCGCGCGATCCCCACCTTGTCGAGCCCGCACCTCAGCACGGAGTGGACGGCGTCCCGCAGATGCGGATAGGTGGTGATGAGGAAGATCCACCGGCCGTCGCGTGCCCGGTAGAAGTCGTTGTTGCCGAGCAGCGTCGGATCATCGAGCAGAGCGCCGAGCGGGCGCCCCGACAGCGTCGTGTGATAGGTCGCCATGAGCTGGTCGATCGCGGCCCCGGCCTGCACCTGAACCCTCTGGTGCGGGTGCCCGCGCTGTTCGCCGACCGCCGCCGTCTGCCGCCCGAAGACCCCGATCGCGGCAGACATGGCATCGGCGAGGCGGTGCACCGAGGGCACCAGGGGATCGGCCCCGACGACGGTGATGTCCTTGGCCGCCCGGGCCGGATCGGGGTCGCCGAGGGTGTGCAGCAGCCGGGAGACGATCTCGCTGGTGGACGACGGCGTCGGTGTCGGCTCGGTCGTGGTCAGCCTGTTCGAAGTCATGCCGGGATGCTCACTCCCGGCACCGCACGGGCGCCCGGATTCACGGATATCCGTGAACGGATGCGGACGTCACGTCCGCCTCTCCTGGAGGTGCGCGAGGAGCCGGGCCGCCGCCCGGTCCAGGCGCAGCCGCTCCGAGCGGCCGCGACGCTGGTGCATCAGGACGAGGGCTCCCGTGACGACGGGGCCGTCGGTGACGGGGATCGCGAGTGCGCTGACCTCGGGGTCGGCCAGGCCCTCGCTGCGGCTGATCCGCGACGCGCGGATCGACGGAAGAGCGCAGCGGAACTCGGCGACGCCCTCGGGGTCGTGGCGGGCCAGCTCGTCGAGCAGCCCACGGCGCTCCGCCTCGTCGGTGAAGGCCAGCAGCAACCGGCCGGCGGCAGTACGCAGCAGCGGCCGGGCCAGGTGCTCGTCGGCGAGCGGCACGAGCCGGGGAATCTCGTCCTCGCCGCCGCGCGCGAGGTGCACGGCGTCGAGCCCGACCCGCACCGTGAGCAACACCGGGGTACCCGCGACGCGACTCAGCCCGTCGAGTTCGGCCTGACTGATCCGAGGGACGACCCGGCCTGCGATGAGATGGAGAACGTGCGGGGCGGGCCCAAGCCGGAAACGCCGGTGCTGTTCCAGCAGAAAACCCGTCGCGACAAGGCCGTTGACCAGATCCTGCACCGAACTCGCCGGCGCCCCGACCGTCCGCGCCAACTCGGCCACGGTCACCCCGCCCGGCGCCCGCGCGGCGGCCTCCAGGATCCACACGACCCGATCCACCGTACGGTGACGCCGACGCCGGCCGTGCTCACTCATCCCGCCCCACCTTGTCCTCCTTGTGCGTCGCCGACCCCTCAGGCCGACAGGACCCGCCGATTTTCCCCCATCACCCCGACGATCAAGTCGGCCCCGGCCTACACAGACGTCACCAGCCCGGCAGCAGAAGGTGGTTCACGCAAAGGCAGAAGGGCTTTCTCCGGGTCGAAATCGTTCCGCCTTGGCGAGCTCATCGAGGTGATGGCACGGTGCGCAGTGGACTTCCCAGGACCGCCGAGTCCCTTGCCGAGGAACCCGCCGCCACACCTGCGTCGAGGCGGACTCCGGCAAAGGGACAAGACCGTGAGACACGTTGCCGTGGCCCCTGGAGGAGACACACGGGAAACACGCAGGCCGCCATCACGGAACGGGACATTCCGATTCGAGCCCCTCGGCCGCCAACCGCGCTTGGGTGATCGGAGTCCGCTTCGTCTTCGCCCTGCACGCCGCGCACGCGGGGCCCGAGTCCCGGCCGTCATTGACCTCTCGCCCGTGACTGATCACTGCTCAGGGACGGCCGTCTTCCGAGCGCCGTGGTCCGCGGCGCTCGCTGTCGGCTGCACCTGAAGGATGGTCCCCACCGCGAGGAACACCGCGCAGGCCTTGGCGATCTCCCATGCCTGCGCCGGCACCTCCGGATCGAGCCGCTCGCCGAACGTCACCGTCGCGGACTGCTCTGTTGCTGCTCGAACTCGAATTGGAAGGGGCCATGCCGTTTCGGGCAGTATCAGGGGGTGAACAGCGCGAAGAAGGACGTTCTGGATGCGGTCGGGCCCCGTCTGCGGGAGCTGCGTCGCCGGCGGGGGATCACGCTGGCTGAGCTTGGCCGGCGGACCGGAATCAGCGAGAGCACGCTGTCTCGTCTGGAGGGCGGCAGTCGCAAGCCGACTTTGGAGCTGCTGCTGCCACTCGCCGAGGTGTACGCGGTGCCCCTCGACCATCTCGTGGGCGCGCCCCCTACGGGAGACCCGCGCATTCACCTGCGCCCGGTGACCCGGGGAGGCATGACGTTGGTGCCGCTGAGCGATCCTGGCGGCGCCCGAGCTTATAAGCTTCTCATTTCACCCACGTCCCAGAGCGAGCCGGAGCTGCAGACTCACGACGGTTTTGAGTGGCTCTATGTGCTCGCCGGACGGCTCAGGCTGCTGCTGGGCGAGCAGAGCCTGAGCCTCAAGCCGGGCGAGGCCGCGGAGTTCGACACGCACGTGCCGCACTGGATTGGTGCCGACGGCGACCAGGCCGTTGAACTTCTCATCCTGCTTGGACGCCAGGGAGAACGGGCCCACCTCCGGGTCCGCGCCACCTGACCCGGTCGCGGTAAGGGCTCAGTTCCCTCCGGGGAGGCAGCCCAGTCCGTGCGCACGGCTGCCCTGCACCCGCCGCGACACCTCGGCCTCCCTCGCCCCGCTGAACACTTCACCGTCCTTCGCCGCGCGGGCGGCGGCTTCCGCGTCGGCCTTCAGCAGGTCCATGTGGATCGCGGCGGCCGCGGTGGTGCCGGCTGCTGCCGCGGCGGGAACCCCGGCCAGTACATCGCTGACGTTCCCCGCGGCCCACACGCCCTGCACTCCGGTGAACCCGGAGGCGTCCACCTGGAGCTGCTCCCCCAGACCCATGGGGTGTTCCTGCATCGTCACGCCCAGCTCGCGCAGGAAACCGGCGCGCGCGAGGAACCGGGGGGCGACCACCAGTTGCTGGACCGGCACCACCTTTCCCGATGCCAGCCGCACGCCCGCCAGCTGGTCATGGCTGTCGACCTCGAGCCCGGTGGCCTCACCGTCGACCACGCCGACGCCGAGAGCGGCCAGCTGCTCCCACTGTTCGTCGGTCAGTTCCGTTGCGGTGTGCAGGAACAGCGTGACGTCCTTGGACATCTGACGGAACAACAGGGCCTGGTGGAAGTTGCCGAGCACCCCGATGACCTTGTCCCGGACTTCCCAGCCGTGGCAGTACACGCAGTGCAGCACGTCCCGTCCCCACCGTTCGGCCAACCCTGGCACGTCCGGCAGCACATCGACCAAACCAGTGGTCACCAGCACTCTGTGTGTCCGTAGGCGCTGCCCGTCCTCGGTGACAACCCGGAAGCCCGCGCCGTCCCGGGAGATCCGCGCGACCTGCCCCGAAACGACACGACCGCCGTACGAAGCGACCTCCTCGCGCCCGAGCCGCAGCAGCTCCAGGGGAGAGATGCCCTCGCGGCCGAGCACACCATGGGCGCCGGCAGCCGGAGCATTGCGGGGCTCACCCTTGTCGATCACCAGAACCGACCGGCGCACCCGTGCCAGATTCAAAGCCCCGGAAAGGCCGGCGGTCCCACCCCCGACCACCACGACGTCCCAGGTCTGTTCACCATCTCGTATCAACTCGAACTCGCTCATGCCATCAGCGTGCGACGGTGCCGGCGATGCGGCAAAGGTTCATGCTGGACTGGCAAGACGCCCCGGTACCTCGCCGTCGGCGATGGCCCGCCGATCGGCTGACGGCCGGGCCCACGCCGACCACCTTGCTGGTCCAGCAAGAAGATTCGTCGCCTGCGGACACGTGTGTGCAGGCTGCGTCCAGACGGTTCCGGCTCACAACCGAAAGCCGCCATCTCCAGGCCTCGGTCGTGTTCCCTCATCCGTTGGGAATTCCTCCGCACGAGCGGCATGTCGGTAGTCGAAATACTTGAGGAAGCAGCAGATGGAAAATCGCCACGTCGTGATCATTCCGATCGAGATCGATGAGGAAAAGGAAGCCAATTATCTCGCCGCATGGCAGGATGCCGCGGAGGTGATGGCGGCGCAGCCCGGTTTCCTCCGGACGTACATGTTCCGCACGATCGTTCCGGGAAGCACATTCTCTCTCGTCAACGTGGCGGAATGGGAGTCCACCCGTCACTGGGAAGAGGCAATGAATGTCTGCCCGATGATGGGACAGCAGATAGCCGTCGTCCATGCCTCGAACTACGAGGCGATCCGGACGGTCCTGCCCACGCAGAGCCTGAGTTCCGGCGACGGTCGCATGCCCGCTGACCTGTCTCCTGTTGAGGCGCGTCGCCGTGCCGTGGACGGGCAACTCACGCTGGTCGATGTTCGTGAAGACGACGAATGGGCAGCGCGTCACCCGGCCGGCGCCGTCCACGCCGCGCTCAGCACATTGCCGGCGTTGCTGTCGGATCTGCCTGACGGCCCACTGGCCTTCGTCTGCCGCACAGGCAACCGCAGCGCGCAGTGCGGCGTGCAGGCGATCCGCGCGGGCCGGTCCTCCGTCTACAGCGTGGCGGGCGGTCTTGAGGCGTGGGAAGCAGCGGGGCTGCCGGTCGTCCTTCCCGGGAGCGAGACCGCGGAGAACAACGGCGATCGCGTCGCAGATGCGGTACGCGAGGGCTGACGAAAGCAAAACAGGCAGATAACCGTCGTATACGTCCGTCGGCATGAGGCCGGCCGGATACGCCGTCCGCCCGCAGTCTTCGGAAAGTTCGCTTGCCGCCATTCCGGACGGTGACCGTTCGCGCAAGGGCCCAGGACATGAGAACCCCGGATGTCGCGAGCGGTTCGGAGTGGCGCAACAGTTCCGGAGCTGCGGCGGCGGCTTCCCGAAACGGAATTACCCGGGTACGCCATCCCGGAGAGGAGTCACACCATTTTTCAGGCGCTCGGCACGGGCGCGGGACTCCGTGCGGCTCAGGCCGTACGCACGGCCCTGGGTGATCAGCTCGTCGCTGACCCGGAAGTTGCTGCCCGCGCTGTTGCCCTGGCCGAGGTAGCCGATGCGGCGGCGGACCCCGGAGGGGTCAGTCAGCACGTCGTGCCCGGCGACGACGGCAGTGCCCGAAGTCGGCGGTAGCAGGGTGGTCAGCATGCGCAGGCTGGTGGTCTTCCCTGCGCCGTTCGGGCCGAGGAAGGCGACGACGGAACCCGCTTCGATGTCGAGGTCCAGACCGCGCACGGCCTCAACGGCCTCTCCTTTGGCGCGGAAGCTGCGGGTGAGCCCGCGGGTGTGGATCATGGGTTCTCCCGTACGGGGTTCAGGGCGGAATCAGGGGGCACGGCCCGCGCCCGGGCAGGCCGGCTCGGGCGCGGGGCAGGCGGAAGGAATGTCAGATGCTCTGGGCTCTTGACATCTTCGAGCTTAGAAGCGCTAATAACGTCTTTGTCAGCCTCCCTGACGGTCTCGATCTGCTCTTCGAACCGCCCCCTACGCCGCCCCCCTGCGCCGCTTCGAGCCGCCCCAACACCCGCCGAACCACCCGTTCCGGTACGGCCGTTGCCGCCTATACCAGCGCGACTCCACCGTCCCGCCAGCGAGGACACCCAGGCTGGGCGCCAACAAGGCGATCGGCCACGGGCCGGACGGGAAGGTCGGTATCCCCATTGGCACGACTCACACGAAGACGGCTCCTAGAACTCTCAGCGCTCTCCGGGGGCACCGCGCTCCTCGGTGGCCCTGCCGAGGCATCCGCCCCCAGAGGGACCGACCCGCCGCCCCTGGGACCCGTGGTGCTGGGGCCCGACGACCCCCGGTACGCCGAACTCGCCACACGCGGCTACAACGGCCGCTTCACCGGCTCCCCGGACGTGGTGCACCTCGTCGGCACGGCCGGGCAGGCGGTCCGCGCGGTGGAAGAGGCGGCCCGCGCCCGCAAGCGCGTCGCGGTCCGCAGCGGCGGCCACTGCTTCGAGAACCTCGTCGACGACCCCGCCGTCCGGGTCCTCGTCGACGCCTCCGAGATGACAGCCGTCACCTACGAGCCCGAACGGCGGGTCTTCGCCGTCGAGGCGGGCGCCACGCTCGGACGCGTCTACCGCACCCTCTACCTCGGCTGGGGCGTCACCCTGCCCGGCGGCGGCTGCCCCTCGGTCGGCGTGGGAGGCCATGTCGCGGGCGGCGGCTACGGAGCGCTCTCCCGCCGGTACGGGCTGGTCGTCGACCACCTCCACGGGGTCGAGGTGGTCGTCACGGACCAGACGGGCCGGGCCCGCCTCGTGACGGCCACCCGGGACTCGACGGGCGCCGAACGCGAGCTGTGGTGGGCCCACACCGGCGGCGGAGGGGGCAACTTCGGCGTCGTCACCCGCTATCTGTTCAGGACACCCGGAGCCATCGGCGGCCCTGGCGACCTGCTGCCCCGCCCGCCGGGCGCCGTCCGCTCCCTCTCCCTCGGCTGGCTGTGGCAGGACCTCGACCGTGCGGCCTTCACCCGGCTCATGCGCGCCCACGGGGACTGGCACCTCCGGCACGTCGGCCGCGACTCGCCCTACAGGGACCTGTCGAGCGGGCTCACCCTCGGCCACCGCACGAGCGGACGGATCAGCGTGGACGCCGCACTCAGCCGGCGTTCAAGACTGGCCACGCAACGGGCAGTGGTGGCTTGACCGCACCGCCGCACCGTCCTGCTCGGCATGCCCCGTGTCGGACAGCCCCTGCCCGACGTCCGACCGACGAGGAACCCGCTGTGACCACGCCCATGACCGACGGCCGCCACCAGGACACCGAACGGCGCCACCAACGCGTGCGTGCCGCCCTGGCCAGCGCCGTCCGCGACGGCACCTCACTGACCGCCTCGGCCATCGCCCGCGCCGCGCGCGTCGACCGCACCTCCCTCTACCGCCACCGCGACCTCCTGGAGGAACTGCACGCCGCCGCTCGCCAACCAGCCGGCCCCACGCCGGCCCGCGGGCCGGCCGGCGCCCAGGCGTCCTTCCAAGCCGACCTGGCCAACGCGGGCGCCCGCGCAGCCCGCCTCGCCGCCCGCGTCCAGCAACTGGAAAGCGCCTGTCCCAAGACCTTGGAGAACAGGCGTGGCGCGAGTCGGGACTCGGCGCCCCGGCGGACATCGACGAACACCGCCGGACGATCACCCAGCTGGAACAGCGCAATGTCGAGCTGGCCTCACGCTTGGAAGAACGGGAAGCCGAACTGGAAGCCGCGCGCGCCGCCAACCGCGAGCTGACCCAGGCACTGAATCAACGCGGATGACACCGAGGCGGTGAACCTCCCGACGCCTTCGGAAGTCACCCGGCGCCACACGCCCTCGGCTTCGTCGATGACGTCGATCTGCCGCTGCCCAACGCCGACTTCGCCACCCGCATCGAAGAGCTCACCGCCTGCCACTGATCTGGCGTCCCGCAGGGAGATGCCGAGGAACATGCCGATCTCGCCGGCGGTGGCGCCCGCGCGGGTGGCGCGGCGGCCCCGTCCCACTGGGCTTCGAGGTAGAGATCGGTGGCCAGGGCGAGCACCGCCAAGGCATCGTCGACCGAGGAGAGAAGTAACCGAAGCCCCGGCTCGGCGAGCTGAGCCCGAGGGCCCCCGGGCCGCCGGCGCGACGCTGCGGGAGCGATGGGCGGCCATCGCCCCCGAGCTCGCCGGACATGCCGCTGCCGTGTCGTACGACGCCGACTCCGGCCAGCTGATCGTGTGCCCGGAGTCGGCGGCCTGAGCGACGAAGACCCGGCTGGAGCACGGGAGTTCGGCGCGCAGGTGACGGTGGTGCGGCACTCCCGCCGCACAGCCTGCCGGTGCCCGATCACGAGTCCTTCGACGTGCTGACACCGTTGGACGAGAAGGGCATCGCCCGCCCCGGCGTCGACCTCGTCGCCGAACGCGCCCCCGCCGCCCGCCGCAAGGGTGAGCCCCGGGACCTACCGGTGAGCTACCTGCTCCCTGCTGTCCAAGCTAGGACTGGCCCTGTTCGTGTCGCAGAGCAGCGTTTCGACAGCAGTTCGGGAGGCACCTGCCTCTCTGGATGTTCACGAGAACGGGCAGCAGCACGGTGGTGACCGCCGAGACGCCGTCTGCTGTACCTCGGGCGGCGGGGGGCAAAAAGCGCTGGCTACGGGCGTGGGCGGCGGCCACCATCGGGCCGTTGCCGACCGCGGGTAGGTGCCTCCCGTTCTCGTGAACATCGCCCCTGCTGCTCGGCGGGCGCCTCCCGAAACCGTGAACAAGTGCTGCCGGAAGTCGTGAACAAAGCCACCCTGCTCCTCCAGGACATCCTCGCCGAGGAGAAGTGGAACAAGCGGCTCACCGACGCAGACCGGCGGGCCCTGTCCCCGCTGTTCTGGACTCACGTGAACCCCTACGGCCCGTTCGAGCTGGACATGAACTCCCACCTCGACCTCGTCGCCGCGGCGTCCGTTGTGCCCAGCCCCCGTACGGCGCCCGTTACACAGACTCCCGAACCGGTGATGGAGAATGCAGCCGGGTTGGGATCATGAAGCCCCGCGCCCGGCTTCACCAGCGGCCGGCTGCATCATGGACTGAGGTGAAGCCGGGCCGACTGCTGGTGCCGACGCGGTCTCAGGCTCTGTGCGTGACGGTGAGCCAAGGCGTCAGTGGGCCGAGTGCCTCACCTGTGCTCAGCGCAGAGTCGTCTTCCCGCTCGTGTGGACCTACGCGAGCCCTACGGCCACCACTTCGACTCACCTCCAACAGTCAGACGTCGTAGTAGCCGGAGGTGGTGTTGCTGGCCATGACGTTGGTGACGCCCCAAGTCGCTGTTGACCTTCGAGTTGGTTGAAGCTCAATGATGGCGAGGTGCCAAATTCCGAGCTGATGCCGATCGGCGTCTTTGCCCAACGCAGCGGCCTGACCTCCAGCGCGTTGCGGTTCTACGCCGACTCCGGGCTACTGCCGCCTGCCGAAGTGGACCCGGTCACGGGCTACCGCTACTACGCCGCTGACCAGTTGGGGCGGGCAACCACACTGCGTCAGCTTCGCGAGATCGCTATGTCTCTAGCCGCGGTCGAGGCCGTCCTTGACACCGAGGCCGAGGAGGCGGCACGGCTGCTCGACGAGCATGTCGCCAAGATCGTCGGGGATGCGGCTGCGGCACGGCACAAGGCCGGTGTCATCAAGTCCGCGCTGGGCGCCAACGTGCCTGGCCTGCTGATCGCCACGCTGAGGGGCCCCGTCCTGGCCGATGCGGTCGAGCAGGTCCTGGCCGCGACCGCGCACGAGCCGGGGATGCCGGTGCTCGCCGGCCTGCACATCGAGGCGAGCCGTGAGGCGATCGCCCTGACGGCGACCGACCGATACCGGCTCTCCACCCGGACCCTGGTACCGCCACAGCCACCGGCCCAGACGTGGGCCGGCACGGTGGATTGCGATGATCTGCGCACGGCGGTCGCCGAGGTCCGGCGCAGTGCGCGAGTCCGCATCGAAGCGGTGCCGCACGGGATCTGGCTGCGCATGTCCGAGCGGGAGGACCGGCACTGCCGCCTGCTGCCCGAGGACTTCCCCGACCACCAGATGATGCTCGCCTCCCTGGGCGAAGCCACCACCCGCGCGACGGTCTCGAAAGACGCGCTGCTGCGCGCCCTGGAAGAACACCCCAGCGAACACATCGCGCTGCACATCAGCGATCACGGGGTGAACGTCCGGTCAGCAGAAGACGAAGACACCGGCATCCCCCTGCCCGCCACCGTGACGGGCGAGGCCCTCCGGATCGGGTTCGAGATGACCACGCTCTATCCCGCCGTGAGCACGGCGATCGGCCCCGATGTGATGTTCGACCTGAGGGGATACGACCGGCCCGTCACCATCCGCTCCGCCGACCGTGGCGATCTGACCACCCTGGCCATGCCCATCAAGCGCGACCACTCAGCCTGAGAACGACACCGAGGAACCTCATGACCCCCACACCCGCCAGCTCCGACCCGACCATGGAAGCCATCGGCCAAGCCGTCATCGAAGGGCGTAAGGGCGACACTCTCGCAGCCCGCCACAAGCTCCTGAACCTGTGGTCGGCGATCGGCGTCAGCGGCGACCCGCTACACCGTTGCTCACTCGCCCACTACCTGGCCGACCTCTACGAAGATCCCGCCCAGGCCCTCGCCTGGGACATCCGCGCCCTGGACGCCGTCGACGCCGCGACCGACCAACGCGTCCAAGAGCACCATCCCAGCCTCCACATCGCCGGCTTCTACCCCTCGCTCCACCTCAACCTGGCCGACAACTACCGCCGACTCGGTTCCTTCGACGCGGCCGCCGAACACATCAACGCGGCCAAAGAGCACGCCCCCAACCTCCCCCAGGACGCATACGGCGCCCTCCTACGTACCGCCCTGGACGAGGTGGCAGCGGCCATCTCCCAGAAGGACACCGCCAAACGCCCCTCCGCGCCCGGGCCCACTGCGTGACGCACCGGAACGCGCCCCTCACCATCGAGGGGCGCCGTCGACTCGTCGAGCGTTGCCGAACCAGGCCGATTGCCCACGTCGCAGCAGAGATGGGAATCTCCCGGGCCTGCGCATCGAAGTGGGTCAATCGCTATCGCAGTCACGGCGAACTCGGGCTGGAGGACCGCTCTTCCGCACCGCACCACCAGCCGACCGTGACACCGCCCGAGCTCCTCATACTCATCGAACAGCTGCGTCGGACCGACAAGTGGTCCGCGTCCCGGATCGCCTTCGAACTGGCCAGGACGGAACGCCGATCAGCCGACGGACCGTCAGCAGGCACCTGGCCGAGCTCGGCCTCAACCGACGCCGATTCATCGACCCGAACGGTGAGGTCAACCGACAACCACGGAAAATCCAGGCCCGACGGCCAGGTCACATGGTCCACGTGGATGTGAAAAAGGTAGGCCGCATCCCCGACGGTGGAGGCTGGCGCGTGCACGGGCGCGGCAGCGACCAGGCCAAGGCCGTCAACCGGAGAAAGAAGACCGCGCGCGGCGGCTACGTCTACCTGCACTCGGCCAAGACGGGTACAGCCGTCTCGCCTACACCGAAGCACTGCCCGACGAGAAAGCCACCACCGCGATCGCCTTTCTCCACCGTGCGCGCACCTGGCTAGCTGCACACGGGATCACCCGCATCGAACGGATCGTGACAGACAACGGTGCCTGTTACCGCGCAGAGAGCTTCACCCGGGCCCTGCTCGGCGCAAGGCACCAGCGCATCGCGCCCTACACCCCACGCCACAACGGCAAAGTCGAGCGATACAACCGCATCCTGGCCGAAGAATTCCTCTACGCCCGGACATGGACGTCAGAAGCCCAACGCGCCCACCTCCTGGGCCGCTGGATCGTGCACTACAACTACCACCGGCCACACACCGCCCTTGGGAATCAACCACCCGCAGCACGTCTACCGGACGGCGTCACCAACGTTTTGGCCTCCTACACCTAGGCGGTTTTCTACGACTTCTCCGATGTCCGAGCCGCCGTAGACAGCCAGGCCAAGATTACGCAGGGTGTCGGGCCCGAACTGCTGATCGCCCTGGAACATCATCCGCTGGATCGCATCTCCCCCTCAAAGAGGGCTCGGAAGGCGCGCGGGGGCCGACCGGTGAGGCGCTGGACGGTGTCGGTGATGCGATCCTCCGCCCCTTCGGCGATGCCACGGTCCAGGCCAGCCAGCATTGTGGCGAACTCCACCGGCACCTGCGTCGTGAGGCGGTCGCGCATCTGCTCGTAGGGCAGACGGCGGTGGACCACGGGCCGACCGGTGACCTCGGTGATGACCGCGGCGATGTCGTCGTGGCTGAGTGACTCGGGCCCGGTGAGGACGAGATCGGTGTTGGGGGCTTGCTCGTCGGTCAGAGCGCGCACGGCGACGGCCGCGATGTCCTCGGCGTCGACGAAGCCGACCCGGCCGCTCGCAGTGGCGGTCCAGATGATGCCCTCATCCCGGATGCTGCGTGCGTGCGCGTGCGTGCCGGTGAAGTTCTGCATGAACCACGAGGGCCGCAGTACCGCCCACTGCGCGAAGAGACCGGGCAGGGCCTGGTGCACCGTTCCCACCGCCGGACCGCCCTCCGCGATGGCCGAGGAGCTCAGCAGCACCGCGCGGTGCACGCCGGCTGTGCGGGCCTGACGGAGGAACGGCAGCATGGTCGCCGCCGGGTCGGGGTCGCCCACGGGCGGTATGAGGTAGACGCGGTCCACGCCGTCGAGAGCGGTCGCATGCGTCGCGGGGTCGTACCAGTCGAAGGGGACCGGCTCGGCGCCGGCGACCGGGGTGGCCCGGCGGCTGGCGGCTTTGACGCGGTGACCCGCGGCCGTCAGCTGTGCGGCGGTGCGGCTTCCGGTCGTGCCGGTGGCGCCGATGACCAGAGTGGTGCCCGCGGTGGTCATCGGCTGCTCCCGGTGAAGTCGGCGCCGGGCTCCTGGACGCCGAGGGGGTTCCAGTAGTCGCGGTAAGAGGTGAAGTGCCCGTCTCGAACGGTCACAACGGCGATGTAGGTCATGTCGAAGGGAGCATCGATCTGCACCAGGCGGCCGACGCCGCGCATCTCGACCACGATGGTCTGTGGATCGGTGGTCTGGTGGATCCGCAGGTCGGGGAAGTCGTGCAGGTCGATGTGGTCGGGGTAGTGGCGCATGTAGGCGGCGATGGCCTCCTTGCCCTCCAGACGCCGGGGCCAGCCGTCGGGGGCGAAGGGGAACTCCATGAGGCCGTCCTCGGCCCACAGGGCGACCCACCCGGCAATGTCCTTGTCGAGCAGCAGTCGCAGGCTGCGGCGGTACAGATCCGCCGGGGAGATCGGTGCGGACATGAGTATCCTCCAGTCATAGAATACGGACCGTGGGTCCGCTTTGAAGATATGGACCACGGGTCCGTTTTGCAAATGGAAGGAGCGGCATGCCCGAACGCCAGTCGTCTCGTAAGGACGCCATCCGCAACCGGGAGGCCGTGCTCGCGGCCGCCGACGCCCTCTTCACTCGCCGTGAGAGCCCCGAGGACGTCACCATGGCCGACGTCGCGGCAGCGGCCGGTGTCGGCAAGGGCACGATCTTCCGGGCCTTCGGCGATCGCGCCGGGCTGCTCCGTGCGCTGTACGAGGCACGGCTCGAACCGATCAGGCAGGCCGTCGAGACCGGCCCACCACCCCTGGGGCCCGCGACCCCACCGCGGGATCGCGTACCCGCCCTGCTCGATGCCATCCTGTGCTTCAAACTCGACAACCGGCGCCTCGCGCTGGCCTTGGAGGAAGGCGGGAGCAGCAGCCCGTACCAGGCGGAGCACTACGAGCGGTGGCACAGCCTGCTCCGAGCCGTACTGGAGCAGATCCCCGGCCTGACCGACAGCGACTTCACCACCCACGCCCTGCTCGCCGCCACACGGGCCGACCTCGTCGAGCACCTGGCCGGGAAAGAGTGCATTCCGCGGGAAAGACTGCGGGCACAGTTCACGAACTTCGCCACCAGAGTCCTGGCCTCCGGCTCACCGTAAGGGTTGACCGCCCAGGGACGGCCGAGGATCGGCGGAGCCTCTCACAAACGGTCCTTTGCCCGAGCAAGATCGGAAACGGGCCGCCGGACCGCCGCCGGACCCGGTTCCGCTCTCACAACCCGTTCTCACTCGAAAGTGCCGCGGGCCCCCTTCTGAGACTTGCATTGTGCGAAGAACCGGGGTCATGACGGACCCTCAGCACCCACCGCAGAACGGTCGGTCGGACGGCGACGACGTCGAAGCGCACGCCTGTCCGAAGTGCGAAGCCCAGCCCGGCTCGCCCTGCCGCTCGCGCGGCGGCGCGGTCGCCTCCGCCTACCACACCCGCCGCTTCACCAAGGTGCCCCGACTGAAGAAGGCACTGCGCATGCCGACCCCCGCCGACCGCGGGCCCGGCCGGCCGTGGCGGCCGGGCACCCCGCCCCCGGCCCCGGTCGATCCGGACCTCCCCGGCGCGGACATCCGCATCGGCTACTCCCGCTGTTCGACCCTCGGCCAGGAACTCGACTCCCAGCTCGACGCGCTCGCCGGACACGGCATCCCCCGGGACAAGATCTTCGCCGAGAAGATCAGCACCCGCGTACGGGTCCGGCCCCGCTTCGAGGAGGCGCTGCGGACCGCGCGGGAGGTCAAGGCGCACGCCCCGCACTGCCGGGTCATCTTCACCGTGTACGAGATGAAGCGGCTCGGCCGCGACGCCGCCGAGCTCACCGCGCTGGCCGACCACCTCACCGCCCACGGTCTCATCCTGGAGATGCTCGCCGGGCCCCTGCCCGGCCTCTACGACCCCACCGGACCGGGGAAGCTGCTGTTCGCGTTCTTCGCGGCGATGGCGGAGGCCGAGCGGGAGAACATCCGCGAGTCGACCCTCGAAGGGCTCGACACCGCGGCCCGCAAGGGCAAGCACGGCGGCCGGCCCCCGGTCATCACCGACGACATGCTCCACACCGTGCTGCGGCGCCGCGCGGGCGGCGGCAGGGGCATCACACCGTCCTCGGGCGCCCCGCCCAGACCGCGGCCGGCAAGCTGGTTGTTCTCGTAGAAGGTCACCATCTGGGCCAGCAGCGGCATCTCCTCCCGCAGCCGCTCGGCAACCGACGGAGTGAGCCGCTCACCGTTGGCCAGCACCTGCCCGCTCCTGCCGACCGCGACCGACAGCACCTCGCCGTCCGGGGCGAAGTGGTACTTCGTCTCCGCCCCGTCCTCCATCAGCCCGGCGTCGATCGCCCGGGTCCATTCCTCCCGCCGCTCCTTCATCGCGGCCTCCAACCACGGCGGCATGCCGCCCGTACCGCCGCCGACCACACGCCTGCGCTTGTTCCGCCGGGCCTGCTTGGCTCGCTTCGCGTCCCGTGGCCGAGTCAGTAGAGTCCGGGCACGCTGCCGGAGGAGTGGCCGGGCGCCATCCACTCGTGGAGCGCGAACCGTCGGTACACCTTCGGCCCGACGACCGTGTCGTACTCCCCGATGGCCGCCTGGTCCAGCGCGTTGTTCCAGCGGTGCATCCAGTAGCGGTCCGCGACCCAGTAGGCGGTCTCGGCGATGGACGAACCGTCGATGAGGAGGCTGTGGTCCTGGACCCGACGCAGGGCCTCGGCAAGGTCGTCCGTGGTGATCGGCATCCCCTTGCCGGCGGCAACAGCGGCGAGTTCGTCATCGACGGCGTCCACCCCGTACGTGCGCCATCTCCGGGACGGCGCCTCCACCACACTGACCGGAGGCACGTTCTCGGCCCCGCTTGCCGGTGGATCACTGGGGGCTCTCATCAACACCGGCCTCGAAGGCTTCGTCCGCAACGCGGCTGAAGAACTGCCGCGGGATCTGCGCATCAATCTCATCAGCCCTGGCTGGATCAAGGAGACGTGGGAAAGCATGGGTGCGGACGGGCGGACGGCACTCCTGTCTCCGAGGCGGCGCGAGCGTATGTGGAGGCCGTGGAAGGATCCGCGCTGGGCCAGACCATACGTCCATAGACGTGAGGGGAGCGGCCCGCTGCCTGTGGGCAGCGGGCCATCGAGTCGGGCTCGCGCACTGTCAGCTGGCCTTGGCGGGCCTTCGGTCCGGGCTCGGGTGCCGGCGAGGCGGTAGGAGTCGGTGCCCCGGTTGGACCACGCGACCGGGGCACCAGGGCGGAATCAGCTGTCTATGCGGAACGCTGCTGGGTGCGTGCCAGATCGCGGGCTGCCCGCAGCCGTTGTGGAACGAAGGCGTTGATCGTACCTGCGCCCTTGCCCGGAGCGGCCTGCCAGCTGTGGATCTTGGTGGTGACCCGGGCGAGCCTGGGGTCGCCGGGCGTGACATCGATCTGGAAGTGGGATTGCTTGGGCAACTTCTCGTCGCCACCCCACCGCACGGTCCCCTCACAGTCGGCGAGGATGTCGCGGATGACGTCGACGTCTTGTGGGAAGAGGCAGCCGTCGGCACCGAGTGGAGAGGCATGAGGCCGGACGGCTATGGCGGTGCCGGAAAGGTAGTTGCTCTCGAATGCGGCGGCCACCGCGCGGTTGGTGGTGTGGCCGGTGATGTCCTCGGTCTTCAGCTCGGAGTCGATCTCGTAGAAGTACCTGCGGGCCACGTGTAGAAGCACCGTAGCGGTGTCCCCGCTACGCAGGGACACGGTCATGGGGGAGCCCTCAACCCGGTGCGGGGCGATGCCGTCGTGGTCGGTGACCTGCCAGCCGTTGGCGGACGTGCTCGTGTGCCATGCAGTTGTCCGCTCGGCGGGCTGCGGGCTGTCGGCCGCGTGGGCGGTGCCGGAGGCGCCCGTGGCCATCAGGGCGCTGCTCCCGGCCAGGCCCAGCCCACCGGACAGTACGCTGCGCCGACTCAGGGGGCTGCTCTTGCTCTTGCTCACTTCAACTGCTCGCCTTCTCGGTTGTGTTGGACGCCGTGCTGTGTCTGTGCCGTAGCAGGTCGGACACGGTCAGGGTGATGCCGAGGACAACCCCCACGAGGGCTGCGAAGATCGCCACGTTGAGCCATATGGGTACGAGTTCCAGGTGCGTGCCGTCGCCCCAGCGGCACTCGCGTGAGAGCGGCAACATCCGTTCCACCACCCATAGGTCACCGTCGGGTGCCTCGTCCTTCATGGGGGAGCCAAGGGCCCGGAGGCACGGGGCGGTGGCGCCGTCCATGTCGAACCCGATCCACAGCCCCGGCACATAGGCCCACAGCCCCGCGCTCGCCGAGAGCATCGTCAGTTCCACACCCCGCCACGGTCTGCGCCGGGAAAACCAGGCACGGCGGGTGGTCGGCAGGTGCACCGCCTTGACCATCAGCAGAAGTGCGGCGGGTATGAGGGCGACGTGCGCAGCGGCGAAGAGGCTGGCGGTGTCGATCACGTGGAATCCTCCTGGTCGGTCGCAGAACCTGCCGGGTTCTACCTGCCGGCGTTCCGGTCGTCGGCGCCTTGGCGGGCGGTGTAGGCGGCACGGAGAGTGCTCTCGGTGGCCACACGTTCCTGTAGCGCATCCGCAAAACCCAGCAGATAGGACTCCAATTTCTCGTGGGCCAGTGCCCCGGGGGCGAGGGTGGGGACGCCACCGGTGGAGTTGTAGAGATAGGTCAGACCCGCAATGATCAAATCGTCGTCCTGCTGGGCCAGCAGGTTGTAGGAGACATCGACCACGCCCTGGTTGGTGCCGTGGAAACGCTGGGCGTAGTACTTCTTGAAGCGGGTGAGATTGCCGCCGTTGATGTAGTGGTCACGGACGGCGTCCACGATGTTCTTGCCTCCCTTGACGACCTTGGCGAGGAGATAGCCGTCCGCATCCTCGATCATGTCCGAATATCCGAAGGAGGTGAGGACGTCGGGCTTGGCGAGGCGGGCCTTGCAGTAGGCGCGGCCGTTGGGGAATTTGTCGCTGTCGCGCTGCCATTCCCCGTAGAACGTGGCCAGGTCGCCACCCCAGCCGGCAACGTCACCACGGTTGGTGAGGTTGCCGCCCGGCTGGGTGATCTTGTAGTGGCCGCACATTGTCGCCAGGAGGTGGTCGGCGCCGACCACAGCGCCGGTAAAGCTGTCGGTGAATGTGTTCTTGACCTTCACACCCTTGGACGTGGCGTAATCGAGGAATCCGGCGTCGGCCGCACCGATGAGCTTTCTCCACTGGAAGTCGTTGTACTTCTTGCTGCGGATGAAGTCCATGACGAGCAGGTTGGGATCGCCCTTGCCGTAGGACTTCGCGAGGCCGTACAGCTCCTCGATGTAGGCGATGAAGCCGTCGGTGGGTGTGCTGGCCTCGTTCACGGAGGAGACGCCGAAGTCGGCGCCCTTCTTGTGTACGACACGGTCGAGGTCGAAGCGGTCGCTGCCGTCGGTGAAAGCGAATTCCTTGATCTGATTGAAGGACCAGTTCTTCGGGAGAGGGAATCCGAGGTTGCCGGAGAACCCCCAGGACATGCCCGATACGAATGCCCAGCGTACGTAAGCTTCGCCGGTCACCCTTCCGCAGACATTACGTGAGCCGTACACGCCGGGTAGGTAATGGCCGCCGGTCGAGGTGAGGGCGGAGCGTACGCCGTGGAAATAGGGAAGGATGTTGCTGGATATCTCGGGGTCGGTGGCGTCGTAGTCCACCGCGAAGTAGATCGTCGTTCCCCGGTTGAAGCCGTAGTGCTTCGCGCGTTCGTGCGCCTTGAGGCCGTGCTGGTAGCCGACAGAGTAGGTGAAATCTCCGAGCTTACGTGCGCCGTACTGAAAAATGGGGAAGCAGCGCATGCCGGCATCGAAGATGGTCTTCAACTCGCCGGGTTTGATGGGTTTGTCGAGCGTGCCGCCCGGTTCCTCATCCAGGTAGCGACCCACGCAGTCGTATCCCGCGTTCTTGAGGGCCTTGGCTCGTGAGGCCGTGATGGCGAAGCGGGTGTCGCAGGCGGTGGCCGGCCGGTCCGGGTCCCCCATGGAAACCAGCAGCTGTGCCCAGGTCGGGTAGTCGCCGTTGCCGTTCTTGTTCAGCTCGGAGAACTCCTGAAAAGCGCGTATATAACTGACGAGTTGATCGCCGTAGCTACTGGTGAACGACGCCTCACGGGCCACATCGTCGCCGTCGGCGGTCGTATACCAGGCGGGGCCGTTGAAGACTGCGGCGGCGGAGAACAGTTGAACGAAGACGCCAGAGTCCCCGTTCTTCAGGGTGTGCTGCTTGAGTCCGGCCTGGGTGGCAGGGCCGAAGTTGCCGGTGGCCGAGCCCTCCCCGACACCGATCTCGTACTGGATGGCCTTCATGAGGGCCTTCTGCACATCGCGGGAGAAGATGCCGTCGCAGGGAATGAGGTAGTAGGTGTCCTTCTTCCAGTACTTACCGTTGAGCCACTGCTGGATGGAGCGTACTTTCTCGGTGCCGCCGGAAACGACCACGTAGGCGTCCATGGTCAGCAGTGCCTTTACTGCCTTGGGCGCGAGATCGGAGCCAGTGGTCGTCCCCAGGCCCAGGTCTTTGAGCATTTTTCCGACGGCCTGGCGGGTGGGTACGCCGAAGTCGCCGTTGATGTCGCCCGCGTGGTAGCCCTTGCAGAAGAACGCGGACTGAACGATCTTGACGATGTTCTCGTTCTTCTCAGTCACCTTGATGCCACCACGCTTCATGACCTCGCCCAGGGTGCTCGGCCCGAAGCTGTCGGAGAGCGTTGTGATCCCCAATTCGTGCTGGAGGGCCCGGGTGAGGGAGAACATCGTCGTCCAGCCGGTTCGGCCGTTCTCCGGACAGGTGTTGTACCCGGACACGCTCTTGTAAGTTGAGTTGACCCACTTCTGGGCCTTGAGGACCATCGCGTCAGCCATGAATGGGGTGTTCCTTTTCTGTCGTCATGGAACAACGGGGCTAAGCCCGCTGAGTCGGTGGTGAGGCTCCGTTCTGGTCACTGCCGCAGCGCCCACGGGGCCACGGTCACCGTCCGAACGGCAATCGGGGGCGGAGGATCAGCGGCGGAGGGCCTCGGCCGGGGGAATGCGGGCAGCGCGGTAGGCCGGGTAGAGGCCGGCGATCAGTCCGGCGGCCAACCCCAGGGCCGGTGCGGCGACGACCGCGAGAGGATTGATGACCGGTGTCCATTCGCGCACGGCACAGACCACGGTGACGGTGACCGTGCCCAGAGACGTACCGACCAGCCCGCCGATAAGTCCAAGGGCTGCGGATTCGGAGAGGAATTGTGTGGTGATGTCGATTCCCTGGGCCCCCAGGGAACGGCGCAGGCCGATCTCCGCAGTGCGTTCCATCACGGCGACCAGGGTCGTGTTGGCAATCCCTACTGCACCGATGACCAGACAGACCGTGGCCAGCAGGAGAAACAGCTGGTTCAGATCGCCGGTGACCACCGAACGCAGGGCTCGCGGGTCGGGAGGTGGGATGGCCTTGAAGTAATCCGGGTGTTCTGGGAGGAGGGCGGTGGGAGATTCGACGGCGACCTGAGCGGCGGCGCCGAGAGCGGTGGAAATGAGCATCGTGGCGCGTTCGTCGCTCGGCGGTCCCCAGACCTCCTCAGCGGTTTTTCGGGGGACGAGAACGGACATCAGCAGGTCGGGTTTGCGGTCGACCTCACCGAGGATGCCGATCACGGTGAAGGCGGTGTCGCCGATGAACACGGCGGGCTGGGTGCGCAGGGTCGTGATGCCGAGGCGGGCAGCGACGGTGGAACTGATCACGGCGACCCTTTGCCGACCGGTGTCGTGGTAGGCGTCGAAGACGCGGCCTTGAACGAGCCTGGGCCCGGCCGCGCGGACGGCACCGGGGGAGGCAGCCACCACGCTCGTGCGCCGGTCCGCACCGTTGGTTCCAGCCGTCGGCGACGAACGGACAGTCTGTTCGGAGCTGAGGCGGACCTTCCAGAGCACTCCCGCTGCCGTCACTCCGTTGAGCTGTTCGATGCGCCGGTCGGCGTCGGGAGGAAAAGCGAGGGGCAACATCTCGGCATCGCGTCCTCCGGTGTCCTCCACGGACACCTCAGTGGCAGTCAGCTCGTTGAAGCGTGCGTCGATCTGAGAAGCCGCCGTACCCGTCAGCCCCAGAACTGCGATAAATGTCCCCACGCCGAGTACGGTGCCCAGCGCGGTCAGAGCGGAGCGGGCCGGCCTTTGCAGCACACCGGCGAGTGCTTCGGCAAGCAGGTCGCGCAGCGTCGGCCTGGAGCGGCGGGCGACAGCGGCTCGGCGGCGGTGATGGGAGTGGTGACTCATGTCCGCACCACGGTCTGTCCCGCGGTCAGGAGCCCGTCCTGCAGGGCGAGGGTGCGCTCGCCCCGGGCAGCAACGCAGGCGTCGTGTGTGATCACCACAAGCGTCAGACCGGACCTGTGCAGTTCATCCAGGAGATCGAGGATGGCGGCTGCGGTAGCGGAGTCGAGGTTCCCCGTGGGCTCGTCGCACAGAAGCAGGGAGGGACGGGTCACCAGGGCTCTGGCGATGGCGACGCGCTGGCGCTCGCCTCCCGACAGGCGGGTGGGGAGCGCGTCCATGCGGTGGCCGAGACCGACTTGGCGGAGGGCTTCGCGGGCCCGTTCCCGCCGGTCGCGGCGCGGAGTGCGCTGGTAGAGCATGGCCAGTTCCACGTTTTCTGCGGCGGTGCGGTGATCCAGCAGGTGGAATGACTGGAAGACGAAACCGATGCGGCTGCCCCGGAGCGCGGTGCGCTGCCGGTCGGTGATCGCGCCGGTGTCGATGCCGTCGAGGCGGTAGGTGCCGCTGGTGGGGACGTCGAGGAGGCCGGCGATGTTGAGGAACGTCGATTTGCCTGACCCCGAGGGGCCGACCACAGTGACGTATTCGCCCGCCTCCAGGCGTACGTCACAGGGCCGCAGAGCCTCCACGTGCGGTGGGCCGAGATATTTCAGGCCCACGGAACGGAACTCGATGACGGGTTGCGCGCACGAAGACGAGGGGCTCATTCCCTCGACCCGTTCGTCGTTACGGCGCCATCTGTCCCCACCACAACCCGGTCCCCGGCCACCAGGTTCGCGGATGCCTGCGGAATGACCTGCACCAAGCCATCACCGGACATGCCCGTACGCACCTCCACCCGGTGCTGCTCCCCGCCTCGTTCCTGCACGGATACGGAGGTACGTCCGTCCGTCCCGGCCGAGAGCGCGGCGGACGGCACCGCCAGAACTCTGCCCTTGGACGTTGCAGCCTCGATGGTCAGTCGTACGTCCTGCCCGGCGAATTCCTCTGGTAGTGCGTGGTCGGGTTCGATGACGACGGCGTAACCCTCGTTCTCCTGGGTGCCGCTTTCCTTGGACTCCGAAGGGGCATCGGCAACCGATAAGACCGATCCGGTGGCCTTCCTGCCGGAGAACTCCGAGAAAATATCCACCTTCTGCCCCTCGTGGACGAGTCCCTTCTCGTATGCGGCGAGCAGGCCGCGCACTCTCAATCGCCCAGCCGACAAGGTCAGCAGCTCTTCTTCAGCGCCTTTTCCGACCTCGGCCTTGACCACATCGGTGCGTACCGGCCCCGAGTTCACAAAGACCACCTCCGCCGCCGGCACCACCGGTCCCGGCGTTGAAGGGGCTGCGTGCACGGTGTCTGAAGGCTCTGCGCCCTGCCCGGACGGGGACGACTGGCCCTCCATGGATGCGGTGAGCGGAGCGTAGTCCCGGGCCCGATAGAGGGCGGTCACTGCACGTTCCGTTCCCGGCCCGAACAAGCCCTGACGATCTCCCCCGGTTCGATAACCCAACGTGCCGAGGGCCGCTTGGAGTTGACTGACATCTTTTCCTTCGGAACCCCGCTGGAGGTCTCGGTAGGAGGGCAGAGCACCAGGAAGAGCGATCAGTGGTCGCCCCGAGATCTCCAGCAAGACCTGCCCATAGGACACCGGCGCCCCCTTTTTCGTCTGTACCTTGGTCACGATCGGGCGGGCGACGCTCTTGTCCGGTGGGCCACCGGGGGACACCTCAATCGTTTGAGCAGCCCTCACCGACCCACGGGTGACCACTGTGTCGGACAGAACTCGGTACTCGACGGGCGCAGTGAGCACATCCGGCAGCGGAGCCGCCGTCTCGGCCGCCACCTGGGCCGGCGACTTGATGAACACCGTGGCCCCCACGCCCCCCGCGGCCAGACCGACCGTAGTGACGAGGACATACCTCAGCGCACGGCGACGCCGGACCATTCCGCTTCGTCCGTCCGCCGCGCGACGACGCCCGAAGCGCTGCGCCCGTTCACTGTCCTGCGAGGCCAAGCTTCACTCCATCACGGAAATCCGGAATTGCCTGGGCGATCACGGCACCCTGCCGTCGGCACATCTCTTGGTCGTCGGTGTGTTCGGGGTGCCGCGCACAGCCCAGTTCGGCGTACCGGACTGCGGCGTCATGTGCTGCCGTCGCCACCCTGCGCAGCGTCCCGAACCCACGCTTCCCCTTGATTTCGCGCAGTGCCTTCCCCGCAAGAGCCGATACATCCTTCGACATCGCTGCGCACGAGGATGTGAAGAGTTCCGTCTTTGCGGAACTGCACCGTGACTTACTGCCTTCCCCGTGGGTGGCGGCAAGCTCGTCGAGGTCGGGCGTGAGTGTCCGTTGAACACGTTCCGCCTCGATCTGCGCGGACCCGATCGTTGGCACGGAGGAGCCTGTCGAGAGGTCCGAGGATGGGGACGCGGCGGTCGTCTTTTCCTGAGAAGGCATTGACGAGCTGTCACAGGCCACAAGAGAGACCGCCAGAGCTACCAGGGGCCATGCGTGACGATTCAACGGGATTTCTCCAAGATCTTGACCGCAGTCTCCAGGGAGGCGGCCAGGTGATTCTTCTCTGCGGCAAGCGCCTCTTCGCGTCGGGAAATCATCTTTTCCTGAATGACGGTTTCCGTGTCATGCCAGGAATTCAAGAAGTCGACGTCCTTCTTGCACTCCACATCGGCGACGGCAGTTCCGATTTCCTTCCGATCGGCCTTCTCACCCGACATGGAATCCGAGGCTTCGGTGGGCGATGCGTACCTGTAGCCCTTCTTCCGCATGCACGAAGCCCACGATCCCATCAGGCGCTTGACCCTGGGGTCCGCGAGGGACTTGGCATAGCTCTCGGCATTGATCTGATTGGCCAGCGCATGCTCGGTGTCGGTTCCCAGCTTTCGCCTGGCCTCACCCGAGCAGCCGCCATCGGGAATCTGCTTCCCATTGAATCGGTCGCCTTTCCGTACTCCGCTACGCGGGTCGGAATCCCCGATGAAAACACGTGTCTCCGCGTCGCTCGGCTCCTTCTCCGGAGGGGAGGGGGCTGCTTGCTGGCGCGCTGAATTCGGCAAGTGGTAGCCGTAGTCCTTTGCAGTCCTCAGGTCAGCCACCCCATAGCGGCGCTCCCTGTTGGCTGCGTTTCCCCGGTCTTCCAAGGAGTCGAAGTCAGGGCCGATGTAGCGGAATCCGTACCGTGCCATGCATTGCGTGATCAACTCCTTGGATGCCTGCAGCAGATGCTTCTCCTGAGAGGCATCCGGCAGATACTTCTCGATCGGCAACGGCCGTACGAGAAGTGCTGCACCCCCTTCATCTGAGCGGTGGGCTGAAGAAGCGCCGTCGTCGGCGTTTCCCGGTGCGCTGCAGCCGGTGGCTACGGCCAGCAGAACCGTGGCGGCCGGCACGATACTCGCTGGTCGACGAGTTGCGCGGCGCCCACCGACCGTCGAATCCGTCGCACGGCGGCGCGGAACCGGCGTCAAACTCATGGGGGGATCCTCAAACCATCTGCTGGGAAGCATTGTTGTTATAGGCGTAGTTCAAGTTCCCAAACCACAGCTTGGAGCCGCTGTATCCATATGGCGGATACAGGTCACGTATTCCTGAGTAGCCGCTGTTGAAGTACACCTGATACCCGTACAGCGTGTGGTAGTTGTAAACGGAGGCGGCATTATTCTTGATGTTCCGGCCGCCGCCGTTGCCATTCATGGGAAATTTAAGATTGGGGTCCGCATACGGCGTCATGGCCGTTGCGTAGTTGTAGATGTCTCCCTTGACACCCAGATGTGCACCCTTGTTGTTGGAGTTGTAGTAGGTGCACAGGGCTTGTGATCCCTTTGCGCAGTTGCGGATATCGGCAAGAGCCTGGGCCGGACCGCCAGTGGCGATGACTGTGGCAAAAGCAGCGAAAGTAGTGGCTGCTGCGATGGGCGTCTTGAGGTGCATGCGCCCTCCTAGAAATTCAAAACACGGCGAGACGGCGCTTTCAATGGACATTTCAAACCCGCACATCACGTTATGCGACATGACCCCCACAGGAAATACCCTAAATCACCTAAAACGGACGCCATCTGATGTAACTCCGTGTTGACTGGATCACGGTTGTGCCGTTGTGAGACATAAAGTGATCACATCAGGCCAAGAGATGGAGGAGATGGCCTTATCAGCTAGATCATCCTGGTCCGTCTCAGGTGAGTGCGAGGGCGGGAGGTGTGGCTCGGCCTGGCACTTGTGAGCCAGTGCCGAACCGCCTGTGAGCGGTGGGTCGCTGGTCCGCGGTCAGGTGGGCCTCGTGGCCGAAGTGCCCTGTGAGCCGGGCGAGGAGACGGCGTATGACCTTCGCGTCGAACGACTTGGCGAAGGCGATGAAGCGTTGAGACCCGAGCCCCGCTCGGGTGGATATCGCCGAGCGGGACGCACCCCGCCTCATCCCCATGTGGGACACCTGCCTGCGCGCCGACGGCAAAGACCGGCCATGGACCGCCACCGAGGACAACGACCCGCTCTCCCACCGGATGCTGCGCATCCTGCTGGCCCGCCGAGCAACGCAAAGCCCTCCACCAGAGCGAAGAGATCCCCGCGCCGCGCGCCGCACAAAGGCACATCGCCCGCGGCGGCGAACCCACCCGCACCGTGCGGTACATGACCGTGCGCCAAACCCTGCGCCGCACCGACGACAGCGGCGGCGACCGGGACCACGCCGCACGGAACTACCACCACCGCTGGTTCGTCCGCCCGCACCGCGTCAATCAGTGCTACCCCAGCACAGACACCCACGACCGCATATGGCGAGGCCCCCACCTCGTCACCCCCCCCGCGGCTGCGAGAACGCCCCGATCCTCGCCGGCGACCTCGTCAACGTCCTCCGCCGCTGACCACTACGCTCATGCGGCGGTCGAAGAGGGCGAAGCGCATCTTGCGGTGGCCGTAACCAGGTGGGCAGTCGGTTCGCCGACCGAGCCCGCGAGGCCGCCGTCCAGGCCCGCTCCCACGGCCCGGGTCAGCCAGACTTCTTCCGCATCTGCCCCCCCCCGGGCGTGACGGCGAGATGCCGCCCGGGCACCAGGCGGCGCGAACGGTACGGGCGGCGGGGCGCATCGCCCGGGTGTGCGCGGCCGGTCGCCCAGGCGTGCCCGGCGGGGCGCTGGCGAAGGACACGGTGGGATACGTGACCCTGGCGCTGCGGGCCGACCCGGACCTGCCCGCCGACCGGGGAGGCTGGCACCCGACGGTCACCGCCGTCGCCCGCACCCTGGACCGGCTGCGAGCGGACTGGCTCTCGGGCCGCTGGCGGCCGACCGAAGCGGACCGGACCGCGATCCGTATCACGGGCCTGCTCGACGCCGAGGTACACGACTATCCGCAGGATCCGCCCCCGGAGGCCCCGGGAGCACCGAGCTGGCTGCAGCAAGCGTGGCGCCTGGCCATGCTGGCCGACCCCCTCCGCGCCGCTGCCGACCTGACAGCAACTCCGCTCGCTCTCGTTCTGCAGGCGTACGCGCAGGTGTGCGCCGCCCGCCCTGGCAGCGCCGGCCGCGGAGATCGAGGCGTTGTGGGCGGCGGCAAGGGCACCCACGACGTGGGTGGAGTGGGAAGCCGAGCACGTACCGGACATGCTGGTGCAGCAGACCGTGACGACGGTGACCGCCGTACGCACCTGTGCCGCAGGTCTGGGCGCGGTCGCGACGGGTCCGGCGGACTGACGTCGAGATCCGTCCGCGAACCGCGCCGGTGTGTCAGATGCTGAGGTTCGCGTGGGGGCTGAGGGCGTACTTCAGTCCGTCGATGACGGCGGGGCCGCAGCGGCACAGCGAGTCCTCGTCGGGACCATCCCCGCAGGTGCGGGGAGCAGGAATGGGAGCGCTGGCTGAAGGACGCGGCCGAGGGGTCATCCCCGCGGGTGCGGGGAGCAGGTGCGCGATGTTGTTCCCGCCCTGTTGCTGTTGGGACCATCCTCGCGGGCCGGGGAGCAGACCAACACCCTCCGGCGCTTTCCCCGCCAGAAGGGACCATCCCCGCGGACGCGGGGAGCAGAACCTGTTCGTGATCCCCTTCGCGCTCGACCTGGGACCATCCCTGCGGGCACGGAGAGCAGCAGATCATGACGCCGAGCTACGCAGCCCAGTCGGGGCCATCCCCGCGCGTGCGGGGAGCAGAGCAGCCGGACGTACCGGGAGCGGAAGTTGTTGGGGCCATCCCCGCGGGCGCGGGGAGCAGGAGCAGAGGACATCTGGCAGGGCGCCCCGACGGCCTGAGCCCTCAGTTTGGGAATCACCCGGCGCCCAGGTATCTGTATAGCTGTTGGCCTGCGGAAATGCGCGATCACGACGCCTTCGTGGGTACCCTGCCTGGCCTCTGGTTGACCGTTGTTTACCGATACACTGGCACGTGATGGCACGCGCCGGTGTAGCGGTCGGGCCCTGGGCGGCATTGCCAGGATCAGCAACCGATGCAGATAGCCAGCCTGGTGGCCTGGTGTCCGACGGGTGACCATCCAGGCCGGCTCGCCGTCGTCGCCGGCTGTCAGGGCACCCCTCCCGTGTCGGCCCCAAACCCGCCCCCCCACTTTCCGCAGCTCTACATCGTGCTGTGGTCCGACAGCCGAGGGCGACGAAAGCCTGGTGCGCGGGGCCGGCAGAACCGGGTAACGTCTTTGTCATGTTCTTCCAGACGTCGATTTACGAGTGAGAGCGTGACGGGCCCCAGCTGACGTCCTTCGGCGTCGCCGCGCCCGTCCCCCACCGATGAATCCGTAGACCACTTCACATCGTTACCGGGAGAACCTGTGACCGACAGCAAGAACATCAACAACCCAGTGGGCCAGGGCGGCGGCCAGCGCAAGAAGCTGTCCCGCGCCGAAAGGCAGAACAACGGTCCGCACCGCAACCTCGACCGCCAGGGTGCCGCCGACCGGAAGGCGGAGCTAGTGCGCAAGATGCGCGAGAAGACGGGCGCAACCGAGGGCTCTGGGCAGACGAATGACGCCGCCGCACAGAGCTGACACACCGCCGCCCCCGCGCCGCCGCCTCGACCGCCCGAGGTGCGTGCTTGGCAGAAGAAGCAGCGCGAGCACCTCGCCGCACACCCCGAGCTGATCCGATATCGGGAGCGAGAGCGGCTCGGCGCGGGCAACCTTCCGCCGAGCCCCCGCACCGCCAGCCGCCCTGACGCCCCGGATGGACCGGGTTCGGATGCGTTCGAGGTCGCGTGTGTCCGCTCCGGTGACGCGCGCACTCTGCCTGAGATGAGCGACGAGCAGCTCGGTGCGGCGGTCCGTCCGAGCGTCCTCGATGAGCGGAACCGAGGCCGGATCGCCGCCGAGGCTGACCGACGCGACGAGCAGACGCTGCTCGACCGCGTCCGCCCACGCGGCCAACTCGTCGTACCTGACTCCGTTCAGCGACGACGAGCTCACCCACGCGTCTGCGTACCTGGGCGACGACGACATGCTGTGCGTCATGGTCGAGATGGACCGGCGTGACATCGACGCCGCGCTGCCCGGCATCCGCCGGGACCTGGTCGGCATGTCCGAGCGTGACCTCGCCAACCGCGCCCGGCACGTCGAGGGAGACCGCGAGGCCATCGGCGCTGAAGTCCACCGTCGCCGGCTGCTGGCCGAGCTGTTCCCGGTGGGCGTTTGGTCGCAGACCTCTCCCAACAGGGCGACGAGTTGCTGTGCGAGGCATGCGCTACGCCGCGCCCGAGGATGCCGCCCGGATCGCCGCCGAGATCGACCGTCGATACCCAGCGCCAGCTCCTCCCGCCGCGGCGGGGGCGAAGGTGGCCGACACCGTCGCCAACCGGACCGCCCTTGATGAAGCCATGGGCCGGTACGCCTGGACGATCCGCCGCCGGCGGGCCCCGAGGAGTGGGGCGCATGGGGCCGAGACATCGCCAAGGGCCCGGACGGGACCGAGGGCATGTCGGCCGCCGAACGCTGGGCGTACGAGCGGGAGCTCGCCGACCGCCTCGCGCAGACCGCGTACACCTGTCAGGAGATACGCGAGATGTACGAGGAACACATCTACCTGCAATGGCTGGCCGCCGAGGACGCCACCCGCGGCCATCCGCTCAGCCACAAGGCCGAGGCCGAGGCCGACAGCGTCGACCAACCTCTATGCCCCTGCTTGCGCCTTAATCGAAGCAGACCGCACCCGGCCGGGAACTGCCGAGCATCTGGCGGCGTTGCCGGGCATCACGGCCCTCGAGCTGGACTTCCCCGCCGCGTTGGCCGTGGCTCGCGAGGAGACGCGGGCGCCCGCGCAAAGCCGACATGCGGGCGCAGCCCACTCTCGAGCGGCTTCAGGGAGCCATCGTCGCCACCGCTACCCCCAAGCGCTGGGAGGGCGAGCCCGTCGGAGTCCTGAGCCTTGCCCCTTAATTCCACTGACGCCGCCAGCCCGCCACGCTCATGTGGGGACCACCGCAAGTAACCCCAGGGGCCATCCCCGCGGGGGCGGGGAGCAGGCTTCCGAGTTCGTCCGGGTCATCCCGCCGGAGGGACCATCCCCGCAGGCGCGGGGAGCAGAAGGTTTGCGGTCTTCAGCGAGGCCGGCCCCAGGACGCCGCAGGTGCGGGGAGCAGGGCACCCCGGCGCCGTAGCAATGTCACGTGACGGGGCCATCCCCGCGTGCGCGGAGAGCAGTCAACTACCTTGCAGGTATGGGTAGTTAAACGGGGGTCATCCCCGCGCGTGCGGGGAGCAGCTGCGCCGGGGCGGGCGGCACCCTGCCCCGGCGGGACCATCCCCGCGCGTGCGGGGAACAGAAGGAGCCGTCCTCCGCCGTGATGTTCCGGTTGGGACCATCCCTGCGCGTGCGGGGAGCAGACAGGGCCGCCTGAATTCGGGGCTCGGGACCGTCCCCACGCGTGCGGGGAGCAGGACTCCACCTGCCCCTGCCTCAGCAGACTCTCGGGACCATCCCCGCGCGCGCGGGGAGCAGCGGACCGCGTTGTGCATCAGGGTGGCGGAGCGGGGACCCCCCGCGGGCGAGGGGACCAGCCGGTGAGCAGTGCGGCGAACATGTCGGGGAGGGGACCAACCCTGCATGCGCAGGGAGCAGCACGACAACGCCTCGAAGCCGCCGTCACGGGCGGGACCAACCCTGCGTGCGTAGGGAGCAGTACCAAGCTGACGCCCTGGAATTCCGGACTATCCCTGCAGGCCGGGGCAGGTCCTCGTCCTCATGCGCTGCGCCAGGATCTGGGGCTATCCCGCGCGTGCGCGGAGCAGACCGGCTCCCTCGTCAAGGCTTCGCCTCATTATCGGGTCGTGTCATGTGTCTTGCCTTTATGAAGGGCCAGCGGCGTGCCTCCCCATGCAGGTCAGATGTGGTGCGTCCGGTGACAGCGACTGCTGCTTTCCGATGACGAGGTAACCCCATCTTGCGTATAGCGCTTGGACCTTTCCGTCTCCGGCCTTGCTGTTGACGAACAGGGTGGCGTAGCGCTCGGGGCGGGCTTCCAGCAGGTGATCGTGCATCCGCTGGGCGATGCCCCAGCCGCGCCACGGCTTCACGATGCCGATTTCCTTGACGGCGACGCTCGGCCCGCTGGTGTACTCCTCCGGCGCGGGGGATTCCAGCCGTGCCCACCATCGGTTCCCGGGTTCGACTGTGTTGGCGTAGGCGTAGCCGACGGGTTCGTCGTCTGCGTAGGCGATGACAGCTTCCCAGCCCGGTTCTTCCCCGTGGCGGTCAAGGCGTTCGGTGAACGTGCTGACCTTGTAGTTCGGCAGGTGCAGTAGCTCCGCCCTGACGTTCGCGTACAGGTCGGCAAGGGTCTGCCGGGCGGCAGCGTCCAGTTCGGTGAAGCGGCGCAGGGTGATCGTGTCGGCGTTCATGTCAGGGCCTCTCGCTGGTATTGCGTCCAGGTGTGGAGGTGGGGGCTGCGGGGCGCGGTCTTGCGGAGATCGGCGCTGAAGCTGTTGAGCATCCCGGCGACGCGGGGGTGTTGGGCGGTATCGCGCGGGATGCGCATCGCCGTACTCACCGCCGGTTCGACGTCGCCCTGACCGAGCTGGGCGCGCGCGAGCCGTGCCGTGGTGATGGCGAGTGAGCGGTGCATGTGCGGACGGAGCGCGCCCATGCTGCGGTGCGCGCGGGCTTCGGCCTCCTCCCAGTTGCCGAGCGCGAGATACGCGGCGAGACCAAGACTGTCCAGCTCCGAAGGGCCGTAGAACGCCTTCAGCCAGACCGGCCGGGGCATGTCGTCACGGGTTCGGCTCAGCGCCTCCTCGGCGTGCCCGAGGGATCGCCCCACGCCTGCACGGTCTTCGGCCGCGCCCTGGAGCGCTGCGTGCCGGGCGTGGCCGAGTGAGGCGTACAGCGGGTCGCGGCGGGTGAGGGGCAAGTTGCGGGCGACGTCGTTCGCCGCGAGCCCTTCGGAGGGGCGCCCCATGTGCCGGTAGAGAGTGCCGGCGTGCGACCAGATACGGAATTGGATTGTCTGGTCTCCCGACAGCGTGCCGAGACTGGAAGCCCGGTCGAGATGCCGCTGTGCTTCGGTGAAGCGGCGCCCGTCGATGGCCGCCCACATCGCCGACGACGCGAATGCGGCGGCAGATGCGTAGGCGTAGCTGCGAACCCGTTGGCTGGCGACTCCTGATTGCTGGAGGGCCAGCGCCTCATCTGAGAGGGCTGCAGCCTGCCGCTCGACGGCGAGTTGGCCGCCGTGCCGGTGATCGCTGGCGATGATGTCCGCGAACCGGCGGTTGAGGCGTTCCACATCGGATGTGCCGATGCGGCGGACCGGCGCGGTCGATGCAGCGACCGCCACGGCGAGGAAGTTGCGACGTTTCACGGGGTCCTCCGGTGGCGCTGGAGCAGACGACTGCCAGTCTCGCGGTACGAACCCTAGGGCCGTCGTCGGCAGTCCGGTGACGTGCTCCAGCGCGGCGCGGGTGAGCGACTTCGGCCACCTGACACGGCCTGCTTTCCAGCTCCGCACCGACGAGCCGTCGAATCCACCCAGGCGCCCGGTGAGTTCGCCGATGGCCTGATTGACGGCTTCCGCAAGGGAGTTGGCGCTGTGCTTGTGTTCGGCCATCCAGTCCGCCAGCGCCTGGTTGCGCGTCGCTGCCATGGCCTCACAGTAGGACGACCTTCCCTGCCCGCCTGGTAAGCGGAAGGTCAAATTGCCCTAGGTGCGACGACATGAAGCCCAGCTCATCGCCCTAATCACCGGCCCCTGAAAGCCGTTTGAGTAGGGGACCCGGCTCCGCCCCTCTTCCCCGTGGGGGATGGCGCCGCTACCCCGGCTCCTCGCTTCCAGGAGGTACCCATGACAACCACGGGCGGCATGGACGCGGTGCTCTACGTCTGCGCGACCCGGAGCGGACAGCTTCGCGGAGTCGCCGAGGAGCGGGCGGTGGCAGAGGGCCGGCGCTTCGCAGAGAAGCATGACTTTCGCATCACGGCGCAGATTTCCGATCCCTACGGCGAACCGAAACCGTGCGGGCGCCGCGGGTGGCTGCGGGTGGGGGAGATGACTGAGCGCGGTGAGGTCAGTGTGGTGCTGACGCGGTGGCCGAACGCCATCTCCCCGACGCCGGAGTTGCGGTACCCAGAGCTGGATCACCTCGCGAGCCTCGACGCGCAGCTGTTCTTCACCTGGGCACCGTTGAGCGCGATGGCCGACGGTTCGCGATGAGCGGGCGCACGCTCGGGAGGAGCCGTCCCGCCCTGGACGCGCGGATGCCGTTGGGGCTGCTCGGACTGAAACAGCCCGCTCTGGTGCCGGGCGGGCCCTCAGGGAGCAGCTGATCGGCACCGAGGGCACGATGGGACCATCCCCGCGGGCGCGGGGAGCAGTGGTCGACATCGATACCGGCAGGGTGGTCGCCGGGACCATCCCCGCGCGTGCGGGGAGCAGTCGACTACCCCAACTCGTGGGCCCCGTACCTGGGGACCATCCCCGCGCGTGCGGGGAGCAGAGGCCCGCCACCGAGCAGCAGCTGCGAGAAGCGGGACCATCCCCGCGCGTGCGGGGAGCAGGATCCACGATGCGGCCGGCGAGGTCTACGGAGGGGACCATCCCCGCGCGTGCGGGGAGCAGTGGCGGACCGGACGCCGACAGCCGGCATCGCCGGGACCATCCCCGCGCGTGTGGGGAGCAGATGGTCTGGTCGGTGGTCCACTGTGTGAGCCGGGGACCATCCCCGCGCGTGCGGGGAGCAGACTGCTTGACCTGCAGCTTTACAGCGGGAGTGTGCGGTTCTCGAGCACTTTCACCGAAACGGACATATCTGTCATTGTGTTGTTTCTAGTTGTTTCCGAGGTTGAGGCAGTGCAGGGCCTTGCGCATCCTACGGCCGACTCCCGGCGGGTGTGCTGCGGCCAGCCGAAAGCGCCAGAGGTCCTGGCGGCCAGGGGCCATCCCCGCGGGCGCGAGGAGCGGGCGGCCAGCACGGTGCCGGACAGGAGACGGTCGGAACCATCCCCGCGGGCGTGGGGAGCAGGCCGTCCGAACGCGTGGATCGGGGCGCAGGGTGGGTCCACCCCCGCGTGTGAGGGGGCGGGCGAAAGCCGGGACCACCCCTGCGGGTGCGGGAAGCAGTCTTCTTCGAATCCGCCCGGGATCATCTGCGGGATGGGCCGTCCCCGCGGGCCCGGGGAGCGGAGCTCGCGGTCAAGGGCCTTCCCCTCCGTCAGGGGGCCACCTCGCGGGCGGGGGAGCGAGGTGAGCAGTATCGGTGGCCTTCTGGTGGGTTTCGTGGACAGTGTTTCTTCGAGTGCTTTCACTAATTCCGGCGAAGCGGAGTTTTCCTTGTTACCTCTTTCCGAAGCGGCGGCGCTTAGCTGCCGTGCTCCACCCTGGCTTCGCCTAGGTGTTCGTTGCGCTCGGGCTGCTACTCGGGCGCCGAATCAGGGTGAGGCCTTCGTGGTCGGTGGGGTGCCAGTCGTGGTCGTGGGTACGGAAACTGAAACCTTGCTCATTGTTAGTGGTATAGGAGAGTAGCGCTCGGCCTTGGGAGGCGTACTGCTTTACCTCTTCCCATAGAACGTCTCGGATGCGGGCTGAGGGGTTACCGATGAACACGCCAGCGGAGATTTCCAGGAGCCACCGGGTGAGGAAGCCTCGGAGACCAGGAGGGCAGTTGGTCAGGACGATTACGGTCACCAGAATGCTGCCTCTTGCTCGTCCGTTCCGTAGTTCACCCCGGACGCGACGTTCAGGCCTTTGTCGCTCTGGAGTGTGACGCGGTCGATGTCCCCGGCCGCTTCGCCTTCGCATTCCGGGCTGTCGGGTAGGAGTAGCCCTTTGATGTCCTTGACACAGCTTTCGAGGAGTCTGGTTTCGTTGATCCGATCCCGGAGGGCGCGCCGTGTGCGTGTTCCGATGTCTTCTTCGGCTTCTGCTGCTACGTCGAAGGCCAGTGGGATGCCGATGTTGGTTTTGTAGAGGTCGGCGATGTCCAGGACGAAGGAGAGTTCGTGGCCTGAGTGGACGAAGCCGAGGCCGGGGCTGCAGCCGAGTGAGACCACGACGGCGTGTGCGACGCCGTACATGCATTGTGCGGCTGCGGTGATGGCCTGGTTGACGGGGTCCCCGCTGGTGAAGTCGCCCGGAGTGTATTTGCGCCCGTTCCACGGGACACCAGTGCGCGCGGCTTGTGCACGGTAGCAATCCCTGACTCGGGTGCCTTCTTTGCCAAGGAGTTCGTGGCGGGTGAGGCGGGCTGGGTCTTCGTTGGGAAACCGCAGCCGGTACATGGCGCGTGCGACGGCGATGCGGCTGCGGGCGTTGGCCCATCGGGCGGCCTGTGCTTCGACGAGGGCCGCGGAGCGGCTGAGGGCGCGGCCGCTGGCGTAGTAGCGGACGCCCTGTTCACCGACCCAGGCGACGCATGCTCCGGTTTCGCCGAGGACGCTCATTGCCTGGTGGGTGATGCGGGTGCCGGGACCGAGAAGGAGGGTGCCGATGGTGGCGGAGGGGATGTGGGTGGTTCCATCGGCGTCTTCGGCGGTGATGGCGTTGGCGTCTCGGTGGACGATGCACCGTTCGAGGTAGATGAAGGAGAGGCGTTCGGCGGTGCGGGTGAGGTGACGGGGTGTGAGTGCGGGGCGTTTGCCTACGGTGCTCATGGCTTCAATCGGTGGGGATGGGCGCGAGGGTCATGAGTCCGCAGCCGTAGGCCTTGGCGCGGCCGATGCCTTCGGTGAGGGTGCGGCGCAGTGCCTGGGGGTCGGTGACGGTGAGGTGGCCGTCGAAGGTGACGGTGACGACCTTGACGTTGTGGCGGGGGGAGCAGGTCTCGCGGCTTTTTGCGAAGGAGAGGGTGCGTTCGTCGCGGACAGTGAGGGTGTAGCGGTCGCCGTGGTGGGGGTGCTGACGGTGAGTTGTGCCCGCTGGCAGGAGTCGCTGGTTGTGGGGCTTTTCGTTGATGCGGAATCCGGCGCGTTCTTGGCGTTCGGGTTTCAGGAGCCAGCCCATCTGGTGGGTGGGGGTGATGTGGGCGGTGGCCTTGGTGGGTTCGCTGCCTTTGCGGCGAATGTGGTGGACGGGGTTGGCGGTGAGGCGGAAGGCGAAGGTGTCGCCTTGGGCGAGACGGTTGAGGAAGGGCGTGTAGGGGTGTGTCTCCCAGCCGGGGGCTTCGGTGTTGAGGGCGGCGGGCCAGCCGGCCTGCTCCACAAGGTGGGTGAGGTCGGGGCGATCGGGGCTGACGATGTAGAGGAGTACCTCGGCGCGGGCGTTGTGGTCGAGGCGCCACAGCACACGGGGGCCTGTGGTGGCCTCGGCGGTGGGCAGAAGTTGGGGGAAGGAGGCCATGACCGCTGCGTGCAGGGACTGGGGGGAGGCCAGAAGGCGGCGGGCGCCTGTGCGTGCGGTATTCAGCCGGAATCGGGTCAAGTGCATCAGAGGGTGTCCTTCAGCAGGCCGACCGGGTCATGGTGCGGTACGGCCTGGCGTCGGGCTGGCTGGTGGGCGGTGGCGCGCGGGTTGGGGACGTTGACGGTTTCACTGACGACGGTGCGCAAGGCATGGCGGCGGTGTTCTGCGGCGTAGCTGAGAGGGTGGTCGCGCAGGGTGTCGCCGTCGGGGTCGTTGGTGAGGGCATCGCGGAGTATTACCAGGGGAACGGTGGCGCTGGCGCGGTGGAGATTTTGGTACCAGCGGGCGGCGTGCCAGGGTTCGTCGCTCAGGGCCTGGGTGAAGGTGGTGTCGTGGACGGCGAGTTCGACGGGTTGGGCGGGTGGGCAGGAGCGGCGGCCCAGGTAGGTGGGGTAGACGGGGGTGCGCAGGGCGCTGTGGAGGGTGGTGAGAAGGGTGTGGTCGCCTTCGAGGGCGGCGGTGAAGACAGCGTCTGCGAGGTAGAACCGTTCGGAGAGCGGCATCGGTTTTTCGGTGATGCGGTGGTGGGCGGTTTGGAAGTCGCGGACGCGGGTGCCGGGCTGGTCGATGCGGACGCCGAAGCGTAGGGCGGCCAGTTCGGCGAGGCGGTCGTTGTCGCTGCGTTGGATGCCCTGGGCTGCGGCGAGGATGCCGAGGACGCCGCTCTTGGTGGGTGCTGCTTCGGTGGTGCGGCGGGTGAAGCGGGCGGAGGCCCCCCAGGACTGCAGGGGGCCGGCCAGCAGCAGGGTGAGGACGCTCATGCGGGCTTGTCCAGGTGTTCGGCGACGGCCTGGCCGACGAGGGAGACGAGGGAGGTCAGGTTGGTGGCCTCCTCACCGATTCCGGAGAGTTTTTCGGTGTTGGGGCCGACGCGCAGGACCCAGGTGAGGGTGGATTCTTCGTCTCCGTAGGCGCGTTCGATGTCAGGGATGTACTCGGCCAGGCGGGCGGATGCCTCCTTGAGGTGGCCGCTGCGATGGTTGGCCTGTACGGGCTCCTCGAAGGCGCCGACGAAGCTGACGGGGCGGGTGGTGCGGAGCTTGACGATGACGGCATCGGGGAGGGTGTGGTTCCCGAACGTGTTGATCTTGCCGGTGGGCAGGGAAGCGACAAACCCGTGGACGAATGCTTCCACGGCCCGGCGCACCGGAGTGGTGACCGGCTCGTCCTCACGCAGTCCCTGCCCGAGGTTGTCGGCGAGCTGATGGACACCGAGTGCTGCGTAGCGGTAGAGGGTGGCGGAGTTGAAGTCGACCGTTCCGATCATTCCGGCGCCGGGTTCCGCGTCGGTGTTGCGGTCGTCGACAGCGGTGTAGTAATCGGATTCGTTCTCGACGCGGTGGACGCTGATGGCGTGGGCGACCTGGACAGACGCGTCGACGTTGATGTCGGCGGAGTCGGCGACCATCCGTCCGAACAGGGCGATATCGACGGAGTGCCGGATATCGGCGATTTCCTTCGCCCGTGCCTTGGCCCCCTTGTTCTTGAAGTAGCCCTTGATGTCCTCTGCGCCCTCGACGGCGATTGCGGCCAGGCTGTCGAGCTGGCGGGCGCTGAGGAACATGAGGTACTTCGACTGCGGGGGAGATTGCTCGTCGCTGACCTTGGCAGCGTCCGTGTTCCGCTTGGGTACCTCGATCTTCGAGCCGGTGGCGTTCTCGATCACGACGGCCGCGGTGTGCAGGGCGTCGGCTCGGGTGATCGCAGGCTCCAGAGCGGTGATGCGGTCGGCGAGGACCTCGGCGACCTTCTTCGTCCGCACGCCGAGCTCCCCTGGCTCCAGCAAGCGCTCGCTGCTGAAGTAGGTGCGCGTGGCCCGCTTCCACGCCTGGCTGGACACCCGGGCGCGGGGCACTCCGCCGTAGATGGCGGACTTCGGTGCGCCGGTGTCGTCCCGGTTCAGGTTGCTGGGCGGCACGGTCTGCAGGGCGTGCACGTCGATGAAGATGCGGGTCACGAGGCGTCCTTGTCAGCGGTGTGGTTGTGGTCCGGGGCAGCGGCGGGCGCAGCGTCGTCCTTGGTGGTTTTCTGTGAGCCGCGGTGGGAGTGGAAGGAGCGGCCCCAGGCGCGGCGGACCATGTCCCGGCCGCCGGCGGCCTGCCACTGGTAGAGCTGTTCTGCGAGGAGTCCGTAGTCGAGCGGGATGCCCTGCTGGCGTAGCAGCAGCACGATCTCGCGCAGGCGCTGCGCCAGTTGAGGCAGATCGGGTGCCGTGCCGGCCCGAACGAGGCGTTTGCGGATGGGTTCGGCGATCTCACCGGGCGGCATCAGCTGGCGGACTGCTGCTCCGAGTCCGTGGTGGGTTCGGTGGCGGCTGCTCTGGTGCATGCCGTCGCCGCGGGACTGCTGGTGCAGGGCCCACAGGGTCATGGCGGTGTGCACAGCGTCCTCGGCCTGGGTGAGTTCGCCTTCTGTAAGAGGCCGGCCGCCGTCCTGCGGCCGGCCGTGGAGGGGGCCAATGTCGATCAGTCCCCACAGGTCGGGAACGCTGGAGGTGTCCTTGCCTGCAGCGCGGCGCAGCCGGGCCAGGGCGGCGACGGCGTGCGGCTGGTCTCTGAGCAGGTCGCGCTGCAGCGGGCAGATGAGGGCATCAGTGGTTTCCCGCACACGTTGCCGGGCGGTCAGTGGAATGGCGGTGGTCATGCGGAGACCTTTGAGGTGGGGTCGGCGGAGGCAGACGCGGCGTTCCCGGAGACCGGAGTACCGGCCTGGGATGTGCCGAGAGCCTTGCCGAGGCGGGTACGGAACCAGGTTTCGGCGAGGCCGGAGTTGAGCCACTGGGCGCCCTGTTTCCCGGGCACGGTCCGTCCGGCCCACGAGGCCTCCCCTGCCATGGCAAGGAGCTGACGGCTCAGTTGCCCGATGACGCGGTGGACGTCGCGCTGCCACGCCTCCCGCGCCAGGTAGGGGTCTGGGGCGTCGGCGAGACCTGCGAGCCACACACGGTAGAGACCGTCCAGGGCTCCGAACCCCAGATCACGGGCCGTGCCACGAGGACCGTCAGGTTCAGCGCCCGCGGCACGAGCCAGATCAGCGGCCAGGTCGCCGAGGGCGGTGACGGCACCTTCCGCGTCGGCAACAGCGTCGATGGCCTGCGTCCCGTACGCGCGATCCCGTTTGTGAAGCAGCACCACCCCCATGGAGATCCGGTCGTCGACAATCTCGTCGATCACGGACTGCTGAGTCCCGTATGCCGCGCCGACGATTCGGGTCTTGATGAGGAACTGGCGCTCCAGCACCCTGTCGGTGACCAGACGGGACACCCACTCCAGAATTCTGGGCCGCAGGTACGGTGCGGCATTCGCGCCCTGCGAGGCTTCGGTGTGTCCGGCGATGAGTGAGGCGAGTCCTTGCCAGGCAGAACGCGCCGGATCATGCTCACGGGGCAGGTACACCACCTCTTCGCCGCGCTTCTTCTCCTGTGCCGCACTCCGGCGCCAGCCCGTCATAGGCTCGCGGGTGTGCATGTTGTGGGCGCCCAGCGGGTCTCCATAGCCGAGGACGACGCCATGCACGCCGTTTTCGTCGAAGTGCAGTCGCAGCCGCCGTGTCTGCCAGGTGTACAGGTCGCACACCCCACTGGGCTTACGGCCGGCCAGGACACCAGGGCCGTCGGGGTCTCGCCGCCAGGCCGGGCGGTCACCGGGGTCGAAGCGGAGCCCGCTCATGTCCGCGGCCACCAAGTTCAGCAGCAGCGTTTCGCGCAGTGTGGCGCCCTCAACGAACACACCGCCCAGAGACCCGGTCCAGCCCACCCCCAGCGGGTAGACCTTCCCGCCCTTGACACGAGCGTCGCCCTCAGCGCCGCTCTTGATGCCGGAGGTGTCGAAGGCGTGGGCGTGCACGACCCACCGCGCCGCTTCGGCAAACGGGAGACGCTCCACCCCAGGCATCCGTGAGGTGAAGAACGGTTCCCCGTTGGGAACGTCCGCAACGATCCGATTGAGGGAAGCCACCTCGCCCTTGCCCGTGCGCAGGTCTGGGACCTGAAAGAAGGGAGCCTGGGCGTCCAGCAGGTCCAGCCGCTCCCGGTGCGTGAGCAGGTAGGCATCGACAGGGGCGAAACAGTCCTCATCAGCCCACAAGTCTGCCCAGTCATCAATATCCTGCGGGCCGTCCAACGCATCGTGGGCGATGGCGAGAAGCAACCGCAGCAAAGCGAACTCCTGCGTGGGCAGCTCGCCCACCAGTCGCCGCACTTGCCCAGCCTGGGCGAACACGGCGCGCAGCGACATCTCCTCCTGCACACCGTCGCAGCGCAGGACCCCGATCCATGGGCGGCAGGTCAGATCGAACGATAAGGGGCCGTTGCGGCCAACTGACTGCCCTGGCGCTGTTTCAGGCACGGGTCACCTCAAGTCCATCGCTTTCGCTGTAGTGGAGGGCGAAGCCTGCCAGTTGGGTCTGACAATCGGCGTCGAGCACGAGGATCAGCTGTCCTTCCAGCCAGTGACTTTCCTCTGACTGCCACACCGGAACGTAGAACTTCTCGAGCTCGCCAATCGCCCGGTCCATCACCTCGGCGGCGGAGAACTGCACCGGGAGCCGAAGACCGCTGCTCGCCGCAGCTCGAGCTGCCGCAGGAGAAGGGCACCGGTCCACGGGCAGGTCCAGTCCGGCACGTACCCGCCCGCGGCCGTCGTCCGCCAGCCACGGCAAAGTAACGAACCGCCCATCCTCCAGCCTCTGCACGATGAGGACTTCCAGCGTCTCCTTGCTGTCGCGGACCTGAGCCCGACCAGCCCGCGTATCGTCCGCATCCCCCGCACCGCCCGACACCCAGCCGATCAGAGGCCGCCCCGCCCGCCCCGCCGCATCGAGCCGGAACCTCCCGGCCCGCTCCGTCTGATCCGCTCGGCGCCTTTCAAACTGGGCCCGGGCCTGCTCCCACTCTTCTTCCCACCCGTCGGGCACCTGCGCCGACGGCCCATATGCCGCCTGCACCAGCACACTGATGTCCTTCGGCAGACACACCCCGCCCGCCCTTCCTCAGGTGTGGGCCCAGCACGGCGAGCGACCGAAGCAGGCTGTACCGCCCGTAGACCGCTTCCGATCCACGCACAGGAGCAGGCACTGCCCCGGACCAGTCCACCCCCGTCACCAAACACCGTGCCTCCCGCATCCCCGTTGGCCGATCCGCCTGGTCCACGCCACGCTGGTGGCGGTGCAGGCGGCCCATGCGCTGCAGCAGCAGGTCGACAGGGCACAGGTCGCTGACCAGGAGATCGAAGTCGACATCCAAGGATTGCTCGGCGACCTGACTGGCCACCACGATGTGTGGACCGGACGGCCGTGAGACAGCCGACTTCTCCGGCGGCCCGAACCGTGCCAGCAGCCCGGCGTCCTTCATCGCACGGTCCACGTCGACAAACCGGGAATGTGCGACCGTCACACACTCCTCGCCGAAGCGCTCACGAAGTACTTTCGCAGTGTCCAGGACCCGCTGAACCGTGTTCCGCACAACCAGTACACAACCACCGTCAGCAAGTTCCGCACCGAGCCGGTTCACCAGACTGTCCAGCCCGTCGTCGCAAGGCTCCAGGAGCACCTGGCCGCCCCGCCCCGACACCGCCGGACACTCGACAACCGGCACCTGGCCAGGCGCCGCACACGTCACCAGCGGGTAGCCCGCTGCCTCCTCCACCTCACTGAAGTTCTCAGCCCCCGGGCCGCCACCTGCATAAGCCGTCACCAGTTCGCGGCGTCGTCGTGCCGGCAAGGTCGCCGACAACACCACCACCGGGACGCCGTAGGCACCCAGCCACTCCAGCACCCGGTCCAGATAGATACTCATGTACGTGTCGTAGGCGTGAGCCTCATCGATCACGACGACCTTGCCCGCCATCGCCAGATGACGTAATGCCAGATGGCGGCTTTTCAACCCGGCAAATAGCAGCTGGTCCACCGTGCCTGCGACGAACGATGACAGCATTGCCTTCTTCCGCCCCCGCAACCACGCATGTGCCACCAGCACAGCCGGAGCCACTCGCTCTGGATCCGCAGGGCGCCACTGCGGCACATCCTCGTCGACATCCACTGCCACGATCGGCTGCCGACTGTCCCGCACCAGCTCGGCGAAGTCATCGTTCAGCGCAGCCTTCGAGTGCGCTAGCAGTACCGACAGGCAGCCGCCACCCTCAGCCGGCAGCCGCTCCAGCCAGTCCAGTAACCGCGGGAACATGGCGTTCCCCGTCGCCATCGTCGGCAACGCGAAGAACACCCCGCCCGCCCCCGTACGCGCAGCGAAGATTTCCGCCACTGCCAATGCGGCCTCAGTCTTGCCTTCCCCCATCGGCGCCTCGATCACCATCAGCCCCGGCGCCAGCATGGCGTGTGCCATCCTCACCGCAGACTCCTGCACCGGCCGCACCACCGCCTCGGCAGGAAGATCGAACCGACTGGTGAACAATTCCTCCGCGTCCGCCGCTGGCAGCCGAGGCTCCCAACGCGGCGGCAGATTCAGACCACGCCAGGCGGCCGCTACCCGCTCCTCACCGGAACGCGGCATCTCCTGCGGAAAGTACGGAAATAGATCCGGGTTACTTGCGATCCAGTCAGCGACGATCACGACCGCGCTCAGCAGAACCTGCACCGGCTGCGGCAACCGTACCGACCGCCACTCGCCCAGCCGCTCCCGGACACCGAACACCCGGGCACAGCCGTCCAGGAGCTCGTCCTGGACCCGTCGCCACACTGCCTGGCTGGGCCCCGGAGTACGCAACAGATGCGGCCGGTCATACAGCGCCTTAACCTGCCCGTGCTCCGGCGGCACACCATGATGGCCACCCACAACGACCGCGAACTGGCCTGACTGCCTCCCGGCCCAGCCGTGCCGCTCCTCCAGCCACTCCTCCAACAGCAACTGCCCGGCGAGTCCATGGGGCGCAAGTTTCCGGTCCGGACCGAACTGCTTCTGCGTACGCATCTCCAGACCCGCGTCCCGCATTCGGCCAGCCAGCTGATCAACCTGACACGCGAACGCCGGCGTCGCCTTACCGATGTCATGCACACCGGCCAGCCACACCACCAGCCGCCGCCCGTCCTCCCGCCCGCCAGGCAATGGACCCGCGATCACATTCTGAACCTGCGCCGGCAGCCACTCGTCCCACAACAGCCCCGCCACAGCGGCACTGTCCTCCATGTGCCGCCACAACGGCAGCCACCCGTCGCCACCCCGGTCATGCTTCGCCCACACCCGCCGAACAGGACCCTCGAGCCACCCCCCGAGACCCGCTCCGCCCCCACCCTCATCAGCCATGCCAGATAGATACAGGCAATCAATCGACCAACCTATCCTTTTCAGCCGACTACACCGCGCCAGCCGAATCCCTCGTAAAGTGCGCCCCCCCATCACCACGACGCCGCGAAAGCCCAGAAAAGGCACAATAATTGAAATGCCGGATTCAGTGAAAGTGCTTGAGGCTCGCATACTCTCGCTGTAAAGCTGCAGGTCAGGAAGTCTGCTCCCCGTACCCACGGGGCTGGTCCCTCCACATGCTGCGCAGGGAGGCCACCGGCGAGCTGCTCCTGTGTGTCATTCAGGCTGGCGCCGGCAATGGTCAGGGTGGCGTCCGCTCTGCTGGGGCCAAGGTCGCAATGATGGGCGGCCAGCTGACCCCCAAGCTCTACACCGACCGCGTCTGCCACCCCCGGAGACCTGTACGTCGCCGAGTTCTTACCGCCGCACAGGGGCGACGCCAGACTCCGGCTCGCCGGGCTCCAGCCGTTCGGCTCGCTCGCTGGCCGTCGCCTTGCTGTGTTGTGCGTGGCGCGGTCTCGCGCGTTCAGGAAGGAGGCGACGCAGCCGCCCAGGCGGCTGGCGCCCCGGCCGAGGAGTTGGCAAGGCGTAGAGCGCGCTCGTCGGCGGGCAGCCGCGGGGTAGCAGCTGCACCTGGAGGTGGCCGCATCAGGGTGGCCGCGGGGCCCGCTCGGGTGCCGGGCCAGTGCTGAGGTCGCGGACGCCAGCCTGGGGACGGGGTCCCGGTCGCGGCGGTCGTCTCGGTCGTGCTGTTCCTTCCGTCGCTCACCGTGCCTGATCTGGCAGAGAGCCCTCCATGTCGGACGTGAAGAAGTACCGAAACCCGGGGCGGTCGAGCAGAGGCGGGGGTTCAGCGACCATGCAGCCGTGCCGCATGGCAGCCACCATGAGTTCTGCGGCCGCATGCCACTGGTCGTTACCGCAGAACGGAACCTGGGAGGCAGCAGCCAGGGCACGGGCGGCCTCCCGTGCGGCAACTGCCGTCGGCGCTGTAGGGCAGGCATTAGCATCGACGAGGTGTCCGGCATCGACCTGGTCCGGGTCGCACTGCGGGCCGCGATGGAGGCGCCCGGATTACCTGCGGCAGCGGAGCTAGTCACCTGCGTGGGCGGCGCAGGTTCTCCTGTGAGGACAACAGCCCGAGCACCGCGTGCTCCTGGTGGTACTTGCGCCACCGCTCAGCGAGCGAGCGGTCGGTGAACCGCCCCCGACCTGGGTCGCTTGACGTGGTCAGCTCGATCGCGTCCCATCCGCCGGCGTCCTCAGTGAATGCCGCTGCGAGTTCCGCGAACGACGGGCCTTGGAAATAGCTGACGTGGGTGTCGGTGATGTCCAGCTCCCTCCCGGATTCGTCAGACACCAGAGTGTTCGCCGCCACCCGGGAAGTGAAGTAGGCGCTCACGTCGTCCTTGACTTCAACGCGCATAGCCGCACAGACCTGCTGGCGATAGCTCCGCGGCTTCAGGCAGGCCAGGTAGGAGAAGTCGATCCGGGTGCCGTCGGTGCGGATCACTTCGAATCCCGGGTACGGCCCTTGCAGCGGTGGCGCGATTACGAAGGCTTCCACGCCCACACCGATCTTGACGTCAGCCTCTGCGTGCAGGTCGAGCAGGTCCAGCAGGAGCCGGTGATCCGCCTCTTGGTCCACGATGCTGCCCACGCTGTATCCGTACAGCACGTCGCGGACGGCTTCCTGAGCGGCTTTCTTCGACGGGTACTCCCGCAGCCCGATCCAGAACTTGGGCAACGTGCCCCCTCCTCTTCCTGCGTGCGGCAGTGCTGCCCACTCGGGTTCTGGTCTATTCGGATTCTACGAGCTGTTCCGAGAGGTTATTCCGGCACTTGCATCTTGATCTGGCTGCCCCCAGCGCTCAACGGCTAGTGGAACCCGCTCCCCGAGCCGCCTAACGGTGGGCAGGCGGCCGGGTTCGTCGTCACACCGGTCCCGGAATCCGCGAACCCGCGCGTTTCGCGGAGGCCGGGTCGGAGGCGTCTGCCGGTGCGCAGATCGTGGACGAAGTCGGTGACGGCCCGGTGGAAGCGGCGGCGCTGTTCAGGAGTGAGGCGTCCGAGGTCGGCGGTGAACCGGGGCAGGACCTCATATGTGGGCATGTGAACTCCTCCGGGATACGCGAAGCCCCCGGCCGGACGGCCGGGGGCGGGTACCTGTTCGTGTTGAAGGGCGTCAGCGATGTGGTGCACTCAGCACCTGCGGGAAGTCAGGGCAGCTGAAGTGGATACGTCCGTATTTCCGCCGGATATCGGCTGCCGGTTGCCCGTGCCGCCCCGGCTTCGGCGTCCGGGGTGCCCGCTCCCGCTCGCCGATCCGGTGCGCTCCGGTCTTCGCAGCGCACGTCGTGCCCCGGCCAACCGCTGGACCGCGGTCCAGCGCCATCGCGGCCGGGTGTGTGGAAGCACTGCTGCCCCCCGCCATGCCGTCGCTGCTGCTTGTCCCGCTCGGCGCTGCTGCTCGCCCGCAGAGGCACCGCGCCGTTGTGTGTACGGCTGGCCCGTTGCTCGCGGCGGACCCGTACGCATACCGGCCTCGCGCGGTGTCGACGGCGGTGCTACCTGGCCGGCGGTCGGGTGTCTGGGCCTGGTCGCGCTGTGCGCACCCGGCCCGACGAACGGCACGGACGACCGCGAGGGCCTGCCGCCCGACTGGCACGAGGTGGTCGGCACCGC